>NZ_CAHJWJ010000015.1 GCF_903642285.1 Sphingomonas bacterium
CCGCGCGCCATGCCGTTGCCGGCGAGCATGGCGAGGTAGGCGCTCGGCAGCGCATCGTAGGTGATCGTGTAGCGACGACTGTCGGCAAGCGGCAGGTCGCGCCTGAAGACGTGGGCGTGGGTGTCGACCGGACCGGTCATCGCTGGCGGCCTTGCCGCTGCCCGCGCGCTGCACAGCACTGCGGCCGTGCCGGACAGGAACGCGCGCCGACCCATCATCGTCCGTCACCGGTCATAGCGATCTCTCCTGATATTCTGCGCGACTTCTTCGCCGTGGCGGTCTTGCGGGCGAGTCCGTTAGGCTCCCAGCATCGGCTGCTGCTCGGCCGATGGTCGAACGAAGCCGCCGATGACCAGTTCGCTATGCTCGACCGATGGCGGCGCGGCGATCCACGGTGAGATCAGATCTCTCCAGAGCTGGAAGTCCGTCGACGGCCTGAACATGCCGGTATGATGCTCGACGCTCTCCCAGCCGACGATCAGGCGATACTGCGACCGATCCTCGATCACCTGCTCCAACCTCATGCCGATACATCCCTCGGCGCGTTCGAAGAGAGGGACCGCCTTTCGGACGTCGCGCTCGAACTCGGCATTCGTTCCCGGCCTGATCGTGATGGAGGCGACTTCCGTTATCACCGTGCTCTCCCCATCGGTACAGATGTGCGGTTTACCAACGGTGCCAACGCTGGATAGCCTGACGGCCAGCCAATCCCTTCGACGGTACTGCGCGCCGGGATATATTCGAGGCCGATCGGCCCTGCGTAGCCAACATCCTCCAGCGCATCGAAGAAGGATGCGAAGTCGATCGTACCGGTTCCGGGTTCGTGCCGTCCGGGAGCGTCGGCGACCTGAACATGGGCGAAGCGATGGCCATAGCGCGTCGTGAACTCGACCGGATCGACGCCTGCCTGAGCGGCGTGGAACACATCGAACGAGAGCCAAAGGTTCGGGGCCTCGACCGCGTCCAGCACCCGCATCGCAAGATCGGGATGGTTCATATAATAGCCCGGCAGCGATCCCGGGCCGATCGGCTCGATGATGACCCCGAGGCCGTGCGATGCTGCGGCCTCACATGCCGATCCGATATTGGCGCGGTAGCAGGCCCAAGTGCGGTCTTCCGAAACATGCGCCGACGGCACGCCCGACATGGGGTGGATGAGCGGGCACGCTATCGCACGCGCGTAGCGGACGGCCTCTTCCACCGTCACCGCGAACTCCGCCTCGCGGCCGACGAGCGCGGCTATTCCCTTCTCACCGGGCGTGCCGGCGGGGGTCCCGATCTGCGTGACGGACAGTCCGTTGCCCTCGCAGAGCGCCCGCACGCGATCGCTTGAGACGGCATAGGGCGACGGATGCTCGACGAACGCGAAGCCCGCGGCGGCGGCGGCGGCGAACCGGGCCTCGAACGGCAGCTCGGTGAAGAGATATCCCAGATGCGCGGACAGGCTGAAGCCATTCGCCAAGGATCGATCGCCCGCGGGTCGCGCTGCCGGACCGGTCATTGTCCGCCATGCTCCTCGTCGATCCGGCGCGTATCTCCCGTCGCGACGATCGTCCTGTCGGCATCGGTCGAGGCATAGACCCACAGGATGCGCATCCGCGCGGTCTCCGACGCGTTCTTGAAGAAGTGGGGGACGCCTGCCGGGATGAAGGTCGTGTCGCCCGGATGCACGTCGTATTGGACGTCCGCGATCGTGGCGACCGCCTGGCCTTCGAGCAGCACGACGCTCTCGTCGCAATTGTGGTAGTGCAGCGGGACCGCGCAATCGGGATCGAACTCGGTGATCCCGTTGATGAAATCGGTCGCGCCGATCCCGGCTCTGACCAGGGGGAAGGTCCGCACGCCGCCGCCGCGATCCTTCGGATCGATGCTGTCGAGTTGCAGAACGACGGGCTTCGCATTGGCTGAGGCCATGTTCAAACTCCTTGAAAAGGGATCGATCAGCCGATCCAGACGGTCTTCAGATTCATGAAGGCGTGCACGCCGAGCTTGCCGAGTTCGCGCCCGTAGCCCGAGCGTTTGATGCCGCCGAACGGGATGCGCGGATCGGACGCCACGAGCGCGTTGACGAACACCGCGCCCGCCTCGATCCTCCGGACGTGATGCCTGGCGGCGTCCAAATCCCGGGTCCAGATGGAGGCGCCGAGGCCGAACTCCGACCGGTTGGCGAGGCGGATGGCGTCCTCCGCGTCACGCGCGCGCACGACCGCGGCGGCGGGGCCGAAGGTCTCCTCCCGGAAAGCCGTCATGTCCTCGGTGACGTCGTCGAGCACGGTCGGTCGGTAGAAATTGCCGGGACCCTCGATCATGCCACCGCCGACGAGCAGCGTACCGCCCTCCCCGATCGTTCGCTCGACCTGGCGATGCAGCTCGTCGCGAAGATTGGCGCGCGCCATCGGGCCGAGGGCATGATCGCGGTCCATCGGATCGCCGACCGTCATCGCGGCGACGTTCGCCAGGAATGCCTCGACGAAACGATCCGCGACCGAGCGCACGACCACGAAGCGCTTGGACGCGATGCAACTCTGGCCGGTGTTCGAGAAACGCGCCTTGACCGCGGCCTTGGCGGCGAGCTCGACGTCGGCGTCGGCAAGGACGATGAACGGATCCGATCCGCCGAGTTCAAGGACGTGCGGCTTGAGCTCGCTGGCGGCCTGCGCGCCCACCAGGCTTCCGACCTGGGTGGAGCCGGTGAGGCTGACTGCCGCGATACGGCGATCGCGAATGACCGCCTCGACCTTGCTATTCTCGATCAGTAACAGGCCGAACAGGCCCACGGGAGCGTCCGCAAGCTGCATCAGTTCGGCGGTCGCCTGCGCGCATTGTGGCACGTTGTTCGCGTGCTTGAGGATCAGGCCGTTGCCGCCGAGCAGAGCGGGCACGAGGCACCGGATCGTCTGCCAGAACGGGTAGTTCCAGGGCATGATCGCAAGCACCACGCCAAGCGGGTCGCCGACGATCATGCTTTCGCGCGCGAACGTCTCGACGCGCTCGGGTGCGAGGATGCGTTCGGCATTGTCGGCGTAATAGTCGCAGGTCAGCGCGCATTTGGCGATCTCGCCTTCCGCCTCCACGATCGGCTTGCCCATCTCCTGGGTGATGAGTGCGGCGAAGCGCTCCGCGTTCGCCCGGAGAACGGCAGCCATGCGCGAGAGGAGGGCGGCGCGGACCGAAGGCGGCTCGCCGGCCCATCCACGCTGCGCCGCGGCGGCACGCGCGAGCACGGCGTCGACCTCCGCGGCCGTCTGGAACGGCAGTTCCAACATGGCGACGCCGGTCGCAGGGTTAGCAGATACGATCATTGCAAGTTCCTCTTGTCCGTGGAACGACGCCTCAGCGTCGGGGGCCCGACATGGCAGACATGACGGTGCGCGGCGGCATCAGACGCCCGCCGCAAGTTTGGCGTGGACCAGGCGGCGCAGGTTCCCCGCCGGGCGGCTCTCGCCCGGAATGTCCCCAGGGCTCGGGGGCACCCAGCGAAGCCTCGATCCACTTCCTCCGGCCGAGGAGAGTGCTGCGATGACCGCGTCGGCGAACCCGCCGGTGCCGACCTGCGTGCCGCCCGGCCCGAGATCGGCGGTGCGCGTTTCGCCGCCCGTCAGCACCGCCTCCAGCGCGGCGTCGACGCGGTCGGCCACGTCGGCGCGACCGATGTGGTCGAGCATCAGGAGCGCCGCCCGCAGCAATGCGGTCGGATTGGCGATGCCGCGCCCCGCGATGTCCGGCGCGGAACCGTGCACCGCCTCGTAGATCGCGACGTCGTCGCCGAGGTTGATCGACGCGCAGACGCCGAGGCCGCCGCCCAGGCCGGCGACCAGATCGCTCAGGATATCGCCGTACAGGTTGCTGGTGACCAGCACGTCGAACCGCGACGGGTCGGTGACGAGCTTGCAGGCGGACGCATCCACCAGCAACCGGTCGCTCTCTATCTCGGGATAGCGTGCGGCGACCTCGTCGAAGATCCGGTCGAACATGCCGTCGCTCAGTTTCAGGATGTTCGATTTCGAGATGCCCGTCACGCGGCGACGCTTCTGCGAGCGCGCGATGAAGAATGCCGTCTCGCATATCCTGCGCGTGTTCGCCGCCGAGTTGACCTTGAGCGAGGTCACGACACCGTCGCCGAGATCATATTCGATGCCGATGTAGAGGTCCTCGAAATTCTCGCGGACGAGGATCAGATCGATATCCGGTCGCGCCCTGCTCGTTTGCGTTCCCGGCAACGTTCTGACCGGGCGCACCGACGCGAACGTCTCGAACTCTTCCCTTATCGTGACGTTCGCGCTGCGCTCGCCATGGCCGATCGGCGTCGCCAGCGGCGCCTTAAGCGCGACGCCGCAGCGCCGGATGGCGTCGATCGTCGCCCGCGGCAGGCCGCTCGCGTCGCCACCGGCGAAGACCCTGCCTCCGGCGTCGCAGCGGATCCAGTCGATGCCGGCGTCGGCCGCGGCGAGTATGCGCACCACGGCCTCCGAGATTTCGGGGCCGATCCCATCGCCCTCGATCAGGACGACAGGGGCGAGGTCATTGTTCTTGTAGGTCATCGAAGTCCTCAATCATGCCAGTCGAGCGCGAACAGCCGGCCGGGATTGCCGCAGAGCAGGGCGCGCCGCTCCTGATCGTCGGGCACCCACGCCGCCAGCCAGCGCAGCGTGTCCGCATAGGAGAAGCCGCCCTCGTGGCCGGTCCACGGCCAGTCGCTTCCCCAAATCACCCTGCCCGGTCCGACGGTCGCGAGGATGCGCGCCGCCGACAACGAGGCTGCGGGCGGCGGCAGGCGATAGGGCGCGGAGAATTTGAAGAAGACCCGCTCGTTCTTGGCCGACGCGTCGAGGAGCAGGTCGAGCGCGCCGCCCTCGCACCCGTCCGTCCGGCCGAAATGATCGATCAACACCGCACAGGGCAGGGTCGTCAGACTCGGCGCCACCATCTGCCACTGACTGCCTTCGGCCTGAACCTCGAGCACCGCCCGCAAGCTGGCGAGCCGCTCCGCAAACGCGTGAAAGGCCGCGGAGGACAGATCTGGCGGCGACTGGCCGATGCAATTGATCCGAACCCCCACGATGCCGCCGGCGACCAGGTTTGCGAGTTCAGCGTCCGACACGTGCGGATCGACGACGGCGACCCCCCGAAAGACGTTCGGCGCGTCCTGAATGGCGTTCAGGATGAAGCTGTTGTCGGTGCCCAGGAAGCTCGGCTGGACGAGGATCGCACGCCGGACCGATGTTCCTTGCATGTCGTCCATCAGCGCGTGGGCATGGGCGTCATAAGCGGGTGCGTAACGCCGGTTCGGCGCGAGCGAGAGGCCGCGTTCGAAAATGTGAACGTGCGTGTCGATCGGGTCAGGATGGACGGTGCCGGCTAGCAACTTCGAATTTCCTCTTGATCGACGCGTCGTTCTGCTGCACCACTCCTATATAGGACTAGAGGAGCGATGCAAGCTTCCGGTATCGAGAGGATCGCATGACTGCAACCGCCCCCCCGTCACGACGTGAAGCATCCGGTCCGGCGGCGGGAGCGAGGTGCGATCCATCGCCGGCCAAGTGCGGTCCTGAATCGACGAAGGACTTGAGGGGCACGGGTGCGGCTGTGACAATCGTCGAACCCCGGTCGCGAACCAGGTCGCGCCGCGGAACGGAACGTCCATCATGATCTCGACCATGCCAGCCAGACCAGTCCTCGCGGGTGACGCCCATCTCCCGCTCTATCGCCGGCTCTGTATCACGATCGCCGGCCGGATCGCCGATGGCCACTGGCGGCCCGGAGACATGATCCCCAGCGAGACGGACCTCGCGAGGATCTACGACGTGGCGCCCGGCACCGTCCGCAAGGCGATCGAAACCCTGGCGACCGACGGCCTTATCGAGCGGCGGCACGGCCGCGGCACGTTCGTCCGCCGGTCGAACTTCGACCATTATATGACGCGATTCTTCCTGTTCCGGGATGCAAGCGGCAGCGAGCTCGATCCCGAAAGCCGCATTCTCTCGCGGCAGGTCGTGTCGGGCCCCGCCCCGGTCGTCAGCGCGCTGGGCCTGCCCGACGGCAGCGATCTGATCCACCTCGTCCGACACCGATATTGGGAGGATGCGCCGCGCCTGCTCGAGGACATCTATCTCCCGCTGCACCGGTTCGGGCCGATCCTCACGTGCGACATCGAGGAGATCGGGCCGCTTCTCTATCCCGCCTATGAGCGGCTCTGCGGCGAACTGGTCTGCTTCATGGAGGAGGAGATCACGATCGTTCCCGCAAGTGCGCAGGACGCCGCCGTGCTGGGATTGCATTCCGCTGATCTAATCGTCGCGATTGATCGGTGGGCAAAGGACGCGGCACGACAACCGATCGAATGGCGTCGCTCCCGCGGCGAGACAGGCCGGTTCCGATACAAGGTCAAAGTCGAATGACAGATACCGTCCTAAAGCGTCAGGAGGACAGCTTCGTGGTTCATGCAGCCGCCGAGCCGCCGATCGGCCAGACCGACCACGACGTCGCAGCCTCCACCGTCCGGGCGATCAGCTGGCGGTTCATGCCGCTTCTCACCGGCTGCTTCATCGCCGCCTATATCGATCGTGTGAACGTCAGCTTCGCCGCACTGACCGCCAACCGCGATCTGGGCCTGTCGGCAAGCCAGTTCGGCTGGGGTGCCGGTCTGTTCTTCGTCGGCTATTTCCTGGCCGAGACGCCGAGCAATTTCATCATGACGAAGATCGGCGCGCGGCGGTGGTTCTCTCGCATCATGGTCAGCATGGGAGTGGTCGCCGGCGCGACCGCTTTCGTGACCAGCCCATACGAGTTCTACGGTGCCCGCTTCCTGCTCGGCTGCTGCGAGGCCGGTCTTCTCCCCGGCGTCATCCTGTTCCTTCGCGGCTGGGTGCCCAAGGCGCTTCGCGCGCAGTTCATGGGTACCTTCCTGCTCGCCATTCCGCTGTCCAGCGTCATCGGCGCACCGATCTCGGGCGCTCTGCTGGAACTCGACGGGCTGTTCGGCCTCAAGGACTGGCAGATCATGTTCGTCCTCGAAGCACTGCCGTGCGTGATTCTGGGCGGTCTCGTGCTCCTGTTTCTGACCGAAACGCCGGACGAGGCATCCTGGCTGTCGTTGGAGCAGAAGGCGTGGTTGCGGGGCCGGTTCCTTGAGGAGAAGAAGGAGGCCGAGGGCTCGCTTCATCGCGAGGCCAACCGTTCCTGGATGATCCTGCTCGACGCTCGCGTGCTGGCGTTCGGCTTCGCCTTCTTCGGGGCGCTGTGCGGCAGCTACGGGATCACGCTCTGGCTGCCGCAGATCGTCAAGGCGTTCGGCGTCACGAGCGCGATGAACGGCTTCGTCACGGCTATCCCGTTCGTGTTCGGTTCGTTCGCGACGATCATCATCGCCCGCAGGTCGGATCGGACGAGGGAACGCGTGTGGCACGTCGCCGGTCCGGCGCTTGTCGCCGCAGCCGGCCTGGCACTTGCCTCGATCGTAGCGTCGCCGTTCCTCATGATGACTGCGGTGTCGCTCGCGGCGATCGGCCTGTTCGGCCTTCGCGGCACCTTCTTCGCACTCGTTTCGGAGCGCTTCTCGGAAGACAATGCGCCGCTCGGGATCGCGGCGATCGGCGCCTATAGTTCGCTCGCCGGGCTGATCGGTCCTTGGGTCGTCGGTCTCCTCAAGGACGCCACCGGCAGTTTCGTGCCCGGAATGATGTTCCTCGCCGTCATGTCGCTGGCCAGTGCCGCGACGCTCCTGCTGAACAGGCGACTGGGAGTGTCATCGATCCCGGTCCGGATCGCTGAACCTGCGGGATAAATAGTCGGCACGATCGACGAACGCCCGGGCGGCAAGAACCGGGGGACATTAACAAGCTGCCTGCACGAAGAAGCCGCTCGGCAGGGCTTCTTCGGATGCTGACGCTCTGCGCCTCGCCAGAGCGAACAGGATGCAAGCGCAATCAGCCTAAAAACCGAAAGGGGGAGGATTCCATGGTTTATACGTTCGCACTCGCGTTTGCGGCCTCGGCAACTGCTCTATCCTCATCGCCATCGCAAGCGACATCGCCTGCCGACCTTCAGAGGGAAGCAGCGCCGCCCGAGGACCTGGGAGACCTGGTTCGAAGACAGGCGCTCGAGATCAAAGCGCTGAACGAGCGGATCACCGCTCTCGAGCAGTCGCAGGCCAAGCCGAGGACGCTTCGATCCGACGACGACCAGCAGCAAGCGGCCGATCACGTCGCGCGTACGGCCCCGCATGCCCCGGCTCGCGTGCTTCCGGACGGTGTCCGTCCGACCCCGGCCGCCAACATGACCGCGCTGCAGGTCCAGGACCAGATCGACCAGACGATCAAGGCTCGGATCGGCTCGTCGAACCCCGATATCATCGCCGAATGGGGACAAGGCGCGCCGATCTTCCGTTCGGTAGACGGCTATTGGTCGTTCAAGCTGCGCGGCCGGATGCTGCTGGACGCCTCAACGACGAGCGGCTCGCGTTATGACGAGCGGAATATCACGACGACCGGTGCGCGGGCGCTCCGTCTGGGTCTTGAAGGCGGCCTCGGAGACCGGTTCTTCTATCAGTTCGAGACCGACCTCATCAACCGCCAGGCGAGGATCCTGACCGCGTTCCTCGGCTACCGGGGCGGATCGGGCAAGCTGACCTACGACGTGCGAGCGGGTAATCTGTTCAACGATCGCGGCTTCGAGGGATCGACCGGCTCGGACTCGACCCCATTCCTGGAACGCAACGTCGTCGCGACCTCGATCCTTCCCGAACGCGGCTTCTACGGCATGGGCGTGCAGACGCGGCTGTACGGTAGCGACTGGCATTTCTCGGTCGCGGTGACCGGCGACGACCTCGACGGTGTGGCGACGGCTTCGGACAGCAGGACGATCCAGCTTCGCGGGCACTGGAACCCGCCCGTCGTGGACGGCGCGATCGTCCATGTCGGGTTGTGGAGCTATGACGAGAATCTTGCCGGCAAGAGCGTGATCGCGCGCGATACGAACATCGGCGGCCGCTTCAACGACAACCTCCGCGTCTCGACCGGCCCGCTCGTCGGGGCGACGGGCGACCGTGGCTATGGTGCGGAACTCGGCTCCTTCGTCGGTCGCTTCTGGGTCATGGGCGAAGCAGGCCAGCGCGTCTCGCGGCTGAGCGATCAGCCCGATTTCACGGCGCGCGCGTGGAGCGTGTCCGGCGGCTATTTCCTCACCGGCGAGCCTGCACCCTATAATTCGCGCAACGGCAGCTTCTCCACGCCGCACGTCAAGCAGTCGATCTTCCGCGGCGGTAGCGGTGCCGTCGCGCTGACCGCGCGGTATGAGAACCTCGACTATGGGAACGTCGCGACCGGCGGCGATGGCTGGGCGGCGACGGTCGGAGGCAATTGGTACCTCAACGATTTCGTCGCGCTGATCGCGAACGGGATCGAGTGGCATACCGACAATAGATCAACCACCTTTATTGGGAGGGACTCTGGTCGAACTTTCACGGTCCGCGCCTTGGTGGTGTTCTAGGGCTTGTGTGTTTGGATCAACAGACGTGTTAGAAAACAAGCTTATGATGGGGTCGGTTAATCGCGTGCCGCAGCGCGAGCCGATGTTCAGCGGAACGCCTACCAAGCCGAGATCGATGGCTTCACTTAAACGTTAAACGCCGAAAACCAACCATCGTTCGTGGAACTAGAGATGAATGTTATCGTTCTCATCACGTCGGAACGCTCTAAGTTCGCAGATATTTATGTGAACAAGCTACCCCATAGAGCGTTCGCCTACGCCATCGGATAATCATCATGACCGACATCGATCAACATGAGGCTCGTGGCTCGAACGCGAGTGCGCCGTTTGGTGCAGCGAGCTCATCTACGGGACGGCGCACTTTTCCGGCGGGCGGCGTTGGGGCATTCGCTGCGGTGTCGTCGGCGAGCGCGCAACATCAAGCTGATGGTGCGAAATAGGTCTTCTCCGTCAAGTCGGCGAGCAGGGTTGGACCGGTAGGTGTCCAGCCGGTGAGTTCGCGTGTGCGAGTGCTCGACACGGGCGCGTTGGTGCCGACAAAGCCGGCGAGCGCACCGAAATGCTCGGGTGGACGAGACTGAACCGGCAGACCGAGCGCGCGGCCGATCGCCTCGGCGATGTCGCGGAACGCAACGCCTTCCTCTGCAACCGCGTGATAGGCTGACAACGGTACGCCTGCGTCCAGCACCAGGCGGTAGAGCCTGCCGGCGTCGGACACGTGCACCGCGGGCCAGCGGCCGGCGCCGTCGCCAATATAGCCCGACACGCCCGTCGCGCGCGCGAGACGGGCGAGCATCGCCATGAAAGCGGGATCGCCGATCCCGTGCACCGTCGTAGCGCGTCGCACCGCGCCGACCCGCACGCCGCGCGCGGCGAGCGCGGCTGCGGCCGCCTCGCTCTTTCTGACGTAGTTGGGATCGTTGAGCGGCGGCGTGTCCGCCTCGGTCGCGATCCGGCCAGGAGCGAGCATCGCAAGCCCCGTGGTGACGAGCATCGGCTTGTCGGTCCCGGCCAGCGCGTTCCCCATCGCCATGATCGCGCGCCGATCCTGCTCGCTGTTTTCGGCATATTTCGAAAAATCGTGATTGAAGGCGAGATGGACCACCGCGTCGGCGTCGCCAGCCGCCGCGGCGAGCTGGTCGAGGTCATCGAGCGTGGCCTGCAACACGGTCGCGCCCTTCGCGGCTAGTGACGCCGCCTTCTCCTTCGAGCGCGAAAGGCCAAGCACCTGGTGTCCGGCACCCAGGAAGTCGTCGACTACCACGTTCCCCACCCAGCCGGTGGCACCCGTCACAAACACGCGCATCGCAGACCTCTTGGTTGTTCGCCCGTGTTGTCGGGACGCGCTGGGCTGGTGTAAAGTTTGGAGCGTATCCAGGTATAAATGCAAACAGGTTTGATCCTCATGATCGGTGACGGCTCGCTCGGCGGCTATCTTCGCGAACGTCGCACCCGCTTGATCCGACGGCTCTTGGCTGTGCCGGCGGTCGGCGGCGCACCCCTGGGCTCCGACGCGAGGAGGTGGCGCAGCGCGCCGGGATCAGCGCGACCTGGTACAGCTGGCTGGAGCAGGGGCGCGGCGGCGCACCTTCGACGGCCGCGCTCGACAGGGTGGCCGAAGCGCTGATGCTGACCGCGGTCGAGCGGGAGCATCTCTTCCTGCTTGCCTTTGGTCGGCCGCCGGAGGTGCGCTATCAGCCGCCTGGAGGAGTGGCGCCACGGCTCCAGTGCGTGCTCGACGCGCTCGATGGCTATCCAGCAATGATCCGGACCGCGACATGGGACGTGGTCGCTTGGAATCAGGCCGCCGTTGCCGTGTTCACCGACTATTCGGCATTGCCGCCGGCGGAACGCAACCTGCTCCGCATGATCTTCCTTGATCCCCAGGCGCACACCTCGAACTCTAACTGGGAGAGCGTCGCCCGTTTCATTGTCGCCGTGTTCCGCGGTGACGCCGCCCGCGCCGGCGCGGGTGACGCCGTGCAGCCGCTGGTGGACGAGCTGTGCGCGAAGAGCGCGGACTTCGCCACGATGTGGCACGAGCGCGCGGTCAAGGGCGTCTGCGAGGGCGTGAGGCGCCTGCACCATCCTGTAATTGGTGAGATCGCAATGGAGTTCTCGGCATTCGCGGTCGACGGTCGGCCGGATCTCGCCATGCTGGTCTACACGCCCGTATCGACCGACGACGCGGCTCGGATAAAGGCACTCACCGCTGTCTATGCCGGCTGACGGCATCGTCTACCAACGGAGCGGCATACGGAGAACTGGCTGTCGTTGTCGCGGTCACAACGAGATAAACGCCTGACATTAGTGCAATCGGCAGACCCCGTTGCTTTGACAGCAGCCAAGCCGCTCCTGGGTGCAGTAGTGTCTCCGAAGAGGCTAACCAACTCAAATGAACGAAGGTCCGCTTCCAGGAACCGTAGAACTCACCTGAATGTCGCTTTATTGGTCTAGATTACCCGGCCCGCGTCTTCGGATGACAGCCGCAGCAGACCTGCCGTTGGCCGAATATCCGGTACCGGTCGCGCGCAAAGAGGCGATACAGCGGATCGCGGACGTAACGGGGTATCGCCCGCAGGATCGAGGTACTTCGCCAGGGCCAGCCCAGTCCGGCGTAGATCGCGAGCACAGCGTCGCTGTCGCGCAGCACCTTCAAACCGTCGACGACGATGATCGTATCGGGTCGTCCGGATCGATGCGGTGGCGACGGCACAATTCTCGCCCGACCTCACCCTGGATGGAGGCGAGACGGAAGCGCCGATGCCGATCGTGACGCAAGATGAATTGCGCATTAGCCGAACACAGTACGCACAGCGCGTCGAACAGGATGATGGGGCCGTTGTCGTCCATGGTCACGCTCCTTGCATGGCGGGCGTGACGAACAGGTCAACGATGCCGTGTAGCACCTTGCGGAAGTGCGCGGCGGGGGTCGCGCACGAACTCTGCGGGCATTATGTCGTAATCGGACAACGACTGTTCCACCCGGGTCCCAGCCGACGCATTCGCCGCCGGCAAAGGCTGCCAGGCCCTTGTCGACCCGCTCGTCCGTATCGGCGAAGTCGCGGAACGGGAGCGAGGCGGGGAGGTAGGCGAAAGCGACTCGAGGCTTCAGCGCCAGTCGGCGGGCAATCGTCCAGTCGAAGGCGGCAAAGGCCTGCTCCACTCCGGGCCCGACGATCTCGGCCTGCTCCCAGCGGAAGAAAGCTGCAAACAACGCTTGTCGTTTGTCCGCCGACAAACCTTGTCCACTTCGCCGAACTTGATGGCATTGCTGCATAAGAGCGTGGAGATCGGCCGGAACGAGTCGCTCAGCGGCGGCTGCGAGATGGTCGCGGCTGGTCAGGCGGTAGATGAACCAGGTTTCGACGCAGACGCGGCGGTTGATGTCGCGGAACGTCTCGGCCAGCGCATGGAGCGGCCAGCCGGCGCGCACCATCGGCACCGGCCAGCGTCATAGCGCGAGCGGCGATCGCGCCTGCCGTCAGCCCGCGCCGGAAGTAGCCGCTCGCCCACAAGGCGCCGCGCGCCGCGAGCAGGCGCATCGCGTCGCACAGCAGCCGGGCGATCGGGTTGGCGCTGCGCCAGACCTGCGCGGTTCCCGCCAGCGTCAGCGTGCCCGCGCCGTCATGAACAAGGCGCAGCATCAGCGGCAGCCGGTCCATGTTGGACCCGAGCAGGCGGCGGAACAGCGACGCGCTAACCACAGGTTGGGCTTTGCGACCATGAGCCAGTAGATCGCGATCACACCGGTGAACGCAGGCCAGCCGAGCGCGAACCGCCAGCGCGACAGCCGGTGGTAGAGCGCCGGCAGCGCCTGCCCGTCAGGCGTGGAATTGGCGATGCGGCGCATCCGCAGCTGGATCGCGACCACCGGCAGCCAACAAGCGCCGACTAGCAGGTATAGTGCGATCGCGGCGGCGCGCCAGCTGGTGGTCAGCGGAACCCGCGATGCGCGCCAGCCACACGCCCGTGACCGGCTGCACGATTACCGCAGGGGTGGTGAACAGCCAGTCGGCGAGCACGACCTGCCGGTCGATAAGGCGCCGCGCGGCAAGCTCGACCGAGCGGTTCGCCATCCAGCCGTGAAAGGCGGTGCCGAGCCCGGTGCGAACAACAGGGTCGAGCTGATGATGTGAACGGTCTTGAGCAGCGCGTAATCATCCATGATCGGTCTCCCCCGCGCGCACCGCGAGCGCGAGCCCGAGCACGGCGACGTTCTTGACGAGCGGGCCGAACGGGCCGGCCCACAGGACGGGAAAAGCGATCGGGAGGATGGCCGAATAGCCGGCCATAACGGCGATCGCGACCGCGCGCACCCGAAAGCGGGCGAGAAGCGCCAGGCCGATCGCGATGTCGAGCAGCGAGGCGGCGACGAGCGTCGGCAGCGCGGCAACGCGGCAACGCCGGTGATCCCGGTCCGGGCGAGCAGCGCGAAATTCTGGTCGCGCGGAATCGGCAGCAGCGGCACCAGCCCGCGGCACCAGCCCGCCCGCCCGCCAGACCGGCGCGAGCAGCACGCGCAGCACCGGCGCGAGCGGCAGGAGTCGCGCGGCCAGCAGGTCGGCTGGCGTGGCGGGCGAGCGCGCCAGTGCCTGCTCCAGCAACGCAGGCCGGAAGCCACAGGCGGCGACGAACGGCGCGACATCGGCGGCGTTGCCCGCCTCGAGCATGGACAGGCTCTCGCGCGTGATCCGCCCGGCCCGAGGATCTCGCCGACGCGCGCCGCCGCCGCGATCAGCGCGCGCGGGATCGCAGCATCGGTGCGGGCACCAGGCCGAGCCAGCGACGCAGCGCCAGCGTGATCGCATCGGTAAACATCGCCTCCGGGCCGACCGCGTCGATCCGCACTGCGATCGGGCCGGTGGGTACGAGCGGCCGGGCGATACTCTCTACCAGATCGTCGACATGGATCGGCTGGAGCATCCAGCGCCCCGCGCCGAGCCGGAGCGGCATCGGCAACGCGGCGAGGGTGGAGAATAGCGCCGTGCTCTGGCCACCTCGGCCGACGATCAGCGACGGCCGGACAACGACCCAGTCCATCATGCTCCCCGCTGGATCGAGTCCGGCGAGCTTGTCGTCCGCAGCGCAGCGCCGCTCCCCCGAACACCGGCAAAACGGCCAAGGTGCTCACCAGCGCGCCCGAGGTGGCATTCTGGACGTCGATGCTGTGGATGTATTGGCACGAAGTGACGGATGTGAGATCCGCAAACCCGAAATCGTAGTCGACGTTGAGGATACCGACTGTCGTGTTCTTCACGGTGCGAGGCAAGACGTACTGATTGTATTGCAGATCGCCGTTGAGTGGCTCGTGCGTCATGAAATTGTAGAGCACAACGTCGCTGGCGTCGATATTGACATGCTGGTAGAAGCCGTCTGCCCCGATCTTCAGCTTGTCTGTCGGTGCAAACAGAAGCGAGCCGTGGCCGCCGTAGGAATCTGCACTGTTCTCGTTGCTGAGGCCGCGCGCCGCGTTGTCGACGAAGCCGCCGCGTTTGTCATAAAAGTGGGAGGCGCGGACCGCCAGAACGTCCTCGATCAGGTGCGCGCCGACCGCGGCCCGTGCGGAATAGCTGACGTCTCCATGGCGCGTGGTCGAAACCTCGCCGCGCCTGATCGCCTCAAACTTCGTGAGGCTCGGATCGTGGAGCGTATAGGAGAGAAGCCCGCCGAGCGTATTAGCGCGTAGATCGTACCTTGCGGCCCTTTGAGCACCTCCACTCGATCGATGTCAATCGGATCGAGGTCGAGCGTCTCCTGCGCACCAAAGTTGAGGCTGGAGCTTGAGCCGACCGGCGCGCCGTTGACCACGATCGCGACCGTGGGAGAAGTGTCGATTCCGATCGACAAGCCGCGAATGATAGGTGCCGCCGAGCCGACGCCGTTGTTGAACTGGAGACCGGGCGTCTGCGCGGCGAAGTCGCGGATGCTGGTCTGTCCGCTAGCGAGCAGATCGTCACCACGGAAGGCGGTGATCGCGCCAGGCACTTCGAGCGCCCGCTCCGACCGCTTGTTCGCGGTAACGATGATGTCGTTCAGGCCGGCCGCTTGCGTCTCGTCGGTTTCGCTCGGACCGGCCTGGGTCGAGCCCGCAGACGACGGTGCCGATCCCGACGCGCTCGAGCCGCTGGTCGCCTGACCGGCTGCCGAAGGAATCGTGTCCGATGTGGCGGCCGTCGGCGTAGCCGTAGCCTGCGCTACCGTGGGCGCGGCACATGCCGTGATGGCCAGCATCGCTGCACTGCCAAGCGGCGCATTCACAAGAGCTTTCATTTCCTCTCCCCTTCTCGCCACGGAACGCTACTTTCAGTGTTTTGTGAGGGGGGGCGCTGCGATGCTGGCTCGGCTTCTTCCCTTCTCAGGATAATGTTGAGCAGGATCCTGCCTCGCCTTTGCGGCTGAAGCGCTCGTCCAGCCACGTAACCGCACCTGGAAAGCCGGCCACATCCGCAGCGCGATGATCTCCCTGGAGGACGACGTAGGTGACCGAGTCACCCTCCTTGCAGTAGGCCCTCGCAAGCCTATGCATGTTTTCCGGCACGACGAGTTCGTCCTTGTCGCCAACGTAGAAGTAGGACGGCGACTTCGGCTTGCCGTACCTTCCGCCGGCCACTTGAGCGAAGATATCCCGCACTCTGGGTAATGCCCAGGGATTGACCCCACCAACGGTGAAACTCTCGATCCTCTTGTTCGGATAGCCGCCCGCAAACTGCTCGATACATTGCGTTCCGATAGTCCGACGGAGCTGTTGACCCTCCTGGTTCAACAGCGCGTCCAGACCGATGGCTGGGTATGCTCTGCTAATCCCGAAAAAGCCTGCAAAGGCGATACCCGCCGCCGGCCCGCCATTCAGGTGCTCGAGAACTTCGCCGACATCGACGGCCAAGCCGCCCGAAGCGGCTCCGACCAGGTTCAACTCGGGCGCGTAAGTAGACGCCAGCTCGTTCGCGAACTCGGTTCCCCGGGCACCTCCCGAGTAACCGATCATCCCGACCGGCGTGGCCGCGCCCGCCAAGCCCGCGGGCGTGAAGTTTTCCGCTGCCCGGATGCCGTCGAGCGTTCCCTTCGCCTCGACGTAACCGGCGACCCACTCGTGATCGGGGCCGAGAAAATCGGGCACCACGACCACCCAGCCCTTTGACAGCAGGGCCGCAATCTTCCCGACGTCGCCTTCGGAGCCGGTCCGCAAGCGATAGGACGGGTCGCAGTCGTAGGAGAGCGTGTCAATCGGCGGCTGGAATGACACGAGCTTGGCGGGCCTGCTCATCCTTTGGGGCCTGAGGATCGTAGCGACGTTCGCCTGCGGCGCGCCGACCGTATTCGCACTGACGTATTGAACTTGGTAAGCACTGAATTGCGAAAGTCTTTGGATGGTTACCGACCGCGACCTCAGGATCTCACCTGGGTGGCGGCCATCGAAGGATTGGGGCTGCGCGTAGAACGGATCGGCCACGCCACTGAGGACAGGAGTCCTGTCAGGCTCGGAAGCCATCACCGGTCCGGTGGCGGCGATCGAGGTGATCGACAGCGACCCTGCCACCCACATGGTCGATATGAGCCGCACCAGTTTCATTGCATCTAGCCCTCATCCGCGCTCAAAGACTAGAAAGTCAGTCTAAGTTGAGCCGCCACGTTGATTGGCGCTTCCTTTTGGGCGAAGATCAGAGAATTATAGTCGAGGATCTTCCGGTCAGTCAGGTTCTTCCCGATCAGGTCGAGAAACAGGTGCCGCTTCGGCAACTCGAGAGTGATCTGACCATCGAGGCGCACATAGCCGGGCACTCGGAAGAACGGGTCGTTTCCGTTCGCACCATCTGCATAATAGCCCGACGTGAAATACGGGTTGGCCCGAATGGTCAGGCGATAGTCCGAGCCGAAATCGAAGGAATAGCTGGCCGAGACATTCCCGCTCCAGGTGGGCGAGTATGGCGTACGTTGACCGGTGACATCTGCGATCGCGGCCACTGGCTGAGCAAACGCGGAGCAAGCGGGAACGACGTAGTTGTTTGCGCAGGCGTTCTGGAGCGTCAACGGCGAGGAGTTTGGAAAGCTGGTGTACTTTGCGTCGAGATACGTCACGTTCGCGCCGAGGCGGAATGCCGGCGTCACCGCCAGTTGCGTCTCCAGCTCGATGCCTTGTGACTGAGAAGATGCGGCGTTGCGGACGACCGCCTCGTAAGCGTTGAACTGCGGAACGTAAAACGGCGAGTTGACCTGCAACGCTTCGTAGTTGCTACGGAAGGCGTCCACGTTGACGAGTAGCTTGTTTCCGAAGAGCTTGCTCTTGATACCAACCTCGTAAGCATTGACGTGCTCCGAGCCGTACTCCGCGAATGCGGGGAAGGATGTGAACTGGACGCCGTTGAACCCGCCCGCTTTGAACCCTCTGTTGAAGGTGAAGTAGGCCATCACCTCGGGATCGATCTGATATTGAAGGCCGGCCGACGGCTCGAGCGCCCGGTAGGTGTTGCTCCTGGTCGGGGAAGGGCCGCCGATGCCCTGACCAGCGGCTAGCGCCCAAAGCGCTGCGGCAGGCGCGGGTATCGGCGTCCACCCACCATAGACTTGCGAACTTGTGCCGAAGAGGTTGCTGCCGAAGCCGTCCTTCTTCTCGATCGTGCCTCGAAGTCCAGCGTTGATCTTCAGTCCATCGACGACTTTCCAGCTTACGCTCCCAAAGGCGGAATATACCTTACCGTTAACGACAAAGGGGGTGACGATCGCAAAGGGCAGGTAATTGGCGAGCAGGCCGAATCCGGGGAAGGTGGCAACGTAGTTCAGGTACGGGGCATTATCCTCCTGCTGGCTCGCCAAGCGATCTGACTGGAAATACAGTCCCGCCAGGTAAGTGAACGACTGATCCGTCGGGGAGGCGACGCGCAGCTCTTGGCTGAACTGATGATACTGCTCCGGGGTCGTGATCTGCTGGTAAGGAACCGGGAGAACCTGGCTGTATCGAGACTCGAAATGGTAGCCGGTGTACCCCGTCACTGACGTGAAGGTATGTCCCCAGTGCCGGTAGTTGAGCGTAAGCTCGCCGGCGTAGGAGTCCAATCGCGCCCCTTGACCCGCAAGCCCCGTGTTAAGGTCGTTGTCCGTCCCGAGAGGGACAGCGCCGGTGCCCAGTGCCAGTGCCTGGACGCAGCCGGGGACGAAGGCGTTTGCGAGAGGCGCGGGCGCGGGACAGTTAACCCGCTGGCTGGCCAGACCACCCGGTGTGCCAAACGCCCGGTTGTGACTTCCTTCGATCTTGAACGTGGCATCCAGATCGTCGGTGGGTTTATATGACAGAGTCAGGCGGCCGGCCTGATCGTCGCGATCGGGTGCCGACAGCCCTGTGTTGACGTTGCGGATGTAGCCGCGCTCGCCGTCAGCAATCGCCGCTACGCGCACGCTCAGCGTGTCGGTGAGCGGAACCGTGACGGCGCCCTCCGCGGCATATTGATTGAACGAGCCGTAGAGCAGGCGTCCGAAACCCTCCAGTTGGTCGCCCGGCTTTGCGGTCACGATGTTTAGCGCTCCGGCGACGGCGCTATTGCCGAAGAAGGTCGTCTGTGGACCCTTCAGCACCTCGATGCGGCCGATATCCAGGAAGGTCGCACCGCTCAGACGGGAGCGCCCATTGTAGATGTCGTCGTTGAAGATCGCGACCGACTGATCGAACGAGGGATTGTCGCCCGAACCGATGCCGCGGACATAGAGTTGGCTGTCCGCGCCGACAGTACCGATATGCACGGCAGGCGTGGTCTGGGTGAGATCGGTGAAGTTATTATAGTTCTGCTGCGCCAGGGCCTGACCGGTGATGACCTGCACCGAGATGGGCACGTTCTGCAGATTCTCGCTCCGCCTCTGCGCGGTCACGATGATGTCGCCGAGTTGGCCGGTCTGAGCCCGGTCGGCGTCGCTACGCCCGGTCGCGCTGTCGCCCGGCGAGGCTGCGGCGGGTCCCACCGACCCCGGGGTTGTCTGATCAGCGCCCGTCGAGGCTGGTACGCTTTGCGCCTTCGCCCCGGTTGCGGTGGTCAGCGCTAAGACGGCCGCACTGGTCAACAATGCGCTCGACAGTGTCATAGCGTCTCTCCCTGGTCGCCTATCGCCGTTTCTGGTGTCTCGGTGTGCAGGCCCGCAGGCTTTCGCATCACCCGCTCGATCCGGTCGCAGATCAGGTTCACCGCCCGCGCGCCGATCTCAATCAGGGCCGCGTAGCCTACGAAGCCGTGGAAGGTGCCCTCGAAGCAGGCGTACTCGACCGGCACCCCGGCTTTCGCCAGCCGGTCGGCATACAACTTGCCCTCGTCGACCAGCGGATCGTGGTCGGCCGTGATGACCAATGCCGGCGGGAGCCCAGAGAAGTCGCGTGCCAGGATCGGTGACGCGCGCCAGTCCTGAGCTTGGTCATCGCTCGACAGATAATGGTCGAGCATCCAGTCGATGTCGGCGTTATCGAGCACCAGCCCGCCGACGCCGAGCCGCGCGCGGGACTCGTAGTCGGTGCGCCGGCGCATATCGAGGCTGGGGTAGATGGGAACTTGGAGAGCGATGCGCGGGCCACCGCGCTCCCGCGCCTGCAGGCAGGTGACGATCGTCAAGTTGCCGCCCGCGCTATCACCCGCCAGGATGATGCGATTGGCGTCGGTTCCCAATCTCTCCGCGTTCTCGGCGACCCAGCGGAGCGCCGCATAGGCGTCGTTCACCGCGACCGGGAACTTCGCCTCCGGGGAAAGGTGGTAATCGACGTTGACGACCACCACGTCCGCACGCTTGGCGATCTTGCGCGCGAGTTCGTCCGTCTCGTCCAGACCGCCCGCGAAGAAACCGCCGCCGTGATAGTAGATGACGACCGGCAGGGCCTCGCTTGTCTGGCGCGGGGTGAGGATGCGTACGCGGAAGTTCCCATCGGGCGTAGTGATGGTCTCCTCGTTAACGCTGTGCATTTCGAGGTCGGGGGCTACCGGCCCGGGAACGCGTAGCGAGAGGATGCGCTCGCGAACTGAAATGGCGTCGCCCTGGCGGAATGGGAGCACACCGCTGGCATTCAGCGCGTCCACCATGGCCTGCGATTGTGGTTCCAGTGCCAACGATCACTCTCCCCGTCCGCCTCGACGCGGACACAGTCACCATCGCCGGCTTGGACCGGTCCCGGGGCTGCTGAGAATGCAGATGACCACAACGCGGTGCCATGCGGCAAATGCATTGTCGGGCGAAGCCATGACGGCTATTCATCCCCTATGCTAGACCGTCGCCTCAATCACGTCGTCGCCGTGGCCCACTCGGGGTCGTTCACCAAAGCCGCCGAGAAGGCCGGCATTACACAGTCGGGTATCACGAAGAGCATCGCCGACCTCGAACGCGAACTCGGCTATCCATTGTTCTACCGCACGGCACGCGGCGCTATGCAGACGGAAGCTGGACGCGAGTTCGTCGACCGGGCCGTCCGATTGCTGGAGGACGCGCGCACGCTGTTGACGGGCGATCGGGAGGGCAACGACCCGTATGCGCAAGCACTGCGGATCGGCGTCTGCCCGGCCTCGCTCGAGTGGTTATTGGCCGCGCCGCTCGCGACACTGCTCGCGCGGCATCCCGCCATTCGCTTCGAGATCGTCGGGTCGAGCTTCGAGCGCGCGATCCAGCTTTTGCGGACGGGAACCGTGGACGTCGCGGTAGGCTTCGACGACGCCTTCTCCGAATGGAGCGAGTTGAAGCGGTCGCCGGTCGGTGCCCTGCGTGCGGTCCCGTTCGTTCGCAAGGACCACCCGATCCTTGCAATCGCTGAGCCGGGCCAGGCGGACCTCGCGCTTTACGACTTCGTGGTGCCGTCAGACTCGCGGCCCTATGGCGGCGTCGTCCGGGCGGTCTACGAGAATGCCGGCGTTTTCCATTGGCAGCGCCACGTTCACATGATCGACTCATTTCCCATCGTGAAGCGCGTCGTGGCGACGTCGGACGCGATCGGGGTGACGACGGTGGAGTATTCCGGAACGGAAAGCTTCTCCGCGTTCTATTCTCGGGTGCCGGGCGAGAGCTTGTTCGCGCCAGCGCCGATGTGCTGCGCGGTTCGATCGCGATGGGAGCCGAGCCGCGCGGTTAAGGCGTTCCTCCGAGCCATGCGCGACAAGGTGCCGCTCGAGGCATGACGCTCGGTCATAGCTCGCGCCATAAATGAACTCGACGCCGGGCCGGCCTGTATCGCATGGTAAGGCACGAACCGGACCAAGCAGGCCGGCAGGACGCTAGCGAGCGTGGGGAGAGGTTGGCATGGCGGCACAAGCGGAAGCGCTTGCGCAAGACTCGCTCGGATGGCGAGTCCTTGGGCACGCGCGCAATCACCCAGAACGTCGCGCGGTGGTGTGCGACGGCGCCGCCAGCACCTACCGGGAGATGGCCGGTCTAGCGCTGCGATGCGCCAGTCGCCTCCGTAACATGGGGCTGGTGGGCGGGGGCAATACGCGCGTCGGCCTCCTCGCGAACAACAGTCTCGATTTCGCCGCCGCCGCGCTCGCCTGTCAGTTGGCGGGCGTAGCGCTGGTTCCGCTGCCGGCGCTGGTCACGCCGGACGCGCTGGGGCGCATGATCGATGACGCAGGTGTGGTGCTTCTCTTCCACGATCGCGACCACGACCGGCAGGCTCTGATCGCGACAGCGCAGGCTAGCGCGAATGTGCAGCTGGTGCCGATCGGCGGCGCAGAGCCGACGCTGGAGCGGTGGTGCAGGAGTACGGAGCCGCTCGACGCCAAGTCCATCGATCCGAGTTGGACGTCTGACCTGATCTACAGCTCGGGCACTACTGGGACGCCCAAAGGCATCGCCCAGAGCTTCGGCAGCCGCGGGGCTCAGTGCGTGAGCCTTGCACCGCTCGGCGTGGGCCCCGACACCAACCTACTCCATACCATTTCGATGTATTCCAACTTCGGACTGTCGGCTCTGCTGCTGTCGCTCTGGTGGGGCGGCACGTTCTTCATGCTTCGCAAGTTCTCCGGTGCCGCCGTCGTCGACATCCTCGCCGGCGAGCGGATCGACATGGCGTGGTTCGCGCCCGCGACACTCGTGCGCACAGTGGAGGCGCCCGGCTTCGCCGATGCGGTGCGCGGGCACCCTTGCATCAAGCTTTGCGCAGGCGCGCCCCTGTCCGACACGCAGAAGCGGCAGGTGGTGGAGGGTTGGGACGGTCCGTTCTTCGACGTCTACGGCCAGACCGAGACGGGGACGCTGACCATGCTCCCGATGCACGCCGCGCCGAGCGATAAATGGAAGTCGGTCGGCACCGTGCTTCCGTCCGTCCAGGTCCGCATCCTGGACGATGACGACAACGTGCTCCCTCCGGGTGCTGAGGGCGAGATCGCCGGTCATTCTACGACGCTGATGGCGGGCTACCACGCCCGGGACGAGGCGAATGCATCCGCGCATTGGCGCGATGAGGCGGGGCGGCTTTACGTGCGCACCGGCGACGTCGGCCGGATCGACGAGGACGGCTATCTCTGGCTGTGCGACCGTAAGAAGGACATGATCATCTCCGGCGGGTACAACATCTACCCGGCCGACATCGAGCGCGTCCTTTCCGACCATCCCGCCGTGTTCGAGGCGGCGGTGGTCGGCTGCGCCTCGCACCGGTGGGGCGAAACGCCGGTCGCCTTCCTGACGCTGCGCGAGGGCGCAAGTGCCGACGAGGAGGAACTTCGCGCCTGGGTCAATGCTCGCGTGGGCACGATGCAGAGGGTCGCGGCCGTCCGTATCCTCGCCGCGCTGCCGAACGGCACGATGGGGAAGATCCTCAAGCGCACGCTGCGCGACGAGCACGCCGCGTCACTCGGCACGCTCCCCTGATTGGATGATAGGCAACGCGATGACAGAACGAGCCAGAACCGGCCCTCTCGCCGGCATCCGCGTGGTCGAGTTCGCCGGCATCGGGCCGGGGCCGCACTGCGCGATGCTCCTGTCCGACATGGGCGCCGAGGTGCTGCGGATCGATCGCGCCGGCGGCAATGGCTGGCCCAATCCGGTCGTCGACCGCGGCCGGCATCGGCTGGAGCTCGACATCCGCAGCGAAGAGGGGCGCGCCGGCGCACTCGCCGCCATCTCGAACGCCGACGTGCTGGTCGAGGGCTACCGCCCGGGGGTCATGGAGCGGCTTGGATACGGGCCCGACGAAATGCTCGCGGTGAACCCGCGTCTGATCTACGGACGCATGACGGGTTGGGGACAGACCGGGCCGCTTGCGCAGGCGGCCGGCCACGACATCAACTACATAGCGCTCACCGGCGCGCTCCACGCCATCGCCAATGACGAAGGGCGGCCGGTGCCTCCCCTCAATCTCGTGGGCGACTTCGGCGGCGGCTCGCTATACCTCGCGCTCGGCATCGCGGCGGCGCTGGTCGAGCGCGGGCGGTCCGGCCAGGGCCAGGTTGTCGACGCCGCGATAGTTGACGGCGTGGCATCGCTGATGACGATGTTCGGCGGCCTGCTCCCGTTCGGTGCCATCACGCTCGACCCCGAGCGCAACCTGCTCGGCGGTCGCGCGCCGTTCTATCGCTGCTATGAGTGTGAGGACGGCAAGTACGTCTCGGTCGGCCCGCTCGAGCCGCATTTCTACGCCGACCTCCTCCAGCGCGTCGACGCATCCGAGGACCTTCGCAAGCGCCAGAACGATCCTTCGAACTGGCGTGAGCGGGCCGACGCGCTGGCCGCGATCTTCCGCACCAGGCCGCGTGACGCGTGGTGCGAACTGCTCGACGGCACGGACGCGTGCTTCGCGCCGGTGCTGGCTTACGAGGAGTCGCTCGAGCACCCACACATGACCGAGCGCGGCACCTATATAGAGGCCGACGGGCTGAGGCAGGCAGCGCCGGCACCGCGTTTCTCGCGGACGCCAGGAGACATCGGCGCGAGCGGCGACGGCCGCGCCTTGCTAGACCGGTGGACCGCGGCATGAGCGGGGCTGCGCATCCCTTCGCGATCGCGCACACGGCCGGGGGGCACGTCCGCGGGCGCGTGGATGACGGCGTGCTTACCTTTCTCGGCGTCCGCTATGGCGAGGACATCCTGGCGCTGACTGGCGACGAGATGCTCGCAGGCTACATGAAGATTCCCCGATGGCGGGCTGCTCGTTTCCGGCATCGCCCCGACCGTGGACGGCGTAAACCTGCCCAGACATCCGTTCGAGCCGAGCGCACCCGCCCTGTCGAACTCGGTGCCGATGCTGATCGGCACGACGGCGACGGAAACTTCGATCTTCCCGGACTTTCTCGGTGGCGATCCGTTCGGCATCGGCTTCGACGAGCTGCAATCGCGGTTCGCCCGTCTGCTTCCGCCGGGATTGCCGCACAGCCCGGCGGCGATCGTCGAGCGCGCTCGGCAAGCACTGCCCGACGCCTCGCCCACGGACCTGCTGTTCCTCGTCACCACCGAGCTGCTGTTTCGCGCCCGCTCGATCACCCAAGCCGAATGTGCCGCAAAGCGACCAGCGCCGGTCTACATGTGGTTGCTCGACTGGGTGACGCCAGCGGACGGCGGGAAATGGGGCTCCCCGCACGGGCTGAGCGTACCACTGGTCATGGACACGGTGCCGAGCGTGCCTTCTATGTTCGGCAATCAGGTGGAGGGCGCGCTCACGCTGTCGCGGACCATGAGCGGCATGTGGGCGGCGTTCGCCCGCACCGGCGTGCCCAGCATTCCCGGATTGCCCGAGTGGCCGTCCTACGACGAGACCCGGCGCGAGACGAGGTGTTCGACACGCATTCATATGTGGCCGCCGATCCGCAGGCGGCCTTACGCACCCTGTTCCAGCCGTGACCGCCGACCGAATCTAGGACACCCGCCATGTATCCCGACAATGCCGACGACGCCGAGCTGGAGATGATCCGCGACACCGCGCGCCGCTTCTTCGCAGAGGAGGTCGCGCCGCATTACGCGGATTGGGAAAAGCAGGGCCATGTGGACCGCGAGGTCTGGCGCAAGGCGGGCGCGGTCGGACTGCTTTGCCCGATGGTCGGCGAAGAAGATGGCGGCCTTGGCGGCAACATCCGGCATGCGACGGTGATCATCGAGGAGATGGCGCGCAGCAACTGCGAGATCCCCGGCTTCTACCTCCATTCCGACATCGTCGTGCCCTACCTGCAGCGGCTGGGGACGCCCGAGCAGAAGGCGCGCTGGCTGCCCGGCTGCCTCGCCGGCGACGTCATCACCTGCATCGGCATCAGCGAGCCGAACGCCGGCTCCGACATGCGCGGCCTCAAGACCCGCGCGGTGCGCGACGGCGACGAGTGGGTGATCAGCGGGTCCAAGACATTCATCACCAACGGCTGGATGGCCGACCTCGCCTTCATCGTCGCCAATACCGGCGAGAAGGAGGGCGGCGGCGGCAAGAGCATCTTCCTGGTCGAGACCGACCGGCCCGGCTTCCGCCGCGGCCGCCTGCTGGAGAAGGTCGGTCAGAAGGCGCAGGACACGGCCGAGCTGTTTCTCGACGAGGTGCGCTTGCCCGCCGACGCGCTGCTCGGCGAGGAGGGACGCGGCATGGCCTATCTCATGCAAGAGCTTCCGAGCGAGCGGCTCTTGATCGCGATCTCAGGCCTCGCGCTCGCCGACGCGATCTACAAGCAAACGGTGGATTATGTGCGCGAGCGCCGGGCCTTCGGGCAGGCGGTGGGCGACTTTCAGGCGACGCGGTTCGCGTTGGCTGAGATCAAGACAGATCTGGAGGTGGGCCGCGCCTTTGTCGACGATTGCGTCCGGCGCGTGCTGGAGCATAGGCTCGACACCGCGCGCGCATCGATGGCCAAGCTGTGGCTCACCGAGATGCAAGGCCGCGTGGTGGACCGCTGCGTCCAGCTGTTCGGCGGCTACGGCTATATGTGGGAGTACCCGGTCGCGCGCGCCTTCGCGAACGCCCGGGGGCAACGCATCTACGGCGGCACCAGCGACATCATGAAAGAGATCATCGCCCGCGACATCGCGGCAGCAGCCTGAGCCGCCGTACGCGGGCGCCGCTCAGCGCGGCGTCATGCGGATACTGCCGTCGAGGCGGATGGTCTCGCCGTTTAGATGTTTGATCCCAGGCTTTGATGGTGCATCATTCATCGTCAGCTGGAAGGAAGCGCTATGGGCCAGGTACTCCACCGGAGCGCCACAACGACCGAGGCAGTCCGTCGAGCGATACAGCATAGTCAAGCGAGCCTGAGGGTGCTGGCCAAGCGTCACGGCATCAACCAGAAGACCGTTGCCAAGTGGAAGCGGCGCACCTCGACGCCGATCTGCCGACCGGACCGAAGGTGGCCAGATCGACCGTGCTGTCGATTGAGGAGGAGGCGGTTATCGTCGCCTTTCGACGTCACACGTTTCTGCCGCTGGACGACTGCCTGTACGCGCTGCAGGCCACCATCCCGCATCTGACGCGCTCGTCGCTGCACCGCTGTCTGCACCGCCACAGGATATCGCAGCGCCCAACGATCGAGGGCGACGCGCCTACCAGGCGCAAGTTCAAGAGCTACCCGATCGGCTACTTCCACATCGACATCGCCGAGGTCCGCACCGGGCAGGGCAAGCTCTATCTGCTGGTTGCCATCGACCGCACCTTCCAAGTTCGCGTTCGTCGAGCTGCACGAGAAGGCCACCACCAGGGTCGCCGCAGACTTCCTCCGGCACCTCATCGCCGCACTGCCCTACAAGGTACACACCGTGCTCACCGACAACGGCATCCACTTCACCGATCCGAAGTACCCGGGCGCGGCCGTCGAAGAGGTCAAGCCGGCTCTCGCCGCTGGCGAAATCTTCCGCTGCCACTCCTTCGCTCTCGCCTGCGCGCAGAACGACATCGACCACCGGCTCACTAAGCCGCGTCACCCCTGGACCAACGGTCAGGTCGACGAATGAACCGCACCATCAAGGAAGCGACCGTCAAACGGTACCACTACGAAACACACGACCAGCTCAGGCAGCACCTTGGCGACTTCGTCGCCGCCTACAACTTCGGCCGAGGCTCAAAACACTCAAGGGCCTCACACCCTACGAAGCTATCCGCAAAACGTGGCTCAAAGACCCGCGCCGCTTTACGTCAGACCCGACCCACCAAATCCCGGGACCAAACATCTAGGATGCGGGTCGGAGCGTTTGCTCCTCCTTCGTCACCCCGGCCTTGCGCCGGGGTCCATCGTGCCGCGCGACAATCGGCCGGTTGGTGCGCGGCACGATGGATGCCGGGTTGGGCCTGGCATGACGGTATAATATGATGCGGACCTGCGGCTCGCTTGCGCGAGCCGAGTAAAACCGGCGATCCGCCCCGGCGGATCGCTCTCTCGGTTTTACTTCCCCTGCGCCCGCCAGCGTTGGACGGTGCGGGCGATGATCTGGTCCTCGCCGCCGACATTGCGCCACAGTTGCGAGAACAGGGGATCGCCCGATGCCGGGCGCTTGCCTTCCTCCAACGCGTCGAAGCTCACGCGGATCGGCACCGCGACGCCTTCGCCGCAGACGATGCATTCGCGATTCCTGAGCGCGGGGATCGCATCGAGAAACCCGCGCGCGCCCTCGGGCATCGCGGCGCGCACGAAGGCCTGGTCGCGTTCGTTGTTGAGGCGCATCGCGATGATCGTGCCGCATTGCGACAGCACACCTTCCTCCAGATCGGACGGGCGCTGCGTGATCAGGCCCAGGCTGACGCCGTATTTGCGGCCTTCCTTGGCGATGCGGCTGAGGATGCGGCCGACCGAGGATGTCTCGCCGTTACTCGGGATGTAGCGATGCGCTTCCTCGCAGACGAGGAGGATCGGGCGTTCGGGTTCGTTGCGCGACCAGATCGCGAAATCGAACGTCATCCGCGACAGGACGGCTACCACGACCGACGTGATTTCCGACGGCACGCCTGACACGTCGACGATCGAGATCGGTTTGCCGTCGCCGGGCAGGCGGAAGATGCGCGACAGGAATGCCGCCATCGTGTCCGCGACCAGCATGCCCGAGAACATGAAGCCGTAACGCGGATCGGCCTTCACCTCGTCGATCTTCGTCTTCAGTCGCAGATAGGGGGCGGTATCGCCGGCACGGTCCATCTTGCCCATTTCGAGATTGATGAGGCTGGTCAGGTCGCTCAGCAGATAGGGGATCGGCGCGTCGACCGTCAGCTTGGCGATTTCCTGCCCCAGGCGGCTCTTCGCCTTGGCCATCAGCAGGCATTTGGCGAGGATATCGGAATCGATCTGCCGTTCCTGCCCGGTGGTCGTCAGGAACACCTCGCAATGTTCCTCGAAATTCATCAGCCAATACGGCATCTGCAGATTGGTGACGTCGTAGATCGCACCGGTGTTGCGGAACGCCGCGGCATATTCGCCGTGCGGATCGATCATGACGATATGGCCTTCGGGTGCCAGCTCGCAGATACGGTGGAGGATCAGCGCGGCGCTGGTCGATTTGCCGGTACCGGTCGAGCCGACCAGCGCAAAATGCTTCCCCAGCATCGCGTCGATATAGAGCGCGGCGCGGACGTCGCGGGTCGGATAGACGTTGCCGATCGCGATATGCGCGCGGTCGTCCGCGGCGTAGATCTGTTTCAGGTCCGCGGTCGCGACCGGATAGACCTCGCAGCCGGGAAGCGGGTAGCGGGTGACGCCGCGACGGAAATTGTAGAGCTTGCCCGTCAATCGCTCCTCGTCGCCTTCGCCGAGAAAATCGATTTCGGCGCGGACCCCGTCATTGTCGAGATCGAGCGTCAGGCTTCGCACATTGGCGACCAGCCACTGGCCGCCGACACGCATCTTGATCTGGCTGCCGAGCGTGCCCGCCGCGGCGATCATCGGATCGCCGTCCTGCGCGAGCGCGGCGACCGCGGTGCGCTGGAACAGCAATGTGCTCGACGCACCGGTGATCGCGATGACGACCCCGATCGGTGCCATCGCCGCACCGCCCATCGGCAGGGCGTTGGCGAAGGCTGCTGGCATCGGCATCATGTTCATCGGATCGGATCCTTGCGGGTCATGTTGCCGGTCATGGCCGCGAACCGGTAAATTTAGCGTTCAGAGCATGTTGCGGACGCGCCGTCGGCGTGTTCGAACGGACGTTCAGACCCGCCGCGCGATCCATCCCGCGCCCCAGCCGAGCAGTACCGACAACGCCACCGCGGTCAGGCCATAGCGGATCGCCGACCGGTCCGCGGCGCGTGCGACGAATCGTTCGAACCCCGATTTGCGGATATCGATATCGCGCACCGCCGCGGTCAGCACGCGGCCGTCGCGGATCAGGAACGTTTCCGCGGTGAATCGTCCGACCGGCACGCGCGCAGGAATCGTCAGCCGCGCACGGTACAGCACCCCATCGGTCACGGCGACCGCATGCGGGTCCTCGAAATACAGCCCCGACCGCCGTTTCAGATCGACCAGCCCGCGCGCGAATCGGTCCTGCACCGCGGTCGCGGCGTTGGAGGCGGGGGACAATTGCAGGCTGTCGAGCCCCAATTCATAGATCGCACGCGTCCGATCGTCGACCAGCTGCCCGATCGGCCGCGACGATGCGATCGCGTAGAAACTGGGCGCGGACCGGTAGCGCAACCGATCGGCATTGACCCAGATGCCGGCGACCTTTTCCTTTTCGCGGATCAGGATCGATTGCGTCGGCCCTTTTACGACGACCACGATATCCGCAGGCGATTCGCCTTGCGGCAGATGGCCGCCGGGGTAGAGGATCGCGCCGAACAGCAGCATGTCCGCACCGTGGAAGCTGTAGGCGATCTCGATATCGCGCTGCGACACGTCGGGGACGAGGACCGGCTTTTCCGCCGCCATCAGTAGCGGCGCGATCAGCAGCAGGACATGCCCGCTCCTCACGACAATTCGATCGTGAACAGTTCGTCGGGTCGCCACACCAGCCCCAGAAAGATACGCAGACCAACCAGCAGCACGATGACCGCGAGCGCGAGGCGCAGATATTCGGGACGCGCTTTGGACGCAAAGCGCGTCCCGACCTGTGCGCCGATCACCGACCCGAGCAGCAGCAGCGCGGCAAGGACGATATCGACCGCCTTGGTCGTCGTCGCGTGCACCATCGTCGCGACCGCGGTGACGAACAACGTCTGGAACAGCGACGTGCCGACGACGACCGACGTCGCGACGCCGAGCAGATAGATCATCGCGGGCACCAGGATGAATCCGCCCCCGACGCCGAGCAGGATCGTGAGGATCCCGGTCACGAATCCCAGGATCAGCGGCGCGAGCGGCGAGATATACAGCCCGGATTTGTAGAAGCGCGTCCGTAGCGGAAGCGCGGCGACGATCGGATGGTGGCGGCGCTTGCGCGGGCGTGGCGGCTTGCCGCCGCGGCGGACGCCGATCGCGCGGACCGATTCGGTCGCCATCAGCATGCCGATGAACCCAAGCATCAGGACATAGATGACGCCGATCACGGTATCGATCTGCCCGAGCGCCTGAAGCAGCCGAAACAGCCATGCGCCGAACAGCGACCCGACGACGCCGCCGGCGACCAGCATCCCGCCCATCTTCACATCGACCCCGCTTCGTCGGAAATGCGCGAGCACGCCCGACACGCTGGCCCCCGTCACCTGGCTGGCGGACGATGCCGCCGCGACTGTCGGCGGAATGCCGTAGACGATGAGGATCGGCGTGGTCAGGAACCCGCCGCCGATCCCGAACATGCCCGACAACAGCCCGACCGCGCCGCCGAGCGCGACGATGAAGATCGCGTTGACCGACAGATTGGCGATTGGAAGATACACGTTCACGGGTGCGATGTTAGCCGCTGAGCGGGGGCGCGGCTAGAAGTCGCTGCCGATCGTGAAGGCCGGGCCGGAACCGGGACGCGCATCGCCGGCGATACGCTCCCGCCAATCCGCCGACAGCCGGATCGTGCGGCGGCCGACCGGGACCACCGCGCCGATCGTCGGCCCGAGATCGAATCGTGCCGCGCCCTTTTGCGCGCTGCCCCAGACGCCCGCGCCGATATCGATCCGCACCGGCCCTCGATCGACCAGCGGGTGCGTCGCGCGCGCGGCGGCATCGACGAATCCCTCGACTCCGCCGCGCGCGATCGCACCGGCCTGGCCATAGGCCTCGACCCGGACGCCGGGGGCGACGAGGCCTGGCCCATAGCCGCCGATGATGCCGATCGTCGGTCCGCCCTTGCCGCCGTCGAGGACGAACCGCTGTTCCGCGATCAGATGGAACGGCAGCCGCGTCGGTTTCCAGTCGAGCCCGATCGCCGCCTCCTTGCCGCGTCCCGAAAGCGGCGTCGCCAGGCGGGCTGCGATCGCGACCCGGCGCGCGGCGTCGAGCGCATAGGTCAGCCGCACGCCCGCCTGCGACGCCCCGAGCTGCCCGCCCGACAGCGTTCCGCTCGGGCCGCCGCGCGCGAGCATCCAGGCGCTTCCCGCCAGGCGACCTGGTCCCGCGACCGGCCCGGGGCGGAGCGGCGGCCCGATCACGCCCGGCGTGCGGGCAGGCACCGATTGCGGGCCGGATTGAACCGCCGCGATATCTGCCGCGGCACTGTGGGTCGTGGGCAGCGAAACGGGCGCGGCTATCGGTGCGATCGGCGTGTGCTCGACCGGCGTCGCTGGATCTACGGTAGGTTTCGGCAAGGGCATCGATATCGTCGACGCAAGCACCGGCGGAAGGACCGCACGCGCCAGCGCCCGAAGCGGCAGTGTCTCCGCGGCTGGCCACAAGGCGGCAACGCGGAACAGGGTCCATCCACCGGCGGCGCTCCCCAGGAACCGCAGCGGTCGGCCGTCCTTCACTGGGTGCGCAGGTCGTGGGCGTCGGGAAAGGCGTGACGCGTCTTGTCCCAAACCATCGGCGCGCCGCGTAGCATCGCGACATACCGGGTCAGCGCACGCCGGGCGGCGAGCAACGCGACATAATTGCCGACGACGAAGCGCGGCACCGACCACCAGGCCTCCCGCCATCCATAAGCCCGCCCGGTAAACGCCATCCGCATCGCCAGCCGCCACCCGAGCAGCATGAGATTGACCTCGACCAGCCAGTCGGGCCCGCCCGGCATCGGCCATCGGACCGCCCATCCCCAGTGGATCGCACCGACAATTCCCCAGCCGAGGAGCGCGGCATAGGCGAAGCCGAGGACGATGACCGCCAGCGGCGCACGCCGGTCGCGCATCCGCATCCAGTGATCGCCGATCCGGTGCCACCGCGCCCAGCCGGTGCGATCCCACCCCGCCAGCGCGATGCCGGTCATCCAGCGCGCCTTTTGCCGAACCGCGGCGTCGATCCGGTCGGGAAAGAAGGCGCGTACCGCGACCAGCATGTCGTCGGCATCGCGGACCCGGGCAAAGGCTGCGCGACCGCCAAGCTCGGCGATGCGAAGGCCCAGTTCATAATCTTCGGTCAGGCTGCTCGCATCGAACGGGTCGCCGCCGCGCATCCGTGCGATCGTCGCCAGCATCGGCACCGCTATCGCGCAGCCGGTCCCTGCCAGCGGCATACCCGCGCCGAGCGACCGCCGGACGATGACACCCTTGCCGTGATTTTCCGCGAACTCGTCCGCATAATGGCCCGACACCAATCGCGAGGACCGTTTGATCAGCGGCACGACCGGCAGTTGCACGACGCGGTGATCGACGATGAACGTCTCGAACACGCGCAGCTCGTCCCGGTGGACGACATCCTCCGCATCGTGAAGCACGACCGCGGTCGTCGCGGTTTCCGTCCGCGCATCGGCACGCTGTAGCGCGCGCCAGAGCGTGTTGAGACAATCCGCCTTTGTCGTCGGGCCGTTCTTCTCACCGATCACCAGAATGATCCGCGGGTCGGCCTCGGCGACGCGCGCGGCGGCATCGATAGAACCGCGATCGTTCGGGTAGAGTCCGACGAATATGCGGAAGTCCGGGTGATCCAGCGTCGTGCTGGCGGTAGCGAGCATCTGTCCGATCACCGCCGCCTCGTCCCACGCAGCGACGAATACCGCGAATCGCGACCGCACCGCCGGTGCCGGCAGGTTCGTCAATGCGGTGTCCGCGCCCTGCCCGAACCAGCGATGGCGAAGGAACAGCAGATCGACCAGTAGATCGTCGATGCCGCCGATCAGCAGCCCTGCCGCCGCGAACAGCGTGATTTCACGCAACACCGCGTCGATCGCGCGAATCGCCTCGTCCATTGGTGCCCCCGCCCCGTGCCGACGCGACGATAGGGCCCGGCATTCGAGGAACAATCGGCCGCGTTCAACAACATGATCGGTTATCGATGTAAACGAACGCAGGATCGTGCGTTATTCGTACCGGACCCCGGCATGGCCTTTCCCGGGGTCCGTGCCGGACGGCGCGCACCGATGCGCAACACGCGGCGCGACCCGGTCTTTATGGGCTCGATCGCCAGGCCTCAGACCCCCGGCATGCGGATCAGGGGGCGTTGCGACCCCTGCCGCCGCCATTGGGCGAACCGCCGCCATCGCTTGACCCGGGGCCGCCACCCGCACCGACGGTGCCGATATTGCCGAACAGATCCTGGAAGAAACCCCGCTTTCGGCCAAGCGTCGGCGTCGTCTTGCCATACATATGCACCGAAGCGACTTGGTCGAGCCCGCTGCGCCGGATCGTGGTGACGTTGCCTGCCGGATCGAAACTGATGTCGAGCGCGATCTGGGTGATCGCGTGCGGATTGCGGAACCCGTAATTCTTGCTGTCGCGAGCCAGATAATACCAGTCGCCCTTGTCGAACTGCGCCGAGAAGGTCGGTTTGCCGAGCGTCTGGAGTACCGACTGGCGGTTGTCGACGCCGGGCTGCACCGAATTCACCAGATCGGTATCGACGATATAGCCCTGATGGGACTTAATCTGCGTGCAGCCCGCAGCACCCAGCGCAGCGACCGCGATCAGCCCCAGCCGGGCGATACGCCCCGATCCGGCATAGTGGCCCGGCCATATGAAACGGGATGTCATGATATTCTCCGAGGCGGCACGCGAGGACACGGTCGCGCGATTGCATCCGCGGCCGATCGCCTCGATATGCGGAGAAGCGCGGACAGACAAGCCGCGCCCGTCACATCACGAGCGGAAGCGACACGCATTGGGCTGGATCGAAACGTTGAGGACGCGATTTGGAATCGGGCGATCCGGCACGACCCGCGCCGCGACCCTGCCGCTGTACCAGGCGATCGTCGCGCGCGCGCGCGAGATGCATTGGTACGAGGCGGGGGCGGTGCCCGATACCGTCGACGGCCGGTTCGACATGGTCGCGGGTATCCTGACGCTCGTCCTGCTGCGGCTGGAAACCGCGCCGGAGGGACCCGAGCCATCCGCCCGGCTGACCGAACGCTTCGTCGACGACATGGACGGGCAACTGCGCGAGATCGGGATCGGCGACATCATCGTCGGCAAGCATATCGGCCGGATGATGTCGATGCTCGGCGGCCGCCTCGGTGCGTACCGCGCCGGGCTCGCGCCCGGCGGCGATCTGGAAGGCGCGCTGGTCCGCAACGTCTATCGTGGCGAAGCGCCGTCGCCGGCCGCATTGGCGCATGTCGCAAGCCGTCTGCGCCAATTCCACGCCGCGCTCGCCGCGACGCCCGTCGCCGCGATCCTGGCGGGGATGCTGCCATGACCCCGGAATTCCATCGGCCGGTCCGGATCGACACGATCGGCGAGCGCGATCGTGCGGTCGAGATCGAGGCGAACGAAGGCGAACGCGCCGCCCTCGCACGCCGGTTCGGGCTCGTCGCGGTCGATCGGCTGAGCGGGACGTTCGGTGTGCGGCGCGAAGGCGACGGCATCCTCGCATCGGGCAGCGTCGGCGCATCGGTGGTACAGGCCTGTTCGGTGACCGGCGATCCGATCGCCGTGACCGTCATTGAGACCGTCGCACTTCGCTTTGCCGACGAAATGACGAGCGAGGGCGACGAGGTCGAACTGTCGGTCGATGCGCTCGACATCCTGCCGATCGAGGACGGTGCCGTCGATCTGGGCGAGGCGGCGGCGGAGACGATGGCGCTGGCGCTCGACCCTTTTCCGCGCAGTCCGGGGGCCGCCGCCGTGCTGAAGGCGGCGGGCGTGGTGAGCGAGGACGAAGCGACGCACGGACCGTTCGCGGATCTGAAGGCGAAGCTGGGCCAAGCCTGAGCGCGCGTCATCGCGGTCAGTCCGCGTCCGGCCCGAGCGTCGGATCGAGGTCGCGCGGTCGTACGAAGCGCTCGAGCGCCCCGCCGCCTGGGCCGACATCGGTCCAGCGGTCGACGGCGAACGTCATCCGCGCGACGCTGGCGGTCGGGTATTTGTCCTCGACCGCGTCGCGCAAGGCACCGGCGCTTTCGGGCACGAGCCACAGCACCAGATCCTCCAGCCCGGGATTATGCCCCACCAGCAGCACGTCCCCCACCGCCCCCGGCAGATCGCGGACCACGTCGAGCAGCGTTACGGCCGACGCCAGATAGATGCGCCGGTCCCAGACGGGGGCGAGCGTCCGGCCCAGCCCGCGCTGCACCTCGTCGAGCGTTTCGACGACTCGTACCGCCGGCGAGGCGACGACATGGTCGAAGTCCGTCGACCGACTGCGCAGATGTGCACCCATCGACGCCGCGGCGCGCTTGCCCTTGCCGTTCAGCGGCCGGTCGAAATCGCGTGCCACCGTGTCGGTCCAGTCCGACTTGGCATGGCGGAGCAGCGTCAGGGTCTTCATGGCGCGCCTTCCCGGACCGGTTCGCCGCGGTCTTGCCCGAGTGCGGGGCCGGAGGAAAGCCGCGATGCGACCCGCCGCACCGCGTCGTCCAGCGTGACCCGGACGACCGCGACCCCGGGCGGGAAGGCGGTCAGCAGGCGCGACGGCATCGCCGCCGACAGCAGCACGAACGCGCCGTGATCGTCGCCGCGGCGGATCAGTCGTCCGAACGCCTGCGCCAGCCGCGCGCGCACGATCCGGTCGTCATAGGCGGAGCCGCCCCCGACTTCGGTCGCCGCCAGCCGCCGCGCGGCGTGGAGCACGGTCGGCTTCGGCCAGGGCACGCCTTCCATCACCACCAGCCGCAACGACCGGCCGGGTATGTCGACACCGTCCCTGAGCGCATCGGTCCCGATCAGCGACGCGCGCGGATCGTCGCGGAAGATATCGACCAATGTGCCCGTATCGATCGGATCGACATGCTGCGCCATCAGCGGCAGGCCATCGCGGGCAAGCCTGTCGGCTATACGCGCGTGAACGGCGCGCAAGCGCCGGGTCGCGGTGAACAGCCCTAATGTCCCGCCATCCGCCGCGACGATCAGCCGCGCATAGGCATTGGCCAGCGCGGCGACGTCGCCGCGCTTGACGTCGGTAACGATCAGCACCTCCGACTGTCGGGCATAGTCGAACGGGCTGGCGGCGGCGAAATGCGTCGCCAGACGTGCGAGATGCCGGGCCCCACTGCGCGCGTCGGCGATGTCCCAGCCCTCCGCACCGTCCCCGCCGCCGCCGGTCAGCGTCGCCGAGGTGACGAGCGCACCATGCGCCGGTTTCAGCACCACCTCCGCCAAGGGCCGGGTCGGGTCGAGCCAGCGGCGGTGCAGCCCGATATCGAATTCGCGGCCCTCGATCCGGTCGACCGCCAGCCAGTCGACGAAATCCGCATCCGCCGGTCCCCCGATACGCGACAGCAAGGCGAGCCACGCCGCGACCGTCTCCGCGCGCCACCCGATCGAGGCGATCGCCCCCTCGATCCGCGCGCGCGCCGGGCCGTCCATCCAGTCGGGGCCCTCCTGCAGCACCGCCTCCAGCCGCCGCCCGAGCGTCACCAGCGGGCGGACCAGCGCGTCGAGCGCGGCGGCGGCTGGACCCGCGGCATCGATCAGTTCGGGCGACGGCTCGGCCAGTTCGGTCTCCAGCCCATAGCCCGCATCGCCGCGCTGTTCGGCGCGCGCATAGGCAAGCCCGCGGACCGCGGACAGCAGCATCTCGATCGCGCCGAACGGCTGGCCTTCGCCAAGCCGCTGCAACCATCCGTCCGACGCCAGCGCGCGCGCGGCAACGACCGCATCGGCGATCGCGCGCGCGCCGCCCTCGTCATAGCTCGCGACATCGGACAGGCGCGCCGCCAACCCGCGCCGCCGCCCGCGCCCGCCCGATTCCGGGCCGGTGATCCAGCGTCGTAGCTCGATCGTCTCCTGCCCGGTCAGCGCGACGCCGAACATCGCGTCCGCGGCGTCGAACAGATGATGCCCCTCGTCGAACACGTAGCGCGTCGGGCGCGCCGCCAGTTCGCGGCCGCGTGCCGCGTTGACCATCACCAGCGCATGGTTGGCGATGACGATATCCGCTTCCGCCGACGCCCGCGCGGCGCGTTCGATGAAGCATTTGCGGTAATGCGGGCAGCCGGCATAGACGCACTCGCCGCGCCGGTCGGTCAGCGCCGCAGGGCCGTTGCGGCGGAACAGCGTCGGCAGCCAGCCGGGCAGGTCGCCGCCGACCATGTCGCCGTCCGCGCTGTACGCCGCCCAGCGCGCGACCAGTTGCGCGAGGATCGCCGCGCGGCCCTGGAACCCGCCCTGCAGCGCATCCTCCAGGTTCAGCAGGCAAAGGTAGTTCTCGCGACCTTTCCGCGTCACGACCTTGGTCCGGCGCACCGCTTCGTCGGGGAACAGTCGCGCGCTTTCCTGCCCCAATTGGCGTTGCAGCGCCTTGGTATAGGTCGACACCCACACCGCGCCGCCCGCCTTCTCCGCCCAGAGCGAGGCGGGGGCCAGATAGCCGAGCGTCTTGCCGATCCCCGTTCCCGCCTCCGCCAGCACGAGGTTGGGCGAATCGCGCACCGCCCGCGGGCCGAACGCCACCGCAACCGCCTCGGCATAGGCACGCTGGCCCGGACGCTCCTCCGCGCCGTCGCCGGTCAGCTGCGACAGCCGGGCATCGACCGCCGGCAGATCGACCGCGACAGTGCGCGGGGCCGGGCGGGGCGCACTTTCGTCCCATTCGGGCAGTTTGGAAAACAGCCAGCGTTCGTTCTCCGCCGGCTTCGCGATCCGGTCCGCGAGCGCGGGGGCCCAGGGCCAGCCGAGCTTACCGAGCGAGCGCATGGCAGTCCACGCCCCCTCGCGTTCGGGCCAGTCGCCGCCCGCCCGCCCCATCAGCGCGTCCGCCGCGGCGAGCAGGAACGGCGCGACCGCGGCATCGTCCGCGGGCGGCGCGATCCCCGCGGCGGCGGCCAGCCCCTTGGCGGTCGGCACAATGAAGCGCGCCGGCCGCAGGAACGCGAACAATTCGAGCAGGTCGAGCCCCGACAATTCGGCATAGCCGAGCCGCTGCCCGACCAGCACCGCGTTCAGCAGGATGACCGGCGTATCCGCCGCGATCCGGATCGCCTCGCCGCGCCCGATCTGCCGCACGCCCGACCGGTCGGCGATCCAGATCCCCGCATGGCTGGCGTGGAGGGCGGGATGGGGCGGCATCGCGGCGACGATGGGGGATGCGGAACGAAAGGGCAACCTGATGGCCTAGAAACGCGGAGGATGCGTAACGCGATCGGACGAACAGCATCCGGCGGAAAGTGCCATAGGTGCCCGGTCCGTGGACGATGCAGCTCAAGCCGCCATCAGCGCGCCCCGCCAGTATTCGGCCAGCGCCTCGGTCAACTCGTCGATGAAGTCCGGGTGAAACGCGCCGGCGAGGGCCACCTTTGCCGTGTCGTCCAACAGTTCGACGCCGAGCGACTGCCACAATCCGCAGGTCAGTGCGTGGGTGCGCGTCAGCAGCTTGACGCCGCTGCCCTCGCACAAGCCCAGTCGTTGGTCGATCAACGCGCCGCCTGCGACCAGCCGGTCTACGAACGTTCGCTTGAAATCGGCTAGCGACGCCAGGTCGAGCCCGTGCTCCAATACGGGCCGCAACGCGTCCAGCCTCAGCAGTTCGCGGTGACCGTCGAGATGCGCGACATATGCAGCCAGGAAAGCCGCCGCCGGATCGGCTTTATCGGCCTGGGCGGATGGCGCGAACGCCCTCTCGACCAGGCCCACGACGCCGCCCCAGCCATTCACGAGCAGGGCGGAGAAGATCGCCTCCTTGGAGCTGAAATACAGGTACACCGTTCCCTTGGCGAGGCCACTGGCTTGCGCGATCGCATGCGCCGTGGGCAAGTCGCCGCGCCCGTCGCCGAACAGCGCGGCCGCCGCGGCGAGGATGGCTTCCCGGCGCGCGTGCTTGTCCTCACCGCCATAGGCACGCTTAACTGCCATGCTCCGCCGCTTCCGCCCTGGTGGACAGCTTTGCAACGAAGTGGCGGGAGAGCAAGCGGTTGCTGAACGCCGTCAGTTTGTTGATCTTGCCCGCCACCACGCTCGATTTCCCCGCTAGCAAGGCGTCGACACCGATGCGCGCGACCTTCTCCACGGGCAGGATCGTGCGCTGCAGCCCGGCAGGCGTCTTGAACCCGGACGCCGTGTTGAAGCCGGTGTCCATCAGCCCTGGCGACAGCGTCGTGACGCCCACGGCGGGGGCGAACTCGACGTTCAGCGCTTCGCCGAGCGACAGGACATAGGCCTTGGCCGCGGCATAGGCCGCGAGGTTGGGGCAAGGGCTGAACGAGGCGAGGCTGCCGACCAGCAGGATGCGACCCCGCCCGCGCGCCATCATCCGCCGCCCATAGAGCAGGGTGAGTTCGGTCAACGTGACCACGTCTAGTTGCAACATCGCAAGCAACCGCGCGTGATCGGCGTCGACGAAGGAGCCTGCCATGCCGAAGGCGGCGTTGTTCAAGAGCAGGTCGGGCTTGATCCCGTCGGTGTCGATCCGTTCCGTCAGCGCCGCCGCGCTGCCAGGTGCCGAAAGGTCGATCGAGAATACGCGCGTTTCCACCTTGTGCCGATCCCTCAGTTCGGATGCGAGCGCCTGCATCGCCGCATCTCCGCGTGCGGCCAGCGCGACGTTAAGGCCGCGCGACGCTATTTCCCGCGCGAGCGCTTCCCCCAACCCGCCCGACGCGCCGGTGACGAGGGCCCATTCCTTGCTCATCTTCCGTTCCTCTGATGACCTATGGTCATCAATAATGACCGTAGGTCATATGTAAAGACTAGTGATCGAAGCACAGGGCGAAGGTTCCGGTGCGGATCCGGTTGCCCCCCCGCCCCCCGAGCGCTACCCGCCCCCGCATGACCGACGATCTCCGCCCCGATCTCCTGAGGACCGCCGCGCTCGATTCGAAGGCGTGGCCGTACGAAGAGGCGCGCAAGCTCTTGAAGCGCTGGCCAGCCGAAGGGGGCGGCAAGCCGGGCGGGGCACCGGTACTGTTCGAGACCGGCTATGGTCCGTCGGGGCTGCCGCATATCGGTACGTTCAACGAAGTGCTGCGCACGACGATGGTGCGCAACGCCTTCCATGCGCTCAGCGACCAGCCGACCAGGCTGATTGCGTTTTCCGACGACATGGACGGCCTGCGCAAGGTGCCCGACAACGTGCCCAACGGCGCGATGCTGGCCGCGCATCTCGGCAAGCCGCTGACGCGGATTCCTGATCCGTTCGGCACGCATGACAGCTTCGCCGCGCACAACAATGCGCGGCTGCGCGATTTCCTCGACCGGTTCGGGTTCGACTATGAATTCGCCTCCTCGACCGAATATTACACTGCCGGAAAATTCGACGACGCGCTGAAGGGCGTGTTGCGCGCGTTTCAAGGCATACAGGACGTGATGCTGCCGACGCTGCGCGCCGAACGCCGCGCGACCTATTCGCCCGTGCTGCCGATCTCGCCGACCAGCGGCACCGTGCTCCAGGTGCCGGTCGAGGTGGTGGATGCCGACGCCGGGCTGATCGCGTTCACCGACGATGACGGCCAGCGGATAGAGCAATCGGTGCTGGGCGGCAGAGCGAAGCTGCAATGGAAGGTGGACTGGGCGATGCGCTGGGTCGCGCTCGGCGTCGATTACGAGATGGCGGGCAAGGACCTGATCGATTCGGTGGTGCAATCCTCGAAGCTCGCGCGCGTGCTCGGCGGACGCCCGCCCGAGGGCTTCAACTACGAGATGTTCCTCGACGAGGCGGGCGAGAAGATCTCCAAGTCGAAGGGTAACGGCCTGAGCCTCGACCAGTGGCTGACCTATGGCCCGCAGGAATCGCTCGCGTTCTTCGCGTACCGCGAACCCAGGAAGGCGAAGTCGCTCCATATGGGCGTCATCCCGCGCGCGGTGGACGAATATTGGCAGTTCCGCGGCAATTACGCCGGGCAGGATCTGAAGCAGCGTCTGGGCAATCCGGTGCATCACATCCATGACGGCGCACCGCCGACCGGCGCCTTGCCGGTAACGTTCGGGTTGCTGCTGAACCTCGTCGGCGTGATGGGTGACGCGACCAGGGACCAGGTGTGGGGCTATCTCGCCAACTACGTCGCCGATGCATCGGCCGATACCTATCCCGAACTCGACCGGCTGATCGACCATGCGCTGGCCTATGCGCGCGATTTCGTCGCGCCGACGTTGCGGCGGCGTGCACCCGAGGGGGTGGAGATCGCCGCGCTCGAGCGCCTCGACACCGGTCTCGCCGCGCTGTCCGAAGGAGCGAGCGCGGAAGATATCCAGGCTCTGGTCTATGAGATCGGCAAGACTGATTTTGGGGAGATCGGCGGGTTCGCCGAACTGCGCGACTGGTTCCGGGCGCTGTACGAGACCTTGCTCGGATCAAGCCAGGGGCCACGGATGGGCAGCTTCATCGCGCTGTACGGCGTCGCCAACAGCAGGCGGCTGATCGCGGAGGCGCTGGCGAGGGCGTGAGGCGAGCGGCCCGCGCATGACAAACCCGCCCGCCGTGCGGCGAGCGGGTCGTCGATCGTCCGGCAGTCGCGCGAGCACGACCGATGGATCAGCAGCCGTTCTTGCGATTCTGCGCGGCGTCGTGCTTCTTGTCGAGGTGCTTGCCGAGCAGCGCACCGCCGACACCGCCCGCGACCGTGCCGAGCACGCCGCCGCCAAGCGCGTTGCCGACCAACGCACCGCCCGCACCGCCGGCGATCAGGCCGGTCGTCCCGCTGCTCTTCTTGCAACGATAATAGCGGCCGTCTTCGCCGCGATAGGTGCGGTATTGCTGCGCGGTCGCGGCGGTCGGCGCGACGGCGGGGACGGTGACGGCGGCCATGAGGGCGACCAATGCCAGCTTCTTCATATCGATTCTCCTGCGCAACGATTGACGTGACGGGGCTATAACGACGAAAAGCCCGACTGGTTGCGATCCGCCCGAGCGGGCCTGCCGTTCCTTTACGCCGCCGACACCCTGTTCGAGGATGCCGCAACCGTCTTTGCGAGCCTATGCTTGAACGCGCCCTGACGCCGAGCGACAGCGACCAGTCATGTTCGCGTCATCGACCCTCGGTTTATGCCAGATCGGGCGGCGTCGCTTCGCGGGTCAGTATCGTGGTCGCGTCGGCGAGCGTCAGCATCTCCTGCCCCTGGCTGCCGAGCCGGCGGAGTGCGACCGTCCCCTCGTCCGCCTCGCGCTTGCCGACGACGAGCAGGTTGGGGACCTTCGCCAGGCTATGTTCGCGCACCTTGTAATTGATCTTCTCGTTGCGCAGGTCGGTCTCCACCCGGATGCCCGCCTTGCGCAAGGTCGCGGCGACCTGTCCGGCATAATCGTCCGCGTCCGACACGATCGTCGCGACCACCGCCTGCACCGGTGCCAGCCACAGCGGGAAGCGGCCCGCGTGGTGCTCGATCAATATGCCGATGAAGCGTTCGAACGTACCGAGGATCGCGCGGTGAAGCATCACCGGGCGGTGCCGCTCGCCGTCCGCGCCGACATAGGACGCGTCGAGCCGCTCGGGCAGGACGGTATCGGTCTGGATCGTGCCGACCTGCCAGGTCCGGCCGATGGCATCGGTCAGATGGAATTCGAGCTTGGGCGCATAGAACGCGCCTTCGCCGGGCAGTTCCTCCCAGCCATATTCGGGCGTGTCGCGCCCGGTTGCGGCGACCGCGTCGCGCAACGACTGTTCGGACCAGTCCCACATCGCCTCCGATCCGAACCGCTTTTCCGGCCGGAGCGCGAGCTTGATCGCATATTTGTCGAAGCCCAGGTCGCGGTAAACCGAATCGAGCAAGTCGCAGAACGCGGTTACCTCTTCGATCAGCTGGTCCTCGCGTACGAACAGATGCGCGTCGTCCTGCGTGAACTGGCGGACGCGCATGATCCCGTGCAGCGCACCATGCGGTTCGTTGCGGTGGCAGCAGCCGAATTCCGCCATGCGGATCGGCAGGTCGCGGTACGACTTGATCCCCTGGCGGAAGATCAGGACGTGCGCGGGGCAGTTCATCGGCTTGAGCGCCATAAGGTCGGCGTCGCCCGACAGGATCGCGCCCTCGTCCGCGACATTGGGGATCTCGTCGGGGACCACGAACATGTTCTCGCGGTATTTGCCCCAATGCCCGGACTGCTCCCATTGGCGTGCGTCCATCAGCTGCGGCGTCTTGACCTCTTCGTAGCCCGCCGCATCCAGTCGCCGCCGCATATACGCCTCCAGCGCGCGCCAGATCACGAAGCCGCGCGGGTGCCAGAACACCGACCCCTGCGCCTCGCTCTGGAGGTGGAACAGGTCCATCTCCTGCCCGATCTTGCGGTGATCGCGCTTGGCGGCTTCCTCCAGGCGGAAGAGATGCTGATCGAGCTGCTTCTTGTTCAGCCAGCCGGTGCCGTAGATGCGTGACAGCATCGCGTTGTTCTGGTCGCCGCGCCAGTACGCCCCCGAAACGCGTGTCAGCTTGAACGCGGCGGGGTCGAGCTTGCCGGTCGACACCATGTGCGGCCCACGGCACATGTCGAGCCACTGACCCTGGCGATAGATCGTCAGTTCCTCGCCCTCGGGCAGGCTCGCCGCCCATTCGGCCTTGAAGCTTTCGCCCTGCTGGGTCCACCGATCGATCAGCGCTGCCCTCGTCCAGACCTCGCGCACGAACGGTTCGTCGCGCGCGATGATGGCGCGCATCTCGGCCTCGATCGCGGGCAGGTCGTCGTCGGTGAACGGCCGGTCCCGGCCATCGATCTTTGGCGGCGCGAAGTCGTAATAGAAGCCGTCGTCGGTCGCGGGGCCGAAGGTGATCTGCGTCCCCGGAAACAGATGCTGCACCGCCTCCGCCATGACATGCGCGAGATCGTGGCGGACGAGTTCCAGCGCGTCGGCCTCGTCGCGCGCGGTGACCAGCGCCAGGTCGGTATCGCCCTCGAACGGTCGCGACAGATCGCGCACCTGCCCGTCGATCCGCGCCGCCAGCGCCGCCTTAGCGAGCCCCGGCCCGATCGCCGCGGCGACATCCGCGGGGGTCGTCCCGGGCGCAACCTCGCGGACGGAACCGTCGGGCAGCGTGATTCGGAACATGAGCGACATGGATTCAACTTTCGGGTGAAGACTCACGCGAATAGTGATTCCGCACCCGATTAGGCAAGCGCTGCAATCACGCGATGCCGAAGGGCACGACCATATTGTCCTGCGTATGCCCGATCTGCGCACGGCCGAGATACGGCACCGCCATCGCGGCGCACCAGCGGTCGATCATCGCCTCGATGCTCTCCTCCCAGGGCGGGTCGTTCGCCTTCACGTCGCCGACCGCGCCGAGCCGGATGCCCGCGATCCCCTTCAGCTGCGTGGCACCGGCCATATGGAACAGCAGCCGGTCGACATTGTAGAGCGGTTCCGACACCTCCTCGACGATCAGGATGTGATCGGTCAGGTCGGGCAGCCACGGCGTGCCGATCAGCGCGCCCAGGATCGACAGGTTGAACGCCGCCGACGGCCGCCCGTCCAGCCCCGGCTCCAGCGCGGTGCGCGCGCCCTCCACCATCCAGGCGAGCGAGCGCATGACGGTCTCGTCGCCCCTGACCCGGTGGATGTCGGTCGGCATCGGCCCATGCGTCGGCCGCCCGATCCGCCGCGCGTAGAGCGCGCCGAGCAGGAACCCCATGTCCGAATAGCCGACATAGGTCTTGTGTCGCGCCGCCGGGCCGAGGGCGGGCATGACGGTCGCGAGCAGCCGGTTCGATCCATAGCCGCCGCGCGCGAACCAGACCGCGTCGTACGCCGGATCATTGGCGTAATCGAGGAACGCCGCCGCCCGTACCGCGTCCGACCCGGCGAAATGCCCCTGTGTCGCGAAGCATTGCGGATGGAAGACCAGATCGACTTGCGGATATTCGATCGCCGCAAGGGCGGAAACCGTCGCGACCATGTCCGGGTTCGCGCGATTGGCCGGGGCCACGACACCGATCCTCACTGCCTGACCCCGCTTGCCTGCGCTACCGCCCGGCGATAGCGCGGCATGATGCATGACGGCAAACCCTGTTTCCTGGTAGGCATCGGCGGATCGGGGATGATGCCGCTCGCGATGATCCTGCGCGCGCGCGGGGTCGCCGTCGCCGGATCGGACCGCGCGCTGGACCAGGGCCGCGTGCCGGCGAAGTTCGACGATCTGCGCACGCGCGGCATCGCGTTGTTCGCGCAGGACGGCAGCGGGGTGGTATCCGCGGACCAGACCGTGATCGCCTCCGCCGCGGTGGAGGAGAGCGTGCCCGACATCGTCGCGGCGAACCGTCTCGGCTGCGTACGGGCGACGCGCGCGCAGATGCTGGCGGGATTGTTCAACGACGCGGTGCTGCCGATCGGGATCGCGGGGACGAGCGGGAAATCGACCGTCACCGGGATGATCGGCTGGATCCTGCACGCGACGGGGCGCGATCCGACCGTCATGAACGGCGCGGTGATGAAGAATTTCGCGAACGCGGACGCGCCGTTCGCCAGCGCGCTTGTGGGCGGCGGCGACGCGTTCGTCAGCGAAGTCGACGAAAGCGACGGGTCGATCGCGCTCTATGCACCGACGATCGCGGTGCTGAACAACGTCACGCTCGACCACAAGCCGCTCCCCGAACTGCGCACGCTGTTCGCCGACTTCGCGGGCAAGGCGCGCACGACGATCGCGAACGTCGGCGATCCCGAGGCGGCGGCGCTTGCGGCGGGGTTCTCGGGGCAGGTGGTGACGGTCGCGGTCGGGGCGGCGGCGGATTTGCGCGCGGAGAACCTCGCCCCGGAACCGTTCGCGATCGGCTTCGATCTGATTGCCGGCGAAACCCGCCACCGCGTCCATCTTGCCGTGCCCGGCCGGCACAATGTCGCCAACGCGCTTGCGGCGATCGGCGCGGCGGTCGCGGCGGGTGTACCGATCGCGGATGCGGCCGCGGCGATCGCGGGGTTCGCGGGGCTCAAACGCCGGTTCGAGTGGATCGGCGAGGCGGCCGGCGTCGCGGTCATCGACGATTTCGGGCATAACCCCGACAAGATCGCCGCCACGCTCGATACGCTGCACGCTTTTGACGGCCGGTTGCTGATCCTGTTCCAGCCGCACGGCTATGGCCCCCTGGCGAAGATGCGGGGCGAACTGGTCGCCGCCTTCGCCGACCGGTTGCGCCCCGCGGACCGGCTGGTGCTCCCCGATCCGGTCTATCAGGGCGGCACCGTCGACCGCGCGGTGACGAGCGCGGATGTCGTTGCCGACATCGCCGCGACCGGCGTCGATGCGCGCCACATCGCCGACCGGGCGGTGGCGGCGCGGTGGATCGCGGGCGACGCGCGGCCGGGCGACCGGATCGTGGTGATGGGCGCACGCGACGATACGCTGGGGCTGCTCGCGGCCGACATCCTGGCCGCGGTCGAGGATGGCATGAACGGCGGAACGTGATAGGATAGGATTGCCGCGCGCAGCACGAAAGGATTTGCGATGTTCCGCCGCCTGTTCCTCGATCATCCCGCAACCGTCGGCGAGAGCTTCACCGAGCATTTCGGCGTTGCCGGCCGGTTCGGGATTACCATGATCTGGGGTGGCTTGGGCGCATTGCTCCACGCCTTCCTGCCCGCGGTCTGCAAGACGCGCGGCAGCGACACCGTCGCCGCGCTGCACGCGCAGATGGTCGCAAAGCGCGGCGCGGTCCGTGCGGATCAGGCGCAGATGAAAACGGTGGAATATATTATCTGAGCTTTTCCCACCCCGGCGAAGGCCGGGGCCCAGATACGATGGTCGCCGTAACGAAGCGTCTCGCTCTCCAACGGACGTCTGGAAACTGGGCCCCGGCCTTCGCCGGGGTGGCTACCTCGCCATAGGCTAAGCCCGAACGAACCGCGCCACGAAGAACCCGTCGCAGCCCCCGGCGTCCGCCAGCATCCCCGGCAGCGTTCGTACCCAGCCCTGCCCGGTCGCCGCGATCCCCGCCGGCAGCAGCCCGGGCGCGGGCGGGACGACCGTGAACGCCGGCCGTGCCGCCAGGAACGCCTCCGCCTGCGCCTCGCCTTCCTCGCGCTCCAGCGAGCAGCTGGCATAGACCAGCGATCCGCCGGGCTTCACCCAATCCGCCGCGCGCGCCAGCAGCGCCGCCTGCACCTCAGCCATCTCCGCGATCAGGCGGGGCAGCACGCGGTACAGGGTTTCGGGATGCCGCCGCACGATCCCGGTCGCGCTGCACGGTGCATCGAGGAGTACCGCATCGACCGGCGCGGGTGGTGTCCAGTCGAGCAGGTCCGCGGTCACCACCGTCACCGCCAGCCCGGTGCGCGCCAGATTTTCGCGAAGCCGCTCGATCCGCTTCGGCGCGAGATCGACCGCGGTCGTGGTCCAGCCCGCCGCCGCCAGTTGCAGCGTCTTGCCGCCCGGCGCCGCGCACAGGTCGAGCGCGTCGCCCGCGCCCGCCCCCAGCAGCCGCACCGGGATCGACGCGGCGATGTCCTGCACCCACCATGCGCCCTCGGCATAGCCCGGCATGTCGGGCACCGGCGGATGCTCGGCGATGCGGACATGCCCGGGCGCAAGGCTGATCCCGCCCAGTTCCGCGCACCAGCGATCGGTCTGCGACGGATCGGCGATCGTGACGTCCAGCGGCGGCGGCGCGGCGACCGCGCGCGCGATGCCCTGTACCGCCGCCTCGCCCCACGCCGCGCGCCACCGGTCCGCGGCGGCGGCGGGTAGCGTCGGCACCTCGGGCAGGACCGCATTGCTGCGCGAGAGCGTACCGAAGACGCCGTGCACCAGCCGCTTCGGTCCACCATCCACCAGCGGCAGCACCGTCGCGATCGCGGCGTGCGCCGGTGTACCAAGCACCAGGGTCTGCGCGAGCGCGATCCGCAGCGCCATCCGCGCCTTCGCATCGTCGGGCAAGGGCTGCTTCGTCGCCGAATCGATCAGCGCGTCGAGATCGGGCAGGCGGCGCAGCGTCTCCGCGGCGATGGCGTGCGCCAGCGCGCGATCGGGACCGTGCACCGCACGCGTCGCCTGCGGCAGCGCCTGTTCGATCGATTCGCCGCGCCGGAGCACCGCGTCGAGCACGCGCAACGCCGCCCGCCGCGGCGCGGTGCCGAGCGGTTCGACGGGGCCGCGCGGCGCTTGCTCCCGCACGGGTCGGACGGAGGATGGGCGGCGGCGGGGCGGATTCATTGGACGATCTTTCGAGGCGGCTTGTCCGACCGGCGGTCCGATCCGATGTAGCGTCCTCCCTTATCCGAAAGTCCGCCATGGCCAAGCGTCCCGCCCACGTGAAACCGCCCGCGCATCTGTCTGCGAATCCGCCGGTGCCCGAACCGCAAGCGGTCGCACCGTCGACGACGGATCCGCTCGGCAAGAATCCCACGCGTTACGGGGATTGGGAATCGAAGGGCATCGCGATCGATTTCTGATGCTTTCGGGCCTGACGCGAGTCGTCACAGCAAGGCCACCCCGGCGAAGGCCGGGGGGTATAGTGATAGTGGGTGGAAATTGCATTTGTGACCACAACTCATGAGGTGTCACGCCAGCTATCACCCTACCGCTAAGGCTTACCTCTGATCAGCCTTCGGTCTCCGTAATCGCGTCCCTAGAACGCGACGTGGTTAATAGCCTTGTCGCGCGATGCTCGGTTCGACGCCGCTTCATCATTCCACAAAATGCGGAAATCAATTAATTTGATATGGATGGATACGCCGTCTGCATCAGCTTGAACGTTCGCCGAGGCCCAATTCGTCTCGAATGGCAACGCGTCTCCGCCAGTTCGCTTAACGGTTTCGATCAGCGACCATTTGAAGGTTTCTGGCGTTGCATTTGTCGGCTTTCCATATTTTGCGCTTAGTTTGACCGCTAAGGCACGAAGGAACATGTCATCAATCGCAAAACGTCTAACCAACTGCACGGAGTCAACTCGATAAATCCGCCCCAGTGGCGTTATGCTAAAATCATATCTGATACCATTCTTTGTCGTTTGATATTGATATCCACCTATACTTTCCAGCGACGACAGCGATGCCGCCTCTCCAATGGACATTCCTAACGAAAAGCCGCCAGCATCACGTGCTATCGTCGCCGATCGCATTGGTGCAGAACCTTCTTGCATCGTTCTGGAAGCAAAACCCGCTTTTACCTCGCGCACTGACAAGGGAAGCGTTTTCTGTGAACAGTGGTGCCAACGATAATCGACAGGGAAAACGGCGGTATCTGCGTAAGCCCAGCACCAACCCCGCGCCTCTAGCGTTTTCTCCGCCCGATCACGTTTTGGACAAGCGTTTTTGATCGTTTCCGCGTCAGACGATCCTCGGCATAGCTCGTTGAACCGATACCATTCACCCATGCTGGCGCGATCCGTTGCCGAGGCATCGAGAGGTGTTTGACCTTCCGCGACGCTGGCGATGCTGCCGATCCCTATCACAGCCAAAGGCATCATTTTTAGGTAAGTACGCATTGGCTACCCTCCTGTCCGGCAGCCGATAACTAGCGGAAAAGAGTTAAATGATGGATATGGCCAGTGGTTTATTGGCCGTCAAAAAGTCTGCTGTCGCGGCATGCGCGGACGCGAACTTGTTGGCTTGAACCTACGACGCTTGCGGGTCGAACGCGACATTTCGCAGGAACGGCTAGCATTCGATTCCGGGGTTGATCGCTCCTACCTTGGTGGCATGGAACGTGGCGAAGAAAACCCGACCGTGGATATTCTCGACAGATTAGCGACGACGCTGGCAGTTTCGATTGCCGAGCTTTTCGCAGCCACCGGCGATGACATTTCCAAAGGGCTGAAGCGCGGTCGCAAACCCGCTAGACATTAGGTGAAGCACCAATCTGCGCGACCACCCGCGCCAATTGTGGTGACAGGCGGCAATCACCGTTGGCGCGGATGACGAAATCGGCGGCGGCGAACTTTCGCCTATGTGTGAATGCCAAAATCATCGCATCGATACGAGGGCGTTCCGGTTCGATTAGGTCGAGTATCAACGCGGCACTTCCCCGCTTGCTATTGTGCATGATGCCGAGGGTCGGATCATAGCCATCCGCAATTGCCTGTATTTGCATCTGTGCCAATTTCACTGCGTAGGCGTAATTCAACATGGCGTTGACCGGGTGCGACGCGTTCCGATTTTCCGCCTTCACGCCAGTCGCGAGCGAGCTACGCCCTGCGTACGTTTGCCAGCCATCCGGCACGGGCCGACGTGTTGTTCCCGTCCACGCGATCGGCAATCCATGCCAGCGGCGAAATAGGCGGATGCGCACTCGCCTTCGATTGCAAATATCGCATTCAAGTCGTGAAACACACCCGTCGTGAGCTTCTCCATCCCAGCTTTCGCTTTTTCGATGGCGACGGCTTGTGCTCGCGACGCTGGAATATGGTTTTCCAGGGTCCTGATACTGGCTGTAACTTTTTGGCGGATGAGGTCTGCTGCGAACCCAAGTCGCTTAGTGTTGTCGGCTCGGGTTTCGTTTTGCCAGCGCAGTTTGTCACGATCAGCCGCATAGCCGGTGCCGCTGGCAACCGTCGCCACCTCGCCCGTCCATTTCACTCGCGCCAGTGCTACGCCTTGTTCCGCCAGCCATGACAACACGTCGAATGACAGGGTGCCGCTGCCGTCGAGTAACAGGATACGCGTTGGCGTTTCAAGATCACCAGGATAATAGCGATATTTCGTCTGCTGCTGCGGATAATGGGTAAAACCGTCGCGAATGATAAGCGCGCCATGTTCGATCCGAAGCGACACGCCGTGTCCGCATAATATAAGTGGGGTCGGGTTGCGCTGGCGCAGACGGCGAGGCCGTCGCTGGTTCGCAGCTTCTTCAATCCAATGGGCGGAGCGCTCGGCCCATTCGATATCGTCGCCAACGAATTGTTTTACGTCTTGATACATTAGATAAAATTATCAGACGGCAGGCAATATGTCGCCGAAATTAGCGGTTAATTTAACTGGGCTGGTCCATCCAACCGTATAATCTGATCTTTTTTTGCAGGTTGGCATGCCGTCAGCAATTTCACGTTTGATATGGGACAACGGTGTCCCGCTTTCCGATGCGTGGCGGCATTTCGCAGACCCAGCGATCATTGCCGACCTCGAACAGTCCCCCGGCTTCATTGGCACGATCGCTGCCGAAATGACCGATCTAAAGGCGGAGCCAAATCTATCATCAATCGTCGAAGTCGCCACTAAGGCAAGTGCCGCATTATCTCGAAAACACGAAATCGAAAGCGATTTAAAGGATGAATTGCTTGATAGCCTATTTAATGGCGAATTGACCGCCACGGGATATCGCGAAGCTCCAAGTACAAGTCCTGCGCCCGTTGTCATTGCGGCCGCTGATTTTGATGATGCCGAGCCAAATTGGACGGCATCGCATTTATCCGTAAACGGAAAGCGTTATGGCCGCGTACGCATTACCGACGAACGAAAACCGATCGTTTCAACGAAGCCGGTACGGCCAATGGGTAGGCCAGGATCGGGCAACGCTATTATGGCAGCAATCGATAACCTGATCGCGGATGGAACCGACTTTCAGAATATTCCGCGTTCAATTGCCTGCGAATTAATTCGAGAAAAATTAGGCCAACCCCGCCGGACCGGGAATGGACTAACCGATATAAATTTGGCGAAATACCTCGTCTTAAAAACTGGTCGGAAATCAATTTCGGAAAATACTTAATGTTCTCGACTTACGAGCATAAGAGGATTCGACACTAGCGCCGATCTGACAATCCTAGCGAACCGTTGCCCATTTCCGGGCACGGAGTCGTTCATTGTCCTCGCCAACGCCCCGCAACTACCGAGCTGAGTATCAGCGTCGAATAACCAACGCGGCCAAGCGCGGGCTGACCCGGTCGCAGGCCCGTGGCCATGCAAGGCATACCGAACCGCGCGTCCGACCATCGACCAAGCCCGCGACCGTCGATGATCGATTGGAACAGGCACTAAAAAACCTGCGCCAGACCGGCAACCGTGCCGCCGCAGCAAAGTCGGTAGGAATTGCGCCCGAACGCTTGCGCCGGTTCTTGCGCGAAAACGTCCAGATAGAAGGTCGCGGTCGTACCTTAAAAATCACGGACGACCGCATCCGCGAAATGCCGGTCATCTCGCGAGGTAAGGTTTCGCTCATGCGGCTGCGCGGGTTCGATCAGGCGTCCCTTAATAGCAGCTATGTGAACGCTGTCACAAAGTATCTCGATACGAACGAACTTGATGTGTTGGCCCGTTTTATGGGCCTATCGGTGATCGATGCGCGCGGTGTTTCTCACCCGCTCGAAACTCATCCCAACACGCTTCGCCGTCTCGCCCATGTCGGGGACGAGCTTTTCCATGAAATCTACCGGCTCGTTTTGTGAAAGGAATACCCGTGAATACGATCGATATTGCTCGCGAAGCCCGCAAACAGCGGCGCTTGGAAATACTCGGCTCTAATGAACCACGCTGCGCGAAATGCGGCGATCAGCGGTGGCAGTGCCTTGAAAAGCACCACGTAGCCGACCACGGCCAAGATGACGCGACGGTTTGCGTTTGCCGGAACTGCCACCGGGTTTTGAGCGACCTGCAAAAGGATCATCCGCCGGTCGATTGCAATGCCGACCCGCTGTTGAGTGCGATCGGGCACTTTCTTTTAGGGCTGGCGGATATGCTCCGCATCATCGTGGAGCGACTGCAAGAATTTGGTCTGGCGCTCATCGCCCGGGCCAGCTTGGTTGAGGGGGACGCGAAATGAGCGGTTTTCTCGCCCCGCCCGTGACCGACGAATTTGCGGTTGCACTGCGTGCTTATGCAGCACCGACTTTCAGAGTGTTGCCGGACAAGAATGCACCACCGCCAAAAGCGCCGCGCAAATCGTCGGTTACGCCGTCGTCGGGCCGCGTCTTGATCTTCGATACCGAGACGACGAGCGACGCGGCGCAATCGCTGCGGTTCGGCACCTATCAGTATCGCAGCGTCGACGTGCTGGAAGAATCCGGTATCTTCTACGACCCGGACGGCGTGACGTCGGACGAGCTAATCACACTGAGGGTATATGCCGACGCCAACGGCCTGATGCTCCGCACCCGCGAAGAGTTCGTGGACGAGGTGTTTTTCGCTCAAGCTTATCAGCACCGCGCCACCATCGTCGGGTTCAATCTACCTTTCGATATAGCGCGCTTGGCGATCCGGCACGGCACTGCGCGCGTGCCGTTAGATAGCGAGACCGCGACAATGCGCGGCGCGTTCACCTTCGCTTTGTCGGGGCAGAAGATTTACCCGACGATCCGGGTCAAACATATGTCGCAAAAGGCCGCGTCGATTTCCTTTGCGGCACCCATGCGCCAGCCAAACATGCGCGGGGAACGCAATCGCGGCATTCGTTCGGGCATTCGCCGCGGTCATTTCGTTGACGTGAAAACGCTCGCCAATGCCATCTTTGCAAGGGGCTTTTCGCTATCGACGTTGTCGCGATTTTTGCAGGTTCCCAATCCAAAGCTCGATTACGATGACTTCACCGGACCGGTGACCGACGAAATGGTGCGCTATGCGGTCCGCGACGTGCAGGCGACGTGGGAATGCTACGTCGAACTGATCGAACGGTTCGCCAAGTTGAACCTGACCCGGACCATCCCGGAAAAGGTTTATAGCGAAGCGAGCATCGGCAAAGGCTATATCCGCGAAATGGGCGTCGTCCCGTGGCGCGAAGCGCAGCCCGACATTCCCCGGCATATTCTAGCCCGGATTATGTCGAGTTATTACGGCGGTAGATCGGAGGTGCGGATACGGCGCGAAATCCGCCAAGTCATGTTGTGTGATTTCCTGTCGATGTATCCGACCGTCTGCACGCTGATGGGGCTGTGGCGCTTCGTGATCGCGGACGGCATGAAGTGGCGCGATACGATCGAGGAAACGAGGGCGTTGCTCGATCGGATCGACTTGGCGGCGCTGCAATCGCAAGCGACGTGGAGTGGATTGACGACACTCGTCCGGGTGCTGCCCGATGCCGACATTTTCCCTGTCCGCGCCGGGTATGAGGGTGAAGCCGCGACCACCATTGGTGCGAACTATCTGAGTGCCGACTGTCCATTATGGTTCACGCTCGCCGATTGCATCGCCGCCAAATTACTGACGGGCAAAGTCCCGGAAATTGTCGAAGCCATGACCTTTTCGCCGGGAGACGTGCAACCCGGTTTGCGCCCTATCGATATAGCCGGAAAACCCGAATACGGCGTGAACCCGGTAACGACCGACTTTTTCAAGCGCGTTATCGAACTTCGCCAATCGGTCAAACGGGAGATGAAAGCCGCCACGGGTGACGAGCGTGTCCGGCTCGATACCGAACAGCACGCGCTGAAAATCTGCGCAAACTCGACCAGCTACGGCATTTGGGTAGAGGTCAATGTCGAGACGCGGCCATTCCGGAAGGCGGTGACGGTGCATAGCGCGACATGCCAGCCGTACAGCTTCAAGACCGACAAAGCCGAAATGCCGGGGACCTATTTTCACCCGCTTTTGGCAACGTTGATAACCGGCGCTGCACGGCTGATGCTCGCCATCGCCGAACGGCTCATTATCGATCAGGGCTTGGACTGGTCGTTTTGCGACACGGACAGCATGGCGATTGCCAAGCCGGACGACATGGTACCCGACGAGTTCGGACGGCGGAGCGCTACCGTGGTCGAATGGTTTGCCGCGCTCAACCCCTATGACTTTGGGGGGTCGATCCTGAAAATCGAGGGCGTGAATGCGTCACTTGAAACGGGCAGGCCGGAGCCGCTTCATTGTCTCGCTATTTCGTCCAAGCGGTACGCGCTGTTCAACTATGCGCCGGACGGCACGCCGATCATGCGCAAGGTGTCAGCGCATGGCCTTGGCCATTTGGTCAAACCGTATGGCGAGGATGAAGCGCCCTCCGAATTGCCTGTCCCGGACGAGTCCGTTTTAGGCACCGGTATCGAACGCTGGCACTGCGATTTATGGCATCACATCGTCATCGCCGCGCTTGGTGACACACCTGATCAGGTCCGGCTCGATTATCACCCGGCGCTGCGCGGGTCCGCGATCAGCCGCTATTCCGCCACGTCGCCGGAATTGCTCGGTTGGTTCAAAAGCTACAACGCAACCCGTGCCTATCGCGATCAGGTAAAGCCGTTCGGATTTCTACTGTCGATGACCGAGGCATTTGGATTTGATGTCGAACGTGTCGTCGCCGGTCCACGGAAGGGGCGGCGTAAAAAGACCGGCAAGATGAAGCCAATTGCGCCGTTCGATACCGACCATGCGATTGCTGTCGCATCGGCATTTGATCGGGACACCGGTCAACCTGTCGCCGCGTCCGCGCTCAAAACCTACGCCAGCGCGCTTGCCCAATATCATCTTTCGCCTGAATCGAAATTTCTCAATGCGGATTATGATGACCGGGGGACGACGATCAGGCGGCATGTACGCATGACCGGGACGCAGCATATCGGGAAGGAATCGCACGATTGGGAAAGGCAAGCCGTGCTTGGGCTGTGTCTCGACAGCGAGGTAGCTTATGGCGCTGCACCAGACGATGTGACCGACAAACTGCACGCGTTCGTTGCAGAATTTGGCCAGCCACAAGCGGCGAAAGCGCTAGGGATTTCAGCGAAACGGTTGATGTTACTAGCGTCCGGCGAAGCATTCAAAGGGCAGGAAACCCTTCTGATGAGGGCCGCTTCACGTTTGCCTGACGCGTCACGTTTATGCGCAAAATTGCGGCATGATCGGCACATCGAGCAAAGCGACCTCAAGGAGGCGGTGAAACGGGACGGGCTTCGCGCCACGGCGCGGCGGCTCGAAATCGATCCGTCCAATCTGCGCCGTCACCTCAACGCCGCGTCAGGGAGCGCATCTCATCTTCGGACTAGAATCACGCCTTCCCAATAATTAAGGGGCGTGCCAGACTGTACGAGGGGGAGTACGCATGGCTCGTGGACGGCCGAAAAGAACGGCAGCGGAGCCAATTAGCCCTAGCATTCGGGCGTTTGAAGCACCGCTATGGGCGGCGGCGGACAAGCTGCGCGGCAACATGGACGCTGCGGAATACAAACACGTCGCACTTGGGCTGATCTTCCTCAAATACATTTCTGACCGTTTCAACGAGCGCCATGCGGAAGCGATGGCTGATCCCGAACTATGCTTTATGGCATGGGAGAAGGATTGGTATGTAGCCGAAAATGTGTTCTGGGTGCCGGAAAATGCACGGTGGGAGTATCTGAAGGATAACGCCACCAGCACCAGGCCGACGATTGGCGAACTGATCGATACGGCCATGATCGCCATCGAAAGCGAGAATCCAACGCTCAAAGGCGTGCTGACCAAAAACTATGCCCGGCCTGAGCTGGACCAGACTAAGCTGGCTGAAGTGGTAAAGCTGTTTTCTGATCTCGCTTTCCGCGATCAACATCACGGGCAAGACGTGCTGGGCCGGGTCTATGAATATTTCCTGGGCCAGTTTGCCATCGCTGAAGGCAAGCGCGGTGGGCAGTATTACACCGCAGGATGCGTCGTGCGTCTGCTGGTGGCTATGATCGAGCCGTTCAAGGGCCGTGTCTATGACCCTTGTTGCGGGTCAGGCGGCATGTTCGTGCAGTCCGAACAGTTCATCGAAGCGCACGAAGGTGGGCGCAACGACATTTCCATCTATGGGCAAGAATCTAACCCAACGACATGGCGGTTGGCCAAGATGAACCTTGCCATCCGGGGCATCGAGGCGAACCTTGGCAGCAAATGGGCGGACAGTTTCCACGAGGATATGCACCCCAGCATCAAGGCGGATTACATCCTCGCCAACCCGCCGTTCAATGCCAGCGATTGGGGGCAAGAACGGTTGCAGGGCGATCTGCGCTGGCAATTCGGCACGCCACCCACTGGCAATGCCAACTTCGGCTGGGTCCAGCATATTTACTACCATCTGGCCCCGCATGGCATCGCGGGTTTCGTGCTGGCTAATGGATCACTATCCAGCCAGCAGTCAGGAGAAGGCGAAATCCGGCAGAAGCTGATCGAAAAAGACGTGATTGACTGCATCGTAGCGCTGCCCGGCCAGCTTTTCTCGACCACGCAGATCCCGGTGTGCCTCTGGTTCGTCGCCCGCGACAAATCGAACGGCATAGTAAAAGACAAGAAGCTGCGTGACCGGCGCGGTGACGTGCTGTTCATCGACGCCCGCAATATCGGCACGATGGTTACGCGGACGCTGAAAGAGCTCACCGCTGATGACGTGGCGACCATCGCTGATACCTATCATGCGTGGCGCGAAAAGGGCGGCAAGTATGAGGACGTGCCGGGCTTCGCCAAATCGGTAAAAATCGAGGACATTGCTGCCAAGCGGTTCGTGCTCACTCCCGGCATGTATGTCGATCAGGCGGCGCGGGCTCCCGATAGCGAAGCATTCTCAGACAAAATCACCCGGCTTACCGCGACGCTGAAAACGCAGATGGAGCGCGGTAACGTGTTGGATCAGGAAATCTGCAACCAACTAAAGAAGGTTGGCTATGGCTGGTGACGCGCCATCGGAACTGTATGCTCCCGCATTCAATTTCGGAGCTGATCCGCAACCACTCTTGCATCTCGCAGAATGGATCAACGGACTGGCTTTCAAGAATATCGCCTTCACGGACGATGGACTGCCTGTCGTAAAGATCGCTGAGATAAAAAGCGGCTTTTCCGATGCAACAAAGCGCACGAACGGAGTCTATGATGATCGAGTTCGATTGCGCAATGGGGACCTTCTATTTTGCTGGTCGGGCCAACCGGAAACCTCAATCGGAACATTTGTCTGGGATAAAGGCGATGCTTGGCTGAATCAGCACATCTTTCGTGTCCTGCCAGGTAACGGCATTGATAGGCGTTTTTTTCGCTTCCTCATGCTTTATTTGCAACCCAACTTTCAGGAAATTGCACGCAACAAACAGACCACTGGGCTTGGCCACGTAACCAAGGGCGATCTTGGGATTATGATGGTCCAGTTGCCTTCGCGGCGTGAACAAGAGCGGATTGCCGGTGCATTGCAAGCGGTTCAGGACAAACTTGACCTCAACCGCCAAATGGCCGCTACACTTGAGGAAACGGCACGAGCGCTGTTCAAAAGTTGGTTTGTCGATTTTGACCCTGTCCACGCCAAAGCCGGAGGCCGCGACACCGGCCAATCTGCCGAAATCGCCGCGCTGTTCCCGGACCGCTTTGACGATGAGGGATTGCCGGATGGCTGGCGCAGCGGCTCGCTAGATGACTTAGCTGATACCAACTCAGAAAGCTGGAAGGCGTCATCACACCCAGAAGAAGTCGAATATGTTGATCTCTCAAACTGCAAGTGGGGAAATATAGACGGAACAGCGCAATATAGATGGGAAGACGCCCCCAGCCGCGCACGACGTATAGCGCGTGCAGGGGATACTATTTTTGGCACGGTCCGCCCCGGCAACGGCTCATATGCCTTTGTCGGTAGGGAAGGTCTAACCGTTAGCACAGGATTTGCAGTCTTGCGGCCAAAGGAAGTGATCTATCGAGAGATAGTCTATTTCGCGGCTACGAGCATCGATAATATTCGATGGCTTGAACAATTGGCGGCTGGTCATGGGGGCGCGTATCCGGCCGTGAACCCAGACAAGGTCTCGGCAACTGCGGTGGTTGTTGTCTGTAAAAAAGTCGCTCAGGCGTTTTCCACCGCGACAGCCGACATGATCGACAGGATAGAATTGCTCAAACGAGAGTCGAGTGAGTTGGAACAGCTCCGCGACATGATCCTGCCCAAACTGCTGTCCGGCGAATTGCGCGTGGCAGGCGCTCAATCCGTGATCGCGGTTGCATAGAGGGACTCATGGCTTATCAGCTCCAGCTCCTGCGCAACCTCATCCAACGACACCCGGAGCGGGCAGGCAATCTTGAGTTGCACGTCCGGGCGCTGGAACAGAGCATCGAGCAACTACCCAACACCTGCCTTGCCAGCGTCCGCACGATCTTTGAGGCAGCCCAGGCTTCCATCGGGTTGTCCTTGAACATCGAGTTTGGCCGTGATGGCTTACCCGGTCGCATGACCAAGGTTATCGAAGCCTTCGACTTCACGATGATCGATCACCCAGACGGTGATAAGATCCATGAAGAGCTTTCCGCACTTATTAAGGGCATTGAGGAAACGACTACCGCGCTTGCCCGCCTGAGCAATATTCCCAACATGCGCCATGGCGGCGCGCTCGATTGAGCGGTTTTGCAGCGCCAGCACGCCTACATGTTGGGCGGCCTATGCGATGCGCTCGTATCGTTCCTGCTCGATGTTGCGTGGAGCCGACCGTCCGAAGAAGTGGAAGGGCCGTCCGGCCCGTCATATGATTTGGAAGGCGCATTCAACGACAATCTCGACAGTGATTACGAGCTGGTGAAAATCGCCGGGTCGATTTTTGAACCCAGCCGCATCCTCTTCACGTTGGACGCCACGCAATATGAGGCAGCACTTACCGAATGGCGGCTGGCCAATCCCGCCGAAGGGGAACAGGAAGCTGCCGCATGACCTATCCCACCGGTGGCACTTCTCCTCCCGGCCGCTTTAACGAGGGCGCGGTTGAACTGGCGGCCCTGAGCTGGCTCGACCTATCCGGTTGGCGGGTGCTGCGCGGAGATTATCTGGCCCCTGATGGGCCTATGAGCGCCCGGACTGACTACAAGCAAACGGTGCTGCTAGGGCAACTTCGCGATGCGCTCGCAACGCTCAATCCCGATGCAACCTCAACGATGGTTGAAGCGGCGGTGCGGGCCGTGCTGGCTGCGCCAACCCAAAATCTGCTCGAAAACAACCGGGCATTCCACGAGCTGCTGGTGTTCGGCGTTCCGGTGGAATTGAACGAAAATGGCCAAACCCGTACAGTCCGCCTGCGCTTGATCGACCAGAAGAAGCCCGAAAACAACAGCTTCATCGCCGCAAATCAGTTTGTGGTGCAGGCACAGCGGCACACGATCAGGCCAGACATCGTGCTGTTCATCAACGGCTTGCCGCTAGCGGTGCTAGAACTAAAAAATCCTGCCGATGAAAACGCCACGATGGAACGTGCACACGAGCAACTCCAGAATTACAAGAACAAGGCACCTGAACTGTTCCGCTTCAACGCGGCGTTGGTAATCAGCGACGGAATGGAAGCGCGCATCGGCTCGCTTACGGCAGGAGCGGACCGATTCCAGCCATGGCGGACCATCGACGGCGAAAAGCATGACGACTTTGACCGGGCGGAACTCGAAGTGCTTATCAAAGGCGCGTTCGATCCGGCGCGGTTTCTAGACCTGGCGTTCGATTATACGGCGTTTGAAATGGCCGATGGCGTGGTCAAATCGAAGAAGCTTGCAGGCTATCACCAGTTCCATGCCGTGCGCCGAGCACTGATCTCAACAGTCAAGGCAGCGGGCGAAGGCGGGCACCGCAAGGGGGGCGTGGTGTGGCACACCCAAGGCAGCGGCAAATCGCTGACCATGCTGTTCTTCGTCCGCCAGCTTCAACTAGCGAAGAAGCTCAAAAATCCGACGATTGTTGTGGTTACGGACCGCAACGATTTAGACGATCAGCTTTTCAAGACTTTCGCCGCGCATAGCAGCGCCATTCGCGGCACGCCGCAGAACGCCGATACCGTGGTGGCAGTGCGGGAACAGCTCAAGGTCGATATTGGCGGGTTGGTATTTACGACCATCCAGCGGTTTCGGGGCGATGATGGCGAGCATCCCTTGCTCACCAGCCGCAGCAACGTGATCGTGATCGCGGATGAAGCGCACCGTTCGCAATACGGCCTCAACCGCCGCTTTGTGACACGCGGCGATGAAGTACGCGAAGAAGTGGGCTTCGCTGAATATCTGCGCCAAGCCCTGCCCAACGCGACCTTTATCGGCTTCACCGGTACGCCGATCGACGAAAGGGATCGCAGCACGGCGGCGGTGTTTGGCGACGTGATCGACACTTACGACATGACCCAATCGGTCATCGACAGGGCGACGGTGCCAATCCACTATTCCGCCCGGCTAGCCAAGCTGATGCTGCGGCTTGATGCGGAACAACGCGAAGAGTTGGACGCGCTGGCCGAAGAACTTACTGAAGGCAGCGACGTGCGCGCCGCCGAACAGCTGAAGGCAAAGTTCAGCCGATTTGAGGAAATTGTTGGCTCAAAAGAGCGCGTCGAAACCGTTGCCGCTGACATCGTTGCCCATTTCGAGGAACGCAAAATTGCAATGGGAGGCGGCAAGGGAATGATCGTGGCGATCAGTCGCCAGGTCGCCGTTGCCCTTTATGATGAGATCGCCCGTTTGCGCCCGGCGTGGGTTGGCGCTGATCCGGCGGATGACAGCGATGGTATGATGAAAGTCGTCATCACCGGCAACAATGCCGATCCACAGACAATGCAGCCGCATATACGCACCAAGTCGCGATTGGAGGAGTTGGCAGACCGCTTCAAAAATCCACAGTCCGGCTTTGACCTTGTGATCGTGCGGGACATGTGGCTGACAGGCTTCGACGCGCCTTCCCTTCACACCCTTTATATCGACAAGCCGATGCGTGGACATGGCCTCATGCAAGCTATTGCGCGGGTCAACCGCGTGTTCGGTTCCAAGCCGGGCGGCCTGATCGTCGATTATCTCGGCATCGGTGCGGAGTTGCGGGCGGCATTGGCGCAATACAGCGCCCGCGATCAGGAGCAAGTCAGCCTCAACATTGATGAGGCAGTGAGGCAGCTTCTGACGAAGGTTGAATCCGCGCTTTCCTTGCTCGGCAAGGTCAACTGGAAAGCGTTCTTCGACGCTGAACCAACCGCCCGCCTGACCATCCTTAAACAATGCCTTGAGGAAATACTATCAAGCGATCATCGCGCGGAGTTCGTTGATTTGGCGACCCAAGCTGAAGCGGCTTTTGCCATCGCATCGGGTGATGAACGCGCCTCTGCCAAACGTCAGGAAGTGGCTTTAATCGTCGCATTGCGTGCGAACCTCGTAAAATACACGGCTGGTAAGGACGGGCGCGGCAGGCAGGCGATGGAGCAGGAAATCCGCCAGCTAATGTCGCAAGCCGTAATGTCAGATGGCATTCTTGACGTGTTCAAGGACGCGGGCCTTGAGCGGCCCGATCTTGCAATCCTATCGGATGATTTCCTGCTAGAAGTAAAACAGTCAAAGCAACCCAATTTGGCAGTTGAAACGTTGCGACGGTTGTTGCACGGCAACATCAAGGCCCGCAAACGGATGAACATCATTGAGGCCCGTAAGCTGAGTGAACGGCTGGACGATGTGCTGAAACGCTATCACAACCGGGCAGTCGATAGCTTGCAGGTTATTGATGAGTTGATTGCGTTGGCGCGTGACGTTTCTTCCTCCGCAAGGCGTGGCGATGAGCTGGGCATGGCACCTGAGGAGTTGGCCTTTTACGATGCTTTGGCGGAGAACGGGTCAGCCAGGGATTTGATGGAGCGCGATACGCTCCGCACATTGGCACAGCTGCTGGTTAAGGCTATCCGCAGCACGGTAACGGTTGATTGGACACAGAAGGAAAGCGTCCGAGCAAAAATGCGCATTGAAGTGCGAAAACTTCTAGCTCGATATGGCTACCCTCCAGATTTGCAAAGAGCAGCGGTTGACCTCGTTTTGGAACAGGCGAGTGCGATCGCGACTGATTGGTCAACATGACAATTTGAGGAGGTTGAACCGAAACCACCCGCAGTCATCAAAAGTGTGGTCAGCGGCTCAATTTCCTACCAGTATCACTATACCCCCCGGCGAAGGCCGGGGTCCAGATACGCAGGTCTGACAACGAAGCGGTTTGCGCCGCCACAAGCGGCTGGAAGTTGGACCCCGGCCTTCGCCGGGGCGGGGGAAGGCAGGCCTTCGCCCGTTCGCCTCAGCGATTGCCGAGCGCGACGATGTGATCGAACACCGCCGGGTGGATCGGCTTGGCGAAGGCGCAGCCATATTTGAACTTGTCGCGCCAGGCGACCACCGCCTCGAGCGCGGCCATGCCGGGCAGCGTCAGCCATACGATCGTACCGGGCCATAGCGTGAAGCTGGTTTCCGCGCGGAAGCCCGATTGCGACAGGTCGGTCACCTCGATCTCGAAGCGGGTCTGGCCACGGTCGCGCAGGTGCGCGCGCATCTTGACCGAACGCCGGAGCGCATGGCGATTCTCTTCGCCGGTCACCGGCTCGATCGGATCGTGGAAGGCGGGCTGGGTCATGGCGACCCTTATCGCGCGAGGAGGTTACTTTTCCGCAAACGCCCCGGTCGGTGGCGCGCTCGAAACGGGAGCCCGCACGCCGGCATGCCGCCGCCGTTTCAACTCCGCCTTCAGGGCCTCGGGACGCGGTGCCACCAGGAAACCGAAGCTGACCGTCCCCGCCTTCGTCTCCACGACATGATGCAGCCGGTGCGCCTGCACGATCCGTTTCATATACCGCGATTTCGGCAGATACCGCGTCGGCAGCCGGCGGTGGACGATGACGTCGTGGAACCCGAAATAGATCGCGCCATAGGCGGCGATCCCCGCCCCGATCCAGGTGAAGCCCGACCACCAGCCAAGCTGCACCCCGCCCAGCAGCAACATGATCGACGGCACCGCGAAGATCGCGGCGTACAGATCGTTGAGTTCCCAATTGCCGGCACGCGCGCGGTGATGGCTTTCGTGGAGGAACCAGCCGAACCCGTGCATCACCCAGCGGTGCGCGGCATAGGCGAACGCCTCCATGCCGATGACGGTAACAAGGAACAACAAGGTCGCGATCGGCCAGTGCATAGCGCGCCCTATAGGCGTCCGCCCTTGCAAAGGCGAGCCGGGCCGTGCTTAGGCGGGACATTCCCGATCCTCGAAAAGGTCCGCGGCACCCATGAACATCCACGAATATCAGGCGAAGGAACTGCTCGCCAAGTTCGGCGTCCCCGTCCCTACGGGCTTTGCCGCATTGTCCGTAGAGGAAGCGGTCGAGGCGTCGAAGAAGCTGCCCGGGCCGCTCTATGTCGTGAAGGCGCAGATCCATGCCGGCGGTCGCGGCAAGGGCAAGTTCAAGGAACTGGGTCCCGATGCGAAGGGCGGCGTGCGGCTTGCGAAGACCGAGGACGAGGTCCGCGCGGCGGCGACCGACATGCTCGGCAACACGCTGGTGACGATCCAGACCGGCGAGCATGGCAAGCAGGTCAACCGCCTCTACGTCACCGACGGCGTCGACATCGCCAAGGAATTCTACCTCGCATTGCTCGTCAACCGGGCGACCGGGCGCGTGTCGATGGTCGCCTCGACCGAGGGCGGGATGGATATCGAGACCGTCGCGCACGACAGCCCCGAGAAGATCCACGCGATCGATATCGACCAGGCGACGGGCTTCATGCCGCACCACGGCCGCGCCGTCGCCGCCGCGCTGGAACTGTCGGGCGATCTCGCCAGGCAAGCCGCGTCGACCGCATCGAAGCTGTACGATGCCTTCATCGGCACCGATGCCGAGCAGATCGAGATCAACCCGCTCGCCGTCACCGACGACGGGAAGCTGATGGTGCTCGACGCCAAGGTGGCCTTCGACGGCAATGCGATGTTCCGCCACAAGGATCTGCTGGACCTGCGCGACGAGACCGAGGAGGACCCGGCCGAGCTGGAAGCGTCGAAATACGACCTCGCCTATATCAAGCTGGACGGCGATATCGGCTGCATGGTCAACGGCGCGGGGCTTGCCATGGCGACGATGGACATCATCAAGCTGAACGGCATGTTCCCGGCGAACTTCCTCGACGTCGGCGGCGGCGCCAACAAGGAGAAGGTGACCGCGGCGTTCAAGATCATCCTCGGCGATCCCAACGTGAAGGGCATCCTGGTCAACATCTTCGGCGGCATCATGCGCTGCGACATCATCGCCGACGGCATCGTCGCCGCGGCGAAAGAGGTGAACCTTTCGGTGCCGCTGGTTGTTCGGCTGGAAGGCACCAATGTGGAGAAGGGCAAGGAGATCCTCGCGAATTCCGGCCTGGCGATCGTGCCTGCGAACGACCTGGGCGATGCCGCGAAGAAGATCGTCGCCGAGGTGCAGAAGGCGGCGTGAATCAGGAGGTAGGTGGTGACCGACAATGTCGACAACCTGATGCTGGAGCATCTGAAGAAATTTCAGGCGACGCTCGACAGCATGCAGCGCGATATACGCGAGTTGAAGGTTCGGCAGTCGGAAACGCATAGCGCCGTCCTGGCGCTTCGCCGCGATCAATTAGGTGATGCCGAGGTGACGGCTCACATGCAGACACAGATGGATCGGTTCGGAGACAGGCTCGACCGTGTAGAGCGCCGGCTCGACCTGACAAATTGAGGTAAGAGGATGAAGCTATTGGTCCCCGTCAAGCGCGTGCTTGACTATAACGTGAAGCCCCGGGTGAAGGCGGACGGGACGGGCGTCGACCTGGCGAACGTCAAGATGAGCATGAACCCGTTCGACGAGATCGCGGTCGAGGAAGCCATCCGCTTGAAGGAAGCTTCCGTGAAGGCGGGCGACGCGACGGAGATCGTCGTCGTCTCGATCGGCGAGCAGAAAAGCCAGGAGACGCTGCGCACCGCGCTCGCGATGGGCGCGGACCGTGCGATCCTGATCGTCAGCGAGGACAGGGTCGAGCCGCTCGGCGTCGCCAAGCTGCTCGCCAAGATCGTCGAGGAGGAGCAGCCCGACCTCGTCATCCTCGGCAAGCAGGCGATCGACGACGACAACAACCAGACCGGGCAGATGCTGGCCGGGCTGCTCGGCTGGGGCCAGGGCACGTTCGCGTCGAAGGTCGAGATCGCGGACGGATCGGTCAGCGTTACGCGCGAGGTCGATGGCGGGTCGGAAACCGATACGCTGACGCTGCCTGCGATCATCACCACCGATCTTCGCCTCAACGAACCGCGCTACGCCTCGCTGCCCAACATCATGAAGGCGAAGTCCAAGCCGATGGCGCAGAAGACGCCCGCCGATTTCGGTGTCGACGTGACGCCGCGGATCAAGACGCTGAAGGTCGTCGAGCCGGGCAAGCGTTCCGCGGGCATCAAGGTCGCCGATGTCGACGAACTGGTGATGAAACTGCACGCGATGGGAGTGGCCAAGTGAAGACGCTCGTCTGGGTCGAACATGACGGCAGCGCCGTCAAGGATGCCACGCTGTCCGCGGTGACCGCCGCGGCGAAGCTCGGCGAAGTCCATCTGCTCGTCGTGGGGCAGGGTGTGGACGGCGTTGCCGCTGCGGCCGCGAAGATCGCCGGCGTCGGCAAGGTGCATGTCGCCGACGACGCCGCGTTCGCGCACGCGCTCGCCGAGAATGTCGCGCCGCTCGTCGCCGAGCTGATGGGGCATCACGACGCGTTCGTCGCGCCTTCCACCACCAACGGCAAGAATATCGCGCCCCGCGTCGCCGCGTTGCTCGACGTCATGCAGATCAGCGATATCCTGTCGGTGGAGAGCGAGGACATTTTCACCCGCCCTATCTACGCCGGCAACGCGATCGCGACGGTGCAGACGTCGGACGCGAAGAAGGTCCTGACCGTGCGCGGCACCGCGTTCGAAAAGGCCGCGGCCGAGGGCGGTTCGGGCACGATCGAGGCGGTCGCATCGACCGGCGATGCCGGTGCGGATCGGGGCCTGTCGACCTTCACCGGATCCGAGATCGCCAAGAACGAGCGCCCCGAGCTGACCAGCGCGAAGATCATCGTGTCGGGCGGCCGTGCGCTCGGGTCGGGCGAGAAGTTCCACGAGCTGATCGATCCGCTGGCGGACAAATTGGGCGCGGGCGTCGGCGCATCGCGCGCGGCGGTCGATGCGGGCTATGCCCCCAACGACTATCAGGTCGGCCAGACCGGCAAGATCGTCGCGCCGGAAGTCTATGTCGCGGTCGGCATCTCGGGCGCGATCCAGCATCTGGCGGGGATGAAGGACAGCAAGACCATCATCGCGATCAACAAGGACGAGGACGCGCCGATCTTCCAGGTGGCCGACATCGGTCTGGTCGGCGATCTGTTCAAGCTGGTGCCGGAGCTGACGGAGAAGCTGTGAGCCCGTGGTTCAGCCGGCAACCCGTACGAGCGATGCGGTCGGGTTCGGCGTAAGCAAGCGGCGGCGGATCGAAGCCGGGACGAATCGGGCGATGCCAAGATCGTCCAATACCGCGCCCAGCGGGGTCCGCGGCGACGGATAGCGTGACACGATCGTTGCGTGCGCGGGAATATGGTAGTCGGGCGAGAAATACAGCGCCCCCGGTTTCGGTTCACCCCGCTCCACCATCGTCAGGCGATTCCAGGCGATCGGCATCAGCGCGCGGTGATAGGTCGCGGCGTCGGTGACGATCGGCGTGGTCGGCAGCGATCGTGCGGCGATCACGAGTGCCTGTGCCGCCCAGCGCGGATGCGTATTCTCGATCGAGAGCATCAGCAGGTTGGTCGCGACCGCGACGGTCAGCACCGCCGCGCGCACGCGCAGGCGCGCGCGGTCGAGCCAGACCGCCACCGCCACCGCCGCGCCGATCGCCGGGAGCATGAAATAACGCGGGTTGAGCACCAGCTTGGTATAGAGCGCGCCGACGAGCAGGAAGGTCGCGAGCCCCAGCGCGACGAGGATCGTCATCCGCCGCCTTGCCGGTGCCGCCAGCATCCGGTCGACACGGAGCGCGACCGCCGCGATCGCCAGCCAGAAGATCAGCGCGAAATCGTCGTTGATGAGAAGCACGAGCAGCGGGTCGATCGCCGGATGGACGAGGACATTCCCCTCCAGATTGGCGGCGCGGTCGATATGACTGTCGTGATGGAATGCGACGTCCCAGCGGTTGAGCGGGTGTCCGGTCGCCAGCCATTGGAACAGCGCCTCGCCCGCCAGCAATAGCGCGCAGGCAAGCCCCATCGCGATCATCGCGCGCCGCGGCACCGGCCGGCCGAGCATGAACAGCGGTACGAAGCCGAGCAGCGCCAGCGCCGTGGTTTCCCGGCACAGGATCGCGGTGCCGAACGCCAGCCCGGCACCCACCGCACGCCGTGGCGTCGCGGCGTCGGTCGCCGCGCAGTCGCCGATCAGCAGGATGCCGACCAGCAGGAACGTCGCTTCGGTGAGATCGCACGACGCGGTGGTCGCGTTGGCGACGACGACGGGCATCGTCGCCAGCAGGATCGTCGCGATCCAGCCGGCCCGCGCTCCGCCGATCCGCACCGCGAGCGCATGCACCGCGATCAGGAACGCGGCATACCAGGACAGCGCGACGAGCGTCAGCGCGGGGGCACCCTCGCCGATCACGCGCATCGCGGCGGCGAGCCCGATCACGAGCGGGAAACGCGTCGCCCAATGATCGTGACCGGCGAACGGCGGCGCGACGAGCCAGTGCCGTGCGGCCAGATAATAGGCCGCATCGTCCGACGCGGCATAGCCGATCCACCCCAATGCGAGCGCCGCGAGCACGAGCATCGCCGTAAGCACGGGCCAGTGCCAGGTCGCGACGAGGCGGCCGCGGACGATCGTCCGCGCGGTCGGAAGAATCTCCATCCTTCCTGCCTAATGCACGGGCTTTAAAAAATGGTGGCGGGCGCTCCGGCCAGCCTCAGGCCTCGGGGATCGACGCGCCGGGCGGCGGCTCGACGATCAACGGCGGTACGCCGCGCAGCACCAGTCCGAGGATCAGCGCCACCACACCCGCGACGAGGCAGAAGCCCGCCACTCCGGCCCAGCCGTAGCGGCTCCACGCCACGCCGCCGGCGGAGCCGAGTACGCTCGATCCCAGATAATAGAAGAACAGATACAGCGCCGCCGCCTGTCCGCGCTGGCCCGTTGCGCGGCGACCCACCCAGGCGCTGGCGATCGAATGCGCACCGAAAAAGCCGATCGTAACGACGCCGATGCCCGCGACGAAGACGCCGAGCGGGCGCGCCAGGGTCAGCGCGGTGCCCGCGATCGCTATCGCGATCGGTACCCAGAATATGCGCCGCCGCCCGATCCGGCCGGCCAGCCCGCCGAACCAGGCCGAACTCGCCGAACCGAGCAGGTAGAGCAGGAACACCGCCCCGACCGCCGCCTGGCTGAGCGCATAGGGTGGGGCGAGCAGGCGGAACCCGGCATAGTTGTAGATCGTGACGAAGATGCCCATCAGCAGGAATGCCTCGGCATATAGCAAGGGCAATGCGGCGTCGGCGAAGAGGCGCTTCGTCTGCGCCAGCACCACATGCGGCGGTAATGCGGAGCGCGCAAACCGGCGCGAGGGCGGTGCCAGCCGACGGAATGCCTCGCCCATCGCCAGCCCGAGCAGCCCGACCACCGCGAGCGCCCATCGCCATCCCGCCAGATCGGCGACCAGGCTTGCGACGAGCCGCCCGCCCATCCCGCCGAGCGCGCTGCCGGCGATATACAGCCCCATCGCCGCACCGACCGATGCGGCGTCCACCTCCTCCGCAACATAGGCCATCGCGACCGCCGGCACCCCCGCAAGCGCAACGCCGGTCAGCAGCCGGAACGCCAGGAGTGCGCCCCAGCCGGGCGCGGCGGCGGCGGCGAGCGTCAGCGCGCCCGCGGCGATCATCGCCCACACCATCAGCGGCCGCCGTCCGACCCGGTCCGACACCGCGCCGGCGACGAGGATGCCGACCGCGAGCGGCCCGGTCGCCAGCGATACCGCAAGCGATCCGCCCGCCGCGCTCAGCAGGTACTGATCGGCGAACAAAGGCAGCAGGGGCTGGACAGAGTATAGTAACGAGAAGGTCGAGAAGCCTGCGAACAGCATCGCGAGCGTCAGCCGCCGATAGGCAGTGCCCCCGCGGGCATGGCCTTCAGAACCCACCGAGGAATCCGGCGACATTGTCGCCGAGCGCGCCGACCGCATAGCCGCCCTCCATCAGGATCGCGGTCGGCCAGCCGCGCGCGGCGATGTCGCGCGCGAGGACCGGATAATCCGTGGTCTCCAGCGCGAAATGGCTGATCGGATCGCCGCGCCAGGTGTCCGCGCCGAAGCTGACGATCAGCAGCCCGGGCGCGAACCGGCCGATCGCGTCGAGCGCCACCGCCTGCGCGTCGCGGAACGCGGTCAGCGTCGTACCGTGCGGCAAGGGCAGGTTGAGCGTCGCGCCCGCGCCCGCGCCTTCGCCCCCGCCGGTCTCGTCGGCATGGCCCCAGTAGAAGGGATAGTCGGTCGCCGGATCGGCATGGAGGCTGGCGTAGAATATATCGCCGCGCGCGCGGAAGATGTCCTGCGTGCCGTTGCCATGGTGATAGTCGATATCGAGGATCGCGACTCGCGCGGTGCCGGCGTCGCGCGCCGCCTGCGCCGCGATCGCGGCGGCGTTCAGGTGGCAATAGCCGCCGCAATAATCCGCACCCGCATGATGCCCCGGCGGCCGGCACAAGGCGAACGCCGCACGCTCCCCCGCCAGCACGGCGGCGGTCGCGGCAAGCGCGGACTGCGCGCTCCAATAGCTCGACGTCCAGGCCTCTGCGGTGATCGGCGTCGTCGCGTCGAAGCTGTAACGGCCCATCGCCGCATCGATCCGGTCGAGCGGCACGGTGCGGCGGCCGACGACCGGAAAGGCGTAGGGGATCGCATCCCCGGAACGCCCCGCCGCCGCCCAGCGCGCGGGCGCGGATCGCAGGAAATCGACATAATCCGGGGCGTGGACCGCAAGGATCGGCGCGGTGCCGCGATCGGGCGGCGGCTCCGTCCCGCCGATCGCGGCCAGAATCGCGTCCACGCGCGCGGGCGTCTCCGCATAGGGCGCGAAGCCGCCATTGTGAAGTTCCAGGGCCGGCGCATGCAACGCTTGGCGGGGATCGAAGAAGCGCCGCATCACATCCTCCGCGCCGGTGCCGCGAAGCGCAACACGCCATATCCCGCCAGCGCGGACAGGATCGACCCCGCCAGCACGCCGATCCTTATCGCCGCCATCCGCGCCGGATCGCCCGGAAAGGCCAGACCACCGATAAACAGGCTCATCGTGAAACCGATCCCCGCCAGCAGCGTCACGCCGTACATCTCCACCCAGCGCACGCCGCTCGGTCGTCTGGCGATGCCGATCCGTTCGGCGACCGCGACCACCGCCAGCATGCCGAACTGCTTGCCGACGAACAGCCCGGCCGCGATCCCGATCACCAGCGGTCGCGCGAGGACCTCGACGCCGAATCCGGCGAACGACACGCCGGCATTGGCGAGCCCGAACACCGGCACGACGACGAACGCGACCCACGGCCCGAGCGCGTGTTCGAGCCGGTGGAGCGGGGAACCCGCCGCATCGGGCGCGCCCGGCGACCGGCGGATCGGCACGAACACCGCCGCCAGCACCCCGGCGACGGTCGCATGCACGCCCGATCGTAGCACCAGCAGCCACAACAGTGCCGCCGCGATCAGATAGGGCGCGAGCGTCGCGATCCCGCGCCGGTTCATCGCCGCCATGATCGCCAGCACCCCCGCCGCCGCCGCCAGCGCGCCGAGGTCGATCCCGTGGCTGTAGGCGACCGCGATGATCGCGACCGCGCCCATGTCGTCCGCGATCGCCACGGTGGTCAGGAACAGTTTCAACTGCGGCGAGACGCGCGGGCCGAGCAGCGCCATGACGCCGACCGCAAAGGCGATATCGGTCGCCGCCGGGATCGCCCAGCCGGCCCGGAGCGCGGGATCGTGCCGGGTGACCGCGAGGTAGATCGCCGCCGGCGCCGCCATCCCCGCCACCGCCGCGACGATCGGCAAGCGCCGCCGATCGGGTCTGGCGAGCTGGCCGTCGATCAGCGCGCGCTTGATCTCCAGCCCGACGAGCAGGAAGAACAGCGCCATCGCGCCATCGTCGATCCACATATGGACCGTCATCGCACCCATCGCCGGGGCGATGACGGGGCCGGTTTTCAGCCGCAGCAACGAGTCATAGGCGTTTGCGGCAGGCGAATTGGCGAGGATCACCGCGAGCGCCGCCGCCACGATCAGCACGACCCCGCCGGCGGCTTCGCTGGCCAGGAACGCACGCAACGTGGACGGAGCGGGGCGGGTCATTCCCTTTCCTAACCCCGGTCGCGCCATCGGCAATGGTCAGAACGGCGCGAGCTGCGGGTCGGGGGCCGGCTCCAGCGGCCGGCGCGCGAGCACGTCGTGCCGCGTCCGCCCGACATGGCTGTGGTCGACGAGGCCGCGCGGCAGGTCCGCATGATCGTCGATGACGTCGATCGTGACGTGCAATTGTTCCGCCGCGAGCGCCTGTCCGCGCGCGTCGAATCAACGAAGCGGCCAGGATTCACCCGATCGCTCGTCACCCCGCGCGCCGACAGGTCACCGGGCCAGCTTCTGCGTAACCAAAGCCTTCATGTCGACGATCGGCCGCGCGCCGACATGCCCGATGATCTCCGCCGCGCAGATCGCGCCGAGCCGAAGCGATTGCGTCAGGTCGCGACCCTGCGCCTGGCCATGCAGGAACCCGGCGGCGAACAGATCGCCGGCTCCCGTGGTGTCGACGACCCGGTCGATCGGCTCGGCGGCGACATCGGCGCGCGTTCCCGCCTGCACCGCGCAGGCACCATCGGCCCCGCGGGTGACGACCAATGTCGGCACCTTTGCCGCGACCTGCGCCAGCGCCGCCTCGAAATCCTGGGTCCCGGTCAGCGCCGCCAGTTCGGCTTCGTTGGCGAACAGGATGTCGATCAGCCCGTCCGCGATCAGCTTCCTGAAATCGTCGCCGTGGCGCGAGATGCAGAAGGTGTCGGACAGCGTGAACGCGACCTTGCGCCCGGCCTTGCGTGCGACCTCGATCGCGGCACGCATCGCGGCGCGGGGCTCCTCGGGATCCCACAGATAGCCCTCCAGATACAGGATCGCCGCATCCGCGATCAGATCGCGGTCGAGCGCCGCTTCGGGCAGGAACTGCGATGCGCCGAGAAAGGTGTTCATCGTCCGCTGCCCGTCCGGGGTGACGAAGATCAGGCAGCGCGCGGTCGTCGGCTCGCCGCTGCGCGTCGCGGTCGCGAAATCGACGCCCGCGGCGCGGATGTCGTGGCCGAACACATCGCCCAGCTGATCGTCCGCGACCTGGCCGATGAAGCCGCAGCGGCCGCCCATCGCCGCGATCGCCGCGACGGTGTTCGCGGCCGAGCCCCCGGACGCCTCCATTCCCGGGCCCATCTTCGCATATAGCGCGTCCGCATCCTCGGGGGAAAACATCAGCTGCATCGATCCCTTCGCCATCCCCTCCGCGGCGATGAAGGCGTCGTCGGTCTGCGCGAGGATGTCGACGATGGCGTTGCCGATCGCGACGACGTCGTATCTGGGGGTGCTCAAGGGGCTGGTCCGCTTCGTGGATAGGGCGAAAGCCGTTGCCGTACGGGGCAAAGCGCAGCAGGACAATGGCCGTGATCCGCGCTTTCTTCCTGTCGATCGGCCAGCTCGGCGACCCCGCGATCCTGCGCGTGCTGGCCGGTTCGATCGCGATCACCTGCGCGGTATTCGGGCTGATCGGGGTCGGCGTGTGGTTCGGGGTACAGGGGTTGAGCGACGACTGGCTCGGCTTCCGCTCGGGCGCGCTGTCGGGGCTGGTGGCGGTCGCGGTGGTGGTCCTCGGCGGCTGGCTGTTGTTCGTCGTGGTGGGGATCGCGGTGCTGCAGATGTTCGCCGACCGGATCGTAGCCGCGGTCGAGGCGCGACATTATCCCGCCGCGCGCGCCACCGCGCACATGGTCGGGCCGGGGCGCGCGGCGTCGATGGGATTGCGATCGGCGGCGCGGGCGCTGCTCGCCAATCTCATCGCGCTGCCGGTCTATATCGTGCTGCTGTTCACCGGCATCGGGCCGGCGATCGCGTTCTTCCTCGTCAACGCCTGGGTGCTCGGGCGCGATCTGGGGGACATGGTCGCGGCGCGGTACCTCGGGCATGCGGCGATGCGCGGCTGGCGCAAGGCGAACCGGTCGCGGCTGTTCGTGCTGGGACTTGTCGAGGCCGGGCTCTTCGTGGTTCCGCTGGTCAACATCCTCGCCCCCGTCGTCGGCGCGGCGATGGCGACGCATCTGTTTCACGAGGATAGGGCATGAAGACCATCGCAGCGATCGGACTGGGACTGTCGCTGGCGGGTTGCGCCGCGACACCGGCGGCACGGCCCGCGGCGGTGGGGCAGGTAGCGGTGCCCTATAACCCGATCGGGCTGGAACGCGTAATCGGACAGGATGCCGCCAGCCTCACCCGGCTGTTCGGCCAGCCCGACGCCGATATCCGCGAAGGCACCGCGCGCAAGCTGCAATTCCAGGGCCGGTTCTGCGTGCTCGACGCGTATCTGTATCCAAAGGACGGGCAGCCACCGCGCGTCACCTATATCGACGCGCGCGAACCCGACGGCAGCACGATCGACCGCGCCAGCTGCGTCTCCGCGCTCACCCGGCGCGAAGGCGGGAAATAGCCCAGCCGGCGGCTTCCGCGACGACCGGCGACGGGTCGGCGGTAAGCGGCGCGAGCGACGCGACCAGCGCGGGATCGGCGCTGTTGCCCGCCGCGATGCAGGCGTTGCGGACCATGCGGTCGCGTCCGATCCGCTTGATCGGCGAGCCGGCGAAGACCTGGCGAAACCCGGCATCGTCGAGTCGCAGCAGGTCAACCAGTTCGGGCGCGGCCAGTTCGGCACGCGGCGTGAACGCGCGGTTGGCGCGGGCGGCGGCGGCGAACTTGTTCCACGGGCATACCGCCAGGCAATCGTCGCAGCCATAGATGCGGTTGCCAATCGCGACGCGGAATTCATCCGGGATCGGCCCGGCATGCTCGATCGTCAGGTACGAGATGCACCGCCGCGCATCGAGCCTATACGGTGCCGGGAAGGCGTCGGTCGGGCAGGCGCGCTGGCACGCGTCGCACGATCCGCACGCGTCGCGCGCTGGTCCGGCGGCGGCGAGATCGAGCGTGGTGTAGATCGCGCCGAGGAACAGCCAGCTGCCATCCATCCGGCTGACCAGATTGGTGTGCTTGCCCTGCCAGCCGATCCCCGCCGCCTCGGCCAGCGGCTTTTCCATGACCGGGGCGGTATCGACGAACACCTTCAGGTCGCCGCCCGCTTCCGACACCAGCCAGCGGGCGAGCGCCTTCAGCTGGCGTTTGACGACATCGTGATAGTCGGACCCTTGCGCATAGACCGATATCCGTCCGATCCCGCGCTCGTCCGCCAGCCGCAGCGGATCGGCGGCGGGGGCGTAGCTCATCCCGAGCGAGATCACGCTGCGGACGTCGGGCCACAGCGCGGCGGGCGCGGCACGTTGATCGGCCCGCGCCTCCATCCAGATCATGTCGCCATGCGCGCCGTCCGCGATCCACGCGCGCAGCCGCTCGCCCGCCAGCGGCGCTGCATCAGCGCGCGCGATCCCGCACGCGGCGAAGCCCAGCGCCGCCGCCCGGGCGGCAAGGCGAGTCTCGATCGCAGGGAGGGTCTTCGTCGGCGTGTCCATGTGCCATCGCTACGGCGAATCGTAATTTAGCGCGATGCTTCACGCGCCGGGCAAAGACTTGCGCGTTCGTGCCGCGACGATACACCGGCCGTCATGGACCGTATCCTCATCCGCGGCGGCAATCGCCTGTCCGGTCGCCTGCCGATTTCCGGCGCGAAGAACGCCGCGCTGACGCTCATGCCTTGCGCGCTGTTGACCGACGAACCGCTGACGCTCCGCAATCTGCCGCGCCTCGCCGATGTCGACGGCTTCGGGCATCTGCTCAACCAGTTGGGCGCATCGACCGCGATCCAGGGGTCGCGGCCCGAGGATTTCGGGCGGGTGATGACGATCCGCGCAGGCACGCTCACCTCGACCGAGGCACCGTACGACATCGTGCGCAAGATGCGCGCGTCGATCCTGGTGCTCGGCCCCTTGCTCGGCCGCGGCGGCGAGGCGCGGGTCAGCCTGCCCGGCGGCTGCGCGATCGGCAACCGGCCGATCGACCTCCACCTGAAGGCGCTGGAGGCGATCGGTGCCGAGCTGGAGATGGCCGCGGGCTATGTAAAGGCGACGGCACCGGGGGGGAGGCTCTCGGGCGGCAATTACCGCTTCCCGATCGTATCCGTCGGCGCGACCGAGAATGTCGTTATGGCGGCGGCGACCGCGCGCGGCACCAGTAGGATCGAGAATGCCGCGCGCGAGCCGGAGATCGTCGATCTGTGCCGCTGCCTGGTCGCGATGGGCGCGTCGATCGACGGCATCGGCACCGAGACGCTGACGATCGAGGGCCGCGACCGGCTGCACGGCGCGACCTATGCGGTGATGCCCGACCGGATCGAGGCGGGCAGCTATGCCTGCGCCGCTGCGATCACCGGCGGGTCGCTCGAACTCGTGAACGTCGCCGCCTCCGACATGCGCGCCACGCTCGACGCGCTGGTCGAGGCGGGGGTCACGGTCGAGGAGCGCGCGCGCTCGGTGCTGATCGAGGCGACCGGCGGGATCGGCCCGCTGACGCTGTCGACCGCGCCCTATCCGGGCTTCGCGACCGACATGCAGGCGCAGTTCATGGCGATGCTGTGCCGCGCGGACGGGGCGAGCGTGCTGACCGAGACGATCTTCGAGAACCGCTATATGCATGTGCCGGAGCTGGCGCGGATGGGTGCCGACATCCGGGTCCATGGCCGAACCGCGGTGGTGAAGGGCGTCGACCGGCTGACTGGCGCACCGGTGATGGCGACCGACCTGCGCGCGTCGATGAGCCTGATCCTGGCGGGACTCGCGGCGGAGGGCGAGACGCAGGTGTCGCGGGTGTACCATCTCGACCGCGGCTACGAACGGCTGGAGGAAAAGCTCAGCGCGGTCGGCGCGGATATCGAGCGGGTGGGGGACGGGTGAACCCCGAAACTTTCGCCGATGTACGTCAAATACCGGAACCGCTGCGGTAATGGCCGGGTGACGCCTGCCAACCACACGAGACCGGACATGCGTATCATCCTCTCGATCGCGGCGGCGGCGGCGGCGCTGGTCGTTCCGGCCATCGCCTTGCCCAGACCGACACATCGGCGATGAGCACGAGCCACGCCAAGACGAAGCACTACAAGGACAAGGACAAGGCGATGTCGAGCGGCATTTCGGGTTACACCAGCAACACCGAAAGCGGCCAGGCGACGCCGCAATCGGTACCGGGTGCCAGCACCGACGGATCGCAGCCGGGCACCAGTTCGGGCGCGACGATCCCTACGGGTCAGACCACGTCGAGCACGGGGGATCCATCCGCGCCGAGGTGAACGCGTCATCGCACCGTCCGGCCCCGGCAGCGCGAGTTGTCGGGGCTGTGATCCGGATCATCGGTGCGGTGCGGCTTGGGCGAAGAGCCGGGTCACGCGTTCGATGTCGACTGCCGCTGGCCGATCCGTTCGGGGACCGCCGCGGCGTCTTTTTGCAGTGCAGTGTCGGGCCCCACGGCTTCCCACGGGAAGACGTACCAGTCCTTCGTCACCGTCCGGTCGATCACGCGCGCGCGGTAATCGACGCGCTGCGCCGAGACGCGGTTGTCGATCAGCGTCGCGATCCGGATCGATCCGGATATCGCCCCGGCTGTCGCGAGCGCCGTGCGGAGCGCGCCGATCGTCAGCCCGGAATCGTTGATGTCGTCGACGAACAGCAACCGCTCGCCCGCGTGGCTATGCCCGGCCAGCCGAACGACCACATCGCCCGCGAAATCGGCGAGCTGGCTCGACCGGTCGCACGACAGCATCGACAGCCCGGTCGCATGGCTGAGATAGACCGCAGGGACCAGTCCGCCGCGGCCGATCCCGACGATATACGTCGGCGTCCAGCCGACATCCGCGCGGATCGCCGTGGCGAGCGCGGTCACGTCCTCGACGAACGCGGCGTGCGATATGGCGGTAAAGACCGGCATCAGGCGGCCACGACCGCTTCTTCGGGCAGAAACGACGACCCGAAGGTGAAGGAGGGATTATCGTGCATCCCCTTTCATTGTCGCTCCGCCACGGACGTGCAAGTCGTTGCCATGGCCCCAGGCCAGGCAAACCTGTCCTAGCGACGGGGCCAGGATGGGGATGACGAAGATCATCCGCGCGGGCCAATGGTGCGTGCCCTGTGTCGACCGGTGAAACGAGCGTCATCGCCTAACCCTTCGGTAAAGTTTGCCCGTTACCGAAGGGCGATGCCGCGTTCCGACCTGTCCGCCGACACGCGAGTCGGATCGGTCGCTACGGCAGCCTTGCTGGCCGCCGCCGCCATAGCGGGGCTGATGCTGCGGTATCGGGGGATTGCCGACGAACCGCTCTGGCTGGACGAGGCATATAGCGCTTTCGCCGCCGACCACGGGTGGCGCTTTCTGTGGCGGGTCGTCCCCAAATACGA
>NZ_CAHJWJ010000016.1 GCF_903642285.1 Sphingomonas bacterium
ATCGCCACGATCGCCACCGCGACCGCCGCCGCCTTCGCCGCGCGGACCACGGCCACCGTCGCCGTCACGCCGCGGTCCACGCGGACCACGGTCGCCGCCTTCGCCCCGATCGCTTCTGGGCTCGCGCGCGGGACGCGTGTCCTCCAGCTCGGCACCGGTTTCCTGATCGACGACCCGCATCGACAGGCGGACCTTGCCGCGCGGATCGATCTCGAGGACCTTGACCTTGACGTCCTGGCCTTCGCTCAGGACGTCGGAGACCTTCTCGACCCGCTCGCCCCGGATCTCGGAGACGTGGACGAGGCCGTCCTTGCCGCCCATGAAGTTCACGAACGCGCCGAAATCGACGAGGTTGACGACCTTGCCGTCATAGACCTTGCCGACTTCCGCTTCCTCGACCAGGCCCTTGATCCACTTGACCGCGGCGTCGATCTGCGCCGGATCGGAGGACGAGACCTTGATGACGCCCTCGTCGTCGATGTCCACCTTGGCGCCCGTCTGCGCGACGATCTCGCGGATCACCTTGCCGCCGGTGCCGATGACTTCGCGGATCTTCGACTTGTCGATCGAGAAGGTCTCGATGCGCGGTGCGTGCGCCGAGAGTTCCTCGCGCGTGTGGTCCAGCGCCTTGGCCATTTCCCCCAAGATATGCGCGCGGCCTTCCTTGGCCTGCGCCAGCGCCTTGCCCATGATCTCCTCGGTGATGCCGGCGATCTTGATGTCCATCTGCATCGTCGTGATGCCCGCGGACGTGCCCGCCACCTTGAAGTCCATGTCGCCGAGGTGATCCTCGTCGCCCAGGATGTCGGACAGGACCGCGAAGTCCTTGCCCTCCAGGATCAGGCCCATCGCGATGCCCGACACCGGGCGCTTCAGCGGCACGCCCGCATCCATCATCGACAGCGAACCGCCGCAGACGGTGGCCATCGACGAGGAGCCGTTGCTCTCGGTGATGTCCGACAGCACGCGGATCGTGTAGGGGAATTCGTCCTTCGACGGCAGCACCGGATGCAGCGCGCGCCAGGCGAGCTTGCCGTGACCGACTTCGCGACGCCCCGGCGCACCGAAGCGGCCGACTTCGCCGACCGAATAGGGCGGGAAATTATAGTGCAGCATGAAGTTTTCGTACGAGAGCCCGGTCAGCCCGTCGATCATCTGCTCGGCGTCGCGGGTGCCGAGCGTCGTGGTGCAGATCGACTGCGTCTCGCCGCGGGTGAACAATGCCGAGCCGTGCGCGCGCGGCAGGAAATGCACCATCGCCTCGATCGGACGGATCTGTGTGGTGGTGCGGCCGTCGATGCGGGTGCCGTCCTTCAGGATGGCGCCGCGGACGATCTCCGCCTCCAGCTTCTTCATCAGCTTGCCTGCCGCCATCTGGTCCTGCGGACTGGCATCGGCGAACGCGGTCTTGCCCTTGGCGCGGGCGAGGTTCAGCAAGTCGGAGCGCTTGGACTTGTCCGTCACCTTGTAGGCGGCGGCGATGTCCTTGCCGATCAGCGTCTTCAGCTTGTCCTTGGCGGCGCTGAGATCGGCCTGCTCGGCCATTTCCCACGGATCCTTCGCGGCCTTCTCGGCCAGGTCGATGATGAGGTTGGCGGCTTCGCGGCAGGCCTTGTGCGCGAACTGGACCGCGCCCAGCATGACCTCTTCCGACAGCTCCTTGGCTTCGGATTCGACCATCATGACGGCGGCACCGGTGGCGGCGACGACGAGATCGAGATCGCCCGACTTGGACTGCTCCAGCGTCGGGTTCAGGACATATTCGCCGTCCACATAACCGACGCGCGCCGCGCCGATCGGGCCCATGAAGGGCACGCCCGAGATGGTGAGCGCGGCGGATGCGGCGACCATCGCGAGGATGTCGGGCTCGTTTTCGCCGTCATAGCTCAGCACTTGGGCAATGACGTTGACTTCGTTGTAGAAGTCTTCGGGGAACAGCGGACGCAGCGGGCGATCGATGAGACGGCTGGTCAGCGTCTCCTTCTCGGTCGCGCCGCGCTCGCGCTTGAAGAAGCCGCCGGGGATGCGGCCGCTGGCGGAGAATTTCTCCTGATAGTGGACGGTGAGCGGGAAGAAATCCTGGCCCTCCTTCACGGTGCGCGCGGCGGTGACGGCGCACAGCACGACGGTCTCGCCCAGCGTGGCGAGGACGGCGCCGTTCGCCTGGCGGGCGACGCGGCCCGTCTCGAGCGTCAGCGTCTGGTTGCCCCACTGGGTGCTTACGGTCTTGGTATCGAACATCTTGTTTCCTTCACTCCGGTCGCCAGATGCGAACGGGGCCTATGTGCGGGCTAAGCCGGCCCGCGGCGGTTCGAAGCCTGTCGTGGCTTCTGCCAGTTCGCCGAATTGCTAGCTGGCCTTGTGTCCCCGCGAAGGCGGGGACCCAGTCTGGGCACCTGCCTTCGCGGGTGAACAGGATTAGATAGCGAAACGGCCCCCCGCAGGGAGCCGCTCGTGTTATTTACGAAGCCCGAGCTTCGCGATGAGATCGAGATAACGCTGGCCGTCCTTGTGACGGAGATAGTCCAGCAGCGACCGGCGCTTGTTGACCATCATCAGCAGGCCGCGGCGGGAGTGGTTGTCCTTCGCGTGACCCTTGAAATGGCCGGTCAGATTCTTGATCCGCTCGGTCAGGATGGCGACCTGCACCTCGGGGGAACCGGTGTCGCCTTCGGCGCGGCCATGTTCCTTGATGACTTCCTGGCGGCGTTCTGCGGTGATCGTCATGTGTGTTCCTTCGACATCATATCAATATTGAAGCCGCGAACGACGCGGACGTTTCCGTCCCGGACCTCCACCAGCGCGACCGGAACATCGTCCGCGCACGCGAGATATCGGCCGTCCTCGTTGGCGATCCCGTCCAGCACGCGCCCCTGTCGGAGCGCTCCTGCCTGGGCGGGGGTGAGGGGTAGAGCCGGGATGTCGTCCAGCCCCGCCCTCAACGGCAGGAGATGGTGTTCAAGTGCGCGCGCTCTACCGGCTTCGCCCATAATGTCCAGCGATATCGCGTGTGACAGGTCGAACGGCCCGGACTTGGTGCGGCGGAGATAGGTGACATGGCCGACGGTGCCGAGCGCGACCGCGATGTCGCGCGCGAGGCTGCGGATATAGGTGCCCTTTGAGACATGCGCGGTGAGGGTGATTTCGTCGGTCCGGACGTCATCAGCCCGCTCTTCGTCACCCCCGCGAAAGCGGGGGCCCCGCTTCTGCTGGTCGGCCCAAGAAGCGTCGTCCCCGCTTTCGCTGGGATGACGGGAAAGGGCGTGAACAACCACATCCCTGCTCGCCAGCACCACCTCTTCCCCTGCCCGCGCCAAGTCATACGCGCGCGCACCGTCGACCTTGAGCGCGGAATAGGCCGGTGGCACCTGTGCGATCGGCCCGGTGAAGCGCGGCAGCACCGCCGCCACGGCCGCCAGCGTCGGCCGCACATCGGATGTCGCCACCGGCACGCCTTCCGCGTCCAGCGTATCCGTCTGCACCCCGAACCCGATCGTGAACTCATACACCTTGTCGCTGTCGAGCATCCGCCCGGCGAGCTTCGTCGCCTCGCCGATCGCGATCGGCAGTACCCCCGTCGCCAGCGGATCGAGCGTGCCGCCATGCCCGACCTTGACCTTCGCGTAGCCGGCGTCGCGCAGCACCCGCTTCACCGCGGACACGCCCTGCGTCGACCCCAGGCCCAGCGGCTTGTCGAGGATGATCCAGCCATGCATGCCGTCGGTCCTAACCCAGCGCCTGGGTAGCGGGTTGTCGGCCGAGCGCCTCCGTGAAATGCCGCCGGCACAGCGCGACATAGCGATCGTTCCCGCCGATCTCGGTCTGCTGCCCCTCGGCGATCGCTCGCCCGTCCGCATCCAAGCGCAGGTTCATCGTCGCCTTGCGCCCGCAGGTGCAGACCGACTTGATCTCGACCAGACTGTCCGCGATCGCCAGCAGCCGCGCCGATCCCGGGAACAGATCACCGCGGAAATCCGTGCGAAGACCATAGGCGAGAACCGGGATGCCGTCCGTGTCGCAAAGCCGCGCAAGCTGGTCGACTTGCGCGGGCGTCAGGAACTGCGCCTCGTCGACCATCACGCACGCCAGCGGATCCTGTGCATGCCGTTCGCGCACGCACGCCGCGAGGTCGGTCTGCGCATCGAACGGCGTTGCCGGTGCGGTCAGCCCGATCCGCGAGGTGATCGTTCCCGCCATGAACCGGTCGTCGATCGCCGCGGCGAACAGCATCGTCGCCATTCCCCGCTCGGCATAGTTGAACGCCGCCTGCAGAAGGTTGGTCGACTTCCCCGCATTCATCGAGGCATAGTAGAAATACAGCTTGGCCATCAGGCGAGCGTTTCGATCGGGATCGGGCTGTCGGGACCGGCAGCGCGGGCGATGGCGCGGTCGAATGTCGCGAAGCTGGTGGCGGAGCGCGCCGAGACGAGATGGATCAGGTCCGCAAAATCACCTCCGAGGTGAAACCGGTCGATCGCCCAGCGGACCAGCATCGGTTCCTCGACGGTCACCACAGGACGATCGATGAACCGAAGCAGCACGGATGCGATCGCAGCGCGCGAAAAGCTGTATCGCGAGCGCATGACCCATGCGGTTTCCAGCAAGACCGTCAACGTCACCAAGACCGGGTCCGCGAGCGCACGCTCGGCAATCTCGGTCTGTGCGGTGTCGTCCGCAATCAGCAGCCGTAATACGACATTCGTGTCGACAGCTTTCACCAGTCGCCGCGCAAACCGCTCTTCGACCATTCATCGGCGATCGTCTCATTCATCTCTTCGATGGTGACCGGCCGTCCTTTATACTGCGACGTGATCTCCCGGATTTCCGCCATGATCACCGCGTCCGATCGTCCGGACTTGCCGAATTGCGGCCGCAGGATCACGTCACTTCCCACCATCGAGACCGAAAACCGCTGACCCGCCGTAAGCCCGAGCGAGTAACGCACGTCCTTGGGGATAACGATCTGACCCTTTTCAGACATGGTCGTGTAAGCGTTCATGGAAGTAAGATGCGTCTTACTCGGTAGGAAGTCAATCGACGGAGCTATCCTCGCCCAGATCCTGCGCCACCTGCGGCGCGCGTAGCAGCGTGTCGATATGGGTGCCCTCGTCGAAGCTTTCGTCCGCCAAGAACTTCAGCTTGGCGGCATATTTGGTCTTCACCGCCTGTGCGACCTCGCGCTGCAAGTACGCGGTGTTGGTGCGCAGCGCCTTCAGCACGTCCGCCTCATCGCGGCCGAGCAGCGGCTTCACGAAGACCGTCGCGTGGCGCAGGTCGGGCGACATGCGGACTTCGGTGATCGAGACCATGTGCTTGGCGAGCGTGTCGTCATGCACGTCGCCGCGCTGCAGAATGGCGGACAGGACGTGACGCACTTGCTCGCCGACGCGCAGCGTACGCACGGATTTTTCGGGGGTGTCTTTGTTCATCTTTCCCTCTCCGGCAGGAGAGGGAGGGGCCCGCCCGGCGCTAGCCGAGTGGAGGGTGAGGCAGCATCTGCGCCGCTCACCTGCCCTCACCCTTCCGCCGCTCCGCGGCTCCCTCCCTCTCCCGCAGGGAGAGGGAATGGAAATTACAGCGTCCGTTCGCGCATCTCGACCTCGAACGTCTCCAGGAAGTCGCCCGCCTTGATGTCGGTGAAGTTCTGCGTGAACGTCACACCGCACTCCAGCCCGGCGCGAACCTCCGGCACGTCGTCCTTGAACCGGCGAAGCGAGGCGATCTCGCCCTGGTAGATGATGACGTCGTTGCGCGTGATGCGGGCTTTCAGCGCCTTGCGGATGACGCCTTCGGTGACCAGCAGACCCGCCGCACGACCATGTTTGCCCGCCGAGAACACCTCGCGGATTTCGGCGCGGCCGACGACCGTCTCGAACGCTTCCGGCCCGAGTTCGCCCGCCATGCCCGCCCTGATCTCGTCGACCAGATCGTAGATCACGTCGTAATATTTGAACGCGACCTTCTGGCGCTCGGCGATCTCGCGCGCCTTGGCATTGGGGCGCACGTTGAAGCCGATGATCGGGGCACCCGATGCACCCGCCAGCGTGACGTCGCTTTCGGTGATGCCGCCGACGCCCGAATGCAGCACGCGCGCCTTGATGAGGTCGGTCGAGATCTTGTTGATCGCGCCGACGATCGCCTCGACCGTGCCTTGCGTGTCCGCCTTCACGACCAGCGGATATTCGATCGCCTGCTTTTCCTTCAGCGCGGAGAACATCGATTCCAGGCTGGCCGGGGCCGATGTGGTCCGCTTGTCGGTCAGGACGCCGCGACGGTATTCCGCGACTTCGCGCGCCCGCGCCTCGTTCTCGACGACCTGCAGCGGATCGCCCGCCGAAGGCACACCGGAAAGTCCCAGGACCTCGACCGGCATCGCCGGGCCGGCTTCCTTGACCTGCTTGCCCTTGTCATCGACCAGCGCGCGGACCTTGCCGCTTTCCGCACCGATGACGAAGATATCTCCGACCTTCAGCGTGCCGCGGTTGACCAGCACCGTCGCGACGGGGCCGCGACCCTTGTCCAGCTTGGCCTCGATCACCGTGCCCTCGGCCGGACGATCGGGGTTGGCGCGCAGTTCGAGCAGTTCGGCCTGGAGTTGGATCTTCTCGATCAGTTCGTCCAGCCCGGTCTTCTTCAGCGCGGACACCTCGACGTCCTGGACGTCGCCGCCCATGTCCTCGACGACGACTTCTTCGCTCAACAGGCGCTCGCGTACCTTTTGCGGATTGGCGCCTTCCTTGTCGACCTTGTTGATCGCGACGATCATCGGGACGCCCGCGGCCTTGGTATGCGCGATCGCCTCCACCGTCTGCGGCATCAGGCCGTCGTCAGCGGCGACGACCAGCACGACGATGTCGGTCACGTCCGCGCCGCGGGCACGCATCTGCGTGAACGCCTCATGGCCGGGCGTATCAAGGAAGGTGACCTTCGACTTGTCCTTCAGGGTCACCTGATACGCGCCGATATGCTGCGTTATCCCGCCCGCTTCGCCGCGGGCGACGTCGGTGCCGCGCAGCGCGTCGAGCAAACTGGTCTTGCCGTGGTCGACGTGCCCCATGATGGTGACGACGGCGGGACGCGGCAGCAGATCGCCATCCTCTTCCTCGACCGTATCGATCGCCAGATCGGCATCGCTGTCGCTGACGCGGGTGATGTTGTGGCCGAATTCGGTCACCAGCAGTTCGGCGGTATCCTGGTCGATCGTCTGCGTCAGCGTGACCGGCATGCCCATCTTGAACAATGCCTTGACCAGATCCGCGCCCTTTTCCGCCATGCGGATCGCCAGTTCCTGGACGGTGATCGCGTCGGGCACGGCGACGTCGCGGACCTGCTTGGCCTGCGCCTCGCGCGGGCCGCCGATGCCGCGGCGTTCCTTCTCGCGCGCACGCTTCAGCGCGGCGAGGCTGCGGGCACGCGCGCCGTCACCGTCGCCCAGCGCGCGGTTGACGGTCAGCTTGCCCGATTGGCGGCGATCGTCACCCTTGCGATCGCGGAGCGACGGACGCCCGGGCAGGGCGTTTCGCGGGGTCGCGGTGCCCGCGGGCAGCGCACGTCCGGCAGTCGACGCCGCGGCTGCGGCCGCCGGCGCAGTCGGCTTTGCCGCTGCGGGGGGTGGTGGCGGCGAAGGCCGTTCGGGCCGCGCGACCGGCGAGAAGCGCCGGGGGGCGGGCATCGACGGATCGGGCTCGAGCGACGTGATCGGCGCAGGTGCGGCAACCGGATCGGATGTCTTCGGCGCAGGTGCGGCTTTCGCGACCTCGGGCTCGTGGCGGGGCGCGACTTCGGACGGCGCAGCGGCTTCGACCGGGGCGGGCTCGGGCACGGCCGGCTCGGGTGCAACGGGCGGATCCATCTGGACTCGCCGATTCTCCTCGATACGAAGCCGTTCGTCCTCGGCCGCACGCTGGCGATCGCTCTCCTCGCGGCGGCGCGCATCTTCCAGCGTGTGCATGCGCTGGTCTTCGGCTTCGCGCAGCAGCAGCGCCTGGCGTTCCTGCGCCGACAGATTACTGACCGGCGCGCGAGGCTGGGCGGGCTGTGGCGCGGTCGCGACCGGCGCTGGGGTCGCGGCCTCGATCCGGGATCCCTCCTGAACCTGGGCTTCGGGCGCTGCGCCGCCCGGGCCGAGCACGCGACGGCGCTTCACTTCGACCACGACCGTGTTCGAACGGCCATGGCTGAAGCTCTGCTTCACCTTGCCGGTTTCGACCGTGCGCTTGACGCCCAAAGGCGTGCGCATGCCGAGCTTCGGCTTTTCGTTGTCGGTGTCGCTCACTCAAATTCCTCGTGTGTCGTCACGGCCGGTAGGTCGCCGGAAAGTCCGGACGCCGATGGCCCTTGCGAGGCCGTTTCGCAAGGTACCGGGGGAAGATCGGGGCCGACGAAATGCAGCCAGCGGCCGAGCGCATCGCTCACCCGCTTTGCCGCAGCGCGGTCGGTCAGGCCGATATGTACCACATTCCCGCGGCCTAGCGCCAACCCCAATATGGTGCGGTCGATGGGCAGTGCCAAGCCCCGGACGTCACTGCCTTCGCGATCCGATCCGATCCGCCACGCCTGATCCAGCTTGCGGTTGCCGTCGGTACCGGCGTCCGAGGCGTGGTAGAGCGCATGCAGCTTGCCGCTGCGTGCCGCGGTTTCGATCCGTTCGGAGCCCGTCATCAGCGTGCCCGTCTTCGCTTCGAGCCCGAGCCGGTCGAGCGCATTGCGTTCGAGTGCGACGGCGATCATCCGCGGCAAATCGTCGGGGATCGTGATCGCCGCGCCCTTGAACGCCCGCGCCAGCGCGCCGCGCAGTTTCTTCTTGGCGATCGCGGTTTCCAGTTCGCCGCGCGGAACGCCGATCCACGCGCCGCGTCCGGGGGCCTTGGCGCGGATATCGGGCAGCACGACACCGTCGGGGGAGACCGCGAGTCGGATCAGGTGATCGCGCCCGTCGCGGTCGCGCGTCAGGATGCAGGAGCGGATGGGGTCAGTCATGCGCAGCTCCGTCATGCCGGGCTTGTCCCGGCATCCAGAGCCAACCAGACTGACTTCCGTGCGAGAACGCCAACCCTGCCTCTATATCCTGGCGAGCGAGCGCAACGGGACGCTGTATATCGGCGTCACGTCGAACTTGATCGGCAGGGTGATCCAACACCGTGAAAGCACGTTCGGCGGGTTCACCAGGCGCTACGGCGTGACAACGCTCGTCTGGTTCGATGTCGCAGATACGATGGAAGCCGCCATCACCGTCGAGAAGCGGATCAAAAAATGGCCCCGCGCTTACAAACTCAACCTGATCGAGCGCGACAATCCACGCTGGCGAGACTTGGCGGTCGACCTGGGTTTGGAACCGCTGTCCTAATCCGTCCGTCATGCCGGGCTTGTCCTGGCATCCAGAGCCGCAGGGTACAGCGGCATCGTCGGCGCGACCTACCCTGGATGCCGGGACGAGCCCGGCATGACGGAGGTTGAACCTCAGCGCCTCATTGCGAGGATTCCGCATGTGCGTCCTCCTGCGTAACGGGTTTCGCGTCGCGGTCGGCGATCAGAAGGCCGCCCGCGCCGTAGTTTTCGGTCGACACCTCTTCGATCACGATCTGCACCGCGGCCGGGTTCTTGCCGAGCCGCGCGACCAGCGAGGACGTGACGTCGGCCACAATCCCCGCTTTCTGGTCCTTGCTGGCGGTGCCCGAGATCCGGATCGACACGAAGGGCATCAGGCGTCTTCACCCCCCGATGACGCAGCAGCAGGTTCGTCCTCGAACCAGTGGGCGCGCGCCGCCATGATGATCTCGTTGCCCTGTTCGTCGCTGAGACCATATTCGGACAGGATGCCGCCCTTGGGCTCGGGCCGCTTGGGCGCATCGTCGTTGCGGCGACGCGGTTCGACGCGCTTCTTTTCGACCAGTTCGTCGGTTGCGAGATCGGCCAAGTCGTCGAGCGTCTTGATTCCCGCCTTGCCGAGCGTCACCAGCATCGCCTCGGTCAGATACGGGATCGCCGCCAGTTCGTCCTCGACACCGAGCGCGGTACGCTCTTCCTTGCTGGCAGCGTCGCGGCGTTCCAGCGCCTCGGTCGCGCGGCTTTGCAATTCAGCGGCGAGGTCTTCGTCAAACCCCTCGATCGAGGCGATCTCCTCGACCTCGACATAAGCGACTTCTTCCAGCGCGCTGAAGCCTTCGGCGACCAGCAATTGCGCCAGCGTCTCGTCGACGTCGAGTTCCTTCTCGAACATCGCCGAACGCTCGACGAATTCCTTCTGGCGCTTCTCGCTCGCATCGGCCTCGGTCAGGATATCGATCGCCTTGCCTGTCAGCTGGCTGGCGAGGCGGACATTCTGGCCGCGACGGCCGATGGCGAGACTCAGCTGGTCGTCGGGAACCACGACCTCGATCCGGTCCTCTTCCTCGTCGATCACGACGCGCGATACGGAGGCGGGCTGGAGCGCGTTGACGACGAAGGTCGCGGTGTCGGGCGACCAGGGGATGATGTCGATCTTCTCGCCCTGCATCTCCTGCACGACGGCCTGGACGCGGCTGCCCTTCATGCCGACGCATGCGCCGACGGGGTCGATGCTGCTGTCGTGGCTGATGACGCCGATCTTCGCGCGGCTGCCCGGATCGCGCGCGGCCGCCTTGATCTCGATGATGCCGTCGTAGATTTCGGGCACTTCCTGCGCGAACAGCTTCTTCATGAAGTCGGGATGCGCGCGGCTGAGGAATATCTGCGGGCCGCGATTCTCGCGCACCACCTTCAGGATCAGCGAGCGGATGCGGTCGTTGACGCGCACCACTTCGCGCGGGATCTGCGCGTCGCGGCGGATGACGCCTTCGGCGCGGCCCAGGTCGACGACGACATGCCCGAACTCGACGCGCTTGACGACGCCGGTGATGATCTCGCCCGCGCGGTCCTTATATTCCTCGAACTGGCGCTCGCGCTCGGCGTCGCGGACCTTCTGGAAGATAACCTGCTTGGCGGCCTGCGCAGCGATCCGGCCGAATTCGATCGGGGGCAGCGGATCGACGATGTAGTCGCCGACGACCGCGCCGTCCTGCAGCTTCTGCGCGTCCTTGACGGATACCTGCTTGAAATAATCGTCGACGCCCTCGACGACCTCGACGACACGCCACAAACGGAGGTCGCCGGTCGTCGGATCGAGCTTCGCGCGGATATCGTTCTCCGCGCCGTAGCGCGAGCGGGCGGCGCGCTGGATCGCGTCCTCCATCGCCTCGATGACGATGCCCTTGTCGATCATCTTCTCCGATGCGACCGAATTCGCGATCGCGATCAGTTCCGCACGGTTGGCGGTGACGGCGGTGGCCATTATTCCTGTCCTTCTTTCACGCTATCGTCTTCGGACATCTCGTCGTCCTCGAATTCGTCGGCCCCTTCGGCGGACAGCGGCTGGGTCGCCGCGATCAGCCGATCGGTCATCATGAGCTTCGCCCCGTCGATCCGGTCGAACCCGACCGTCATCGGCCCATGCCCGCGAACGTCGATCGACACCCGGTCGCCCTCCGCGCCGATCAGGTCGCCGGTCAGCTGCTTGCGCCCGTCGATCGGTTCGACGAGGTGGAGGCGCGCCTCATGCCCCGCCCAGTCGGTATAGTCCGCAAGCCGGGTCAGCGGCCGGTCGATGCCCGGCGAACTGACCTCGAGCCGATACGCCCCCTCGATCGGATCGCGGCCCTCCGCCTCCAGCGCGTCGAACACGTCGGAGATGCGGCGCGACAAGGCGGCGCAATCCTCGATCATCAGCTGGCGGGTCTCGGGATGCTCCGCCATCACCTGCAAGGTCGGGTCCGACTTCCCGCCGGTCATCTTCACGCGGACGAGCGCGAAGCCGAGTGCGGAGGCTTCGGGTTCGATCAGTCGGGTGAGGGCGGCGGTGTCGGTCATGCAGCTCGCGAATCGGGTACGGGGCGTTGCCGCCGCGGAGTAGGACCCCGCAGCCTCTTCACCGATGACGATGTCGAGTAAGCAAGCGCGCTATACGTCGGGCGATGCGTGTCCGCAAGCGCGCAACCGGCGGGTGCGGCGGGACGTTGTCGAGACACTTCAATCGCGAAAGAGAACGCCATGGTCCGTCACGCCTTGCTCGCCACCTTGATGATCGGAACCGCGTGCAGCGCGCAGCCGCAGCAGGCCGATCGAGGAAACTCCGCGGTTCAGGGTCCGCAAGGCCCGCAGCCCGCGGGCGCGGACCAGCCGGTGCCGCAGAATGCGCCCGTCACCAATATTAGGAATGTGCCCGCGACGACGGGTCGCGCGAACCTGCCGCAGACGAAGCCGCCGTTCACGGTCCAGATGATCGGCCAGTTCGATGAACCATTCGCGATGGCGTTCCTGCCGGACGGTTCGCTGCTGGTGACGGAGAAGGGAGGAACGCTCAAAGTCCGCTACCCAGACGGTGCGGTGCGTGATGTAGCTGGCGTACAGGCGGTGGCGGCCGGAGGACAGGGCGGACTGCTCGATGTCGCGGTTGCGGCCGATGGCACGATTTACCTCAGCTATTCCGAACCGGCTCCGGTCGGCAGTCAACTCGTCCTCGCCCGCGCGAACCTGGGAGTCTGGACTGCGGGTTGCCACGTCGGAAAGGCTGCGGATTGCCCACCCGGCGAGACCCATCATCCCATGTTGCTGAATAACCCGACTGTCATCTGGCGTTCGGGCTCATATGGCCCCGGTGGCCAGTTCGGCGCAAAGATAACATTCGCCCCCGACGGCAAATCGTTGTTCCTGACCTCGGGCGAGCGCCAGCGGTTCAGCCCGGCGCAGGACCCCGACCAGGCGCTCGGCAAGATCCTGCATCTGACGCTCGACGGCAAGGCGTGGCCTGGCAATCCCGACTACAAGGCGGGCGGGGTGCGCGCACAGACCTGGACCAGCGGCCACCGCAATCCCTACGGCCTCGTCTTCGTCCCCGACGGACGGCTGTGGGAGGAGGAGATGGGGCCAAAGGGCGGCGACGAGCTGAACCTGATCGAACCCGGTCGCAACTATGGCTGGCCGATCGTCTCGAACGGCGACAATTACAGCGGGCGGCCGATCCCCGATCATCCGAGCCGCCCCGATCTCGCGGCACCGGCCCTGTGGTGGAACCCTTCGATCTCGCCCGGCGGGATGATCTATTATTCGGGCGCTATGTTCCCGCAATATAAGGGATCGCTGTTCATCGCCGGCCTCGGGGACGAATCGCTGATTCGCGTCGCGCTGGACGGCGCGAGCGCGAAGGCGATGGACCAATGGGGCATGGGCACGCGCATCCGCGATGTAGCGCAGGCACCCGACGGCGCGATCTGGCTGCTGGAGGACGGCGGAAGGGGTTCGGGCGGCCGGCTGCTGCGGCTGACGCCGAAGGGTTAATAGGAGACGCGCACGCCGTTCATCGCTGCCATCTCGTCGGCATCGGGCGCTTCCCACATCGCCTCGACAAAATCGAACATCTCGCGGGTGATCGCGAAGCCGAGCTGCGTTTCCTCGCCGAGCCGCGTATTGCGCTCAGCCACACGCCCCCAACGCTCGTCCGGCAAGACATCGAGGAAATGCAATCGAACGGCCAGTCCTTCCGCGGCCGCGCGTTCGGCTGATCGCGTACGCGCTTGGCGTGTCGTAAGCCCGACTTCCAGGACCGACGGCACGCCGCGATGCGCGGCATCGACCGCGATACGCCAGATCATCGCGCCGGCACGCTCGACCCGCGCGATTGCCCATTCTGGATCGATCGGCTGCGGCGAGTCCATCCAGAACAGCGCGGTCATCCATTCGTCGATGGAAAAGCGCAGCGCGCCAAGTTCGTCGGCGAGCCGTATCGCATAGGTCGTCTTGCCGGCACCGGTCGATCCGCAGATCAAATGTACGGTCGCGGCGCTCAACGGATCACTCCCGCGCGATCAGGTAATTCATCCGCGCCGCGGCGATCGGTTTGGTGCGATCGTCCTGCCAGGCGATCGCCTCGACATTGGCGACGCGGGTGCCGAGCCGGGTAACGATGCCCATGCCGTAGGTGGGCTTGTCGCGCCCGCCGCGCATGTAATCGACGGTGACGTTGACCGGCTTGATCCGGGCCCCCGGCTCCGTAGCCCCGTCATCCGCCAGCGCATGTCGAAGCGCGGCGATCGCCGCCATTTCCAGCAGCCCGCCGATGGCACCGCCGTGCAGGAAACCGGGCCGGCCGAGGACCTCGTCGCGGAACGGCATGACCAGTAACGGCGTCCCGTCGTCGCCAGTCTCGACGGTCAGCCCGAGCAGTTCGGCATAGGGCGGCAGCGCGGCCGTCATGCGTCGAGCACCATGAACGTGCCCGCGACATGCGCGAGCGGATCGGCCGGGTCGCCGTCATGCGCCTGACCGCGCACGAATGCGATCGACCGGGTCACGCGGATGCATTCGCCGCGCCCGATCACCGTCCGGTCAGGCGTCGCCGGACGCAGATAGTCGACGCGCAGGTCCAGCGTCGCCTGCGGGGAGAAAACGCCGCGCTTCACCCAGACCGACATGCTGGTCGCCATGTCCATCAGCGTCAGGATCGGACCGGATGCGATGATACCGCGCGACGGATCGCCGATCTGCGCGGCGTCATAGGGCAAGGCGAGTTCGACCCAGCCATCGCCCTGATCCTGATAGCCGATACCGAGCAGCCCGGCATGACCGCCCATTTTGCCGCGCATGAAGCGCTCGAGATCGAAACCCGCCATCGCGTGGCGCTCTACACGAGGGGGCACCGCGTGCAACATTGCGGAGCGGGGCGGCGAGCGATAGGTCGGCGGGATAACGACGAGAGGATGCGCGCCATGACCGAATGCGTGACGATCGCGGTCGCCGACCATGTCGCCGACGTTCGCCTGGCGCGCGCGGACAAGATGAACGCGCTCGACGCCGCGCTGGTCGACGGCATCGCTGGCGCGGTCGAGCGGCTGGCAGGGATGACGGATGTCCGCTGCGCAGTGTTGTCGGGCGAGGGGCGGGCGTTCTGCGCCGGGCTCGACATGGCATCGATGCAAAGCGGGGGATCGGGGAACGCGCTTGGCGAGCGTACGCATGGCCCCGCGAACCTGATGCAGCATATCGCCTGGGGGTGGCGGACGCTGCCGATGCCGGTGATCGCTGCGGTCCACGGCGTCGCGTTCGGCGGTGGTTTTCAGATCATGTCGGGCGCGGACGTCCGCATCGCTGCGCCGGGCACGCGCTTTGCGGTCCGCGAGACGCATTGGGGTCTGGTACCGGACATGGCGGGGGTCGCGCTGTGGCGGACGCTGGCGCGCGACGACGTGCTGCGCGAACTGACCTACACCGCGCGCGAGTTCGACGCGGACGAGGCGCTGCGCCACGGCTTCGTCACCCGCATCGCCGACGATCCGCGTGCCGAGGCCATGGCGCTCGCGGCCGTGATCGCTGGCCGTAACCCGCAAGCGATCCGCGCCGCGAAGCGGCTGTTTACGCTTGCCGCGGATGCCGATGGTGATACGCTGCTTCAGGCGGAAAGCGACGAACAGATGGCCATCATCCGCACCCCCAACCAGCGCGAGGCGGTAATGGCGAACATGGAAAAACGCCTGCCCCGATTCGCGGATTGACCGGGATGGACGTCGGCCACGCCATCGCCACGCGGCGCTCCGTCCGCGGGTTCCTCGACCGGCCGGTGCCGCGCGAAACGCTGGAGTCGCTTGCCATCCGCGCCGCACGCGCCGCGACGGGGGGCAATCTTCAGCCTTGGCATGTCGACATCGTGATGGGGGATACGATCGCCGGGTTGAAGGCGACGATGGCCGGGAAGCTGGCGCGCGGCGACATCGAGACGGCGGCCTATGCGGTCTATCCGCCGAAGCTCGCCGCGCCCTATTCGGACCGCCGCGCCGCGATCGGCGAGGCGCTGTATGGCCATCTCGGCATCCCGCGCGAGGATCGCGATGGACGCCGCGCCTGGTTCGCGCGCAACTTCCGGTTCTTCGGTGCACCCGCCGCCTATTTCGTGACGGTCGATCGCGGCATGGGACCGCCGCAATGGGCGGACCTGGGGATGTATCTCCAGAACCTGATGCTGCTGGCGGTCGAGGCGGGCCTCGCGACGTGCCCGCAGGAATGCTGGGCGATGTATCCCGATACCGTCGGCGCGGTGATCGAGACGCCGGCGGAGCGGATGCTCTTTTGCGGGGTGGCGATCGGGTATGAGAACGTCGCTGAACCGGCGAACCGGACTCGGAGTGCGCGCGCCGATAAAGCGGAGTGGCTGACGATCAGGGGGGCGTGACGATGTGGGGATTGGCGATGGCGGCGGCGCTGGCGACCGGGGCGGCGGGCATTCCGGTCGAGGCACCGGGACCGAACGGGCCGCTGGCCGGGACGCTGCTTGGCGAGGGCACGGGGCGACCGGTCGTTATCATCGTCCCCGGCTCGGGGCCGACCGACCGCGACGGCAACAATGCATTGGGGATTACGGCCGCGCCCTATCGTCTGCTCGCGGAAGCGTTGGCCGCGAAGGGCGTGGCGAGCGTGCGAATCGACAAGCGTGGGATGTTCGGTAGCAAGGCCGCGATCCCCGATGCCAATCATGTCACCATGGCGGACTATGCCGCCGACGTTCACGCCTGGGCGAAGGTCATCCGCGCGCGCACCGGCGCGCCGTGCGTCTGGGTACTGGGGCATAGCGAGGGTGGGCTGGTCGCGCTGGTGGCTGGGCAGGATGCGACCGATATCTGTGGGCTGATCCTCGTCTCCGCCGCGGGTCGGCCGCTGGGCGTGGTGCTGCGCGAACAGATTGCGGTCAATCCCGGGGCTGCTCCGTTGTTACCGACGCTCGACGCTGCGATCGCGGCCGCGGCGGCAGGGCGTCCGGTCGATCCCGCCACGCCGCCGCCGATCGCCCGGCTTTTCCCGCCGCAACTCGCGACCTATTGGCAAAGCACGCTCGGCTATGACCCGGCGACGCTGATCGTGGCCTATCATGGGCCGGTGCTGATCCTCCAGGGGACGCGCGATATCCAGGTGTCGGTCGCGGATGCCAAGCGTTTGGCGGCGGCGGATCCGCGCGCGCATCTCGTGCTCGTCGAGGGTGCGAACCACGTGCTGAAGCATGTCGGCAGCGACGACCGGGCGGCGAACGTCGCGACCTACAGCGATTCCTCGCTGCCGATCGCGGACGGCTTCGTCGCACCGATCGTGGCGTTGGTCTCGCGTCGCTGACGCTTATCTACCGGATCAGTCGCTAGAGTCGTCATCCCGGGCTCGTCCCGGGATTCAGGGCCTCGAACGAAACTGCCTGCCGCTCTGGATGCCGGGACCCGCCCGGCATGACGGAGGGATCAGCGCGCCGCGTTGCCCGTCCGGCTGCCACCACCGCCGCCGCTACGGCCGCCGCCGGAGCGACCACCGCCGCCGCCCGGAGCACCGCGACCCTGCCCGCCGCCCCGGCTGGCGTTCGCATAGTTGCGGCCGGTATTGCTCCCCGTCGGGCTCGGCGCATGCGTGGCGCGTGGCCGTGCAGGCCCGCGTGGCTGGCGGGGGCGATCATCGCGCGGGGCGGGGTCGTTGCCGATCGCCTGCACCCGGGTCGCCTTGATCCTGTTCGCCTGCGCCATGAAATCCTCCGGCAGCGCCTCGACCGCGATCTTCTGACGCGTCACCTTCTCGATGTCGCGCAGATAGGGCCGCTCGTCGTCCGCGCAGAACGATACCGCGATGCCGCTCGCACCCGCACGCGCGGTCCGGCCGATGCGGTGAACATATTGCTCCGCCACATTGGGCAGTTCGAAGTTCACGACGTGGCTGACGCCCGACACGTCGATCCCGCGCGCGGCGATGTCGGTCGCGACCAGGATCGGCACCTGGCCCGACTTGAACGCGGCGAGCGCGCGCTCCCGCTGCGGCTGGCTCTTGTTGCCGTGGATCGCGTTGGCGGCGATGCCGTTGCCCGCCAGCAGCTTCACGACGCGGTCGGCACCATGCTTGGTGCGGGTGAAGACCAGCGCACGGTCGACGCCCTCGCCGCCGAGGACGATCGTCAACAGCGCCTGCTTCTCCGCCTGGTTGACGAAGGTGACATATTGATCGACGCGCTCCGCCGTCGTCGCCGCGGGCTTGACCGATACGGTCGCGGGTTCGTGGAGGAACTGGTCCGCCAATTCACGGATCGCGACGGGCATGGTCGCGGAGAAGAACAAGGTCTGGCGCTTGCGCGGCAGCATGCGGACGATCTTGCGCAGCGCATGGATGAAGCCGAGGTCGAGCATCTGATCGGCCTCGTCCAGCACCAGGATCTCGATCGTCGACAGGTTCAGGAAGCCCTGTTCGACCAGGTCGATCAGGCGGCCCGGCGTGGCAACGAGGATGTCGACGCCGCGGCTGACGTCCTGGCGGTTCTTGTTGATGCTGGTACCGCCGAACACGGTCGCGACCGACATCTTCGAGAATTTCCCGTAATCGCGCGCGCTGTCGGCGATCTGGCCGGCGAGTTCGCGGGTGGGGGCGAGGACGAGCATGCGGCAATGCGTCGGCAGGATGCGCTTCTGCGATCCGACGAGGCGCTGGATCGACGGCAGCACGAACGCCGCGGTCTTGCCGGTGCCGGTCTGCGCGATGCCGAGCAGGTCGCGGCCCTCGAGCAGGATGGGGATGGAATCGCGCTGGATCGGCGTCGGGGTTTCATACCCCTTCGCCTGGAGCGCGCGGACGAGGGGTTCGGCGAGGCCGAGTTCGGAAAAAGGCATGATATGCTTTCGACTGTGCCGGACTCGCGCGATCGCAGATCGACGCACGAGTGGCGGTGGTGGTTGACACCCCGCGTGAAAAGGGAAGCCCGTTGATAACGACCAAGGCGGAGCCTGGACGCGGCGTTTGCCGCTGTCCGATCACGCTGCATTACGTCTCGATCGTCGGCAGATGCCGGATCGGGCGCGAAATGTCAAGGTCGTGCCACGTCGCCCGCAATAGCGCGACGACATGCCGCGCGAATCCAGCTTTCGCTGGGACGGCGCGCGTGGTGCGGCTACTACCCCGGAAAACGGGAAGAGGATCGACGCATATGAAACTGGCCAGCCTCAAACAGGGGCGCGACGGCGCGCTTGTCGTCGTCTCCGACGATCTCGCCTGGTGCGCGGACGCCGCGCATATCGCGCCCACGTTGCAGGCCGCGCTCGACGATTGGGACCGGCTGTCGCCCGCGCTCGAAAATCTCGCGACCGATCTGGCGCACGAGATGATCCCGATGCGGCGGTTCCACGAACATGCCGCCGCATCGCCCCTGCCGCGGGCGTATCAATGGGCGGACGGTTCGGCCTATGTGAACCATGTCGCGCTCGTCCGGCAGGCGCGCGGGGCGGCGATGCCCGACAGCTTCTGGCACGATCCGCTGATGTACCAGGGCGGGTCGGACGGGTTCCTGGCCCCGCGCGACCCGATACCGCTGGCGGACGAAGCCTGGGGCTGCGACCTGGAGGGCGAGGTCGTCGTCGTGACCGGCGACGTACCGATGGGCGCGAGCCGCGAGGCGGCGCTGGACGCGATCCGGCTGGTCGGGCTGACCAACGACGTCAGCTTGCGCAATCTCATCCCGGGCGAACTCGGCAAGGGCTTCGGCTTCTTCCAATCCAAGCCTGCGAGCGCTTTCTCGCCGGTGTTCGTCACGCCCGGATCGCTGGGCGACTGGTGGCAGGACGGCAAGCTGCACCGTGTCCTGAAGGTCGATCTCAACGGTCAACCCTTCGGCCGCGCCGACGCGGGGCAGGACATGACGTTCGATTTCGGCACGCTGATCGCGCATGCCGCGAAGACCCGCGCGCTCGGTGCCGGGACGATCGTCGGGTCGGGTACCGTCTCCAATCGCGGCGCGGACGGCGGACCGGGCAAGACGATCGCGGATGGCGGCGTCGGCTATTCCTGCCTCGCCGAATTGCGGACGATCGAGACCATCGCCAGCGGCAAGCCGGCGACGCCGTTCCTGAAGCGCGGCGACGTGGTGAAGATCTGGGCGGAGGACGACAGGCATCACCCGATCTTCGGGGCGATCGAACAGACGGTGGGATGAGGGCATCGTGTCCTCCTGCGTTCGCAGGAGAACGGGGCGGAACGGCACGCTATGCCCGGCCGTTTAACGGACGAAGGAGACACCCCCGTGCCCACCGACAAGACCACCGCCATCCCGCCCGACAACGGCACCCGCGCCTCGGTCGACCCGCGCACCGGCGAAGTGCGCGGCAGCGGCGTCGGTGCGGGCGGCGGCAGTTCCGGAGAGGATCCGAGCAGCGATTCCGCGGCCGGCGATGGCCAGCCCGCCAACGGGATCGATGCCGAGAAGACCGCCGAATGAGCCGTCCGGCATATCCGGCTCGCTTGAAATTCAATTACGACGGAGCGAAGGCGGCGCGCAGGCCGGCATGATGCCCGCACGCGACAATATGGAGGGACTTATGGCCAGCGATACTCGGCGCGCCAATCTACGGCCGCTGTCGCTCCATGTGCCCGAACCCAAATTCCGCCCCGGGGACACCGTCGATTTCGCCTCGGTCGCGGTCCCACAGGTCGATGCCGCGCGTCGCCCCGATACCGCGGCGGCGGCATCGACATTCGTCGAGCTGTCTTATGGCCTGGTGCGCGTGCTCGGGGAGGATGGCCATGCGGTCGGCGCGTGGAACCCACGACTGCCCCCCGATCTGCTGCGGCGGATGCTGCGCAGCATGGCGTTGACCCGCGCGTTCGACGAACGGATGTTCCGTGCCCAGCGCCAGGGCAAGACGAGCTTCTACATGAAGGCCACGGGCGAGGAAGCGGTCGCGGTCGCGGCGGCCTATGCGCTCGATTACGACGATATGTGCTTCCCGTCCTACCGTCAGCAGGGGCTGCTGATCGCGCGGAACTGGTCGCTGGTCGACATGATGAACCAGATCTATTCGAACAAGGGTGACCGGTTGCAGGGCAAGCAATTGCCGATCATGTATTCGGTGAAGGAGGCGGGCTTCTTTTCGATCTCGGGCAATCTCGCCACGCAATATCCGCAGGCGGTCGGTTGGGCGATGGCGTCGGCGGCGAAGGGCGACACGCGGATCGCCGCGGTATGGTGCGGCGAGGGATCGACCGCGGAGGGCGATTTCCATTCCGCCTGCACCTTCGCCAGCGTCTACCGCGCGCCGGTGATCCTCAACGTCGTGAACAACCAATGGGCGATATCGAGCTTTTCCGGGTTCGCGGGCGCGGAGGCGACGACCTTCGCGGCGCGCGCGATCGGCTATGGGATGGCCGGGCTGCGCATCGATGGCAACGACGCGCTGGCGGTGTACGCTGCGACCGCCTGGGCGGCGGAGCGCGCGCGGACCAACCATGGACCGACGCTGATCGAGCATTTCACCTACCGCGCGGAGGGGCATTCGACCTCGGACGATCCCGGCCAGTACCGATCGGAGGGCGAGCCCAACGCCTGGCCGCTCGGCGATCCGATCCGGCGGCTGAAGGAGCATCTGATCGCGATCGGCGAATGGGACGAGGAACGCCACGTGGCGCAGGACAAGGACCTCGCCGACCAGGTGAAGGCCGCACAGAAGGAAGCCGAGAAGAACGGCATCCTCGGTCACGGCCTCCATCAGCCGCTGGATACTTTGTTCGACGGGGTGTTCGAGGAGATGCCATGGCATTTGCGCGAACAGCAGGCGCAGATGATGGCGGAAGAGGCCGCAAGCGGCCGGCCATGGGATCGCAAGTGATGGCCATGGTCCTCCGCGGCGCAGCCGCAATCCATCCTTCTTTTCGTGTCTTCGTGTCTTCGTGCGAGGCAATCTTATTTTTTCTCGCACGAAGACACGAAGACGCGAAGAGTAAGAAGCATTTTGAGGCCGCTGGCGCGGCGGATATCCTGCGATGACCGAACCAACCACCCGCATGACCATGATCCAGGCGATCAACTCCGCCATGGAGGTCATGATGGAGCGCGATCCGGCGGTCATCGTGATGGGGGAGGATGTCGGCTATTTCGGCGGCGTGTTCCGCGCGACCGCAGGGCTACAGGCCAAATTCGGCAAGACGCGCGTGTTTGACACGCCGATCACCGAATGCGGCATCATCGGCGTGGCGGTGGGGATGGGGGCTTACGGCCTCAGGCCCGTGCCCGAGATCCAGTTCGCGGATTACATCTACCCCGCGCTCGACCAGTTGGTCAGCGAGGCGGCGCGGCTGCGCTATCGCTCGGCGGGGGAATTCACCTCGCCGATCACGGTGCGGTCGCCGTTCGGTGGCGGCATCTTCGGTGGCCAGACGCACAGCCAGTCGCCCGAAGGGATCTTCACCCATGTCTCGGGGATCAAGACCGTCATTCCCTCGACGCCTTACGATGCCAAGGGCCTGCTGATCGCCGCGATCGAGGACAACGACCCCACGCTCTTCTTCGAACCCAAGCGCATCTACAACGGTCCCTTCAACGGCCATTGGGATCGCCCGGCGGAAAACTGGTCGAAACATCCTGCGGGTGAGGTGCCGACCGGCTATTACAAGATCGACCTCGGCAAGGCGAACGTCGTGCGGCCCGGCGAGGCGCTGACCATCCTGTGCTACGGTACGATGGTGCATGTCTGCACGCAGGTCGTCGCGGACGCGGGCGTCAATGCCGAGATCGTCGACCTGCGCACGCTGGTGCCGCTCGACATCGAGACGATCGAAGCGTCGGTGAAGAAGACCGGCCGCTGCATGATCGTCCATGAGGCGACGCGCACCGGCGGCTTCGGTGCGGAGCTTTCGGCGCTGGTGCAGGAGCGCTGCTTCTACCATCTGGAAGCCCCGATCGAGCGCGTGACGGGCTTCGACACGCCCTATCCCCACAGCCTCGAATGGGCGTATTTCCCCGGTCCCGTCCGTATCGGCGAGGCGCTGAAAAAAATCATGAAGGACGCCTGATGGCTCGTTTCACCTTCAAGTTGCCGGACATCGGCGAAGGCATCGCCGAGGCGGAGATCGTCGCGTGGCACGTGGCTGTCGGCACCTACGTCGAGGAAGATCAGAACATCGCCGACATGATGACCGACAAGGCGACGGTCGAGATGGAGTCGCCGGTTTCGGGCATCGTCGTCGAACTGGCGGGCGCGGTCGGCGACCAAGTGTCGATCGGTTCGGCGTTGGTGGTCATCGAAACGGATGCCGTCGTCGAGAGCGACGAGACGGTCGCGGCACCCGAGACGGCCGCGCAGGAAGAGACGGCCGAGCAGTATGAGGCGGAAAATCCCGGAGTGGCGGAGGAGCAAATCCTCCCCGGTACGGGGAGGGGGACCGCCAGCGAAGCTGGTGGTGGAGGGGGCGTGCCACGAGCGATGTCGCCCGAGGAAGCCCCCCTCCACCGTCCTGCGGACGGTCCCCCTCCCCGTGCCGGGGAGGATTTCAAGGCCCTCGCGTCGCCCGCCGTCCGTGCGCGGGCGAAGGACTTGGGGATCGACCTCGCGTCCGTCAAAACCGACTCCGACCGCGTCCGTCATTCGGACCTGGACGCGTATCTCCGCTACGGCGCGGGCCAGGGGTATAACGCGCCGAACGCCAGCCGCGCCCGCGCCGACGAGCAGGTGAAGGTCGTCGGCATGCGCCGCCGCATCGCCGAGAACATGGCCGCGTCGAAGCGCGCGATCCCGCATTTCACCTATGTCGACGAGATCGACGTCACCGCGCTGGAGGCGATGCGCGGGGATCTGAACGCGAACAGGGGCGTGCGGCCGAAACTGACGATGCTGCCGCTGCTGATCGTCGCGATCTGCCGCTCGCTGCCCGAATTCCCGATGCTCAACGCGCGCTACGACGACGAGGCCGGCGTGGTGACTCGTTCGGGCCGCGTCCATCTCGGCATGGCGACGCAGACCGATGCCGGGCTGACCGTCCCGGTGATCCGCGACGCGCAGGACCGCAACGTCTGGCAGCTCGCGACCGAGATCGGGCGGCTGGCGGACGCGGCGCGCGCGAACAAGCTGAAGCCCGACGAGATGGGCGGCGGGACGATCACCGTCACCTCGCTGGGGCCGCTCGGCGGAATCGCGACGACGCCCGTCATCAACCGCCCCGAGGTCGCGATCATCGGCCCGAACAAGATCGTCGAACGCCCCGTTTTTGCCAAAAAGGAAGGTGGGGGCGACGATATCCGCCGTGCGAAGCTTATGAACCTGTCGATCAGCTGCGACCACCGCGTCGTCGATGGCTGGGATGCGGCGAGCTATGTCCAGGCGCTCAAGCGCTATCTTGAGACGCCGGTGCTGCTGTTCGCCGATTGATGGCGGCGCGTCGGCTGCCGCCGGTATTGGCGGGTGCGGGGATCACCGCGGTAGCGGTCGCGCTGGTGCTGGCCGTCGGGTTCGCGGTCGATCACTGGCCGTTCGCGTTCGACCGCGCCATTATCACCGGGCTGCGGGCCTGGGGCGGGCCGGCATGGTTGCCGTCGCTGGCGATCGACGTGACCGCGCTCGGCAGCCCGCCGGTGCTGGCGATCCTGGTCGCGGTCGTCGCCGGCCTGTTGCTCGTCACCGGGCGAGCTCGGACCGCAATCATCACGATGGTCGCCTGCGCTTCGGGCGGGGCGGTGGTCAGCCTCGTCAAGATAGACATCGCCCGGCCGCGACCGACGTTGGTGCCGCATCTCGTTCCCGCCGCGCATGCCAGCTTTCCCAGCGGCCATGCGGCGGGCAGCGCGATCGTCTACATGACGCTGGCCGCGCTTGCGACGCGCCTGACGGACGACCGCGCGGTGCATCGCTATATCGTCGGCATCGCGGTGCTGCTGGTCGCAGCCATCGGGTGCAGCCGGGTGTATCTGGGGGTCCACTGGCCGTCCGACGTGATGGCCGGATGGAGCTTCGGGACGCTATGGGCGCTCGGCTGGTGGTGGGCGACCGCGCGGATGCGGTAGCATTTTCGTCATGCCGGGACGAGCCCGGCATGACGGAAGAATTAGGCTCCCCGCTCAGCGAGCACCCGCTCCCACGCCAGCGCGTCGCGGACGATCGTGTCGAGATCGTCGCGCTCGGGCCGCCAGTCGAGTGCCGCGAGGATCGCCGCGTTATCCGCCACCAGCGCGGCAGGATCGCCCGCGCGCCGACCCTCCATCCGGCGATCGATCTTCATGTTGGTCACGCGGTCGACCGCGTCGAGCACTTCGTTGACCGAGAAACCCCGGCCATAGCCGCAATTGAGGATATGGCTTTCCGCCGGCTGTGCGACGAGGAGGTCGAGCGCGGCGACATGCGCGGCCGCCAAGTCCGACACATGGATATAATCGCGCACACCGGTGCCGTCGGGCGTGTCGAAATCGGTGCCGAATATGCCGACGTGCGTACGCTTTCCCGTCGCCGCCTCGACCGCGATCTTGATGAGATGAGTCGCGCCGATCGTCGACTGACCGCTGCGTCCGGCGGGGTCGGCACCCGCGACGTTGAAATAGCGAAGCGCGCAGAAATTCATCGGATGCGCGGCGGCGACATCCTTCAGCATCGCCTCGGTCATCAGCTTGGACATGCCGTAGGGATTGATCGGCACCGTCGGATCGCCCTCCGCGACCGGCACCTTGGCCGGCGTGCCATAGGTCGCCGCGGTCGAGGAGAAGATGAAATGGGGAACGCCCTCCGCGACCGCGCTTTCGAGCAGCGCCTCGGTCGCCGCGGTGTTGTTGCGGTAATATTTGAGCGGGTTCGCCACCGACTCCGGCACCACGACCGATCCGGCGAAATGCACGATCGCCTTGACGGCGTGATCGCGGATGATGTCGCGCACCCGCGCGTCCGCGACGTTCGCCTCGACCAAAGTCGCGCGGGGATCGACCGCCCAGGCGAACCCGGTGACGAGATTGTCGACCACCACCACCCGGTGCCCCGCATCGAGCAGCGCCAGTACCGCATGACTGCCGATATAGCCTGCGCCCCCCGTCACCATCACCGCGCCGTCGATCATGCGTTCATCCTACCCTTTGCGCGCGACCTAGCGGCTTCCTATCTGCAGGGAAAGTTCAGGAGATGATCGATGACGGACTATGCGACGCTGGCAGGCGGCTGTTTCTGGTGCACCGAGGCGGTGTTCAAGGATGTGATCGGCGTCGAGAGCGTCGAGAGCGGCTATATCGGGGGGCATGTCGACAATCCGACCTACAAGCAGGTCTGCCGCGGGGATACTGGCCATGCCGAGGCGATCCGGATTGGCTATGATCCAGCGCAGTTAGCGCTAGGCGATCTGCTCGATATCTTCTTCGCGACGCACGATGCGACGCAACTGAACCGGCAGGGCAACGACGTCGGCACGCAATATCGCTCCGCGATGTTCCCGGCGGACGACGCGCAAGCGGCGGCGATGACGGCGGCGAAGGACCGCGCGCAGGCGGAGTCGGCCAAGCCGGTCGTCACCACGATCGAGCCGATGGCCGAGTGGTTTCCGGCCGAGGGCTATCACCAGGATTATTGGGAAACATCGGGCCGGTCGAACCCCTATTGCATGGCGGTGATCCCGCCCAAGCTGCAGAAACTGCGCAAGAGCTTCGCGGCGCGGTCGCGGGCGGTGGCGGCCTAACGGTGTGCGGCGCGGCGCAGGCGATCGTTGATCGCCACGCCGATGCCGTATTCGGGGATCGGCGCGACGGCGATGCGCACGGCGGGCGTGGCGTCGGCGCGGTGGAGCGCGGCGAACAGGTTCGCGGCGGCTTCGACGGGTGTGTTGCCGAGGGTTTCGTCGCCTGGGGTCGCGCCGTAGCCGATCAGCCATTCGTCGGGCGCGGCGCTGGTAGCGTTTAGCCGGAGGGGCTTTCGCGGGGCATAGTGGCTGGCGAGCTGGCCGGGCGCGTTCACCCCCGATTCTCCCTCCGGCAAAGGCCGGGGCCCAGTTGCCGGACGGTCGTGATCGGCCGATCGCGCCGTTACCGAGTTCGTGGCGACTGGGCCGCGGCCTTCGCCGGGTGGGGGCGTCGGGGTGGAGAAACAACCGGCAACCATCGCCGCCGTCACCGGCCCTGGTCGCAGGATCGCACGCCCTGAAACGATCGTCGACTCCACCCCCGCCGCGCATGCGCCGTCGTCGACGACGAGCGGCACCCGGTTCCCCAAACTCGCCACGACATGCGCCGCGGTCGTCGGGCTGATCGCGTTGCTCGCATTGGCCGACGGTGCCGCGAGCGGACGCCCGCACACCGCCAACAGGTCGCGCATTGCCCGCCCCGCCGGCGCGCGGATCGCGACCGTCTCCAGCCCCGCGGTCACCAGCGACGCGATCCCTGCCTGCGCCCGCAACGGCAGCACCAGCGTCAGCGGCCCGGGCCAGAACGCCGCCGCCAGAACCCGCGCATCGTCGTCGAATACCGCGATCCGCTCGGCCGCGACCAGATCGAGCACATGCACGATCAGCGGGTTGAAGCTCGGTCGCCCCTTCGCAGTATAGATCGCCGCGGCCGCTTCCGCATTCGTGGCGTCCGCCGCCAGGCCATAGACCGTCTCGGTCGGCACTGCGACGATTCCACCCGCCAGGATCGACGCCGCGGCATCCTGGATCACCGCCGGGCCATATGGCCGGACTTGTGGGTTTGGACACGCCATTGTGCAGCGCTATAGCGTCCTGAATACCGAGCCATAAAGAGGATGCGCGCCATGGTCTTCACCCCCGCGACCGAAGAACAGCGTTTTCTGCTGCGTCACGTCGTCGACATCGAGCAACTGGCGGCGACCGAGCGGTTCGCGGCGGCGAGCGACGACGTGGTGGAAGCGGTGCTGGACGGCGTCGGTGCCTTCGCGGCGGGGGAATGGGCACCGCTCAACCGGATCGGCGATACGGTGGGCGCGAAATGGACGCCCGACGGCGTGGTGATGCCCGAAGGGTTCGCGGCGGCGTACAAGGATTATGTCGCGGGCGGCTGGGGCACGATCGGCGTGCCGGAGGAATTTGGCGGGCAGGGCCTGCCCTTCGCGATCCAGACCGCGGTGCTCGACACGCTTGGGTCGGCGAACATGGGCTTCGCGCTTTGCCCGACTCTGACGGTCGGCGCGATCGAGGCGTTGGCGCATCATGGTAGCCCCGAACAGCAGGCGCTGTACCTGCCCAAACTCGCGACCGGCGAATGGACGGGCACGATGAACCTGACCGAGCCGCAGGCGGGCAGCGATGTCGGGGCGCTGCGTGCAACCGCGAAGCCGCTCGGCGACGGGAAATGGTCGATCAAGGGAACCAAGATCTATATCTCGTTCGGCGATCACGACATGGCGGCCAACATCGTCCACCTCGTGCTGGCACGGACCCCCGATGCGCCCGCGGGAACACGCGGTATCTCGTTGTTTCTGGTGCCGAAATTCCGGCTGACGGACGATGGCGCGCCGGGCGGCCTGAACGACGTCCGGGTGGTGTCGATCGAGCACAAGATGGGCCTTCACGCGTCGCCCACCTGCGTGCTGAGTTTCGGCGATCACGACGATTGCATCGGCGAGCTGATCGGCGCCGAACATGGCGGCATACGCGCGATGTTCACGATGATGAACAATGCGCGGCTGAACGTCGGGCTGCAGGGCGTGCAGGTGGCAGAAGGCGCGACGCAGGGCGCGGTCGCCTATGCGCTGGACCGCGTGCAGTCGGCACGTGCGGGATCGCCCAGCAAGGAGTCCGTAAAGATCGTCGAGCATCCCGACGTCCGCCGCATGCTGATGCGGATGAAGGCGCAGACGCAGGCGGCGCGCGCCTTGGTCTATTACGCAGCGGGGCAGGTCGACCGCGCCGGCTTGGGAGATGCCGCGGCGAAGGCGCGGCTCGAACTCGTTACGCCGCTGGCCAAGGCGCACGGCACCGATCTGGGCAACGAAGTCGCGTCGATCGGTATCCAGATCCATGGCGGCATGGGCTATGTCGAGGAGACGGGCGCGGCGCAATATTTCCGCGATGCGCGGATCACGCCGATCTACGAAGGCACCAACGGCATCCAGGCGGCGGACCTTGTCGGGCGCAAATTGTCGATGGAGAACGGCGCGGTCTTCGCCGCGCTGATCGCCGACATCCGCGGCGAGGCGAAGGATGCGCGCCTGCTGGCGTTGGTCGATGCGTGCGAGGGCATCGGTCGACGGCTGGCGACGGCGGACGCGGACGACAGGCTGGCGGCAAGCTATCCGTTCCTGACGATGCTGTCGGTCGCGACCTGCGGCTGGCTGATGGAACGGCAGGGCCGGTTCGCTGACGACAGCGCGTTCGGCCGTATGAAGGCGGCGGCGGTGCGCTTCTATCTCGACCAGATCGTACCCGAGGCGATGGGGCTGGAGGCCGCGGCGACCGCCAGCGCGGCGGTCCTGTATGCGGTCGAGCCGGAATTGTTCGCGGCGTGAACGCGGTGCGCTTGGGATAAAGGGTGTTCCCCCGCGAAAGCGGGGGTCCAGGGGCGGCTAGCGCATCGCCCGTAACCCTGGACCCCCGCGTTCGCGGGGGAACGGTGGAGGATACCATCATGTTTGATCTCGATACCTGGAAGAGGTGATGGCGTTGGGGTTCGGGGACTGAGCGCAGTCTGCCGCGGCCATATTTCTCACCCCGGCGAAGGCCGGGGCCGGTTGCACGACGTTCGTTACGGCGCGCATCGCTCCAAAACGGGGTTCACCGCAGCTGGGCCCCGGCCTTCGCCGGGGTGGCGGCGGGTGCGGGCAATCCTAAACCCCCTCACGCTCCACCAAATCCGCCACGTCCAACCCGAGCAGGTCGATATACCCCCGGATCCGCGGCCACTGCGTATCGACGAACGCCGCGCGTTCCGCCACGCGCAGTGCCTCGACCGCGCCGGGCAGCACGAACATGCCGACGCCGCGGCGGACCTCGACATAGCCGTCGTCCTGGAAACTCTGATACGCCTTGGCGACCGTCAGCGGGTTCGCGCCATGTTCGGCGGCAAAGGCGCGAACCGAGGGGAGCTGGTCGCCGGCCGCATAGTCGCCGCGCAATATGCCGGCCGCGATCGTCGCACGCAGTCGGATATAGACCGGGCTGTCCTCGTTGCTGAGCGCTGTCATGCCGTCTTAATACAGCAATTGGGCGATAGGTCGAGTCTCAACCTATCCAGCGGCTGACCAACCGTTCCATATCGGGCCGCGGACGCTCGTCGAGCGGGCGCGAGGGGGTGCCGATGAACATGAAACCGGCGATCCGCTCGGAGTTGCGCCCGAACAGGTCGCGCACCGTATCGCTGAACGCCGCCCAGCCGGTCAGCCAGCCGCCGGCAAAGCCCATCGCGTGCGCGGCGTGGAGCAGGTTCATGCAGGCCGCGCCGGCGGACAGGTCCTGTTCCCATACCGGGATATGGCTGTCGGGTTTGGGCGAGGCGAGGACCACGACCAGGGCGGGCGCCTGCCGCGCGAATTGGGCGACGGCCTCGACCTCTCCCGGCCCCGCGGTGGGACGCTCCGCGCGGAATGCGGCGACCAGCTTGTCCGCCAGCGTGGCACGCCGGTCCATCGGCACGACGACGAAGCGCCATGGGGCGAGTTTGCCATGGTCCGGCGTCCGCGCGGCGACCGTCAGCATGGCGTCCAGTTGTGCATCGGTGGGACCCGGATCGCCCAGGTCACGGGGCTTGCCCGAACGGCGCGTGGCAAGGAGCGAGAGCGGGGTGGTGGCGTCGTTGAGCATGGTCGGCGACGTAGGCGTCTGCCCGCGATATTTACAGGGCGCGCTTTGCCGTTAGGGTCGCGGCCGACCAGCGCCGCGATCGCCGGCACCAAGTTTCAGGGAGTTGCCATATGGTCGATACGCCGACCGCCGACAGCCCGGCCGAGCCGGACATCAGCCATGTCGACATGCTGTCGGAGCGGACCTGGCTGGGTCATCCCCGCCAATTGTCGCGGCTGTTCACGATCGAGATGTGGGAGCGGTTCGGCTTCTACGGCATGCGCGCGGTGCTGGTCATCTACCTCACCAAGCATTTCCTGCTGGCGGACCACGAGGCGAGCGGGATCGTCGGCGGGTATCTCAGCCTCGTCTATCTGACGCCGGTCGTCGGCGGGTTGCTCGCGGACCGGTATCTGGGATCGAAGCGCGCGGTGAAGTTCGGCGCGCTCGTGATGGCGGTCGGGTATCTGCTGCTGTGCTTCGGCGGGCCGCAGGGTGCGCCCTATGCGACGATCGACGGCACGCGCTACGTCGTGTCGCAGGCACCTGCGAAGACCGTCATGGGCACCAGCGACGCGCCGCAGACGCTATCGCTGAACGGCCAGACGCTGACGATCCACGGCCTGCCCGACGGGTCGGTGCAGTTGCTGACCCCGGGGGGATCGGTGTCGCGCACGGTGGCGGCGACGTCCTTTTCCGCCGGTGCGGATCGTCCGGCCTTCTATACCGGGCTGCTGCTGTTCGCGCTCAGTCTGATCGTCATCGGCAACGGCTTCTTCAAACCCAATATCTCGACCATCGTCGGCGCGCTCTATGCCAAGGGCGACCGGCGACGCGATGCGGGGTTCACGATCTTCTATGCGGGGATCAATATCGGGTCGGTGCTGGGGCAGATCTTCTGTCCGCTGCTCGTCAACCTGTTCGGCTGGTGGGCGGGGTTCCTGATCGTGTCGGCGGTGCTGCTCGTCGGGTGGGCGACCGCGCAGTTCGATGGCGGGCGGCTCGACGGTTACGGCGAACCGCCGGTGCAGACCGGGCGCGACCGCGCGCCGCTGATCTACCTGCTGTCGCTGGCATCCGTCGCGATCTTCTGGCTGATCTTCCACAACGTCATGACCGCACCCGTCGCGGCGGCGGGCAGCGGGCTCGCGGGCTATGTCGCGGCGACGCCGTTCCTGGGCAAGGTGCTGTTCGTCGTGTTCCTCGCGGCGGTCATCGGCATTCCGATCTGGGCCGCGCGGGTCGGCGACAAGGTCGAGTTCCAGATGATGGTCGCGGCGATCATCCTGGTCGTCTTCAACGTCACCTTCTGGACCTTGTTCGAACAGGCGGCGTCGTCGCTGACGCTGTTCGCGGACCGCAACACGACGCTGTCGATCTTCGGCTTCACGATGTCGGCGGCGGCGACGCAGCAGTTCAACCCGATCTTCGTGGTCGCCTTCGCGCCGGTGCTGAGCTGGTGCTGGATCAGCCTGGCGAAGCGGGGACTGGAGCCGTCGATCCAGGTGAAGTTCGGGATCGCGTTGCTGCTGGTCGGGCTCGGCTTCGTCGTGCTGGCCTATAGCGGCTCTACTGCGAACGAGGCGTTCCGGGTGTCGCTGTGGTGGCTGGTACTCACCTATTTCCTGCACTCGATCGCCGAACTCTGCATTTCGCCGGTCGGGCTGTCGATGATCACCAAGCTATCGATCGCGCGGATCGTCGGCATGATGATGGGCGTATGGTTCCTGTCGATCTCGGTCGGCGAATATCTGGCGGGTGCGGCGGCGCAGGCGGCGTCGGTGCAGACGGTGGGCGGGCAAGTGACCAACCCCGAGCTGGCGCTGAACACCTATCTGCACACCTTCATGACGGGCGGCGAGCTGACGATCGGGGCGGGGGTGGTCCTGCTGCTGATCTCGCCGGTGCTGAAGAAGCTGATGCACGGGGTGGATTGAGGGGTCCGGAGCGCCGCGCTCTCCATAATCCGTCCGTCGCCCGGGCTTGCGCCGGGTCCAGGGCGTAGCAGATCGACGGTCGTTGCTTGCGGTCCTGGAGGCCGGGACGAGCCCGGCATGACGAGCTTTTACAACCGCGTCATCGCCATCGCCCGTTCGCCATAGCGCGGACCCGCGGTATTTCCCTTCGACGCGCTATCCAGCGTCGCGAGGTCGTCTGCCGACAGCGCGACGTCGACCGCCTTCATGCTGTCCTCCAGCGTGACGCGGCGTTTCGATCCCGGGATCGGTACGATGTCGGGCCCTTGCGCCAGCAGCCACGCCAGCGCGACCTGCGCGGGCGAGGCACCGTGCGCGTCGGCGATGGTCTTCACGACCGCGACCATCTCCATGTTCTTGGCGAAATTCTCGTCCGAATAGCGCGGGTCGTTGCGGCGGTAATCGCCCTCGGGCAGGTCGTCGCGGCTCGTGATCTGGCCGGTCAGGAACCCACGGCCGAGCGGGCTGTAGGGGACGAAACCGATCCCCAGTTCGCGGCACGTCGGCAGGATCTCGTCCTCGACATCGCGCTCCCACAGCGAATATTCGCTTTGCAGTGCCGCGATCGGGTGCGTCGCCGCGGCCTTGCGCAAAGTCGCGTCGCTCGCCTCGGACAGGCCGAGGTGACGGACCTTCCCTTCGGCGACCAGCTCGCCCATCGCGCCGACGGTGTCCTCGATCGGCACGTTCGGATCGACGCGGTGCTGGTACAGCAGGTCGATCGTCTCGACCCCCAATCGCCGCAGCGACCCCTCGCACGCGCGGCGGACATTGGCGGGGGTGGAATCGACCCCGCTCATCCCCTTCTCGTCGTAACGGAAGCCGAACTTGGTCGCGATGACCACGCCGTCGCGCTTGCCGCGGATCGCCTGGCCCAGCAGCGCCTCGTTCTTCAGCGGGCCGTAGATCTCCGCGGTGTCGAACAGCGTCACGCCCAGCGCGATCGCGCGGTGGATCGTGGCGATGCTCTCCGCATCGTCCGCCTCGCCGTACATCCCCTTGCCGACGCCGGCCATCGGCATGCAGCCGAGCCCCAGCGCGGAGACCTCGAAAGCGGGGCCGAGCGTGCGGTACTTCATGCGGGTCTCTCCTTCGCCCGGTCGAGCCGGGCCACGAACGTCGTAACGGCGATGTCCATCGTCACGTTCCCGACGGTGCGGAACAGGTCGGGAATCGTCTCGACCGCGACGAGCAGCCCCAGCGCCTCGATCGGCACCCCCATCGCGATCGCGACCGGCGCGACGCTGGCGAAATAGCTGATGGTGCCGGGCAAGCTGACCGAGCCCATCGTCGTGATCGCCGCGGTCGCGACCCCCGCGGCGAGCGCGCCCGGCCCGATCGGCACCCCAAGCCAGCGTGCCACGTACAGCGCGACCGCCAGGTTCATGGCCGGACTCGTCGCGCGGAAGATCGCGACCGCGATCGGCAGGACGATCCCGGCGGTCGTGGGCGGTGCGCCCAGCGCTTCCGAACCTTTGAGCATCGCGGGCAGCGAGGCGAGCGAGGACTGGGTGCTGATCGCCACCGCCTGCGCGGGTCCCGCCGCACGCACGAACGCGCCCAGCCGCACGCGCCCCGCCAGCACCGCGAGCGGGTAGGCGGCGATCAAGACGACGATGCCGATCGACGATACGATGATGATGTAATGGGCGAGCGCGCCGAACGCCGCCGCCCCGGTCCGCGCGCCGACGCCGTACGCCAGCGCGAAGATGCCGATCGGCGCGAGCTTCAGGATCCAGCCGATGATGACGAGCATGGCATCGACGATCGCCTGGAAGAAACCGGTCAGCAGCTGACGCGGCACCGGGGCAAGCCGGGTGATCGCGAAGGCGAAGACCAGCGCGAAGACGGTGAGCGGCAGGAACGCATCCCCCGCCGCGGCGGCCAGCACGTTGGTCGGCACCACGGTCTCGAAGAAGGTGCCCATCGTGGGCGCGGCCCCCATCGGCGGTGCCTGCGTCAGTGCGGCGCGCAGCGCGGTGGACCAGGCGGTGGGCAGCGGCCACAGGTCGAGCAGCAGCGGCGTCAGCACCGCGGACATGATCGTGGTACTCCACAGGACGATCGTGATCGCCACGATCGCGCGACCGGCAATGCGGCCGGCACGCGCCGCATCCGCGGTTGCACCGACGCCCGTCACCAGCAGCCCGACGATCAGCGGCACGATCACCATCTGCAATCCGTGCAGCCAGGCCGAGCCGATCGGCTGCGTGAAGGCGGTTGCGGCCAATGCGCCGGTCGTCGACCAATGCGCCACGGCGATCCCCAGCACCAAACCGGCGACGAGCGCCAGCAATATGCGTGTAGCTTGCGACATACTCGCCCTTTCCCCCAAGCATCGCTATCTGCGACACGCTCGGATGACATAGCGGAACGGATACGCTGCGATGGCAAGGAAATATTTCGGCACCGACGGCATTCGCGGCGAGACCAACCAGGGCGCGATGACCGCGGCGATGGCGATGAAGGTCGGCATGGCGGCGGGCGCGTATTTCCTGCGCGGCGACCACCGCCACCGGGTGCTGATCGGCAAGGACACGCGGCTGTCGGGCTATATGCTCGAATCCGCGCTGGTCGCCGGGTTCACCAGCGTCGGCATGGACGTGGTGATGGTCGGCCCGATGCCCACCCCCGGCGTCGCGATGCTGACGCAATCGATGCGCGCGGACATCGGCGTGATGATCTCCGCCAGTCATAATCCGTACGCCGACAACGGCATCAAATTGTTCGGGCCCGACGGCTACAAGCTTTCCGACGAGGCGGAAACCGCGATCGAGGCGCTGATCGACAGCGACGTGCCGCTCGCCCCCTCCACATCGATCGGACGCGCGCGGCGGATCGACGACGCGCAGGGGCGCTACATCAATTCCGCCAAGGGGACCTTTCCCAAGGACCTGCGGCTCGACGGGATGCGCATCGTCATCGATTGCGCGAACGGTGCCGCCTACCGCGTCGCGCCATCCGCCCTGTGGGAGCTGGGTGCGGACGTCATCGCGATCGGGGTGACGCCCGATGGCACGAACATCAACGACGGCGTCGGATCGACCGCGCCGCAGACGCTGTCGGAGACCGTCGTCGCCAGCGGTGCGGACATCGGTATCGCGCTCGACGGCGATGCGGACCGGCTGATCGTCGTCGACGAAAAGGGCCGGGTGGTCGATGGCGACCAGCTGATGGCGACGATCGCCGCGGGCTGGGCGCGGGCCGGGCGGCTGGTCGGCGGCGGGCTGGTCGCGACGGTGATGTCGAACCTGGGGCTTGAGCGGCATCTGGCGGCGCAGGGGCTTGGGCTGGTGCGGACCGCGGTGGGGGATCGCCATGTGCTGGAGGCGATGCGGACGCGCGGGTACAATGTCGGCGGCGAGCAGTCGGGGCACATCATCCTCGCCGATTACGGCACCACGGGCGACGGACTGGTCGCGGCGTTGCAGGTCCTGGCCGAGGTCCGCCGCGCGGGCGCACCGGCGAGCGAGGTGCTCCACCGGTTCGAGCCGCTGCCGCAATTGCTGAAGAATGTCCGCTTCAAGGGCGGCAAGCCGCTCGACGCCGACAAGGTGAAGGCGGTGATCGCGGAGGCCGAGGCGGAACTGGCGGGCAAGGGGCGGCTGGTGATCCGGCCGTCGGGGACCGAACCGGTGATCCGCGTGATGGCGGAGGGTGACGATCCCGGCCAAGTGGAGCGCGTCGTCGACCGCATCTGCGACGCGGTGCGCGAGGCGGCGGCTTAGTCGTTTCCCTCTCCCTTCGGGAGAGGGAGGGAGGCCCGTAGGGCTGGAAGGGTGAGGGCAGTAACGGTCCTGCCCTCACCTCACGCCGCTGCTGGGCATGGCCGACCCGATGCTGTCAGCGGGAGAGGGGACAGAAGGAACGATGCTTGAAATGCACCCCGATTGCGAACGCTGCGGCGCGGATCTTCCCGCCGACGAGCCGGGCGCGTTCATCTGTTGGTTCGAATGCACCTTCTGCGCGGCCTGCGCCGATGCGCTCGACGATCGGTGCCCGAATTGCCGCGGCGAGCTGATGGACCGGCCGGCGCGGACGGGGGCGAATTTGAAGAAGCATCCGGCAGCGACGGTGCGGCGGTTTGCGGGCTCCTGATGGCGTGTCCGGACTTACGTTCGCATGCTTCCCGATATGCCACCCCGGCGAAGGCCGGGGTCCAGGTACGAGACATTGGTAATGGCACGGTGCCACCCGACAACGACTGGCTTCCCAACTGGACCCCGGCCTTCGCCGGGGTGGTTAATGCGTTTGCGTAACGGCGTAAGGCCTGTCCTACACGCCCCGATCCATGGCACACGCCCCGACATGATCGCACCATCTCCCTGCCGCCCATACCCCGCAAACACCCGTTTTGCGCGATGGGGGGGAATGCCATGGCACGCCTCCACTTCCTCCACTTCCGCGGATGTTTTCCAGTGAAAATCCCCCGCCTCCTCATCATCGCCGGCTCCGATTCCGGCGGCGGCGCGGGAATCCAGGCGGATATCAAGACGGTCACGATGCTCGGTGGTCATGCGATGACCGCGATCACCGCGGTCACCGCGCAGAACACGATGGGGGTGCAGGCGGTGCATCCCGTGCCGACCGACATCGTGCTGGTACAGATCGAGTCCGTGCTGTCCGATATCGGCGTCGATGCGGTTAAGATCGGGATGATCGGATCGGCCGAGACCGCGCATGCGGTCGCGGATCGGCTCGCGGCGCTCGACGTGCCGATCGTGTTCGATCCCGTCATGATCGCGACCAGCGGTGCGACGCTTGCGGATGCAGCCACGATCGCCGCGTTCGAGCGGCTCATGGCGACCGCGTCGGTGGTGACGCCCAACCTGCCCGAACTGGCCGCGCTCGGCGGCGAGGATGCGGTGCTTGCGCATGGCTGTCATCTTGTGGTGAAGGGTGGCCATGGCGAGACGAGCATGATCACCGACCGCCTGCTCGCGCCGGGCGGAATCCTGCTCGACGAACTGCACGGCACGCGGATCGATACCGATGATACGCACGGCACCGGCTGTACCTTCGCAAGCGCGCTCGCCTGCGGGCTCGGGTCGGGGCTGCCGATCGCGGATGCGTTCCGGCAGGCGGTGCGCTTCGTTCGTATCGCGCTGATCCACGCGCCCGGTCTGGGAAACGGGCACGGTCCGATGGGACATGCGCTGGGCGTCGTGCCGTTCGACGAGATCGAAGGCTGATGCCGCATCTGAAACACGAACGCCTCTGCCTGCCGCCCGTCGCCGGCGTCGACGAGGCCGGGCGCGGGCCGCTCGCCGGGCCGGTGGTCGCCGCAGCGGTGATATTGCCCGCCAAGGGCGTGCCACGGGGGATCGACGATTCGAAGAAGCTTTCCGCCGCCGAGCGCGAACGGCTGTGCGCGCTGCTCCACCAGCGCGCCTGTGTCGGGATCGGCGTGGTCGAGGCGGACGAGATCGACCGGCTGAACATCTACTGGGCGACGATGAAGGCGATGACGCTGGCGGTCGAGGCGCTCGCGCAATGCCTGGGCGCGGTGCCCGGCCATATCCTGGTCGACGGCAACCGGCTGCCGCGCTGGTCCTATGCCGCCACCGCGATCGTCGGCGGCGATGCGCTGTCGCTGTCGATCGCCGCCGCCTCGGTGATCGCGAAACATACCCGCGACACGATCATGCTGGCCCACGCCGATGTCCATCCGCATTATGGCTGGCATGCGAACAAGGGCTATGGCGCGCCCGCGCACCTGAAGGCGCTGCGCGATCATGGACCGTCGCCGCTGCACCGGCACAGTTTTGCGCCGGTCGCGGCAGCGGCGCGTGGTCGGATGTGCGTTGGCAGCGAAGCTGAGTCTTTTGCGCCACACCACCAAGGATAGCGGGTGACGGGCGGTAGCGGACTCAAGATGTCGGGCGCAGGACTCGTTCCGCCGCCGCGTTAACGATATCGCAACCGCGCGCGTTAACCAATGTTCGCTTGACGCAAGTCCGCGGTTTCGGGCGGATGGCGACCAGGGGGAATGTCATGGGGGTCATCGACAAGATCAGGCGTCCGCAAGTCGCGGCAATCGAGCCGGCGCTGCCGCTCGACCGAATCCTGCGCGGCGACTGTATCGCGCACATGCGCGCCTTGCCCGCGAAGTCGGTCGACATGATCTTCGCCGACCCGCCCTATAATCTGCAGCTCGGCGGCGACCTGTTCCGGCCCGACGGCAGTGCGGTCGATGCGGTGACCGACGATTGGGACAAGTTCGACACCTTCGCCGCCTACGACAAGTTCACCCGCGCCTGGCTGACCGAGGCACGCCGCATCCTGAAGGACGACGGCACGATCTGGGTCATCGGCAGCTACCACAACATCTTCCGCGTCGGTGTCGCGGTGCAGGATCTGGGCTACTGGATCCTGAACGACATCGTGTGGCGGAAAGCGAACCCGATGCCCAATTTCAAGGGCACGCGCTTCACCAACGCGCACGAGACGCTGATCTGGGCGTCGATGGGGGAGAAGGCGCGCTACACCTTCAACTACCGGTCGATGAAGACGCTGAACGACGAACTGCAGATGCGCAGCGACTGGGAATTCCCGATCTGCGGCGGGCAGGAGCGGTTGAAGCGGGACGGGGTGAAGGTGCATCCGACGCAGAAGCCCGAGGCGCTGATCTACCGCGTGCTGCTGGCCTGCACGAAGCCGGGCGACGTGGTGCTCGACCCGTTCTTCGGGACGGGGACGACGGGCGCGGTCGCCAAGCGGCTGGGCCGGCGTTGGATCGGGATCGAGCGCGAGGACGATTATATCGCCGCGGCGCAGGAGCGGATCGCCGCCGCGCTGCCGCTCGACGAATCCGCGCTATCGACGATGCAGAGCCCCAAGGGGCAGCCGAAGGTGGCGTTCGGGACCTTGGTCGAGACGGGCTATGTGATGCCGGGCGCGGTGCTGACGGACGCCAAGCGCCGCCACCGTGCGGTGGTGCGCGCCGACGGTTCGTTGCTCAGCGATTGCGGGGCGAGCGGGTCGATCCACAAGCTGGGCGCGACGGTGCAGAAGGCACCCGCGTGCAACGGATGGACCTTCTGGCATCACGACGATGCGGGCGTCGCGCGGCCGATCGATACGCTGCGGCAGACATATCTGTTGGCGACGTTGCCGTAAGGTGTCCCGCCATATCGTCCGGCGTTTCGCGATACTATTTGCGTGCGTCGCATTGGCTCCGGTGCTGACTGGCGCAACCAACTATGCTGCCGGGCGACTGACACGGACGGCGGCATCGTCGCTGGCGTGTATTCCGACGGCGGCGATCCCGTCCCTAGCCGTTATCGCGATGCTTTATGTTTGGCGCGGCGACCGGGCGCTGCTAAAATGGCGGAGACGTACGTTCGCAATCGAGCGCCGTGCCGCCACGCTTGCCGTCGGTTGGCTTATGGCATGGATTATCGGTAGCATCATCGTGGCACATCTGGTCGGCGGCTGGATCACCTATGCGCAAGGGACCGCGGCACTGTTCGCCTTTCTGGTCTTCGGTCCCATTGGGGAGGAGTTGTTGTTCCGGGGCCTGATATGGGACGAGGCGCGTGCCGCTGGCGGGTCGGCGGCGCGCGCAACCGCTATTTCCGTCACAGCGTTCAGCGTGCATCACCTGTTTTTGCACGGCGTGTCGCTGCCTCATGTGGCGTTTGCGCAAATGGCGTTCGCGGTTCCGATGGGGCTGGTATTGATCCGCCTCCGCCGCCTGACCAGCAGCCTTTGGCCACCGTTGTTGGTACATGTCGCGACCAACCTGCCCGCAGCATTCTGACATGTCTGTGTGCGACGTTGCCATAGGGTCTCAGGGGAACGCCGTCCGCCGTTCCCGCTTTCCCTCCCCGGCGAAGGCCGGGGCCCAGCTGCGAGACGATTGTGACGACGTGGCGCGCGCGGTAACGCGAACCGGTGCAACTGGGCCCCGGCCTTCGCCGGGGAGGGGCGGGCGGCTGTGCGCCGTCGGGGACGAGATATGAGCCTTCACCTCCGCCCGATCCAGTTCGTCGACACGCCCATCGGCCTGCCCGAAGGCAGCGTCGCGCGGCTGGCGGGGGGGATGTGCTGGTTCGCGGCGTACGAGGCGATCGAGGACGGGGTTCGGCGAACGGTGCCTGTCGCGGAGGTCGTGATGCTTGGCGAGCGCGCGATCCGGCTGCACGACGCGATCATCCGGCTGCGGCCCGCACTGACGCTGGGCCAGCGTACGCTTCGGCTCGACCAGCCGCTGGTCGCGGGCATCCTGAACGTCACCCCCGACAGCTTCTCCGACGGCGCAAAGCATCTGGGCGATCCGGCCGCCGCCGCTGCGGCGGGGGTGGATATGGCGGCGGCGGGTGCGGCGCTGATCGATGTCGGCGGGGAATCCACGCGGCCGGGCGCGGCGCTGGTGTGGGAAGAGGACGAGGTCAAGCGCGTCGTCCCCGTCATCGAACGGCTGGCGAGCGCAGGAACCTTGGTGTCGGTGGATACCCGCAAGGCTGTCGTGATGGAGGCGGCACTCGCGGCGGGTGCGGCGATCGTCAACGACGTGTCCGCGCTCCTGTGGGACGACCGCGCATTGGCGGCGGTCGCGCGTGCCGGCTGCCCGGTGGTGCTGATGCACTCGCCCGATCCCGCCAAGGGCGGGCATGGCCGGGTGGCGTATCGCAACGTGCTGACCGAGGTGTTCGACTGGCTCGCCGCGCGGATCGCCGCGGTGGTCGCGGGGGGCGTCGACCGTGCGCGGATCATCGTCGATCCCGGCATCGGTTTCGGCAAGTCGCTCGCGGACAATCTCGCGGTGCTGAACGGGTTGGCGATGTTTCACGGGCTGGGCTGTCCGATCATGCTCGGGGTCAGTCGCAAGCGGATGATCGGCGCGTTGTCGAACGAGGCACCGGTGGGGGAGCGGCTTGGCGGATCGGTCGCGCTGGCGATCAAGGGCATCGAGGCGGGCGTGCAGTTGCTGCGCGTCCACGACGTCGCCGAGACGGTGCAGGCGGTGCGGGTCTGGCGCGGGCTCAAGGATGCGGCGATGATGCCCGTTCGTTGACAACGGGAGAGTGCCATGACCTTCGATCCGCAGAAGATGCTGCTTGCCTATGCCGGGGTGACGACCGCGGCGCTCGCCTGGTTCCTGATCGCCGCCGCCGCGCCGCCCGCGAAGACGCTCGGCACGATCGACGTGGAACGGATCAACGTCCGCGAACCGGACGGCACGCTGCGCATGACGATCTCCGACACGGCACGCGCCCCCGGCATCATCGTCAAGGGCACCGAATATCCGCACCCCAGCCGAAGCGCCGCGGGCATGTTGTTCTACAATGACGAGGGGACGGAGAATGGCGGCCTGATCTTCGGTGGGCAAAAGACGGGGGACAAGGCGGCGAGTTACGGCAGCCTGACCTTCGATCGCTATCACCAGGACCAGGTCGTGCAGTTGCTGGGCGAGCAGGACGGGACCGAGCGGCGCGCGGGGCTGATGGTGAACGATCAGCCGGAAAGGCAGATCGACTATCCGGCGATCGCGCGGATCGTCGCGATGCCGGCAACGCAGCGGGCGGCGGCCTATACCGCCGCGAATATCGGCGGCACGCCGCGGCTGTTCGTCGGGCGCGACCATGATGGATCGTCGCGCGTGGCGCTGCGCGACGGTGCAGGGCGTCCACGGCTGGTGCTGCGCGTTGCGGCGGACGGCGTGACGGCGATCGACTTCCTAGGCGCGGACGGGAAGGTCGTGCGGACGCTCTAGGCGGCGTTGTCGATCCCGAGTTCGCCCAGTTTACGGTACAGCGTCGATCGCCCGATCCCCAGCCGCCGCGCGACTTCGGTCATGCGGCCGCGGTAATGGCCGATCGCGAGGCGGATGACGTCGGCCTCGATCTCCTCCAGCGCGCGCATGTTGCCGTCCGCGCGGAACAGCGTGACGCCGCCCGACATCGCCATCGCCATCGCGATCGGGACCCCGCGGCGATTGCCGAGACTCGCGATCTGCGGGAAATCCGCCCGCGTCAGTGCCGCCCCCTCGCACAGCACCGCGGCGCGGAAGAGCGCGTTCTGCAACTGGCGGACATTGCCCGGCCAGTCGTAGTCGGCGAGCAGGGACAGCGCGTCGTCGGTGATGCCGAGCGGCCGCAATCCCGGCTGCTGCGCGATCCGCGCGAGCAGGTGGCGAGTCAGCGCGGGGATGTCCGCGGTGCGCTCCCGCAGCGGCGGGATGGTCACCTGCACGACATTCAGCCGGTAATACAGGTCTTCGCGGAAGCGCCCCGCCTCCACCTCGTCGAGCAGTTTCCTGTTCGTAGCCGCGATCACGCGGACATCGACCATGCGCGGATGACGCGCGCCGATCGGCTGGACCTCGCCCGATTGCAGCACGCGCAGCAGCTTGACCTGCGCATCGAGCGGCATCTCGCCGACCTCGTCGAGCAGCAGTGTGCCGCCATCGGCATCGGCGAAGCGCCCGATCTTGCGTTCGAACGCGCCGGTGAACGCGCCCTTTTCGTGGCCGAACAGCTCGCTCTCGACCAGGTTCGCGGGGATCGCGCCGCAATTGACGGTGACCATCGGCTTCTTGCCGCGCGGGGAAGCGGCGTGGACCGCCTCCGCGACGACTTCCTTGCCGACACCGCTTTCGCCCTCGATCAACACCGCGACGCGGGTGCGCGCGGCCTTGGCGGCGATGGCGAGCGCGGCGCGGAAATCGGGGGAGGAACCGACGATCTCGTCGAAGCCCAGCAGTGCGGGGATCTTTTCGGTCAGCGGGCGCAGTTCGCCCGCATCGGTGCCGCCGACCGCCGCCTCGAGTGCGGCGAGCAGCCGGTCGGGGGCCAGCGGCTTGACCAGGAAATCGGTCGCGCCGCTACGCATCGCGGCGACGGCGTGCGCCACCGAACCGTTCGCGGTCAGCATCAGGATCGGTAACGCCGGCCGGCGTGCGCGCAGTTCGGCGATCAGCGCGGTCGCGTCGGCATCGGGGGCCCAATGATCCAGCACGATCGCGTCGAGCTGCATCCCGTCCTGCGTACCGAGCGTCGCGATCGCCATTTCGCCGTCCGCGGCGAAGATCGATCGCCATCCGGCGCGCGCCGCCAGTGCCGATACGAGACGGCGCTGCGCCGGCTCGTCGTCGATCAGCAGCAGCAGTCGCTGGCCGTTCCGCGTCATGCATCCACCCCGTTCATGGCGATCGTTCTAGCGGCTTCTAGTAAAGGTCGGCTTAAGCCAGTCCGTCCACGGGGCTTGAGGCGTAGCGGGGGGGCGAGTAAGGTCATCGTCGACGATCGATGAATGGGGACGACGATGGCCGGCAACGGTGACATGAAAGCGCACGCGCAAACCTATGACCGGGTGATCGCGATGCTGAAATGGGGCGCGGTCGCTTGTGGTGCCATCGCGCTGGCGGTGATCCTGATCATCAGCCGCTGATGCGGATCGCGGTCCTCGCCGAGCATGCCCCCGGCGAACGGCGCGTGGCCGGAACGGCGGAGACGGTCCGCAAATTCATCGCACTCGGCGCGGATGTCGCGGTCGAGGCGGGGGCGGGCATTGGCGCATCGATCGCCGACCAGGCCTATCGCGATGCGGGCGCGACCGTTGGCGACAGGTCGGCAACGCTGGCCGGCGCGGACGTCGTGCTGGGCGTTCAGGGCCCCGATCCCGTGACGCTGTCCGGGGCGGCACCGGGGGCCTGGATCGTCGCCAGCCTCAATCCGTTCGCGGAACGCGCGCGGGTCGATGCCTATGCGGCGGCGGGTTACGAGGCGCTGGCGATGGAATTCATGCCGCGGATCACCCGCGCGCAGTCGATGGATATCCTGTCGTCGCAATCGAACCTGTCCGGCTACAAGGCGGTACTGGACGGCGCGGCGGAATATGGCCGGGCGTTTCCGATGATGATGACCGCGGCGGGGACGATCTCGGCGGCGAAGGTTTTCGTGATGGGGGTCGGCGTCGCCGGATTGCAGGCGATCGCGACCGCACGGCGGCTGGGCGCACAGGTTTCCGCGACCGACGTGCGCTCGGCGACGAAGGAACAGATCCAGTCGCTGGGCGCGAAACCGATCTTCGTCGAGAACGTCGCCGGCATCGAGGGCGAAGGGTCGGGCGGCTATGCCGGGGAGATGAGCCCCGAATACCAAGCCGCGCAGGCCGAACTGGTGACCGCGCATATCGCCAAGCAGGACATCGTCATCACCACCGCGCTGATCCCCGGCCGCCCGGCACCGCGGCTCGTCTCCGCCGCGCAGGTCGCGAGCATGAAGCCGGGTTCAGTAATCGTCGATCTCGCAGTGGAGCAGGGCGGCAATGTCGAGGGTGCGGTGGCGGGCGCGGTCGTCGAGGTCGGCGGCGTGAAGATCGTCGGGCACCGCAACGTGCCGTCGCGGCTGGCGGCGGACGCGAGCGCGTTGTTCGCGCGCAACCTCTTCAATTTCCTGAGCGCCTTCTGGGACAAGGATGCTGGGCGGCCGGTGCTGGATGCGGAGATCGGCGACGCGATCCGGCTGACGCGGGGTGGCAAGGTGGTGTCGCCACGGCTCCTCGAAACGCGGTGAATTCACTGTCCTACATCGGATCGCGGTGCCATCGTTCGACGAGTGGCTTCATCCTGAAGAGGGTGAGGGAATTTTGGTGATTACCGTAAACTTTGTAACCTTTGGGAGTTGCTGATGGACTTCATCGCGATCCTGTCGATCTTCGTCATGGCCTGCTTCGTGGGCTATTATGTCGTCTGGTCGGTCACGCCTGCGTTGCATACGCCTTTGATGGCCGTGACCAACGCTATTTCCTCGGTCATTATCGTGGGGGCGTTGATCGCTTCGGCGGCCGCGGGATCGCCGGTGGCGAAGTGGCTGGGGCTGGGGGCGGTGGTGTTGGCCAGCGTCAATATCTTCGGCGGGTTCGCGGTGACGGCGCGGATGCTGGCGATGTACAAGAAGAAGGAACGGCCGGTGGTCGTTTCGAAATAGGTCGTCATCCCGGCGTAGGCCGGGATCCATCGGGCCACAGGCGCTGGTGGAGAGATGGACCCCGGCCTTCGCCGGGGTGACGGGAGGGAAAGCGCGATGGACGAACTGACGGTCAATCCCTGGGCAGCGCTCGCCTATCTCGTCGCGGGGGTGTGTTTCGTCCTCGCGCTGCGCGGGCTGTCGAGCCCGGCGTCGAGTCAGCGCGGCAACCGGTTCGGCATCATCGGCATGACGATCGCTGTGGTCACCACGCTGGTGACGCATGTGCCGACAGTAAGCTTTGCGGTCGGGTCGGGATGGACGCTTTACGCTCCGGCTGAGTCGTTCACCCTTCCCGTCGACTACGTAACCATCGCAGAAATCCTCGCCGCCATCGCCCTCGGCGCGGCGATCGGCCTGACCACCGCGCGGCGCATCGCGATGACCGACATGCCGCAGCTCGTCGCCGCGTTCCACAGCCTCGTCGGCCTCGCCGCGGTCCTCGTCGCGTGCGCGGCGTACCTCAACCCGCAGGCGTTCGGCATCGCCGACCTCGTCGTCCCGCTGATCGGACAGTCCTTCGCGGTCATTCATCCGGTCAGCCGGATCGAGATGGGGCTGGGCGTCGCGATCGGCGCGATCACGTTCAGCGGCTCGGTCATCGCGTTCCTGAAGCTGAACGGCAATATGGGCGGCAAGCCGATCCTGCTGCCGTTCCGCCACGTCATCAACCTCGGCATCGTCGCCGCGATCCTGCTGCTCATCGCCTATTTCACGCAGGACCAGAGCCCCTGGGTCTTCTGGTCGGTCACCGCGCTCAGCTTCGCGATCGGCTTCCTGCTGATCGTCCCGATCGGCGGCGCGGACATGCCCGTCGTCGTCAGCATGCTGAACAGCTATTCGGGCTGGGCCGCCGCGGCGATGGGGTTCACGCTGCACAATACGGCGATGATCATCACGGGCGCGCTGGTCGGATCGTCGGGCGCGATCCTGAGCTATATCATGTGTCGCGCGATGAACCGCAGCTTCATCAGCGTCATCGCGGGCGGATTCGGTGCGGTCGCCGACACCGGCGGCGGCGCGGCGAAGGCCGATCGTCCGTGGAAGCGCGGCTCCGCGGAGGACGCGGCCTTCCTGATGAGCCAGGCCGAACAGGTGGTGATCGTCCCCGGCTACGGCATGGCGGTCAGCCAGGCGCAGCACGTGCTCCGCGAAATGGGCGACAAGCTGCGCGCCGAGGGCGTGCGCGTCAAATATGCGATCCACCCCGTCGCGGGACGGATGCCCGGGCACATGAACGTGCTGCTCGCCGAAGCGAACGTGCCCTATGACGAGGTGTTCGAGCTGGAGGACATCAACAGCGAATTCGCGCAGACCGACGTCGCGTTCGTCATCGGCGCGAACGACGTCACCAATCCGGCCGCGAAGACCGACAAGACCTCGCCGATCTACGGCATGCCCGTGCTGGACGTCGAAAAGGCGAAGACGGTGGTGTTCATCAAGCGGTCGATGGGCGGGGTAGGCTATGCCGGCGTCGACAACGACGTGTTCTATATGGACAACACCATGATGCTGCTGGGCGACGCGAAGAAGATGACGGAGGAGATCGTGAAGGCGTTGGGCTGAGAACGTGCGCGCGAACGCGTCAGGCCGGCGCGAGGTCGCCGAACCGGTAGCTTGCCGTCACGCCGCCGTCCATCAGGATATCGCTGCCGGTGATGAACGCGCCCTCCGATCCCATCAGAAGCGCCCCCACCGTCGCGACCTCGTCCGGGGTACCGGCGCGTCCGACCGGCGAGAGATCGATCATCCGGCGATAACCCGCCCCGCGCGGGCCGGTCAGTTCGTCGTTGGCCAGTGGCGTGATGACGATGCCCGGGCTGATCGTGTTCAGCCGCGCTCCGCGTCTTCCCCAGCGCACCGCCTCCGCCATCACCCTGAGCGCGTTTGCCCGCTTCGCGATCTGATAGGCGTTCAACGGGTCGGTGACCCGATCCGGTTGCAGCATCGCAAGCGCGAGCAGGTCGTCGGCCGGCGTCGTGGCGAGCGCCAGATCCTGGTCGGCGGTCAATGCTCCCAGGCGATGCCCGGACTGCGATGCGATCACGACGCCCGCGCCGCCGCGCGCGATGACATCGCCGAACGCCTCGAGCACGATCGCGGTGCCGTACAGATCGACGGCGAGGATGGTTGCGGGCGAGGCCTGCGACGGGGAGACGCCGGCGGCATGGATCATGCCGGTCACGTCGCCGATCGCCGTTGCCGTCGCGACCAGCGCGCGGACAGACAGGACGGAAGACACGTCGACCGTCGCCGCGCTGACCCGGAACCCTGCATCGCCAAGCGTCTTCGCCGCGGCCTCGGCGGTTTCCTGGCACAGGTCGGCCAGCAGGACGTGCTTGCCCGCGCCGATGCGGCGGGCGATCGCCTGGCCGATCGATCCCGCACCGATGACGACGACGACGTCGGTCATTCCGATTCCCCTTGCGACGTGGAGCGATTGCCCGTTGCAGATGGCAGCGGCGGCGTCGTGAATTGTGCGTCGCTGACCTTTTCCAGCCAGGTGACGACCGAACCATCCTTCATTTCGGCGATCGCGATGTGCGTCATCGCGCAGTCGGGGGCAGCGCCATGCCAATGCTTCTCGTCCGGCGCGAACCATATGATGTCGCCCGGACGGATTTCCTCCACCATGCCGCCCTCGCGCTGGACCCGACCCAGACCGGAGGTCACGAGGAGCGTCTGCCCTAGCGGATGCGTGTGCCAGGCGGTTCGTGCACCCGGTTCGAACGTCACCGTCGCGCCGCTCAACTTGCCGCTGCCGCTGAACGGCGCATCGATCCGGACGACGCCGGTGAAATAGTCCGCCGGGCCCCGAACCGAAGGCTGCGCGCCGCTACGCTTGATATCCATGAACCGTCTCCCATGCTGCGTGCGGATCTAGGCGTGATGGGGGTATGTGATAAGTCGCTGGAACTTGCATGGACCTATATCTAGGGTTCATGGATGCAGCGCGATCAACTGAGCGACCTCAGCGTGTTCCTTGCCGTATCCGAAGAATGCAGCTTCACGCGCGCCGCGGCCAGGCTGGGTACGTCGCAGTCGGCACTCAGCCATACGGTCCGTCGCCTGGAAACGCGGCTCGGCGTCCGGCTTCTGACCCGCACCACGCGAAGCGTCGCACCGACCCACGCCGGCCAACGACTGCTGGACACGTTGCGACCGGCGCTGGCCGGCATCGAGACGCAGCTCGCGTCGCTCCGCGATCTTCGCGAGCGGCCCGCCGGGAATATCCGTATCACGGCCTCCCAGCACGCCGTGGATACGGTGCTGTGGCCGACCTTCGCAAAGCTGCTTCCCGATTATCCCGACATCCATGTCGAACTGAGCATCGATTCGGGGTTCGCAGATATCGTCACCCAGCGGTTCGACGCCGGCGTCCGGCTGGGCGAAGCGCTTGCCAAGGACATGATTGCGGCGCGGATCGGGCCGGACCTCCGGATGGCGGTGGTCGGCTCGCCCGGCTATTTCGAACGGCGATCGATTCCGCAGACCCCGCAGGACCTAGCCGGTCACGATTGCATCAACCTTCGCCTGTTGAGCGCGGGCGGACTTTATGCCTGGGAAATGGAGAAGGACGGTCGGGAACTGCGCGTCCGCGTGGAAGGACAGCTGGCGTTCGACAATGTTCACATGATCGTCCGCGCAGCGTCGGCGGGGTTCGGGATGGCATTCGTGATGGAGGATCAGGTCGCGGCGCAGGTCGCCGATGGGCGATTGGTCCGCGTCTTGGACGATTGGTGCCCGTCTTTTCCGGGATACCACATCTACTATCCGAGCCGCCGGCAGCCTTCCGCGGCGTTCGTTCTGCTGGTGGCCGCGCTGCGCTACCGTAGTTGAAATCAGGCACTAAACGCCACCCTTGGCTACGTCGCGTCGAGATGCATCGGTTTTGGGTCAATCGTCTTCCCCTGCCGCTACACCCCCTTATCCTCGCTTCCGGTCGAAGGGGGAGTGATCGATGGACGCGCCGGTTGATCCCGAAACGCCTTCGCGCGGTTCGCAGGTCGCGATACTGATCGCTTCGCCGGGTGCCGGGGCGGAGGCGGTTCGGGCGTTGGAGTTGACGGGTGGTCGACTGCTCGCGCGGATCGACTGGAACGCCGTGCCCGAGGAGTTGTCGCGGATCGCGGTACAACCTCTGATCCTGATCGAGACCGCCGGGGCGGACGAGGCGGTGCTGACGGGGATGCTGCCGCGGATCGACGGCTATGCGACCGCACTGGATTTGACCGTGGTCGTCGCGTTGGACGTCGCGCAGATCGACGTGGTGACGGCCGGGCTGCTCGGCGCGACGGTCGACCTGCTGTGCGCGCCGACGATGGCGGAGCGGATCGCGGCGCTGGCGCTGGCGGCGCAGCGATCGGACGGGGTGCTGCACGACCGGTGGCGCGAGGGCGAGGCGTCGCGGCTCGACCGGCTGAACCGCGAGGTCGCGCGAATCGCGGAACTGCTCGCGCGGCTGACGCGCAGCGGCGGCGAAGCGGACGAGGACGACAGCGTGGCGGAGCGGCGGACGAGCTTCATGATCGAATCGATCCCGGTCGCCCCGCCAAAGGCCAGCGATATCCGCCGCACGATCCGGCTGCGCCGGCTGCGCGACCGGTTCTCGTCAGCGGGTTGTTCGAGGACCCGGCGTGGGACATGCTGCTCGACCTGTTTGCGGCCGAACTGGAAAATGTCCGCGTCTCGGTGTCGAGCCTGTGCATCGCCGCCGCGGTGGCGCCGACGACCGCCTTGCGCTGGATCGCGCGGATGACGGAGGCCGGACTATTCGAGCGCGTGCCCGACGCAGCCGATCGGCGGCGCGCGTTCATGCGGCTCGCACCGCGCGCCAGCGAGGCGATGGCGGGCTATTTCGCGGCGCGCGCACGGATGGATATGCCGGTGCGCTGATTAGTCTGTACAACGGGACTTGCCGATCACGCGCGACGCTGGCATCGCGCGCATTCCCGCTATGGGGCGCTTAGCTCAGCTGGTAGAGCGGCTCGTTTACACCGAGTAGGTCGGCGGTTCGAACCCGTCAGCGCCCACCACCCCGGTCCTGGACCGGGGGGGGGCGGGCGTAGGTCTTATTTGCCGGTTCGGATCCGCTCCATCACCGCAGCATGCAGCCAGATGTTCATTTCGGCGGACCCGTCCTTTTCGCCGGTATAGCCAAGCTCGGTCGCCAGCTCCTCGCGGTTGGACAGGCTGGAATCGAGACCGAGCAGCTTCATCAGATCGACGATGGACGTCTGCCAATGAAGGTCGGTATCGCCCTTGGATGCCGCAATCTTCTCCAGCGCGGCGTCGGCGTCGATCGGAGCCGGCGGTTCGGCAGGTGCGGGTGCCGCGGGTGCCGGTTCGGCGGGACTGGCGGCGGCGGGGGCTGGTGCCGCGGGGGCAGCGGCCTGGACCGCAGGGTGGCCGAAAATCGCGTCCTTGATCGATCCGAAAATGCTCATGGTGTGTCCTTCATGGTGAACTGCGGCAACGCGCAAATGCCCGTCTCGGTATCGGCAGGGTGAAAAGAATTCGACGGATCAATGAGTCGAAGCCCGCAAGGGAACCGCCATTACAGCAACCGCACCAGCCGAACCGCGCGCGCGAGCCAGGGCGGGTCGGCCATGACATGCTGGCGGCTGCCGGGCGTCAGCGGAAGCAGATGCAATCGTCCGCCCCCTTGCGCCTCGTCGCGACCGATCAGGCGGCCGAACAGGAACTGACCGGCACCGCGCGGCACCAGGACGTCCCGGTTCATCGCGCGGCCGAAATCGCCGGGAGCAAGGGTTTCGCACCAGACCTCATCGCCTGCGCGGTAATCGCCGACGCCGGATGCGACCGATAGCGCAATCAACCCAGCGGCGGCGGCGGGCGGGACGATCGTTGCCGCCCTGCGCGGAGCGTGCGTGCCGTCGGCGTCGATGATCGCGGCGAGCGGCAGGTCGCTGCGCGTCGGTAGTGTAACCAGATCGCCGGCAGTCACCCCCAGGGCGGCGGCGATCCGGTTCAGCCAAGCGACGGACACCGTCCGGGTGCCCGTCTCCAGCCGACCGATCGTCTGCGGCGTCGTAGGCGGCGTGCAAGCGCGGGCGACATCGTCCAGCGTCATGTTGCGGGCACGGCGGACTTCGCGGATCGCGCTAATCATTTCGGCTCTCTTACAACCAAATGGGTTTTTCGCTGTCCTACAATATCGCCGCCATGGCAAGAGCATGCCGAATCGCAGACGGGAGACGACGATGCGCGAATTGGCCGAGCGGAGGGTGCCGGGTCTTGGAGGCCGCAGCGTGACGGTCAACCTGGCCGAGTCGCCGCTCGGCTGGTTGCGCGCGCGCGGGATGGTGGACGCAAGGCAATTCGAGGCGGGGGAACGGCTGCGCTGCGACTACGAACGTGCATGTATCGCGCCGCGCACCACGATGCGCTGGACGGCGCGGGTCGATGGCGGCGCAGGTGGATTCGATCCGGCGCATGCGCAGATCGCGGCGAAGCGGCGGTTCGACGCAGCACTGGCGGCGCTCGGCGGTGGCCTGAAGGACGTGGCCTGGCGCGTGATCTGCGCCGGCGAGACGCTGCCGACGGCGGAACGCGGTCTCGGCTGGCCGGCGCGGGCGGGGCGGATTGTATTGACTCTGGCGCTGGATCGGCTGGGAGATCATTATGGTCTTGGTTGAACCGTGGAGCGCAAGAATGATCATTTATGGTTCGGGACTATCGCCCTTTGTACGCAAGGTGCTGTTCTTCGCGCATGAAAAAGGCATTGCGGTTGATCTGCGAATGGCGGGCATGGGCGCGGGAGGCGAGGATTTCGCCGCCGCGTCGCCGTTCCGCAAGATGCCCGCGCTGCGCGATCCCGGCGCGGACGGCGGACGCGACTTCACGATTTCGGATTCGAGCGCGATCGTCACCTATATCGAGGCAAAATTTCCCGATCCCGCGCTGATCCCGTCCGATCCGATATCGCGGGCGCGGACGATTTGGTGGGATGAGTTTGGCGACACGCTGCTGATGAAGGCCTGTGCGCCGGTGTTCTTCAATCGCGTCGTCGCGCCGCGTTTCCTGAAACGCCCGGGGGACATGGCGGCGGCGGATGCGGCGGTCCGCGACGAACTGCCGCCATTGTTCGATTACCTGGAGCGAACCATTCCCGATACCGGTTTTCTGGTCGACGACCGGCTGACGCTGGCGGACATTTCGGTCGTCTGTCCGCTGGTGAACCTGGAGTATTGCGACGTGGCAATGGATCCGGTGCGTTGGCCGCGGACGATCGCCTATCGCGATGCGATCCTCGGCCGACCCGGGATTGCCGATCTGGTGGCGGGTGAGCGGCGGCTTATGGCGGCGTGATGCGGATACCGGTCGTCAAATGTCACGGTTCGGGCAACGATTTCCCGCTGGTCGATGCGCGCGCGGTGCAGCTGAGCGACGCGGAATGGGCGACGGTCGCGCGCGCGCTGGCGGACCGGACCGGGCCCGTCGGTGGAGACGGGCTGTTGCTCCTCGGACCGGGCGATCAAAGCGTGCCGTTTTCGATGGCGATGTACAATTCGGACGGGAGCGAGGCGGAGACGTGTCTGAACGGGCTTCGCTGCGTCGCGCGCGCGGGGTTCGCGGCGCTGGGGATCGAGGTGGCGACGGTTGGGCTGATGAACAGCACGGCCGAAGCGTCGCATGCGGCCGATCTGGCGCCGGGCGTCTACACGGTGCGTGAGACCGCGGGCCCGGCGACGCACGACGTTGCCGACTGGCCGATGACGATCGGGCGCGAGAGCAATATCGAGACGGCGATCGCGCCGCTCGGCAGCGCGCGCGCCTTTACCGCGGTCGCGATCCCCAATCCCCATCTGATCGCGTTCGTCGAGGCCGTGGACGAGGCGGAACTCGCGACGATCGGCCGGGTGTGCGAGGCGGCACCCGGCTGGCTTCCCAACCGCGCGAACGTGTCGTTCGTCGAGCTTCGCGACCCCGCCACGCTGTTCGTTCGCACGTTCGAGCGGGGGGTCGGGCTGACCGACAGCTGCGGCAGCGCGATGGCGGCGTCGGTGCACGCCGCCGGGCTGACCGGGCGGATCGCGTTCGGCACCCCGGTCGTCGTGCTGAACCGCGGCGGGCTGGTGCGCGCGGTCGCGGCGGCGGACGGCATGGTGACGATCGAGGGGAATGCGACCTGGCAATGGACGGGGTCGATCGACGTCGATCCGGCGACCGGCGCGGTGCGCGATCTGAGGATCGACACCGTCTTTCACGACGAGGCCGCAGCCTGGGCCGCGGCGACGGCGGCCTGACCGCCGGCGCGCGATCATTGCTTCCCCGCGGCAACGGTATACACCGGTGACCGTAATCGGGGGGTGAAGCGGTCGGCCATGGCGACGCAGGGGTATGAGCTGGCGCACGACGCCGCGCGGTTGGCGACGCTGGACGACTATGCCATCCTCGACACACCGTCGGAGACCGGGTTCGACGATATCGTCCGCCTGGCGACGCTGGCGTGCGATGCGCCGACCGCGCTCGTCAGCATGATCGCCGACGATCGTCAGTGGTTCAAGGCGCGGTCGGGGTTCGCGGAGCTGGAAACCGATCTGGCGACGTCGGTCTGCGCATATACCATTACGGCGGACGATCTGCTCGTCATCCCGGATCTGGCGCTGGACCCGCGAACGGTGGACAACCGGCTGGTGACGAACGCGCCCCATGCGCGCTTCTATGCCGGTGCGCCGCTCAGGGTCGCGGACGGGCAGGTGCTCGGTGCGCTGTGCGTCATCGATCTCGCACCACGCCCGGAAGGGCTGACGCTCGACCAGGCGGAGACGCTTCGCGCGCTGGCCGGGCAAGTCGTCGCGCTGCTCGAACTGCGCCGCGCGCTGACGCAGCAGGTATCGCGCGAGGCGCATTGGCGCGGATTGTTCGAGCAGCTGAGCGAGGGCTTCGTCGTCAAGGATGCGGTGCGCGACGCGTGGGGGAGGATCGTCGACTGGCGCTATGTCGAGGTGAACGCGGCGTGGTGCGACATGCTCGGCATGATGGGCACGCCGATGACCGGCCGGACGCTGCTGTCGGTATTCCCGACGATCGAGCAGGCGTGGATCGAAGATTTCGCGGCGGTCGTCGAGACGGGCGAGCCGCGGACGTTCCGCCGGGAAATCGCGACGCTCGGCCGATGGTACGAAGGACGCGCGTTCCGGCTGGGCCCGGACCGGTTCGCCGCCACCTTCGTCGAGGTGACGGACCAGGTCCGTCACCAGCGGCGGCAGGCTGCGCTGCTGACGCTCGGCGACCGGCTTCGCGATCTCGGCAGCATCGCGGCGATGACGGTGGAGGCGAGCCGCGTCGTCGGTGAGGCGCTGTGCGTCACGCGGGTCGGGTTCGGCCGGTTCGATGCCGCACAGGATCATCTCGACGTCTCGCCCGGCTGGACCGCACCCGGCCAGCGCGAGATCAGCGGATCGCGACCGATCGCGCATTACGGCGATGTCGCGGCCGATCTGATCGGCGGCCAGCCGCTGGTGATCGAGGATGTGCGGGCCGATCCGCGGACCGCGGGAACATCGGCCGCGCTGGAGACGATCGGGGTGCGCGCGCAGGTCAACATGCCGGTGCGCGACAAGGGCCGGACGGTGGCTTTGCTGTTCGTCCACGACGACAAGCCGCGCGCATGGACCGCGGAGGAGCTGTCCTTCCTGCGCAGCGTGGCGGACCGGCTGGAGGTCGGCGTCGCGCGGCTGCAGGCGGACGAGCGGCAGAAATTGCTGAACGAGGAATTGTCGCACCGGCTGAAGAACACGCTGTCCATCGTGCAGGCGATCGCGACCCAGACGTTGAAATCGGTCGCCGATCGGCCGGCGGTCGAAATACTGGAGCGGCGATTAATGGCGCTCGGCGCGGCGCACGACCTATTGTTGCGCAAGAATTGGGTAGGTGCGGATCTTCGCCAGATCGCCGAGGACGTGATCGGTGCGGTCGCCCCGCTGGACCGGATGACGTTCGCCGGCGCGTCGGTGGAGTTCGGTTCCCGCGCAGCGATGTCGCTGTCGCTGCTGCTCCACGAACTGGCGACCAACGCGATCAAATATGGTTCGCTGTCGAGGGACGGCGGCATCGTCACGCTGGCGTGGCAGACCGAACAGGGCGATCACGGCGCGGAGCTGGTACTGTCCTGGGTCGAGCGCGGCGGCCCGCCGGCGACCCAGCCGATCCGCCGCGGATTCGGGTCGAAGCTGATCCGCATGGGTTTGATCGGAACGGGCGGGGTTGATGCACGTTATGATGATGTCGGCTTTTCCGCCGTCATGCGTGCGCCGCTGATGGAACTCCAGTCGGCATGATCAGGAAAGCGGGATGACTTGCCGAACATCGATACCAGCACCGACACGGGCGCGGCGACTATGATACCGGTATTGCTGGTCGTGGAGGACGAACCGCTGTTGCGAATGCTGGCGATGGATGTCGGCGAGGATGCGGGCTTCACCGTCGTCGCGGCGGCCAACGCCGCCGCCGCCGTCGCGATCCTTGAGGCACGGACCGACATCCGAGTCGTGTTCACCGATATCGACATGCCCGGATCGATCGACGGCCTCAAACTGGCCGCCTGCATCCGCGACCGCTGGCCGCCCATCCACATCATCGTGACGTCCGGCCACCGCAAACCCGCGGACGGCGATCTGCCCGCGGGCAGCATGTTCTTCGCCAAGCCGTACCGGCAGGACCGGGTGATCGAGGCGATGCGGCGGATGGCGGCTTAGGGGAAGCTGGCGTTCAGTGGGTTGCGGTGGCGTGTGGTTAGCAGCGGTTGGCCGACGTCGGTGGACTACCGACGGGCAGCTTTGGGGAAGCGGTAGCCAGTACCTGCCGTCCCGCCATCGACGGGCTTTCCCGAAAACGATCGCGGTTGGGAAAACGCGAGCGTTCTCGAAACCCAACCAAGCCCGCCATTCTGAGAATTGCCAGCGTCCGTGTCTGACCGGCACCATTGCCCGATTGCCCATTGACGTTGTCACTGTGGCGAGGCTGATAGTCATGTGAGCATCAGTCCCATGTCCCTAATCCTCGGTCTGTTCGAGGTGCAGATGCTCTTGCTGGCGACCGCCATCATCGTCGGGCGGCGTGGGGCCGCGCAACGTTCTCTCGGCGCGTTGCTGATCGTCCTGTGCGGCATGCTGACGCCGTTCGCCATCGGCTATGCCGGCCTCTACGATCGCTGGCCGTGGCTCTCGTTCGCGCCGTTCGCCGTGCCCCTGGCGATGGGGCCACTGCTCTACGCGCACCTCAATGTCCTGATCTTCGATCGGCCGATACCACGCTGGCACGCCGCGTTGCCCGTGGGTCAGTTCGCCTATCAGGCCGTCGCCTTTTGCCTCCCGCTCGGTTTGAGAGGTACGTTCGATCGGGAGGTTCAACGTCCTTGGCTCGATCCGATCCTGGCGGTGCTGCTGCTCGCATCGATGATCGGTTACGCCGTTGCCGGACTATGTGCACTGCGCCAACATCGCGGTTGGCTGATGGCGTGCCGATCGGACCTCGCTGCGGCCAAGCGGGTGCAGGCGGTGCTGATCGCCTTTGCCGTGATCGCGGCGGTGCGAACGGTATACCTGGTCGCCGATGCCCTGATCGCACCGCTCTCCTACTTCGACATGTTCGGTTTCTATGTCGTACTGGCGATCGTCGGTAATTATCTGGCGATCGAGGGCTGGCGGCAGGCAGACGCCCGACCGCAGCCTATCGTGGAGCCGATCGAGCGGGATTGGCGTCCGATCGCGACCGAATGGATGCGCCGGATCGAAGAACAGGAATGGTGGCGCGATCCCGACCTCGACCTTGCCAAGTTGGCTCGCCGGCTTGGGACCAACACTGCCTATCTGTCGCGCGGCCTCAACGAAGGCCTTGGGCTGGGGTTCGCCGAGGCGATCAATGGCCCGCGCGTCGAGCATGTCGCCGCAAAGCTTCGGGACGGTTCCGATCGCGATATCCTGACGCTCGCGATCGATGCCGGTTTCGGATCGAAGGCGACGTTCAACCGTGCCTTCAAGGATCGGTTCGGCATCACGCCCACGGCCTTTCGCCGCGTCTCAACGGGCAAAAACGACGTGGGACATGCGGATCTGCAGCGCATAGCCTGACCATGACCGGCATCGGCTCGGGGTCTAAGCCGCTCGGAGCAACACCATGTTTCACCTCGATCGCCGGCATTTCCTGACGGGAACGTCGGGACTGCTCGCCGCCGCCTTCCTGCCGGCATCCGCCAGGGCGACCGGCGAGCTGCTGGCACCTGCGGCGATGCGAGAGGACATAGCCATCCTGTTCGACGCGTATGCAAGCTTGCATCCCGGCCTCTACCGCTACCTGACCCCGGCCGGCTTCCGGCGGGAACGCGAGCGTCTCGATCGGTTTGCCGGTACGCCCCGCGCTCTGGGAGACTTCTACCTGGCGCTGTCGGCCTTCACTGCCAGCATCCGGTGCGGCCACAGCTTCCCCAATCCTGCCAATCAGACACCGGCCGTCGTATCGGCGCTGTTCGGCAGGCCCGATCGGCTGCCGTTCGCCTTCGCATGGCTGGACCGGCGCATGATCGTCACCGCCGATCTCGGCAGCGGGCACCATCTGCCGGCCGGGAGCGAGGTCGTTGCGATCGACGGCATCGACGCACGCGACATCCTGGCCAAGATGCTTCCCTATGGCCGCACGGATGGGAGCAACGATGCGCGCAAGGTGGCCGACCTCGGCATACCGGGCGATGGCGATCAGCCGGCATTCGATGTGCTGCGGACACTCCTCTTCCCATCATCCGGTCCCTCGGCCCGTATCGTGGTGCGAGCCGAGGGCAGAACCGTCGCCATGGCTTGTGCGTTGATGACCGCAGCGGCGCGGGACGCGGCGCTACGTCATCCATCCAAAGACTCTCCTTATGGCTGGTCGTTCGAGCTGCGCGGCAACGTCGGCGTCCTCGTGATGCCGACCTGGGCGGTCTTTCACGACGAATGGGATTGGCGGGGTTTCATCGACGCCAGCATGGACACCGCGATCGACCGCCAGCTCTCGGGCATCGTCATCGACGTACGCGACAATGGCGGAGGTCTTGATTGCGGGGCGGCGATCATCGCCCGCCTGATCGAAGCGCCGCTGGCCGCCGACAGCTATTCCCGCCATGTACGCTACCGCAAGATACCCGATCGGCTTTCCCCCTACCTCAAGACCTGGGACCGCAGCTTCAAAGACTGGGGGGCGTCGGCGATCGGTCCCGACGCGACCGGTTTCTACATCCTGACCCGTCCCGGCGACGCTTCCGATACCGACACCATCCAGCCGAAGGGGCGACGGTTCACGGGCAAGGTCGCCGTCCTCGTAGGCCCGAAGAACGCTTCGGCCACCTTCGGCTTCGCGAGCCTCATGCAGCGTCACCGGCTGGGAACGCTGATTGGCGAGCATACCGGCGGCAACCGTCGCGGCATCAACGGCGGCGCTTTCTTCTTCGTCGGATTACCCGGATCGGGCATCGAGGTCGATCTGCCGCTGATTGCCTATTGGCCCGACACGCCGCAACCGGACGCCGGGATCATGCCGGATATCCTCATGCCGGCCCGAGCAGCCGATCTACGAGCCGGGGGGGACACCGCGCTGGCGCAGGCGGTCCTCATAGCGTCAAACTGATCCATCTACCTTCCAGATTGGGAATCGCACCCCATAGAGCCGGTCATCATCTGCTCCTTTCGAATGTCCGCTCCGAACAATGCAACCGGACGGACGCTACGGCATCAGGAGGCCGAACGCGTGCAGTGAGCGCCGGGATGTTTCTTAACCAGATCGGTACAAAGCGCTTGACAGCGCGACGCTGTTTGGGTACATAACAGGAACGCTTAAGAATTGCGAGTCGGGGGCCGGGGCGGCGACGCCTGTCGGCCCCTTTCGCTGTGAGCCTTGGGGGAGGACGATAGGATGGAAGCCGACGACGCGATCGCAGTAAAGAAGAAGCGCCGGAGCAAGCCCCGGACCAAATGGACGCCGGCGAAAACGGCAGCGTTTTTCGATCATCTGTCGATCGCCGGCAATATTTCCCAGGCCGCCGCGGCGGTCGGCATGGCCCCGTGTTCGGTGCATCGCATGCGCGCGCGCGACGCCGAATTCGCCGACGCATGGGAAGTCACGATCGAGGCCGGATATGCGACGATCGAGATGCGGCTGATCGGGCATACCCTGGCCGGACTGGGCCGGGGCGATCCGATGGAAGCGGTCGGCGACGCGGTGGCGATCGATGTCGATCAGGCGCTGCGATTGCTGAAGGAACGCGACACCAGACGAACCGGCGCTCGATTGCGGAGTGGCGCACGTCCGCGACGCGCCACGGCGGCCGAAACCGATGCGTTGATCCTTGCCAAGCTGGCGGCGATCGCGGCGCGGAAGACCGGGGCTTGAGCGGGGAACCGGGCGCGGTTCCGCCGTTCGAACGGATGCGTTTGCTGCACCCCGATGAGCAGTCGGAAATCGTCGAGTCCCTACCCGGGCCGCACAAGCGCGAACTGCTCACGCGTTGGGAAGTATGGGCGCATCACGGGCAACGCGCGCCCGAAGGCGACTGGCGGATCTGGCTGATCCGTGCCGGTCGCGGGTTCGGGAAGACGCGCGCCGGTGCTGAATGGGTCAGCGCGGTGGCGCGCGCCAATCCGGACGCGCGGATCGCGCTGGTCGGCGCGACGATCGCCGACGCGCATCGGGTCATGATCGACGGCGCGAGCGGACTTCGGTCGGTCGCGTGGGAGGAAGAGCGCGTGGTCTGGCGCGGTACGAAGGGCGAGTTCGTCTTCCCCTCCGGCGCGCGCGCGTTCGTCTATTCGGCCGAAGCGCCCGACGCCTTGCGCGGGCCGGAGCATCATGCGGCATGGTGCGACGAGCTGGCGAAATGGCGCTGCGGCGACGTGGCATGGGACAACCTCATGATGGGGCTGCGGCTGGGCGAGGGGCGCGTGGTGGTGACGACGACGCCGCGGCCGGTGCCGCTGATGCGGCGGTTGCTGGCGATGCCGGGGCTGGTCGAGACGGTCGGGCGCACGGTCGACAACCCGCATCTGCCCGTGTCGTTCGTGGCGGCGATGGCGGCGCAATATGGCGCGACCAGGCTCGGTCGGCAGGAACTGGGGGGCGAGATGATCGAGGATGCGGTCGGCGCGCTGTGGACGCGGGCGATGATCGAGGCGTGCCGGACCGGTTCGTCGCCCGATCCGGTGCGCGTGGTCGTGGGGGTCGATCCGCCCGCCGGGATCGGCGGCGATGCGTGCGGGATCGTCGCGGTCGCGCTGGATGCCGGTGGCATCGGCTATGTGCTGGAGGATGCGAGCGTCGTGGGCGCGTCGCCCGAAGGCTGGGCGCGCGCGGTCGCGGCCTGCGTCGAACGGCATGGCGCGGACCGGGTGATCGCAGAGGTCAACCAGGGGGGCGCGATGGTGGAAAGCGTGCTGCGCGGGGCGGCGGCCGACCTGCCGATCAAGACGGTCCACGCGACGCGCGGCAAGGTGCTGCGCGCCGAGCCGGTGGCCGCGCTCTACGAGCGGGGAAAGGTGCGGCATGTCGGCGCGTTCCCCGCGCTGGAAGACGAGCTGTGCGGGCTGGTCTCCGGCGGGGGGTATGAAGGGCCGGGGCGATCGCCGGACCGTGCGGATGCATTGGTGTGGGCGGTGACGGCGCTGATGCTGGGCGCGGGAGGAAGCCCGAAGGTGCGGGTGGTGGGGTAGCATCATTTCCGTCATGCCGGGACAAGCCCGGCATGACGACGTTTTGCGGCGGTGACGGATGTCGATCCCTCGCCCACGTTCAAAGGACAGCTCATGAAACTCTTCGGGTGGAAGGCCCCGCGCGATGGCGCGCGGCCGGCTTTGTCGCGTGCCGGCGTCACCGCGTTTTCGGGCGACTGGCCGCAAGGGTATGAGGCGCAGGTGCGTGCGGGCTACCGCGACAACGCGGTCGGGCAGCGTGCGGTGCGGCTGATGGCGGAAAGCGTCGGCGACGTACCGCTGACCGCTTCGGACCCGGCGCTCGTCGCGTTGGTCACCATGCGGTCGGGCGGGCAGACCCTGCTCGGCGATGTCGGGGCGCAATTGCTGTTGCACGGCAATGCCTATGTCCAGCTGCTGCGCGACGCGGATGGCGGGATCGCCGAACTCTATGCGCTTCGCCCCGAACGGGTGAGCGTGGAGCCGGATGCGAGCGGCTGGCCCGCGGCCTATGCCTACCGGGTCGGCGGCAACGTCACGCGACTGTCCGCGGACCCGGTGCGGCCGCAGGTCGTCCATATCAAGGCGTATAACCCGCTCGACGATCATTACGGGCTCGGCTGCCTCGGGGCCGCATCGGGCGCGGTCGCGGTGCACAATGCGGCGGCGCGCTGGAACAAGGCGCTGCTCGACAATGCCGCGCGGCCGTCCGGTGCGCTGGTGCACGAGGCGGCGGACGGGTCGGTGCTGTCGCGCGACCAGTTCGACCGGCTACGCCGCGAGATGGAGGAGGGGTTTTCCGGCGCGGCGAATGCCGGCCGGCCGATGCTGCTGGAGGGTGGCTTGCGCTGGCAGGCGATCAGCCTGACGCCCGCCGAACTGGATTTCGTCGGCACCAAGGCGGCGGCGGCACGCGAGATCGCGCTGGCGTTCGGAGTGCCGCCGATGATGCTCGGGCTGCCGGGCGACAGCACCTACGCCAATTACCGCGAGGCGAACCGCGCGTTTTTCCGGCTGTCGGTGCTGCCGATGGCGGGGACGATCCTCGACGCGCTGGCGCAGGGGTTGCGGGGGTGGTTCCCCGACGCCGCGCTGTCGGTCGATCTCGACCGGGTCGCGGCGATCGCGGAGGACCGCGCCAGCCTTTGGGACATGGTCGGCAAGGCGGATTTTCTCACCGGCGAGGAGAAGCGTGCGAAGGTCGGGCTGTCGTGACGGGCGGCGTCTTGGCCCAGCTGATGAAACAGGGGGCGGAGCGCGGCGCGGACCTGGTGACGCTTCGCGCGATCGCGGAGGAAGCGGGCGAACTTGGCGCGACTCGCGCGCTGACACGGCTCGGCCTCGCCGACGAGCGGGCGGAACGCGATGTCGCGGAACTGCGCGAGCTGCTGGGGGCGTGGCGCGATGCGAAGCGGTCGGCGTGGAAGGCGATTATCGGCTGGGCGTGCGCGGCGGTGCTGGCTGCGCTGGCGCTGAAGCTCGGGTTCGGGGCGCTGGTGAAATGAGCGGGCGCTTCACCGGATATGCCGCGCTGTTCGACCGGGTCGACCGCGCGGGCGACGTGATCCGCGCCGGGGCCTTCGGCGAACCGCGGACGGTGCCGTTGTTGTGGCAGCACCGCGGCGATCCGGTCGGTCATGCGTCGGTACGCGAGGATGCGCAGGGTCTCGCCGTCGAGGGGGTCATCGACGACCCCGATCTGGCGGCATCGGTGCGCAGCGGCGCGGTCGCGGGGCTGTCGGTCGGTTACCGCCCGCGCGCGGTCCGCCAGGCTGCGCACCGCGAACTGACCGCGGTCGATCTGGTCGAGGTCAGCCTGGTCGCGATCCCGATGCAGTCGCTGGCGCGGGTCGACCGATTTTTCACCTGAGGAGAAAGTCATGGAAACGGAAAACGAGATGACGGGCGGCGCGGTCGTGCGGCCGGTACTGGAAGGCGCGCGTCAAGATTCGGCAAGGGCGAATGGGGCGGCGTTCGAAGGGTTCGTGCGGAGCGGCGCGACGATGGAGATGAAGGCGTTCACCGGCGTGACCGGGGACTCGGGCGGCTTCACGGTGCCGACCGAGATCGATGCGGTGATCGACCGCACGCTCGCCTCGATCTCGCCGATCCGCGGGATCGCGAACGTCGTGAAGGTCGGCTCGGCGGGGTATCGCAAGCTGGTGACGACGGGCGGTACGCCATCGGGCTGGGCGGCGGAGACCGATGCGCCGGGCCAGACCGCGACCCCGGTCTTCGCGGAGATCGCGCCGCCGATGGGCGAGCTGTATGCCAATCCGGCGGCGAGCCAGACGATGCTCGACGACGCGGCGTTCGACGTCGAGGCATGGCTGGCCGACGAGATCGCGACCGAATTCGCGCGCGCCGAAGGGGCGGCGTTCGTCGCCGGTTCCGGGGTCAATCGTCCGCGCGGGTTCCTGCAATCGCCGGTCGCCGCCGCGCTCGACGGGGTGCGCGCGTTCGGGACGCTGCAATATCTGGCGACGGGGACCGCGGGCGATTTCGGCGATCATCCCGACGAGCGGCTGATCGACCTGGTCCAGAGTCTGCGTTCGCCCTACCGCCAGGGCGCGAGCTTCGTGATGAACGCCGGCACGCTGGCGCGGATCCGCAAGCTGAAGACCGCGAACGGGGCGTTCCTCTGGGCACCGAGCCTGGATGCGAGCACGCCGGCGACGTTGCTCGGCTATCCCGTCGTCGAGGCCGCGGACATGCCCGATATCGACGCGAACAGCGTCTCGGTCGCGTTCGGCAATTTCCGTGCGGGCTATCTGATCGCCGAACGGACCGAAACGCAGATCCTGCGCGATCCCTATTCGAACAAGCCGTACGTCAATTTCTACGCGACCAAGCGCGTCGGCGGCTGCGTGTCGAATTCGGAGGCGATCAAGCTGCTGAAGTTCGCGGCGGCCTAAGCGAGTCGGATCGCGTCCGTCATGCCGGGCTCGTCCCGGCATGACGGCAGATAGCATCCAACCGTTTTCCATTATTCAGGGAGAACACCATGACCGCATCGGCAATCCCGGCGGCCGTGATCGCGGATGCGGTCGCGGCGGCGGGGGCATATCTGCGCCTGACGCAAGGGGAGGCGGACGACGTGCTGACGCGCGCGACCGCCACCGCGCTTGCGCTCGGCGAGGCGTATCTGGGCACCGCAATCGTGGCGCGGGCATTCGAAGATGTCGTCCGTCCCGGCCCGGACTGGCGGTTGCTGGACGCAAAACCGGTGCAGGCGATCACCGGCGTCACCGCGCTGCCGGCGGGCGCGGCCCCCTATATATTGCCGGTCGACGCCTATGCGATCGACGTCGACGGCGATGGCGACGGCTGGGTCCGGTTTCCCGCCGCGATCGGCGTGGAGCGAGTGGCGGTCGCCTATGTCGCCGGGCCGGCGACGACATGGGCGGACGTGCCGGCGGCGGTCGCGCAAGGCGTCGCCGCACTCGCCGCGCATCTGTTCGAAGCGCGGGCGAGCGACGCGCAACCGCCGGCGGCGGTAGCGGCATTGTGGCGGCCGTTCCGGCGCATGCGCATCGGCGCGGGAGCCATCCGATGAGCGGCGTCCGCACGCTGTTGCAGGCGGCGATCGCCGCGCGGCTGTCCGCCACCCTGACTGGCGTCCGCGTGCTCGACGCGCCGCCGGGACGGATCGGCGGCCCGTTCGCGGTGGTCGACGATCCGGTGCTGACCGACTGGAGCACCAAGACCTGGGCGGGGCGCGAGGGACGGCTGATCGTGCTGCTGTATGATGGCGGCGAGCGGCCGGTGCGGCTTCGCGGTGTGTGCGACGCGGTGGAGGCGGCGCTCGCCGACCCGCCGCCGCTCGCCGAGGGCTGGCGGATCGTGCGGCTGACCTTCGTGCGCAGCCGGATGGCAGAGATCGCGACCGACCGCTGGCGCGCCGCGGTGGAGTTTCAGGTGCGGATGGTCCGGGAGGATTCGTGAAGGAGTCACCCCGGCGAAGGCCGGGGTCCAGTTGCTTAGGTCGGGGTAACGGGGTGCGTCGCGCCGTCACGATCGGCTCGCAACTGGGCCCCGGCCTCCGCCGGGGTGGCGGAACATTCCGAAGCCGTTCGCGCCGGCGGATCAAGACACATTCATATGAGGAGAACCAAAATGCCTGTCGAAAAAGGAAGTGCGTTCCTGTTGAAGGTCGGGGACGGTGCCGCGCCGCCCGCTTTCGCGACGGTCGCGGGGCTGCGCACCACGCAGTTGACGGTGAACGGCGAGACCGTCGTTGTGACCAGCAAGGATTCGGGCGGCTGGCGCGACCTGCTGTCGGGAGCGGGGGTTCGCAGCGTAACGGTGGCAGGGGCGGGGGTCTTCACCGGTTCCGCCGCGGAGGTCCGGATCAAGGGCAATGCGCTGTCGGGGACGATCGACGATTACCGGCTGAGCTTCGAAAGCGGCGAGACGATGACCGGGCGGTTCCTCGTGTCGCGGCTGGATTATGCGGGCGATTTCAACGGCGAACGGTCCTATACGATGAGCCTGGAAAGCTCCGGCCCGGTGGTGGCGGCATGAGCGCGGCAACCGATGCGGTAGCCGCCGCGATCCCCGCCGGCCCGGCCACCGTCAATGCGGCAAGGGGCGAAGCGAGCGTGCGGATCGGCGGGGTCGATATCGCGCTCCGTCCGACCTTCCAGGCGCTGGTCGCCGCGGAGGGCGAGCTTGGGCCGTTGTTCGGGCTGGTCGAGCGCGCGGCGGACGGCGGGATCGCGCTGGCCGAGATCGTCGGACTGTTCTGGCATTGCCTTCGCGTCCCGCCCGAGGGGCTGACGCGTGCGGCCTTCGCCGAGGCGATCGTCGAGGCGGGATTGTCCGCGGCGATGCCGGTGCTCCGGACATTGCTCGGCCAGATCGTGGCCGGGCGATGAACGCGGCGTGCTTCACCGCGGTGGCGGTGCGGCTTGCCGGGCTTGCCGGGCTTCGGCTCGGCTGGTCGCCCGATGCGTTCTGGCGGGCGACGCCGGCCGATCTGGCGGCGGTGGTCGCGGCGTTGCGGCCGGCGGCCGGCGAAGCGACGCCGCCCGATCCCGCGACGATCGCCAGGCTGAAGGAGGTGCATCCCGATGGATGACATGCAGGACATGGTCGTCGGCGTCCGCGCCGACACCGCCGGCTTCGCGCGCGATGTCGCGGCGATGCGCGCACAGCTGGAAGGACCGCTGACGGCGGGGGCGGACAAGGCGAGCCGCGCGATCGAGGCCAATCTGCTGCGTGCGGTGCAGACCGGCAAGCTCGGTTTCGCCGATCTGGAGAAGACGGCGCTATCGGCGCTGGATTCGATCGCGTCGAGCGCGCTGAAGAGCGGACTGGCCGCGATCGTCGGCACCGGGCCCGGGTCGGGCGGGTCGGCGGGCGGGTTGCTGTCGGGGCTGACCGGGCTGGTCGGCGGGCAGCCGGGGCGTGCGACGGGCGGCCCGGTATCGCCGGGCCAGGCCTATATGGTCGGCGAGCGCGGACCCGAATTGTTCGTACCGACCGCGGCTGGGCAAGTGGATGCGGGCGGCGGTGGTAGTGCGCGTTCCATCACCGTCTCGATCGCGGTCAATGCGCGCGCGGGGGAAGCGCCGGCGGCGCTGCAGCAATCGAGCCGGCAGGTCGCGCGGGCGGTGAAGGCGGCGTTGCAATAAATCCCTCTCCCATGGGGAGGGGGAGTTTGGAGAGACACCATGCCCCATTGGCTTTGTGCGAACCGGACGGTGCAGACCACCGGCATTCTCACCCGGTTCGATCCGCGGTTCTGGACGGTCAACTTCCCCCGGCCGATGATGGCGGCGGTCACGACGACCGCACCCGATGCGCTTCGCGTCGACACCGTCTTCTACCGCAAGGGCGACCTTGCCGGGCTGATCTGGGACGCGGCGGACACGATCGACCATGTGCTGTTGCGGTACGAGACGAACCGCGATTTCCGGGACTGCCGGCTGGCGTTCCGCTGGCGATCGTCGGGGGTGCTGCCGCTGGACGCGGTCAACGGGCCGACGCTGACGATCGAGGGGCGCGATGCGTGCGGGGTCGCGCGCGCCTGGTATGTCCGGTTGTGGAATTATGCGAGCGGGACGCCGGAGGATGCGCAGGTCTCGATCGACTTCGCCGCGCTGGATGGCGGGTTCCTCCTGCCGAGCGAGGCCGACCCGGTCTGGGCCGGGGATATCGACCGGGCGTTCGTATCGCTGGTGCCGCCGGGCTATGACGGCAGCGATACGCCCCTGACCGCCGTAGTGGAGGGGTGGATCGAGCTGACAGGCCTGATCTGCGATGGTCCGGGATCGGTGCTGGCGATCGGCGATGTCGTCGTACCCGATCACGGGCTGGGCATCGCCAGCGGTTATGACGACAGCTACAACATCACGCCTGCGCGATTGCTGCGCAACATGTTGCAACTCGGATACCGGGGCGACATCGTCCATTATGTCGGGATGAGCCATTATTTCCGGCTCGATGCGCTTTATGGCGGCTATTATCTGGGGCTGACCGGCGGCACGCTGAACGCTGCGTGCGCAGCGTGGCACCATGATCTCGCGGCCCGCGCGAAGGCGCTGGGGATCGGGATTATCTGGTCGCTCAGCTACGAAATCTTCGACGCGCATTGCTGGAACGACTGGAAACAGCGCGCCGCCGACGGCTCGCCGGCGCAGACCGGCTGGGTGCCACCGTCGACCCTGTTGTCGCCCGCGCATGACGGGGCGATGTATTATCTGCGCGTCGTGGCGCAGGCGTTCATGGGGATCGCGGTCGCGGCGGGGCTGCCGCCGAAATTCCAGATCGGCGAGCCCTGGTGGTGGGTCATGCCCGACGGTCGACCGTGCCTGTACGATGCGGCCGCGGTCGCGGCGTTCGCGCCGGCGCCGATCGCTTCGGTCCGGGGCGCGACGACGGCGGAGCAGCGCGCGACGCTGGACCGCGCCAGCGCGTGCCTTGCCGCCTCGACGCATCTGCTGGCAAATGCGGCGAGGGACGCGGCGGCGGGGTGCGTGGTGCATCTGCTGAGCTATCTGCCGAGCGTGCTCGACCCCGCCGCGCCCGAGATCCGGCGCGCGAATTTGCCGGTCGACTGGGCCAGCCCCGCGTTCGATATCCTGCAGATCGAGGATTACGACTGGGCAGCGGCGGGCGACACCGCCGCGACCGCCGCCGGGATCGCGACCGCGCAGGCGCGGCTCGGCTATCCGATCGCGCGGCAGCATTATCTGTCGGGTTTCGTGCTTCGCCCCGACCAAGCGGCGGAATGGACGCAGATCGATGCCGCGGCGGAGACGGCGCGGGCGCGCGGATCGCCGCGACGTTCCTGTGGGCGCTGCCGCAAGTGATGCGCGACGGCTTTATCCATTTCGACACCCCGGAGGATGAGATGCAGGCGTATGACGATGTGGCGTTCCCGCTGGCGCTTGGCCGCGAGGCGGAAGTGGCCCCCGAATTCTCGACCGCGATCGTGACGAGCGCGAGCGGCGCGGAGGCGCGCAGCGCGGCCTGGGCGGCGGCGCGGACCTCGTATGATGTCGGCCCCGGTATCCGCTCGGAGGCGGATGTCGCCGCGCTGCTGGCGTTCTTCCGCGCGCGGTTCGGCCCGGCGCGCGCGTTCCGGTTGCGCGATCCGTTCGACGCGCAGGGGCTGGGCGAGGTGCTCGGGACCGGCGACGGCGCGAACCGGGTCTTCGCGCTGGTGCGGCGATACGGCGACGCGGTCCGTCCGATCACCCGGCCGGTTCCGGGGAGCGTGACGGTGGCGCTGGACGGGGTGCCGACGCAAGGGTTCGCGTTGCAGGCGGGCGGGCAAATCGTGGTCGACATCGCGCCGGCGGTGGGTGTGGTCGTGAGTGCGACCTTCACCTTCGACGTACCGGTGCGCTTCGCCGAGGACAAGTTGAGCGTCAGCCGGTCGACCTTCCTGGCCGGAGCCGCGACCAGCGTGCCGTTGATCGAAGTGCACGAATCATGACCGACACGCTGGCGACGATCGCGTTCTGCTGGCGGATCGAGCGGCGCGACGGGGTAGCGATCGGGCTGACCAGCCACGACCGCGATATCGTGCTGGACGGCCTGATCCACCGCGCCGCGCCCGGCATGACACCGTCGGCGATCGTCCGGTCTGACGGGCTGGATGCCGACACGATGGCGGTCGAGGGCGCGTTCACCTCGGATGCGATCGGCGAGGACGATCTGATCGCGGGTCGCTGGGACGGCGCGCGGGTGGCGCTGTCCGCGGTCGACTGGAGCGACGGCACGCTGATCGCGGCGCTCGGCGAGGGAACGATCGGTGCGGTCGAGACGAAGGACGGCGCGTTCACCGCGGAACTGGCGGGTGCGACCGCCGCGCTCGACCGGCCGGTGGTGGAGGAGACGTCCGCCGAATGCCGAGCGTCGCTCGGCGATGCGCGGTGCCGGGTGGCGATGGCGGGGCGGCGGCGGTTCGCGCGGGTGGTTGGCGTGGCGGGGCAGGTGCTGACGCTGGACTCGGTCGAGCCGGTGGCGGGCGCGTACGGGCAGGGGCTGTTGCGCTGGTTCGGCGGGGCGAATGCCGGGCTGGAGGATGCGATCGCGGTGTCCGACGGCGCGACCGTGACGTTGCGCGTGCCGCCACGCTTTGCGGCCGAAGTCGGGGCGTTGGTCGAGGTGATCGAGGGGTGCGACAAGAGTCTCGCGACTTGTGACGCACGTTTCGCCAACGTCGCCAATTTCCGCGGGGAGCCGTATCTGCCCGGCGTCGATTTGTTGACCCGATATCCGGGCGGATGAGCGGCGCGGCGGGCGCGGCGGCGGCGCTGGCGGCGGTGGGCGCGCGGTTCCGGTTGCACGGGCGCGATCCGGCGAGCGGTCTGGATTGCGTAGGGGTCGCCGCGCTCGCCGTGCGGGCCGGCGGATTTCGCGGATCGGTACCGAGCGGATACGCGATTCGCGGCGGCGATCCCGCCGCCCTCGCCGCGCGGTTCGATACGGCGTTGGCGGCGGCGGACGGGACGCGTCCGGGCGATATCGTGCTGATGCGAAGCGGACCGGCACAGCTGCATCTGGGGGTGATCGTCGCCGGCGGCATGGTCCATGCGGATGCCGGACTCCGCCGGGTGGTGCTTCGACCGGGACCGCCAGCCTGGCCGGTCATCGGCGCATGGCGATTGGGGGAGGATTGACATGGCGACGTTGCTACTCACCGCGGTCGGCGGTGCGATCGCCGGGCCGTTCGGCGCGGCGATCGGCGCGCTGGCGGGGCAATATGCGGACAACGCACTGATATTCCGCCAGCCGTCGCGGCAGGGGCCGCGGCTGACCGAATTGGCGTTGCAGACATCGTCCTACGGCACGCAGATCCCCAAGCTGTTCGGGACGATGCGGGTCGCCGGCACCGTCATCTGGTCCACCGACCTGATCGAAAGCAGCGCCACCAGCCATGCCAAGGGGCAGCCGAGCGTCACGACCTACAGCTATTCGGCGTCGTTCGCGGTGCTGCTGTCGGCGCGGCCGATCCTGTCGGTCGGACGGATCTGGGCGGACGGCAATCTCCTGCGCGGGGCCGCGGGCGATTTCAAGGTCGCGACGGGGTTCCGCCTGCATCCGGGCGGCGAGGATCAGGCGGCGGACCCACTGATCGCGTCGGCGGAGGATGGCCTCACTCCTGCTCATAGGGGTTATGCCTATGCGTTGTTCGAGGGGTTGGCGCTGGGCGATTACGGCAATCGCATTCCGTCGTTGACGTTCGAAATCGTGGCGGACGCGGCTTCCGTCGGTATCGGAACGATCGCCGCCGCCATCGCGCCGGAGATCGTCGGCGGGGCGGGGCTGCCGTTGGTCGGTTTCGCGGTATCGGGCGGCAGCGTCCGCGCGGTGCTGGACACGCTCGGCACCGCGGGCGGCGCATGGTTCGCCGCCGATGGCGCGCGGCTGACGATGCGCGACGCGGCCGTCGATCCGGTCCCGATCGCCGATGCGGGCTATGCCGCGACCGCGAGGGGAGAACGGCGCGCGCGGCAGGTCGCCGCGATCGAGACGGTGCCGCGGACCGTGACCTTGTCGCATTACGACCCCGCGCGCGATTACCAGACCGGGGTACAGCGCGCGTCGCGGCCGGGGGCGGGCGCGCTCGACGACCGGGTGGAGATGCCTGCGGTGCTGGCCGCGGCGGACGCGAAGGCGATGGCGACGGCGATCCTGGCGCGGGCGGAGACGGCGCGCACGAAGCGTACCGTCACCGTCCAGCACGATGCGATGGTCCTCGGCCCGGGCGATCCGGTGACGATCTCCGGCGAGGACGGCATCTGGCGGATCGCGACCTCCACGATCGAGGCGATGGTGACGAAGCTGGACCTGGTGCCGGTGAACATCGCCCCGCATTCGTCGACCGCGTCGAGCGGGCGGGTAAGCGCCGCCGCCGACAGGATGGTCGGTCGGACGACGCTGGCCGTGTTCGAGACGCCGGCGCTCGACGATGCCATCCTGACACAACCGCGGATCAGCATCGCTGCGGCAGGAGCCGGGGCCGGCTGGCGGGGCGCGCCGATCGCCTACAGCATCGATGACGGGGCCAGCTGGATCGACGCCGGATCGACCGCGGCCCCGGCGATCATCGGGACGCTGGAAACCGTACCCGCTGCCGCGCCGGCGACGCTGTTCGATCGTTGGGGCAGCCTTATCGTCCGGCTGGCCAGCGACGCCGCGGTGTTGGCGGATGCGGACGGTCCGGCCCTCGATCGTGGGGCCAATCTGGCATTGGCGGGCGCGGAACTGCTTCAGTTCGGTACGGCCGAGCCGCTGGGCGACGATCGCTGGAGACTGTCGCGGCTGTCGCGCGGTCGGCGGGGCACCGAGGCGGCGATCGGTACGCAGGTCGTGGGCGATCCGTTCGTCCTGCTGACCGCGAGCGGCATTCGGGCGATCGACCTGCCGCTTGCCCGGATCGGCGGCGCGGTGCGGGTGATGGCGACCGGGGTCGGGGACGGCGACGGCGTCGTCGCGACGGCGATCCTGACCGGCCGATCGATCCTGCCGCCCGCCCCGGTCCATCTGACCACGACGATCGGCGCGGACGGCACCACGACGATCGCCTGGGTCCGGCGAAGTCGCGCCGGCTGGCGTTGGATCGATGGCGTCGACGCTCCGATCGGGGAGGAAGCCGAGGCGTATCGGTCGACGCTGACCGATGCCGCCGGTGCGGTCCGCACGATCGATACCGACCGGTCGACGATTGTCGTCGCGGCGGCGGATATCGGACCGCGGCCCGTTCGCGTGACGGTCCGCCAGCGCGGCGATTTCGGCGCATCGGACGCCGCGACCATCGTGCTGGCATGACACGGTCGCCGTCGCATCGTTGCATCGTCGTCGAATGATAAGGAGCTACGCATGACCGACCAGACCGCGCGTTTCGCGCTGCCGTTGATCGATCCCGGTCAATCGCAAAAGGAAATGACTCATAACGAGGCACTTGCCCTTATGGATGCTGCGCTGCAGCCAAGCGTTCGCGCGGTGGGGATGACCATCCCGCCGACCACGCCGGCAGCGGGTGACCAGTGGATCGTCGGCCCGTCGCCATCGGGCGATTGGGTCGGTCAGGGTAACGCGATCGCGGCGTGGACGAGCGGCGGTTGGCGCTTCGTTGCCGCCGTCGAGGGAATGCTAGCCTGGAGCACCGCCGACGCGTTGCCCGTACGCTTTTCCCACGGCAATTGGGTGTTGGGTGACGTTGCCGCGGCGCGCGTGATGGTCGCCGGACTTCCCGTGATCGGCGCGCGGCGTGCCGCCATCGTCGCGCCGTCCGGCGGCTCCGTCATCGACAATGAAACACGCAATGCGATCGCCGCGATCCTCGCTGCAATGGTTGGACATGGCCTGATCGCGGCGTCCTAGAAAAAGGTGAGGCCTTTGAGCAACACTCCCCGTTTTGTTCGCTTGCGCGGCAACCATGGGTCGGATAGTGAGTTTGCGCTGTCCGTAGTGACACTCATGGAAAGGGGAATTTTATGCGGAAGCTTGCCGTAATTCTGGCACTGGCCTCCACCGCACTCGCTTCGCCCGCCTTCGCCCGCGACAAGTCGTGGTACGTCGGTGTCGAAGGTGGTGGGATGATCGTCGAAGACATCCATTATGACATCGGCGCGCTGAAGAGCGCGGCCAAGACCGATCATAATTATGGATATGACGTCGACGGTACGGTCGGTTATGATTTCGGCGCGTTCCGCGTCGAGACCGAGGTCGGTTATCGCTCGGCTACGATCGATGCCTACACGAATACGACGACGACCCCGGCCTTCGCGACGAACGGCACACGCTTCAACGCGCCTGCCGGCTATTATCCGAATGCTGGCGGCAAGACGTCTGCGCTCAGCTTCATGCTGAACGGCCTGCTGGACTTCGGTCCGGATGATGGCATCCAGGGCTTCGTCGGCGGCGGCGTCGGCGTTGCGCGCGTCCGGGAAACCGAAGGTCTCAGCCGTTCGGGCAACTTCCTGAACGATTCGGATACGCGCTTCGCCTATCAGGGCTTGGCCGGTGTTCGTGCGCCGCTGACCGACCATATCGACGCGACGCTGAAGTATCGCTTCTTCGATGTCGACAACGTCCGCCTGGTCGATGTCGCCAACAACACCGAGAAGTTCCGTTATCGTTCGCACAGCATCCTGGGCGGCGTGACGTACAACTTCGGCGAACCGGCCGCACCGCCGCCCCCGCCGCCGCCGCCTCCTCCGCCCCCGCCGCCTCCCCCGCC
>NZ_CAHJWJ010000017.1 GCF_903642285.1 Sphingomonas bacterium
GGCGGCGGCGGCGGCGCGACGTCGAACGTGTTCAGCTTTTCCTGCGCCTTTTTCACATACTGGTATGCGAGCCCGGTCACGAAGGCATAGCCGAGCGCAAGGTGGATCAACGCGACGATGACGATCGCGGAAATCTTTCCCCCGGACATTTTCTGGTCAGTATAGGCCATTCAGCAACGACGCTCCCTATCACGACAAGCGAACCAGGCTACCCTTGGGGCGACATAGCCGGCACCGCATGCCGAGAGTCAATATATCCTTACGACGGAGACCGAGTCCTATCGCCGAGCCTTGCGACACGCAAACGCTTTGTCGGGCGCAACAAACGATCAATCGCGCCCGCCGCTATTTATTTCTGTAACGTTCAGGGGGTCGGGCGTAACGGACGCGGTCATGCAACCGCCTTTCCGCGCCGCAACCCTGGTTTTCCTCGCGCTGTCGGCGCCTTCGGGCGTTTCTGCGCAGGCGGGACCGTCCGTGCCGCCGGCGGCGTTCGCGCAGCCGGTACGCGCGGGCTATGCCGATCTGGTCGATCAGATTTTGGCCGCGCCGGTGATCGTCGACGCGACGATCCGGACGGCGGCGCGAATCAAGGGGGCGGAGGCGGCGACGGTCGCACCGGGGTTCACGCGGTTCTACGTGGCGGCGGATGTCGGCGCGCTGGTCCGCGGCACCGGCGGGCTGCCCGCGCGGATCGGGTATCTGGTGGACATGGCACCGGGCGCGGACGGGCGGATCGTCAAATTGAAGGACCTGCGTGTGCTGCTGTTCGCGCGGCGGGTGGCAGCGTCGGAGGATCAGCTGCAGCTGGTCGGGCGCGACGGTCAGCGCGAATGGTCGCCGATACGCGATTCGCAGGTACGCGGAATCGTGCGCGAACTGATCGCCGCCGACGCGCCACCCGTGATCACCGGCATCGGCAGTGCCTTCCATGTGCCCGGCGCACTGCCCGGCGAGGGCGAGACGCAGATATTCCTGACCACCGCGGACAACCGACCGGTGTCGCTGTCGGTCCTGCGCCGCCCGGGCGAGCGGCCGCGCTGGTCGGTCGCGCTCAGCGAGATCGTGGACGAAGCCGCCGCGCCGCCGCCGCCGAACACGTTGCTGTGGTATCGGCTGACCTGCGCACTGCCGGCCACCTTGCCCGACCGCGCCACCGCGACGCTTTCGGCGAGCGATGCCGACGCGGCGCGCGAGGATTATCGATTCGTGATCGAGGGGCTGGGGCCTTGCGGGCGGACGGACAATGCCGGCTGAGTAAATCCGCGTTTTCCTGCGTTCGCGGGAGAACGGGATCACCCGTCCACACGCACCACCTGCCCCGTCGTCGACGCGGCCGTATCCAGAAACCCCGCCATCGCCGCGACATCCGCCACAGCGCCGTCGCCGACCACCGCATTGACCCGCATCCCCGGTGCCCGTTCCACCGCGAGCGGCGCGATCGACGCCTCCACCGATGCGGCGGATAGCGGATCGCGGCCGGGTTCGATCACGACGACGAGCGATTCCCCCGATGCCGCGCGCACGATCCTCGCGATGTCGTCGCCCGGCGCGGCATGTACGACGCTCATGTCGTCCTCATCGGCGGTGACGCACCATCGTTATCCCGATCGATTCGCCGTTTTCGGATATCGCCAGCTTCACGATCCGGATCTTCACTCGCGCCACCCGCGCGTCCTGCAGGAACAATGTCTCGCAGATATGATCCGCGACGCCCTCGATCAGCGTGAAATGCACCCCCGTCGGCAGCGCATCGGTCGCGGCATGTTTCAGGTCGAGATAGTTTTTCGATGCGGCCAGCGGGGTGTCGGGTGCGAAACCGCGCGGGCAGTCGAGATCGACGGTCAGCGATATCCGCAGCGGCTGCGGCAGATGCGTCTCCTCCGAATAGATGCCGGTGAGCACCGGCACCTCGATATCGTGCACTTCCAGTTGCAGCAGATCGTCCATGCGGGGGGCCTTAGCGCAAATCCGATCGACTTGAACCGCCCTCTTTCGTCACCCCGGGCTTGTCCCGGGGTCCAGGGGCGCGGGCGAAATCGCTGTTTGGCTGTGGATGCCGGGACAAGCCCGGCATGACGATTCCATCCTTTGCGCGAACCACGATCGCACCGTAAAGCGCGCCGCCTTGGAGACCAGCGTGATCGAATTCCTACCCCTTGCCAGCATCGACGCCCCTGCCGTGGAGGCGTTGCTCGACCATGCGTTCGGTACCGATCGCCACCTGCGCACCGCGTACAAGGTTCGCGGCGGCGGTCGTGCGATGCCGGCGCTCAGCATCGCCGCGGCTGAGCACGGCGCGCTGATCGGGACGATCCAGTGCTGGCCGGTCACGCTGACGGGCGACGACGGCACCGCGTATCCGCTCGTGATGATCGGCCCGGTGGCGGTCGAACCGGCGCGGCAGCGCGACGGGGTCGGCCGGATGCTGATGACCCACGCGCTGCACGCCGCGCATGTCGGCGGGCTGGACGGGGCGATGATGCTGATCGGCGATCCGGAATATTATGGCCGCTTCTTCGGCTTTACCGCGGAACGGACCGCGGGGTGGCGGCTGCCGGGGCCGGTGGAGCGACACCGGTTGCTGGCGAAGGGTGAGGGGGTGCCGGCGAGTGCCGGGACGCTGGGGCCGGCGGCGGTCGGAATCTGAGCATTCGCAGCGTCCGGCCGACCCGTCTTTCCGCCACCCCGGCGAAGGCCGGGGCCCAGGAGGGCGTGCCCCAAACGAAGCGCGGTTCGCTCTCGAGAGGCCGTGGCGACTGGGCCCCGTCCTTCGCCGGGGTGGCAATCATTGGACCATAGCTTCCCCACCCCCACGCTCCCCGCTTTACGCCCAGCCCCGTCGTCCCTACCTGCGGGATATGCCGATGGACGAGTTGCCCGATCTCGCGACCCTGTCGCTGCCGGAAATCGCCGCTTTGGTCGAACAGCAGCGCCTGCCGCCCGTCGAACGCTGGAACCCGACGCATTGCGGTGACAGCGAGATGCGGATCGCGCGCGACGGGACCTGGTTCCATCAGGGCAGCCCGATCGGCCGGCCAGCCATGGTGCGGCTGTTCTCGACGATCCTGCGGCGCGAGGCGGACGGCGGCTATGTGCTGGTCACGCCGGTCGAGAAGCTGGACATCGTCGTCGACGATCTGCCTTTTCTCGCGGTCGAGCTGAAGACCGAGGGTTCGGGCCGCGACACCGCGCTGGCGTTCCGGCTGAACACCGGCGAATTCGTCACCGCCGACGAGTCGCACCCGCTCGCGTTCGAGGAGGGTCCGGACGGCCCCCTGCCCTCGATTCTCGTCCGCGGCGGGCTGTCGGCGCGGATCGTGCGGCCGGTCTATTACGAGCTGGCGGCGCTGGCGATCGGCGAGGGCGCGGAGCCTGCAGGCGTGTGGAGCGGCGGCGCGTTCTTCGCGCTGACGCCCGCGGCGTGACGACGCATACGCTGGCCGAGCGCCTGGCGACCGCATTGGCGCATGGCGCGGAGGACGGACCCGTGCTGCTGACGAGCGACCATCACGACCTCGACCTGCGCGGCAGCGAGACGCTGCTGCCCGCCGCCGTCCTCGTTCCCGTCACCGACCGCGCATCGCCCGGCGTCATCCTGACGCAGCGCACCGACACGATGCGTAAACATGCCGGGCAGATCGCCTTTCCCGGCGGCCGGATCGATCCCGACGACGCCGACGCGACGGCGGCGGCGCTGCGCGAGGCGGAGGAGGAGATCGGCCTGCCGCCGTCCGCCGCGACTGTCATCGGCATCGCCGACATCTACCGCACCGGCACCGGGTTCGAGGTCACGCCGGTCGTCTGCGTCGTCCCGCCCGACCTGACCTACCGCGCCAATCCGATCGAGGTGGCCGACGTGTTCGAGGTGCCGCTCGATTTTCTGATCGACACCGCCAACCATCTGGAAGCCGCGGTCGAATGGCAGGGGCGCGAACGGCATTACTACGAGATCAACTGGGGGAACCGCCGCATCTGGGGCGCGACCGCGGCGATGATCGTCAACCTGGCGCGGCGCTTGCGATGGGCGTGATCCTGCCAGATGCGGCCTGGCGCGAACGCGAAGGGCTGGCGACGCTGACCGCCGCGCTTGGCGCGGGCGATGGCGACACGCGGATCGTCGGCGGCGCGGTGCGCGACACGCTGCTCGGGATCGATGTCGCCGATATCGATCTCGCCACCCGCCTGCTGCCCGACGACGTGCTCGACCGGTTGCGCGCGGCGAACATCCGCGCGGTACCGACGGGGATCGCGCACGGGACGATCACCGCGGTGCTGCCATCGGGTCCGGTCGAGGTCACCACGCTGCGCCGCGATGTCGCGACCGATGGCCGCCACGCGGTGGTCGCCTTCAGCGACGACTGGCGCGAGGATGCGGCGCGGCGCGACTTCACGATGAACGCGCTCTATGCCGATCCGGCGAGCGGCGAAGTCTTCGATCATTTCGGCGGGCTGGACGATCTGGCCGCGGGCCGCGTACGCTTCATCGGCGATCCGTTGCAGCGGATCGCGGAGGACCACCTTCGCATCCTGCGCTTCTTCCGTTTCCATGCGCGGTTCGGCGATTCGATCGACGCGGACGGGCTGGCCGCGTGCATCGCGCGCGCGAACGACCTGATGGCGTTGTCTCGCGAACGGATCGCCAGCGAATTGCTGCGGCTGCTGGTCGCGCGGCACGCGGTGGCGGTGCTCGGGCTGATGGTGGAGCGCGGCATCCTGCGCGCGGTGTTGCCGGAAATCGACGCGGCCGGGGTCGGCCGGTTCGCCGCACTGGCGGACCGCGAGGCGGTGGCGGCTATCGCCCCCGACGCGCTGCGCCGGCTCGCCGCGCTGATCCCGCCCGCGGATGCGGAAAGCGTCGGCGCACGGCTGCGACTGTCGAACGCGGATCGCAAGAGGCTGATCGCGGCGACATCGGGCGCGGGGGACGAGGGACCGCTGGCGCTCGCCTACCGGTTCGGCGACAGGGTGGCGATCGACCGGTTGCTGCTGGCGGGGGCCGATACCGCGAGCGTCGTCGACTGGATGCCGCCGACATTGCCGTTGTCGGGCGGGGCGCTGGTCGCGCGCGGATTGTCGAAAGGGCCGCAGGTCGCGGCGGCGCTGAAGGTCGTCGAGACCCGCTGGATCGGCGAAGGTTTCCCCGACGCCGCGCGCGTCGGTCAGATCGCGGACGAGGTCGTCGCGGCGGAACTGGCGCGCGCGAAGGCGTAGGCCGCGTCCGCTTCCAGCGGCCGCGCGTAGATATAGCCCTGGCCATAGGTGCAGCCGAGCGCGGCGAGCGTCTGGCCCAGTTCGATCGTCTCGATTCCCTCCGCGGTCGTCTGCATCCCGAGCGCCTGCGACAGCGACAGCACCGCGCGCACGATCGCGATCTTGTCGCGGTCCGCCAGCATGCCCGTGACGAAGCTGCGGTCGATCTTCAATATGTCGATCGGCAGCTTCTGCAGATAGGCGAGGTTGGAATAGCCCGTCCCGAAATCGTCCATCGCCAGCGTCGTGCCCAGCGCCTTCAGCGCCTGCATCGTGCGGGTGATCCGGTCGGGATCGGTGACGATCGCGCTTTCGGTCAGCTCCAGCGTGAAGCGTTCGCCGCCCAACCCGTGCTTGGTCAGCGCGCGTTCGACCACCGGGGCGATCGCGTCGCGCTGCAGCTGGATCGCGGACAGGTTGACCGCCAGCCTGATCCCGCAATGTCCCCCCGCGGCCGCGTCCCAGGCCGCCAGCGTCTTCGCCGCCTCGTCGATCGCCCAGCGGCCGAGCGGGACGATCAGCCCCGATTCCTCCGCCACCGGAATGAAGTCGGACGGCGCATGGTCGATCCCGTCATCGTCGGTCCAGCGCGCCAACGCCTCGAACGATACGATTTCCCCGGTCGCGAGATCGCAGATCGGCTGATAGGTCAGGCGAAGCGCGCGGTTCTCGATCGCGCGGCGAAGCGATGTCTCCATCCCGAACTGCTTGCGCGCGATGACGAACGCGTCGGGCTGGTAGCTTTCGCTCTGCCCGCTTTCCTTCGCGCGTTTCACCGCGAATTGCGCGTGGCGGATCATCTCCTCGGCATCGTCGCCCTCGTCCGCGCCGTACGCGATGCCGATCGAGCATTCGACGCCGATCTCGTAATCGGTCAGGCGGAACGGCGACGACAGCGCGCGCTGGATGCGACCGGCGAGATGATGCGCCTCGACGCGATCCTCGTCGATCGCCATCAGGATGCCGAATTCGTCCCCGCCGATCCGCGCCAACAGGTCGCACGATCGAAGTGCTCCCTTGATCCGGCGCGCGACGGTGATCAGCAATTCATCCCCGACGAGCGAGCCGAGACACGCGTTCAGCCGCCCGAACCGGGCAAGGTCGACGACGAGCAGCGCATGCCGTGCGCGGTCGTCATGCACGTCCTCGATCACGGTGCCGAACCCTTCGCGGTTGGGCAGGCCGGTCAGGCTGTCGGTCGTCATCTCGCGCCGCAGGCTGCGTTCGGTGTGGCGCTGCGACGTCTGGTCGATCAACGTCATCACGCAGCGATCACATGGCGGCGGTGTCGGCCGGACCAGGGTAACGCAATAGTGCCGCGAGTCGATCAGTTCGCCGACGCTCCACGGAAAATCGGTGCGCATCACATGCGAATCGAGGAATGCACCCAGTTTCCGGCGCAACGTCTCGATCGCATCCGAACCGCCCTCGACCACCCCGAGCCCGGCACCGCGAAAGGCGGCATTGGGTTGCTCCAGCACCAGCCGCCCGCCATGCCGCGCGACCACGACGGCCGGCACCGGCATCAGATCGAGCATTCGCTCCATCGGATCGGTAACCGGCAAGGGCGGTAAAGCCTTGATGGTGCGGGCGAAGACCATTGGGGGCAGCATTAGCAGCCCGTTCGTTAAATCCGTCTGAAACGCCGCTTCTTACTCCCCCCCGCTTTGCGGGAGGGGAGCAATCACCCGAACCGGTTATCCCGCGGGAAGCCCGTCGGCGGCATCCGGCCCGCGGCCCCGCGCGCCGCGCGCCACAAACTCAGGTCGGCTTCCGTCCGTACGCGCCCGCTACCGCCGCCCATCGGCCAGCTGAGCCCGTCCGCGAACGCGAACGTCACCGCGTCCGCCAGCCCACCGTCGCGGTAGCGCTGCAACTGCGCGCCCTGCCCGCGCGATAATTCGGGCAGCTCGGCGAGCGGGAAGACCAGCATCCTGCGGTTGTCGCCGATCACCGCAACATAGTCGTGGCCCGCCGGGATCGGCCGGACGACGACAAGGTGCGCGTCCGCCCGCGGGGTCATCACCGTCTTTCCCTTGCGCGTCTCCGCGACCACATCCGCCGCGGGCACCACGAACCCGCGCCCGTCCGACGCCACCACCAGCAATTTCGTGAGCTTGCGCGCGGGCAGCAGCGCGACGATCCCGGTGCCGCCGTCGAGATCGACCATCGCCCGCACCGGCTCGCCGAACCCGCGCCCGCCCGGCAACCTGTCCGCGCCCAGCGTGTAGAACCGCCCGTTGCCCGCCGCGAGCAGCAGCTTGTCCGTCGTCTGCGCATGGAAGGCGAAGGCGGGGCCGTCGCCCTCCTTGAACTTCAGCGCCTCGCCCCCCCCGTTCTTGGCTGCGGCCAGGTCGACATGTCCCCGCATCGCCCGGATCCAGCCGCGCTGCGACAGGATCACGGTGACGGGTTCACGCTCGATCATCGCCTCCATCGGGATGTCGCGCGCCGGGGCCGCTTCCGCGATCGTCGTCCGGCGCTTGCCGAGCGGGGTCTCCAGACCATAGCGATCGCGCAGCTTCGTCATGTCGCGCTTCATCCGCGTGCGCTGCTTCTTGGGATCGGCCAGCAGCGCCGTCAGCCCCGCCTGCTCCTTGTCCAGCTTGTCGCGCTCGGTCCTGATCTCGAACTCTTCCAGCCGCCTGAGCGAGCGCAGCCGCATGTTCAGGATCGCCTCCGCCTGCCGGTCGGTCAGCGAGAACTCCGCCATCATGACCAGCTTCGGCTCGTCCTCGGTGCGGATGATCTCGATGATCCGGTCGAGGTTGAGATAGGCGATCAGATAGCCGTCGAGCAGCTCGATCCGGTCCGCGATCTTGGCCAGCCGGTGCTCGGTGCGCCTCGTCAGCACGACGAACTGGTGATCGACCCACGCCCCCAGCGCCTGGGCGAGGCTCATGACGCGCGGGGTCCGGTCCTTGTCCAGCACGTTGAGGTTGAGCGGAATACGCACTTCGAGATCGGTCAGGCGGAACAGCCCGTCCATCATCGTGCCCGCATCCACCGTGCGGCTGCGCGGTTCCAGCACCAGCCGGATCACCTCGTCCGACTCGTCGCGGACATCGGCCAGAATCGGCAGCTTCTTGTCGTTGATGAGGTTCGCGATCTGCTCGATCAGCTTGCCCTTCTGCACCCCGTAGGGAATTTCGGTGACGACCGCGGTCCAGCCGCCGCCCTTCTCCCGCTCGATCGACCAGCGCGCGCGCACCCGGAACCCGCCGCGCCCGGTGACATAGCTTTCACGGATCACCGCCGGGGGATCGACGACCAGCCCGCCGGTCGGGAAATCCGGGCCCTTCACGAATGCCAGAATCGCGTCGTCGCTAGCCTCGCGATCGTCGACCAGCAGCATCGCAGCGTCGAGCAGTTCGGCGGCATTGTGCGGCGGAATGCTCGTCGCCATCCCGACCGCGATCCCCGCCGCGCCGTTCGCAAGCAGATTGGGGAACAGGCCCGGAAACAGCTCGGGCTCCTGCTCCTCGCCGTTATAGGTGGCACGGTAATCGACCGCGTCCTCGTCGAGTCCGTCCATCAGGTCGATCGCGACCTGCGTCAGCCGGGCCTCGGTATAGCGATAGGCCGCGGCGTTATCGCCGTCGATATTGCCGAAATTGCCCTGCCCGTCGACCAGCGGATACCGCATCGCGAAGCCTTGCGCCAAGCGCACCATCGCGTCGTAGACCGACTGGTCGCCATGCGGGTGGTATTTGCCGATCACGTCGCCGACGACGCGCGCGCATTTCTTGTACCCCTGCGCCGGATCGAGCCGCAGCAACCGCATCGCCCATAGCAGCCGCCGGTGGACGGGCTTCAGCCCGTCGCGCACATCGGGCAGCGACCGCGCGGTGATCGTCGACAGCGCATAGACGAGATACCGCTCGGACAGCGCACTGTCGAACGGCGCATCGACGATGGCGTCGAAGGGGTCCTGGAAATCGGTGGGCATCGGTGGAGGTGCGATAGCAAGCCGCACCCCCTTCGTCACCCCGGGCTTGTCCCGGGGTCCAGGGCCGCGAACGCCACGCCCGCGACTCTGGATGCCGGGACGAGCCCGGCATGACGGAAGGGGACGTTCTGCTAACCCGATATTCGACGACCCCGGCGAAGGCCGGGGCCCAGTTGCGAGACGATGGCAGCGGCGCGACACCCGCCGCCCCACCCCCTCTCGTCATCCCGGCCCTGAACCGGGGCCCCGCCAACGGGCTGAAGATCGGTTCGCAGATCATGGTCGACAAGGCGATGTCTGTGAGCCGCGACAGGATCGGAACCACGATCGGGCGGCTGAGCGCGGAGCAGATGCTCGCGGTGATGCGCGCGCTTGCCCTGTCTTTGCGATCGCCTGACGCTGTCCTACACGATCGGCTTGTGCTGTAGATCGGGTCATGCCCCGCTCCCCGCTCCGACATGACCATCGGTGCCCCCCGCAACCCCATGCGAAAGGCGTTTCCGACCCCGACGTGGCGTGTGGTTCGTCCACTTCCGCGCCGTCGACTCCGGCGAAGTGGAGGGCGCATGGCACACCTCCACTTCCTCCACTTCCGCGCCGAACCGCCACCAAGATTGCACCCCGCCCCCACCGGGGATATAGCGCCGCATCCTTCGCCCCGGCGCGCTTGCCAGCGTCGCCGGGGCCGCTCGTTTCCAGGGGAACCGCCGATGGCTCGTCGCCGCCAGATCTACGAGGGCAAGGCCAAGATCCTCTACGAGGGGCCCGAACCCGGCACGCTGATCCAGTATTTCAAGGACGACGCCACCGCCTTCAACGCCCAGAAGAAGGGCACGATCAACGGCAAGGGCGTGCTGAACAACCGGATCAGCGAGCATATCTTCACCCTGCTCGACATGATCGGCGTGCCGACGCACTTCATCCGCCGGCTGAACATGCGCGAACAGCTGATCCGCCAGGTCGAGATCGTCCCGATCGAGGTCGTGGTGAGGAACGTCGCCGCGGGGTCGCTGTCGAAGCGGCTGGGGATCGAGGAGGGCACCAAGCTGCCGCGCACGATCATCGAATATTATTACAAGGACGACGCGCTCGGTGATCCGATGATCTCCGACGAACATATCGCCGCGTTCGGCTGGGCGAGCCAGGAGGAGATGCACGACATCGCCGACCTGGCGATCCGGGTGAATGATTTCCTGTCTGGGCTGTTCGCCGGGGTCGGGATCCGGCTCGTCGATTTCAAGCTGGAATTCGGCCGCATCTGGGACAATGACTATGGCCGGATCATCCTGGCGGACGAGATCAGCCCCGATGGCTGCCGGCTGTGGGACATGGAATCGAACGAGAAGATGGACAAGGATCGCTTCCGCCAGGACCTCGGCGGCGAGGCGGAGGCGTATCAGGAGGTCGCGCGGCGGCTGGGACTGATGCCCGAGGGCGAGGACAATGCGGTGCTCGACCTGGAAAAGCACCGCAAGAGCCGGGGCAAGTAGATGAAGCTGAAGGTCTTCGTGACGCTGAAGCCCGGCGTGCTCGATCCGCAGGGCAAGGCGATCCACCATGCGCTCGGCGGGCTGGGCTTCGCGGGCGTCAACGACGTGCGGGCCGGCAAGCTGATCGAGCTGGACGTCGCGGACGATACCGACGACGCCGCGATCGACGGCATGTGCCGCAAGCTGCTCGCGAATACGGTCATCGAGAATTACCGGGTGGAGAGGGCGTAATGCGCACCGCGGTCGTCGTCTTTCCGGGATCGAATTGCGATCGCGATCTGGCGGTGGCGTTGCGCGAAGTGACGGGCGTCGCGCCCGTGATGGCGTGGCATGGCGACAGCGACCTGCCCGACGGCATCGGTCTGGTCGCGGTGCCCGGCGGGTTTTCGTACGGTGACTATCTGCGCTCGGGCGCGATCGCGGCGCGGTCGCCGATCATGCGCGCGGTGGTGGAGGCGGCCGGACGGGGCCTGCCGGTACTGGGCGTCTGCAACGGCTTTCAGGTGCTGACCGAGGCCGGGTTGCTCCCGGGGGCGCTGATGCGGAACGAGGGGCTGAACTATGTCTGCCGCGACGTGCCGCTGACGGTCGCGAACGCGCAGACCACGTTCACCAGCCGCTATTCGGCGAACGAGGCGATCACGATCCCGGTCGGCCATCACGACGGCAATTATTTCGCGGACGCCGACACGCTTGACCGGCTGGAGGGCGAAGGCCGCGTCGCGTTCCGCTACGCCGCCCCGATCAACGGCTCCGCGCGCGACATCGCCGGCGTGCTGAACGATGCCGGCAATGTCCTGGGCATGATGCCCCACCCCGAACGCCGGTTCGAACCGGCGCATGGCGGAACGGACGGCCGGCGATTGTTCGAGGGGCTGCTGGAAATGGCAGGCGCCTGACCGCTGTCCTACAACGCCGGGATATGTCATATCCGCCGGGCTCTTTGATTGCGTCAGTTATTTACTCGACCCCGTCCGGGCGCGATCAGACCCGCGTCCGGAACGGTGAGAAGTCCGTGCCGCGGTCGAACACGTCCACCCCCTCGACCCGCTTGAGCCAGCCCACGACCGCATAGGTCACCGGGGTCAGCAGCACTTCCCACCCGACCTTCAGCGCCCATTGCGTGAACAGCACGACGACCACGAGGTGCGTCGTCCACCCCACTGCCCCCAGAAACGCCAGCGGATAGAAGATCGCGCTGTCCACGGCCTGGCCGAACACCGTGGAGCCGATGGTGCGGCTCCACAGATGCCGCCCCCCCGTCCAGATCTTCATCCGCGCCAGGACGTAGGAATTGACGAACTCCCCCGCCCAGAACGCGCAGACGCTGGCGAATACGATCCGCGGCACCTGGCCGAACACCGTCTCGTACGCCGCCTGATTGGTCCAGGACGGTGCGGGTGGCAGCGCGACGACGACCCAGGCCATGAACGCCATGAAGACGGTCGCGCCGAACCCCGCCCAGATCACCCGGCGCGCGCGGGCATAACCATAGACCTCGGTCAGGATGTCGCCGATGACGTAGCTGACCGGGAAGAACAGGATGCCCGCCCCGAACGGCCATGGCCCGATCAGCGGCAGCGTCACCACCGCGACCTTGCCCGCGCCGATGACGTTCGACAGCAGCAGGATCGCGACGAACGCCGCCATGACGAAATCATAATAGCGGAACGGCCCGTGCGCGACGTCCGACGCGGCGGTCCGCTGCTCTGTCCCCCCATCCATGCCGGCGTTATGATGAAGGTTCCGTCACCGCGCAATCCGCGCTAATCGGCCGGTGGCTGCGCGCCCGTAGCTCAGATGGATAGAGCACGAGCCTTCTAAGCTTGAGGTCGCTGGTTCGAGGCCAGCCGGGCGCGCCATCACACCGCGACGGGTGCGGAAATGGCCGGGTGCGGATCATAGTCCTCGATCGCGAGATCCTCGATGCGGTAATGGAACATGCTGGCCGGCCGCCGCCCGATCCGAAGCCGAGGTTCGCCGCGCGGGGTGCGGGCAAGTTGCTCGGTCACGAGATGCTCATGATTGAGATACACATGCGCATCGCCGGCGCTCCACACCAGTTCGCCCGGCATCAGGTCGCATTGCTGCGCCAGCATCCGGATCAGCAAGGCGGCGGAGAACGCATTGAACGCGAAGCCGAGCCCGAGATCGCACGATCGCTGCCACAGCATCCCCGACAGCCGCCCACCCGCGACGTGGAACTGATACGTCATATGGCAGGGCGGCAGCGCCATCGCGTCCAGTTCCGCTACGTTCCAGCCGGTGAACAACAGCCGCCGCGAGGTCGGGTCGTGACGAATGCCTTCGACCAGCGTGGCGATCTGGTTGACGCCGGGACCACGGCGGAACAGGCCGTCGCGCGCCGGTTCGTACGTGTCCCAATCGACCCATTGCTTGCCATAGACCGGGCCGAGATCGCCCCATTGGGCGGCGAAGTCGTCATCCGCCGAAATGCGCGCCTCGAACGCGTCGCGGTCGAGCGCTTCGCCGGTCGCACGGCGATAGCGGTCGAGCGGCCAGTCGGTCCAGATATGCACCTTCTGCCGCACGAGGTTGCGGATGTTGGTGTCGCCGGTCAGGAACCACAGCATCTCGCGCGCCGCGGTCTTCCACGCCACCCGCTTCGTCGTCAGCAGCGGCACGCGATCCTCGGACAGATCGAAGCGCATGGTCGGCCCGAACAGCGACCGGGTGCCCACGCCGGTGCGGTCGCGGCGTTCGTCGCCATGCGTCCATACGTCGCGCAACAGCGACAGATATTGATGCTCGAAATGCGCCGGCTCGGTCATCGGCCTTCGGTAGAACGGCGTTGACGAGTCGGCTAGCCGCCGCGCCGTTTGCGCCGAAACGACCGCGGTTGGCCGTGCATCGGTCGCCCCGCGCCGACACGCTCGGCCATGTCGCCCGACGCCGATCCGTTTGCGCGCGCCCGTGCGGCGCTGCTGGTCGGGATCGTCGATCCGCACCGCGAGATCGCGGGGATCGGATATTTCGATCCGGAATGGCGGCTTCTCGGCCGGCGGCACGTCGTGGGCGGCGCGGCGCATATCGCATTGCCGATCCGGACCATCATCGTCGATGCGCTGGCGTTCGGCGCACGAGACGTCGTCATCGCGCATGGCCATCCGAGCGGCGATCCGGCACCGAGCATCGCGGACATCGCCTATACCCGGCTGCTCGCGCGGACGCTGGCGGCGATCGACATGCGGCTGGCGGATCATCTGATCGTGACGCCGGACGGCACGACCGCGCTGCGCGCGCTCGGACTGCTGTGAGGCGGTTAACCGATCCATAAGGGCTCGCCGTTATCCCGCGTACCTGACCAGGAGGTCATGGGCGCGACGCGATGCAGAGACAGTCAATGCTGGTCGTGTTCGGGCTGGTGTTCAGCACGTCGTGCGTGCCGCAGCCTATGAACCTGACCGCATCCCGGACCAGCCAGCCGATTGCGGACGCGCAGCCCCTGCTCCGCAAGCTCGATCTAACGGTTTCCCCCGACGATACCGCCCCGCCGACCGCCGCCGCACTGGCGTTCGCACGCAGCGATTTCGATGGTGCTCCGCCGTTCCTGGCGGCGATGCGGAGCGACGAGGATGCCCGTCGCGCGACCGATTGCCTGACCCAGGCGGTTTATTACGAAGCGCGTTCCGAACCCGTCGATGGCCAGCGTGCGGTAGCGCAGGTCGTGCTGAACCGCGTGCGCGACCGCGCCTTTCCGCACAGCGTCTGCGGCGTGGTGTTCCAGGGATCGGAACGCCGTACCGGCTGTCAATTCTCGTTCACCTGCGACGGATCTATGAACCGCCCCCTCCAGCTCGCGGCATGGGGCCGCGCGCGCATCGTCGCGCAGGCGGCGCTGGGCGGCAGCGTCTATGCGCCGGTCGGCTCGGCGACGCATTACCATGCCAATTACGTCTCGCCCTGGTGGGCCCCCAGCCTCATGCGGATCGGCGCGGTGGGATCGCACATCTTCTACCGCTGGCGCGACGCGCTGGAGCGGGCGCTGGCGTTCCGGCAGGACTATAGCGGCAGCGAACCCGGGGTGGCGGCCGCTACCGCCGTCGTCGCGTCGGGCGCAAGGAACGCCGGCGTGCTGGTTCATTATGCGAGCGGCAGCGCCGGCAGCGGACCGGGCGGCGGCGTGGCGGCGACCCCGCTCGCCGCGGTGGCCACCGAGGGAAGCGTGATGATCCACCGCGGCCCGGCGACCGCGACGGATTCGCCGCGGCGAATGACCGCGGTGGCGGGCGTTCACGTCCATATGGGTTCCCCAGACCATGCCCCGTCGTCCGAAGCCGGCGACGGCACCATGGCCTCCGGTTCGGCGGCAGGCGACGGCACCACCTGATCGGCGTTCCCGCCTCGTGTCGGCATCGATCGATGCGGCTTGTGTCTTCATGGTTCCTCGTTCTACCAATGCCGCGTCGAACAAGGGGGCATCATGACAGGAACGATCCGCGGGCGGGTGATCCGCACCGCGCTGGGTTTGGCGGGCGTCGTCGCGCTGGTCGCGTGCACCGGAAGCGACGATCATCCGAAGTCGGCCGCCGGCACCGCGCCCGCCAAGGCACCGGCACCGGGTATCGGCAAGGGCTATGCCCATGATCCCTACCCCTCGACCTACAAAGCCTATCCCGGCGTGCCGACATTGGTCAGGAACGTCACGGTCTTCGATGGCGAGGGTGGCCGGATCGACGGCGGATCGGTGTTGTTCGCCGACGGCAAGATCGTCGCGCTGGGCCAGACTCTATCTGTGCCCGCCGGTGCCACCGTCATCGACGGCGCGGGCAAATGGGTGACCCCCGGCGTCATCGATATCCACAGCCATCTGGGCGACTATCCAAGCCCCGCCGTCCGCGCGAACAGCGACGGCAACGAGGCGACGGCCCCGGTGACCGCGGAAGTCTGGGCCGAACATAGCGTCTGGCCGCAGGACCCCGGCTTCAGCCGCGCGCTGACCAACGGCGGCGTCACCACGCTGGAGATACTGCCCGGCTCCGCCAACCTGTTCGGCGGCCGGTCGGTCGTGCTGAAGAACGTCTATGCCCGTACCACGCAGGGCATGAAGTTTCCCGGCGCGCCCTATGGCCTGAAGATGGCATGCGGCGAAAATCCGAAGCGCGTCTATGGCAGCAAGGGCCGCGAACCCTCGACCCGCATGGGCAACATCGCGGTCGACCGCATGACCTGGGCGAAGGCGGTCGAATATAAACGCAAATGGGACAAGTACGAGAAGGACGGGGGCGAACCGCCCGCGCGCGACATCCAGATGGATACGCTGCGCGGCGTGCTGGACGGTGAAATCCGGGTACAGAACCACTGCTATCGTTCGGACGAGATGGCCAACGTCATCGATATGTCGAAGGAATTCGGCTATCACGTCGCGGCATTCCACCACGCGGTCGAGGCGTACAAGATCGCCGACCTGCTGAAGGCTAACAGTATCTGCGCCGCGGTCTGGTCCGACTGGTACGGGTTCAAGATGGAAAGCTTCGACGGCATCCGGGAAAATCTGGCGCTGCTGCAGAAGGCGGGCACCTGCGCGATGATCCATTCGGACGACGAGAACGGCATCCAGCGGCTGAACCAGGAAGTCGCCAAGGCGCTCGCCGCGGGACGGCGTGCGGGGATCGATATCCCGGATGCGGTGGCGTGGCAGTGGCTGTCGTACAACCCGGCCAAGGCGCTCGGCATCGAACAGCGCACCGGCAGCCTGAAGCCGGGCAAGATGGCGGACGTGGTGCTGTGGAACGGCAATCCGTTCAGCGTCTATACCCGGCCCGAAAAGGTCTGGATCGACGGCGCGCTGCTCTACGACGCCAACGACCCGGCACGACGGCCGGTATCCGATTTCGAGCTTGGCCAGCCGGGCATGGGAGATGTGAAGTGAAGGCGCTCCTTCTCGCAGCCGCCGCGCTGATCGCCGCGCCCGTATCCGCGCAGACGGTCGCGGTCGTCGGCGGCACCCTCGCGATCGGTGACGGCAGCCAGCCGATCGCGAACGGCACGGTCGTCTTCCGCGATGGTCGAATCGTCGCCGCCGGCACAAACGTCGCGGTGCCGGCGGGCGCGACCGTCGTCGATGCGCACGGCAAATGGATCGCCGCCGGGATCGTCGCGGGCTTCACCAATCTGGGGCTGGTCGATGCGGACGGCGTCGAGGAAAGCAACGACGAACGCGCCGGCAAATCGCCGTTCAACGCCGCGATCGACATCGCGCCGTGGATCAACCCTTCGGCGGACGTGATCGGTAACGAGCGTCTGGGCGGCGTCACGCGTGCGGTCGTCGCGCCGGGCAGCGCGGGGTCGATCTTCGCGGGTCAGGGCGCGGTCATCGATCTCGGTTCGGGCGCACCGCCGGTGACCAAGGCGCATGCGTTCCAGTATGTCGAACTGGGCGAGGATGGTGGACGTCAGGCCGGCGGTAGCCGCCCTGCCGCCTTCGCGATGTTCCGCGATGCGCTGGCGCAGGCGGCGGACTATCGCCGTTCGCCGGCAAGCTTCGGGGGTCGTGAAAAGGACTCGCTACTGAAGCGCGGCGATGCGGAGGCATTGCTGGCGGTGATCGACGGTCGCACGCCGCTGCTGGTCCATGTCGAGCGGGCCAGCGATATTCTCGCGGTGCTGGCGCTCCCTGCGACCTATCCCAAACTGCGGCTTATCCTGCTCGGCGCGACCGAGGGATGGACCGTGGCACCCCAGATCGAAGCCGCGCATGTCCCCGTGATCGCCGCGGCGATCGCCGATCTGCCGGCGGCGTTCGAAAAGATCGCGGCGACCGAATCGAACGTCGGACGAATGACGCGTGCGGGCATCCCGGTCGCGATCTCGACCGTCGGCGCGAACACGGCACCGGGGGAGCACATATTGACGCAGCTGGCCGGCAATCTCGTGGGCTTCGCGAAGCTGCCGGGCGCGACCGGGCTCGATTGGGGTCAGGCGTTCGCGACGATCACCTCGAAGCCTGCCCAGGCGATGGGGATGGATGGCGAGATCGGCTCGCTCCGTCCCGGCCGCCGGGCGGACGTGGTGCTGTGGGACGGCGATCCATTGGAATTGTCGTCGAACACGGTCGCGATCTGGATTGACGGTCGCGCTCAGCCGATGACGTCGCGCCAGACGCAGTTGCGCGACCGGTACCGCGTGCCGGGCGAGGGCGCATTGCCCAAGGCGTATGAGCATTGAGTTTGTGTACGCACGCCGATCGATCATCCGTCGCCCCGGCCTTGCACCAAGGCGTATCGTGCGCCCAATTCCGGCGCGTCAGGATGCGCTGCACGACGAATGCGGGACGAGCCGGACATGACGCAGGCGGTCGACCCGACGGCACCGACGAAGCGGGGCAAGCGGCGTCGATATAAAAACTCGTTCGAAAGCGGGTGATCGACGGAGCATTGCATCGGCGATGACGACCCTGACCCATCTCGACCGCCTCGAGGCGGAGAGTATCCATATCCTGCGCGAAGTCGTCGCCGAGGCGGAACGGCCGGTGATGCTGTACTCGGTCGGCAAGGACTCGGCGGTCATGCTGCATCTGGCGAAGAAGGCGTTCTTCCCCGCGCCCCCGCCCTTCCCGTTGCTGCATGTCGATACGACGTGGAAATTCCGCGCGATGTACGAATTGCGCGAGCGGGCGGCGGCAGATGCGGGGATGGCGCTGATCGTACACCGCAACCCGGATGCGGTGGCGCAAGGCATCAACCCGTTCGATCACGGCGCGCGGCATACCGATCTGTGGAAGACCGAAGGACTGAAACAGGCGCTCGACCAATATGGCTTCGACGCAGCGTTCGGCGGCGCGCGGCGCGACGAGGAGAAATCCCGCGCGAAGGAACGCGTCTTCAGCTTCCGCTCCGCCACCCACCGCTGGGACCCCAAACGACAGCGGCCTGAACTCTGGTCGCTCTACAATGCGCGCAAGAACAAGGGCGAGAGCGTTCGCGTCTTCCCGCTGTCGAACTGGACCGAGCTGGACGTCTGGCAATATATCCAGGCGGAGGGGATCGAGATCGTACCGCTGTATTTTGCCGCGCCGCGCCCGACCGTGGAACGCGACGGCATGCTGCTGATGGTGGACGACGACCGTTTCCGTCTTTTGCCCGGCGAAGTGCCCCTCGAACGATCGATCCGCTTCCGAACGCTCGGCTGCTATCCGCTGACCGGTGCGGTCGAGAGCCGGGCGACGACATTGCCGGGTGTCATCCAGGAGATGCTGCTGACGACGACCTCCGAACGCCAGGGTCGTGCGATCGACCACGACCAGGCGGCTTCGATGGAGAAGAAGAAGAAGGAGGGGTATTTCTGATGGTGTCTTCTCCTCCTCCCTTTCCGCATGCGGAAAGGGGAGCAAACGTGGGAGGGGAGGAAGAAAGGGGCTACACCCCCGACCCCCTCATCGCGTCCGACATCGATGCCTATCTCAACCAGCACCGCGACAAGTCCCTGCTGCGTTTCATCACCTGCGGTTCGGTCGACGACGGGAAGTCGACGCTGATCGGTCGCCTGCTTCACGACACGCGGGCGATCTTCGCCGACCAGCTGGCCGCGCTGGAAGCGGACAGCAAGCGGATGGGGACGCAAGGCGAAGCGATCGATTTCGCACTGCTGGTCGACGGATTGGCGGCGGAGCGGGAGCAAGGCATCACGATCGACGTCGCCTACCGCTTCTTCGCGACCGATCGACGCAAGTTCATCGTCGCCGACACGCCGGGCCACGAACAATATACCCGCAACATGATAACCGGCGCGTCTACCGCCGACCTGGCGGTGATCCTGATCGATGCGCGAAAGGGCGTGCTGACCCAGACGCGTCGGCATAGCTATCTGGCGAATCTGATCGGCATCCGGCAGGTCGTGCTGGCGGTCAACAAGATGGACCTGGTCGATTACGACCAAGCCACATACGACGCGATCGTCGCGGATTACCGGACGTTCGCCGATGGTATCGGAATAGGACATTTCACCCCAATCCCGATTTCGGGCTTTCGCGGAGACAATATCGCCGACGCCTCCGACGCGATGCCCTGGTATCACGGCCCGACGCTGATCGCGCATCTGGAAACCGTACCGGTCGATGCGGACGCGGACCGGGCGAAGCCGTTCGCGATGCCGGTGCAATGGGTCAACCGCCCCGACCTGGATTTCCGCGGGTTCGCGGGGACGATCGCAGGCGGTGCCGTCGCCCCGGGCGACGCGGTTCGGATATTGCCGTCGGGCAGGACGAGCAGCATAGCGCGGATCGTCACCGCGGACGGCGATCTGGCCAGCGCGGTCGCCGGGCAATCGGTGACGCTGACGCTGGCGGACGCGGTCGATTGCTCGCGCGGCGACATCATCGCGGCCGCGGGCGATCCCCCGCAGGTTGCCGACCGGTTCGAGGCGACGATCGTCTGGATGGCGGACGAGCCGTTGATCCCGGGGCGCGCCTACGCGTTCAAATCGGCGACGCAGACCGTATCCGCGACCGTGCAGCCGCCCAAATATCAGATGAACGTCAACACGCTGGAGCAATTGGCGGCGAAGACGCTGGATCTGAACGCGATCGGCGTCGCGGAGATCGCGACCGATCGGCCGATCGTATTCGCGCGCTATGCCGACAGCCGGACGCTGGGCGGGTTCATCCTGATCGACAAGGCGACCAACGCCACCGTCGCGGCCGGGATGATCCGCTTTAGCCTCAGGCGGGCGCAGAACGTCCACTGGCAGGCGCTCGACGTCGGTCGCGACGATCTGGCACGGATCAAGAACCAATCGCCACGGGTGCTGTGGTTCACCGGTCTGTCGGGCGCGGGCAAGTCGACGATCGCCAATCTGGTTGCCAGGAAGCTGCACCGGATGAACCGGCACGCCTTCCTGCTGGACGGCGACAATGTCCGCCACGGGCTGAACAAGGATCTGGGCTTTACCGAAGCCGACCGGATCGAGAATATCCGCCGCGTCGGCGAAGTGGCGAAGCTGATGGCCGATGCCGGGCTGATCGTCATCACCGCGTTCATCTCGCCGTTCCGCGCGGAACGCGATATGGTCCGCGCGATGCTGCCGCCCGGCGAGTTCGTCGAAATCCATATCGATACCGCGCTGGACGAGGCGGAGCGGCGCGACGTGAAGGGGTTGTATGCGAAGGCGCGGGCAGGACAGCTGAAAAACTTCACGGGGATCGACAGCCCCTATGAAGCCCCCGACGCACCCGATATCCGGATCGACACCGCCGCGATCATCCCGGAGGACGCCGCCGACCTGATCGTCGATCACATCATACCGTGATGGGCCACCGGGCGTAGATCGCCGCGATTGCCGATGACAGGCGGAGCCGCCGCGCCTATGCCTGCGGGTGTGGAAACACTTCGAAGCATTATCAAGGGTCATATGCCGGCGGCATGTCTGCTGCTGACGCTGACCTTGTGCATGAAACTGGTGGTCCCGGTCGGTTTCATGCCGCTGCTGTCGAACGATCGCGTCGTACTGACGATCTGCGACGGCATGGTGCCCGCGACGGAACACGCGGCGATGCACGACATGCACGGCCACCATCACGGGCACGACGGTCCGACGAAGCCCGACGCCCCCTGCCCCTTCGCCGGCCTGAGCGCACCTGTGCTGGGCGGTACCGACCCGGTCCAGCTCGCGGTGGCGCTGGCCGCCATCCTGATCGCCGGCCTGTTCGCCGCCACCAGCGCACGGTTGCAGACCGCCGGCCATTTGCGGCCGCCGCTCCGGGGCCCGCCCAACCTGGGTTGACCAGCCGGCGACGACGATCGCCCGTCGATCGATCGCGCCTGCGCTATCTCGCCCGGCCCATGGCCGGGGTCCCCATATGCGCGACCCTGTTCGCGCCAGGTCCAGGTGTATCCATGATTCCATCGTTCCGACTGGCCGCCGCGGCGGCCGGCCTTCCCATCGTTGCGCTCGCGTCGTCCGCGGCCGCGCAGACCGCCCCCACCACGTCGCAAGCCGATATCCTCGTCGTCGCGGAGCGGCAGACGCAGGGCATCGACAACGCCCCGAACAGTACCGCCTCCGTCACCGGCGATACGATCGCGACGACGGTCAACGCACTGAACGTCGAGCAGGCGCTGAAATATCTGCCGTCGCTCGTCATCCGACAGCGGCACATCGGCGACACGCAAGCGCCACTCGCGACTCGTACATCGGGTTTGGGATCGAGCGCGCGCAGCCTGATCTATGCCGACGGCGCGCTGCTGTCCGCGCTGATCGGCAACAACAACACGATCGCGAGTCCGCGCTGGAGCCTGGTCAGCCCGCAGGAAATCGCGCGGATCGACGTGCTCTATGGTCCCTTTTCGGCAGCGTATCCGGGCAATTCGATCGGCGCGGTCGTCAACATTACGACGCGCCTGCCGGACCGTCTGGAGGGGACGATCACCGCGGGCACCAACGTCCAGCAATTCGATCAATACGCCACGCACGAGACGCTGCCCGCCTATCAGGTGGGGGCTACGATCGGCGACCGGTTCGGTCCGCTCGCGCTGTTCGCCAGCATCGATCATGTCGCGAGCAACAGCCAGCCCTTGCTCTACGTCACTGCGATGCAACCGGGGGCGAGTACCGCCGGCGTCCTTACCAGCGGTGGGTTCGACGACCTCAATCGAACCGGCGCGCCGATCCGCGTGCTCGGCGCGAGCGGGTTCGAACACCAGCTACAGAACCATATCAAGCTGAAGGCCGCGATCGACCTCGCGCCGCAGGTCCGGCTGACCTATGTCGGCGGGCTCTTCCTGAACGACACGCAGGCGCATGCCGACAGCTATCTGACCACCGCCGCGACCGGGCTGCCCGCTTATGCCGGCATCTTCAACATCGACGGCCGCGCCTACACCGTCGCACCCAGCGCCTTTTCGGGCGGCGTCTACGACTATCAGGAACGGCATTGGAGCCACGCGCTGTCCGCGACCGGTAGCGGCACGCGGTTCGACTGGCAGGTGATCGGCACGCTCTACGACTTCGCGAACGACGTGCAGCGTATCCCGGCCACCGCCTTGCCCACCGCGCAGACCGGCGGCGCGGGGACGATCACGCGATTGGACGGCACGGGGTGGAAGACGCTCGATGCGAAGGGTGCCTGGCGATCGGACGACGCGGCGACCAATACGCTCAGCTTCGGCGCGCATTACGATCAGTTCACCCTGAACAGCAATCGCTATGCGACCACCGACTGGCTGCACGGCAGCGAAGGTGCATTGAACCTGCAATCGCAGGGGAAGACGCGCACCGCAGCGGTCTGGGCGCAGGATGCCGTCGAGCTGCTACCCACCGTCACGCTGACGGTCGGGGGGCGCTACGAATGGTGGCGCGCGTATGACGGCGTCAATGTCTCGCTGACGCCCGCGATCGCGGGCGTGCAGCCGACTCTCGACGCGAACCGGTTCTCGCCCAAGGCATCACTTGCCTGGGATATCGACCAGCGATGGACGTTGCGGGGATCGTTCGGCGAGGCGTATCGCTTCCCGACCGTCGGCGAACTGTATCAGGTGGTGACGACGCAAGTGGGTGCCGCGGTGCCCAACCCCAATCTGCGCCCCGAACGCGCGCTGTCCGAGGAACTGGCGCTGGAGCGGCATGACGATCACGGTACCGCGCGGCTGTCGCTGTTCAACGAACAGGTCCGCGATGCGCTGATCTCGCAGACCGGCATCCTGCCCGTGGTACCGGCGCAGATCGGCACGTTCGTGCAGAATGTCGACCGCACGCTGGCGCGCGGCGTCGAATTCGCGGCGCAGCGAACCGATGTCGTGCCGCGGATCGATCTGTCGGGCAGCGTCACCTACGCCGACGCCGAAACGCGCGCAGACGCCGCCTTCCCCGCGGCGATCGGCCATCAGCTGCCGTCGGTGCCCAAATGGAAGGCAACGCTGGTAGGAACGTGGCGTCCGACCGATCAGATCGCGCTGACCGCCGCGGGCCGCTATTCCAGCCGCAATTATGCCACGCTCGATAATAGCGACGTCATCGGCAATACCTATCAGGGATTCTACCAATACATGGTCGTCGACCTGCGCGCCCAATTCCGGATCAATGAGCATTACGTCCTGGGCCTGGGCATCGATAATGTCGGCGACGACCGGTATTTCCTGTTCCACCCCTTCCCTCAGCGCAGTTTCCAGGCGGACCTGACGGTGAAGCTGTGAGCGGGTCACTTCACCAGGAAGGGGATCGATATCTTGAACGACGATCCGGCCGCCATGCTGCCCTGCGGGCGGATACGGATATGCGTGACGGCGGATTCGGAAGCGGTATCGCCGGCGGTCGGGGTATAGCTCCAGGTGGTGCCCCCGTCGGACGAGAAGTCGACATTGTCCGTGGTGCTGGACGGGGAGACATAGGAGACGGTCAGTCCCGATGCCGGGCTGCCGTCGGTCGTCTGCACGACGGTGCCCGACCCGGTACCGTCGCCGTCCAGCGCGACGATCGTGCGGTTCGCGACCGGCAGGATGACCGCCAGCGTGCCCCGATCGATCGCGACGATATCGGGATTACCGATCGTGATCGAGGCGCGGCGGCGGCTGCCGGGGATCGCCTTGGGATCGGTGGTGCCCGATATCGCGTCCCATGTGGTAGTGGTCGCGACGAGCATCGTCGTCTGCTGCGGCGCGACGGTCAGCGTGAACGACATGGTCGCCGTCTTGCTGCCAGCATCGAGCGTGCCCACACAGGCGTTCAGCGCACCGATCAACGAGCAGAACGACCAATCCCATCTGATCGCGACGCTGCCGGTGTAGGTGCCTGGCGCGACCGCGGTGCTGCTCGCCAGCTTCACATAGATCGGGACGCTGGTCGTGCCGCTGCCGAGCAGGTTCAGCGCGGTGCCGTTGACATAATAGGTCGCGGTTCCGGGCACGAGCGGGCTGCTGCCATCGGCGGCGGCGGCTAGCTGATAACTCACCGTGTCGGACGATGTGGCCGAGGTCATCTTGTAGACCGACGCGCTTGCGACCGTCGCTTTCAGGTAATTGCCGGCAAGAAGCGCGATGAGCGACGCGCTGGAGCAGCTGAACCCGCCGAATTCGGACAGATAGGGCGGTGCCCCCGCCTTCAATGCATTGGATGAGTAGGAGCCGAGATCGTCGCTGACCGTCGTCGCAACGCCGCATGCGGCGAAGGCGGGGCCGGACAGAACCAGTCCCAAGCACAGCATCAGCAATCTAAGGAAATGTCGCATCTTTGCCGTCCGCGTTCCATCGGTGGCGCGCATGTTGCTGGCGCAGGCTTAAGCGATGGTTATCGAACCATAACGGGTTGTTCGGGCAGGATGTCGACGCTTCCGCGTAGCGGGATCCTTAGCTGTCCTCGGCGATCGTGGCGGGTGGATTGATGGGTCCGCGCTGCGCGCCGATCCATTCGCGCCACAACAGCATCAACGCCGCCATGATCGCGGGTCCCATCACCAGTCCGATCAGGCCCCACGCCTCCACCCCGCCCAGGATGCCCAGCAGTACCCACAGGAACGGCAGCCGGGTCGCACCCTCGATCAGCACGGGGCGGACGAAATGGTCGGCGACGAAGGTGACGACGAACCCGAGCACCACGATGACGATCGCCGCCACGGTCTTGCCCGTCGCGAGCAGCGCCAGCGCGGCCGCGCCGAACGCGACCGTCGCGCCGAACGGCACCATCGCCAGCAGCGCGGTCAACAGCCCGAACAGCGTCGGGTGCGGAACGCCGGCAACCAGATAGGCGATGCCGAGCAGCACACCCTCGCCCAGCCCGACGAATACCAATCCGTTGACCGTACCCTGGACCGCGTCGACCAGTTGCCGCCCGACGCTTTCTCCCGCCGCGCCGAACGCGCGGCGACTGCCGATCCGCAACCCGGCCATTACCGACTCGATGTCGCGGAGCAGGAACAGGAGTGTCAGGAGCATGAACCCGGCCAGCACCACCCGGTGGATCAAATTGCCAGCGATCCGCCCGCTCATTCCCGATCCGTTGCCCGCCGTGGCGCGGTGCGCGATCGCCTGAAGCGCACCGGGCTGCGCCAGCTGCTGCTGCCACAAGGGCACCAGTCTCTCTCCATAAGGCAAGGTGCGAAGGAATGCCGGCGCGGGAATGCCGGATTGGGCCGCCTGTTGCACCCATATGCCGGCCGCATGCGCATCCTCGACCAACGGGACGGCGATGATGAGCAGCGGGACGACGAACGCCAGCAATACCGCGCCGACGATCGCGGTCGGCACCAGGCCGCGGGCATGTCGTGGCCAACGCGCTGCCAGCCGCACATACCAGGGCCATAGCGCAATCGCGAAGATCACCGCCCAGCCAAGCGCAGGCAGAAAATCCTTCAACGTCGCGACGCCCGCCGCGAACAGGATGGCGGCGGCAACCAGGCTTGCGCGGATCTGCGACCGCGACATCGCCACATCCGAGTCGCGCCGCCAGGTCCCGGGCGCTTCGATCTGGTCCTGATCCGACACTTACGCCCCTTTTGCCATCTTGCCGATGTCGTGCCCGTCGCCACAGGCCGTGGCAAGCCGATGCGTCGATGTTCGGCCATGCGCTCCCCGATGCGAGGACCGGACGATCCGGATCGGTAGCGCCATATGACTGCAAAGACCGGAAGCGGGGGAGAGGGCCTGACCACTCGATCCCCCGCGCCATCATGAACCCGGTGCCGGTTAGACCGGCGGCTCCACTCCTGCGATTTTATGCCGGGCCACGGCAGCGCGGGTCCTCTGCCAGTAGCGCGGGCAAAAAAAAAGGCCGGTCAATGACCGGCCGGAAAGTTTTTAGGAGAGGATGCCTGAAAGGCACGCTTTTTGTGCATCGCAACAGACACGATCGCAATTGCAAAATGAGCCTCTGCAATTGCAAAAGATGCAATCGTCGTGCTTGACGGGTAGTTTGCAGGAAATCATTGCGATGGTGGAACGCGGATGCTGCCTGGTCATTCAATCGCCTGACAGAGATTTTACCGCTCCAGTCGTCAAACCCATCGCCCGAATTTGCTCCAGCAATCGAACGAAGCATCATGATCCAATCGATTTCCCGGCTCGACGCCGTTCGCCGCGATTGCCGCCGCATGGTCACCAATCGCTCGCTTGCGGCGGCGGGGGCCGCGGTCGTGCCGATCCCCGGCGCGGACCTGATCGCCGACATCGGACTGCTCTCGACGATGCTGCCCGCCATCAGCCGAGCCTTCGAACTGGACCATGACAGCGTCGCGAAGCTCGATCCCGACATCGCGCAACGCGTCTTCGTGATCGCCGCGAGCATGGGCAACAATGTCATCGGGCGAATGATCACACGCCGGATCGCGGTTGGCCTGTTGCGGCGGGTCGGCGTTCGCATCGCATCGGCATCCGTCGCGAAATATGTACCGGTCGTCGGATCGGCGATCGCCGCGACGATCGGGTTCGGGGCGATGAAGCTGGCGGGCAACGCGCATGTCGAGGATTGCTACCGCACCGCCCGCACATTGCTGACCCCCGATCGGTGACGCCCGCGCGGACGATCGGCTGCGACAGCTGCGGAGTGGTGCAGGGGATACCCGTCCTGGGCGACGGCGAGACGGCCCGCTGCGTACGGTGCGGTTCTGTCCTGGAGCGCCGGCGCGGAACCAGTATCCGTACCGCCATGATCCTGTCGATCGCGACGTTCGTGCTGTTGATCCCGGCGAACGTCATGCCGCTCTACCGGGTCGAACTGCTCACCGGATCGCGCGCAAGCCATGTCACGTCGGGCGTCGCAAATTTCTGGCGGGAACATTGGCCGCTTCCCGCAATCACGATGCTGCTGTTCGTGCTGATCCTGCCGCTGCTTCGCTTCGCGTTGCTGTCGATCGTGCTTTGCGCGATCCAGTTGGGGGTTCGCTCGCGGCGGCTGGGTCCCTCGTTCCGCGTCGCGCAGACATTGGGGGTCTGGGCAATGCCCGAAGTCATGCTGCTCGGTATCTATGTCGCATACGGCCGCCTGTCCGCGCTCTTCGACTTGAAGGTCGGGGGCGGCGCGGTCTTCATGGCGGCGGCGACGGTCTGCGCGTTGCTCGCTCGCGCGTGCATAGACGACCGGATGGTTTGGCGTGCGATCATGCCCGACGGCGGCCACCCCGCCGGACCGGTGCTGTCATGCGCGGCCTGCTCGATGGTCCTGCCGATCGCCCGCGACGGCGGCGACTGCCCGCGTTGCAATGCTCGGCTCGAACCGCGCAAGACCAACAGCGTGGCCATCACCACCGCGCTCGTGTCGGCGGGTCTGATCCTGTATCTTCCGGCCAATCTGTTGCCGATGGCCATGACGATCCAGCTCACGGCCCCTGCCCCGTATACCGTGTTCGGCGGCATCGTCGATCTGGCGAGAGCGGGGCTGTGGGGACTGGCCGTGCTGGTCTTCGTCGCCAGCTTCGCGATCCCGCTGCTGAAGCTGACGGGCATGTGCTGGCTGCTCTGGTCGGTCCATAGCGGATCGACCCATGGGCTACGGCTGAAGACGAGACTGCACCATATCATCCACGAGGTCGGCCGCTGGTCGATGGTCGATGTCCTGGCGATCGGGACATTCGTGCCGTTGATGCAGTTCGACCAGATCGCCAATGCGCAGGCGATGCCGGGAATGGTGGCGTTCCTGGGCGTCGTCATCACGACGATGTTCTCGACGCACAGTTTCGACACGCGGCTCCTGTGGGATGCGCGCGACGGCACGCGTGTCAGCGAAAGGCCAATCGCCGCATGACAGATGCCGACGACGATCTTCCCCGCACCGAAGCGCGGGTCAGCCGCGGACGGTGGCCCGGAATCGTGTGGGCGCTGCCGATCGCGGCGTTGATGATCGTCGGCTGGCTGGCGCTGCGCGCGCTGACCGATCGCGGGATCGACATCGAACTGCTCGTTCCCTCCGCGCAGGGCGTCCGCACAGGCGACACGCATGTCGACTATAAGGGGCTGGAAATCGGCAGCGTGTCCGACATCCGGCTGGCGGACGATGGCCGCAACATCGCGCTCACGCTACGGATCGACAAATCGCGCGAGCCGCTGTTCCGGACGAACACGCGGCTTTGGGTCGTCGGTTCGAACCCGAGCTTCACCAACATCGCCTCGCTGCGCGCCGCGGTCGCCGGGCCCAGTATAGGCGTCGCGCCCGGAACGGGGGAGCCGGCGCGCCATTTCGTCGCGATCCGCGACGCGCCGGTGGTCGACAGCAGCACGCCGGGGCGGCATTTCCGCCTCGTCGCACCCGATCTGGTGTCGATCACGCCAGGCACGTCGATCTACACCCATGGCGTGCAGGTCGGCACGATCGCGGGGATCATACCGACCGGATTGTCCGGGTTCGTCGTCGATGCCTTTATCCGCGATCCCTTCGCATCGCTCGTTACGAACTCGAGCCATTTCTGGAACGCCAATGCGTTCCAGCTGTCGCCGTCCGCGGGCGGGCTGCAGGCGCGGCTGACCTCGCCCTCGATCGCAGCGCTCGGCGGGGTGATCTTCGAAACCCCCGCGCGAGCGACCGACATACGCCCCGCCGCCGCGAACGCACGCTTCCGGTTATACCCCGATTCGGGCACAGCGGCCGCCGCTGCGGTCGGATCGGAGACGTTGTACCAAGTCGCGCTCGGTGGCGATATTGGCGGGCTGATGGCGGGTGCGCCCGTGCTGATGCGCGGCTATACGGTCGGTCGGGTCGTCGGCACGCAGTTCGTCTACGATGCCGCCGACGGCACGATCCGCACACCCGTCACCATCGCGATCGACGGCACCCGGCTGCAGGTGCCCCCGACCCGCGATGCGGTGGACTCGGTCATGGCGAAGCTCGCCTCGCAAGGCCTGCGCGCCAAGCTGTCCCAATCGCCACCGCTCGTCGGCGGGTATCTCGTCACGCTCGATCCGCACGGCGGTGCGCCCGCGCGGTTGCGGTCGGGCTCGCCCTATCCCTGGATCCCGAGCGTGGCGGCCGGCGGCGACATGCTCGCCAAGGTCGACAGCATATTGGGCAAGGTCGACGCGCTGCCGATCGAGGCGATCGGCAACAATCTGCGCGCGGTCACCGGCAATCTGCGTGCGCTGACGGGATCCCCGCAACTAAGCGACAGCCTCGACCATCTGGATCATGCGCTGGGCACGCTGGACAAGACCGCGCAGCAGGCGGGTCCGAAGATCGCACCGCTCCTCGACTCCTTGCGGCAGACCGCGGACCAGGCGCAGGCGGCGGCGGGCGCGGCCGGCAAGCTGCTGGGCGGTGACGGCGGCGGGCAGGATTCGACGCTACCCGATGCGGTCCGGCAATTGACCGAATCAGCACGGTCGATCCGCTCGCTGACCGATTATCTCAGCCGCCATCCCGAGGCGTTGCTGCGCGGCAAGAAGGAAAAGAAATGAGCCGATCCACGCTCCTCCTGCTATCGGCGGCGATCGGGCTCGCCGGATGTAGCAGCACACCGACGCGGTTCTGGACGGTCGAGCCGCTGGCCGGAACCGCGCCGCCGTCCGGAGGCCGAATCGCCGCACCGATCCAGATCGCGGCGGTTCGTCTGCCGCTCGCGATCGATCGGCTGGAGATCGTCCAGCACGACACGGCAAACCGCATGAAAGTCCTGGATTTCGATCGCTGGAGCGCACCGCCGGGCGACCTGCTTCGTCAAGTGCTGACGCAGGACCTGATCGGGCAATTGCCGCCGGGGGCCGTCATCCTGCCCGGCGCACCGATGCCGGCCGGCACCCGCGCGGTCGTGGTCGAAATTCTGGACCTGCGCCAATCCGGCGAGCGGTTCGTAATGCAGCTCAGCTGGTCGTTCGCGGGCAAACCGGTGCAGCCGCACGTCCTCACGCTCGACGCGGCGGCGGGTGCCGGTGATCCGGCCGCACAGTCCCAGGCGCTCGGAGAAATGATGGCACGGCTTGCCGCGGCCATCGCAGCTAGTGCCGGTATACGCTAGCACGACAGTCCGACAGGAGATCATATGACCAAGACGGCACTGGTGACGGGCGCGACTTCGGGAATCGGCGAAGCGACGGTCCGGGCGCTGGCGAATGCGGGCTGGCATGTGGTGGCGACCGGGCGCCGGGCCGACCGGCTCGAGGCGCTGGCGGCATCCGTCGGCGACGCCGTGTATCCCGCCGCCTTCGACATCCGCGATGCCGCTGCGACCGCCGCCGCGATCGACGCGCTGCCCGCCGCATTCGCCGTCGTCGATCTTCTCGTCAACAATGCCGGCCTGGCGCTCGGCACCGCGCCCGCACAGACGGCCGATCTCGGCGATTGGCGGACGATGATCGACACTAACGTCACCGCTTTGGTCGGCATCACGCACCGATTGCTGCCGGGGCTGATCGAACGCAAGGGCGCGATCGTGAACCTGTCCTCGGTCGCCGCGACCTACCCCTATACCGGCGGCAATGTTTACGGCGGGACGAAGGCGTTCGTGCACCAGTTCACGCTTGGGCTGCGGTCCGATCTCCACGGCACCGGCGTCCGCGTCAGTTCGATCGAGCCGGGCATGGTCGAGACCGAATTCACGCTGGTCCGCACCGGCGGCGACGCGGCGGCATCGGACAAATTATATGGCGGCGCCAACCCGATGACGGCGGAGGATATTGCCGCGACCATCCTTTGGATCGCCACCCTGCCCCCGCATCTGAACGTCAACACGCTGGAGATCATGCCCGTCAGCCAGTCCTTCGCCGGATTTCAGGTCGCGCGTGAAGGCTGAGCCCGGCCCGCCGATTATATGCGGGTCTGCGCGGATATTGTGCTAGGAAGGCGCATCACTCGATCGAACCTGGGCGTCCGGTGACCGAAAGCATTGTGCTTTCGCCCGAACGATCGAGACCATTTCATGCCGACCCATCACCGCGCGAACCGGGAACGCCTGGCGTTCTTGCGGTCAAGCGCGCGCATGGTTCGGCACGAACGTCGCGATCATAGCGATAGGCAAGGAGCCGGCCAATGTCACGAGCGATGAACGTCACCGCGAACAAGACCGAAGTGACCGCGATGTGCGCGAAGCATTCGGCGAATATCAGCGCGATCGAAACCCTGTTGTCGGGCGGCACGCGTGTCGTCCTGAACAACGGCGACGACGCGGACACCATTCGGCACGCCTTTCGGACCAAGATCATCAACGGTCCGGTCGTCCGGAGCATGTGGGTCCGCAACGGCTGATCCCATCACCACCCCATGCCGGTCCGACCGTCGATGATATCATCGCCGACGCGACGACCGGTCTGGGTTCTACCAAGCGAAGTCAGGAACTTACTATGATTACCGGCACCGTAAAATTCTTCAATTCCGAAAAGGGCTATGGCTTCATCGCGCCGGAAACCGGCGAGGGCGATGCGTTCGTACACATCAGCGCCGTCGAGCGTGCGGGCATGACGACACTGAACAAGGACCAGCGCGTCAGCTACGAGCTGGAAACCGATCGCCGCGGAAAGACCTCGGCCGTCAATCTGCAGTCGGCGTAACCGTCGCCGCCGGTCCGATCGACAGCCGCAAGGCTGTTCGTCGGGATCGTCCGAGCGACGCCGATTGCGCGTACAGGACAAAGAGGGCGGTTCGCGATTGTCCGGCAAACGGTCTTCGCGAACCGTCCTTTTCTGTGTCCGGAGAAGGTGGCCCTTACCGAGACCGTTTCTTGCGCATATCTGCAATCGGCAATCGGCAATCGATCGGAATCGACGATCGCCTTTATTTCAGTTGCGTTGCAAATCAAATCCCGGTCTAACCCTTTCATTCGCCGATCCGAACCGTAGCGACGGAAGGTTGCGGGCGATCGCCGGCAATTGGTCGTTTCGATCCTTGCCGACTCGAGAGGATGCCCAGGCTTGCCGCGGACGACCGCGTGCAAAGGCACGGGCGGTCGCCGCCCGATCGGGGGGACGGGAATGGTCACGCGACGCGGCTTGTTGACGAACATCGGCTTGGTGGCCGGCATCGGCCCGATGATGGGCGCGATGCAGGCGCTCGGCATCGCCGGTATCGCGCATGCACAGGACTGGACCCCGCTGCCCGCGAACGTCGGCGCGGGGAAGAGCGTCGTCGTGCTCGGCGCGGGGATCGCGGGGCTGACCGCGGCCTACGAACTCGAACAGGCCGGTTTCTTCGTGACATTGCTGGAGGCGCGCAACCGCGTCGGTGGTCGCGCCTGGACGCTGCGCGACGGCGACAAGGTCGAGATGGTCGGCGAGGAAACGCAGACCGCGCATTTCTCCGACGGCATCTACATGAACGCCGGCCCGGCGCGGATCCCCAGCTTCCACCAGGGACTGCTCGGCTATGCCAAGAGATTCGGCGTCCCGATGGAGGTCGAGGTCAACGCCAGCCGCTCGGCCTATGTGATGGCGGCGGACGGATCGAAGGTGCGGATGCGCAGCGCGATCAACGACACCCGCGGCTATATCGCCGAACTGCTGACGAAGGCGATCAACCAGGGCGCGCTCGACCAGCAGCTGACGGCGGCGGAAAAGGCGAAGATGCTGCCGTTCCTGAAAGCGTATGGCGACCTGCAGGCCGACGGGAAGTTCAGCGGCACCGAACGATCGGGCTTCGGCACCGCACCCGGCGCGGGCGTGACGTTCGCCTCGGCGGGCAGCCCGGTGCCGCTCGACCAGCTCCTCGCCAACCAGCAGTTGCCGATGTCGTTGTTCGAGGACAATCTGTACATGCAGGCGACGATGTTCGAGCCCGTCGGGGGCATGGACCGTATCCATGCCGGGTTCGACCGCAACCTGCGCCGGCCCGCGCTGCGCGGTGCCGAAGTCACGCGTATCCGCCACACCGCCAAGGGCGTGGAGACGGTGTACAAGGACACCGCGAGCGGCGTGACCGCGACGATCGTGGCGGATTACATGGTCTGCACCATCCCCTTCCCCGTGCTCGCGAAGATCGACACCGATTTCTCGCCTGCGCTGAAGACGGCGATCGCGGCCGTCGAATATGATTATTCGAACAAGGTCGGGTTCGAGGCTCCGCGCTTCTGGGAACGCGACCAGATCTATGGCGGCATCTCGTTCGTCGGCGCACCGACTTCGCTGGTCTGGTATCCCTCGGCAGGGATCCATTCGGCGCGCGGGATGATTCTCGGCTGCTATAATTCGGGCCAGATGGCGCAGACCTTCCAGCAGCGGACCGTCGCCGACCAGATCGCGACCGCGCGGGGGATGATCGACAAGCTGCATCCCGGGCACGGTGCCGATCTGGTCAATCCGGTGGCGGTCAACTGGCACAAGGTGCCGTACAGCCTGGGGCCGTGGCCCGCATGGAACGGCGTCGGGCCGGGTGGTCAGGAAGGGCGGATCGACACGCCCGGCTTCCGCCTGCTCCAGAAACCCGATGGTCGCGTGTATTTCGCGACCGCCGCGCTCAGCCAGACACCGGGCTGGCAGGAGGGCGGCATCCAGTCGGCACGGCTGCAGGTGACGGCGATCGCCGCGCGCGCTGCGGCGCAGGCGTTAGTCGCACCCCGCACGCGGCGCTTCGCAGCGGCATGATGCTCGCGGTAGCCGCACCCGGACTGACCGTCCGCCCGGCGACCACCGCCGACATTCCCGCGCTCGACGGCCTGATCGCCCGTTCGGCGCGGCTGCTCGGGCGCGGCTTCTATACCGAGGAGGAAACCGAGGCGGCGATCGCGCATGTCTTCGGTGTCGACAGCGAACTGGTCGCGGACGGCAGCTATCTCGTTGTCGAGGTGGATGGCAGGGTCGCGGGTTGTGGCGGCTGGAGCCGGCGACCGACCTTGTTCGGCAGCGATCGCTATGCCGCGCGCAGCACGGGCGCGCTCGACCCCGCGCGCGACGCCGCCCGCATCCGCGCCTTCTTCGTCTCGCCCGATCACGCACGGCGCGGGGTTGGAACGATGCTGCTGGCGGCGTGCGAGGATGCGGCGCGCGCGCATGGCTTCCGGCGCGCGGCATTGATGGCGACGTTGCCGGGCGTCCCGTTCTACCATGCCCTTGGTTACGTAGCCGGTGCGCCGGTGACGCTCGATCTCGACGGCACGATGGTAGAGTTCGTGCCGATGGATAAGACCCTTGTTGCCGATATACAACAATAATCAGGATCGAACGTCTCGTCGCCAGTCGCCACTTGCATCGCGGGGCGTGTCATGAAAACATCACGATCAGGCGAATCAAATAATGATCGCTTTCAGCATGGTCTTAACGGTAATATTGTCAACCATCTGAATTAGAGCGACAATACTCGGGAGGGGGCGTCTGGAACACTAGTTTTCGTTCAAGGGGGGTTATCATGTTTTCCACCGCTCGCGTGTCGCGTATTGCCTTGGGCATCGCACTCTGTTCCGGTTTTGCATCGGTTGCTGGTGCGCAACAACTTGCCGTTACCGCAACGACGCCGCCCGGCCCTGCACCGCAGGAAGGTGCCGAGATCCCGCAGGTCGGCGACGACATCATCGTGACCGGCACGCGCGCGGGCGGCATCACCGCGGCGGAAAGCGCCGCCCCGATCAAGGTGCTCGGTGCCGAGACGCTGAGCCATGTCGGCCAACCCAACCTCAACCAGGTTCTCACCCAGCTCGTCCCCAGCTTCACCGCGCAGGCGTTCGGCGGCGATACCGCCAATTTGACGCTGTCGGCGCGGCTGCGCGGGCTCAGCCCCAACCACACGCTGGTGCTCATCAACGGTAAACGCCGCCACGGCACGTCGAACCTCGCGGTCCTCGGCGGCCCTTACCAGGGCGCGGCGACCGCCGATCTCGATCTGATCCCGCCCGCCGCGATCGAGCGGATCGAGGTGCTGGAGGACGGTGCCGCCGCGCAATATGGCTCCGACGCGATCGCCGGCGTCATCAACATCATCCTGAAAAGCGACGCCGAACCGGGTGGCGATGCGTCGTTCACCGGCGGATCGAACTACAATACCGGCGGCCAGACCTTTTCCGGCACCGCGCATCTGTCGACGAAGGTCGGCGCGGCGGGCTTTTTCGATCTCACGGCCTTCTACCGCTTCCACGATTTCACGCAGGTCGGCGGCAGGGATCGCCGGGTCACCGACAGCAGCGGCAACCTGCTCGCCTCGCTTTCCGCCGCACAACGCCCGCTATACGCCAACATCACCGAATTTCCCGAGGTCAACCGGATCAACGGCGACGCGCAGTCGAACCTGACGACGCTGAGCTACAACACCGGCTATGATTTCGGCGGGATCCAGGCCTACAGCTTCGGTACCTACGGCCGCCGTCTCGCCAGCGCATACGAGAATCTGCGCGTGCCCGACCGGGTCATCGCTTCGCCGGTGCTGGGCGTCGCCGGCAGCCTGACGACGCCGGGCGAAATCGTCTTCAACCCCAACGGGTTCAATCCGCGCGAAGGCATCCGCGAGAACGACTATGCCTTCACCGGCGGCGCCAAGGGCATGCTTGGCCAATTCCATTATGACCTGAGCACGACCTACGGCCAGGACAAGAACGACATCTACACCTATGACAGCGCCAACCGGTCGCTGTTCATCAACACGCATTCGACGCCGCGCAACTTCTACGACGGTTTCTTCAAGGCGAGCGAATTCACCGCCAACGCCGATTTCACGCGCGATTTCGATCTCGGACTGGCCAAGCCGCTCAACCTCGCGTTCGGCGGTGAATATCGCAAGGACCGGTATCAGATCGGCGCGGGCGATGCGGCCTCTACATATCTCGAGGGTGGTCAGTCCTACCCCGGCTTCCGCGCGTCGGACGCCGGCATCCATGCCCGCGAGAATGAGTCCGCTTATGTCGACGTGGCGGTGAACCCGATCACCCCCTGGAAAATCGACGGCGCGGTGCGTTACGAACATTATTCCGATTTCGGCAGCAAGGTGATCTTCAAGGGCACGACCCGGTTCGACTTCTCCCCTGCCTTCGCGCTACGCGGTACGGTATCGACCGGCTTCCGCGCGCCGACGCTGGCCGAGTCCTATTACTCGGCGACCAACGTCTCGCCGACCAGCGCCACCGTGCAGTTGCCGGCCAATTCCGCGGCGGCGAAGATCCTGGGCTTCTCCAATCTGAAGCCCGAACGATCGACCAACTACAGCATCGGCACCGTCATCCGGCCGGTGGAACGGCTGACGCTTACGGTCGATGCGTACCAGGTTACGATCAAGGACCGCATCCTCGGCACCGGGACGATCTTCAGCGCGGGCGGCGGCACCGATCCGGTGACGGGCCAGCCGCTCAACTTCCCGCTCGTGCGGACCGCGGTGGCGGCGAACGGCAACATCCTCGATCCGACGGTGACGCAGACGGGCATCAGCGTTTTCACCAATGGTGCCGACACGCGCACCCGCGGCGTCGATGTCGTCCTGAGCTACCTGACCGATTTCGGCAATGCCGGATCGGTCAACTGGACGATATCGGGCAATTACAACAATACGAAGCTGACCCGGCTGAGTGCCGCGCCGCCGCTCGTCAACGTCAACGGCGTGACGATCCAGCAGCCGGTATTCGACAAGGGTGCGCAGAGTTTCGTCACGACCGCATCGCCACGCGTCAAGGTCGTCGCGTCGGCCTTCTACACGCTCGAACGGTTCTCCGCGACCTTGCGGGAAACGGGCTATGGAACGACATCGGCACAATACAGCCCCGACGGCGGCAACTTCTATACGCAGCGGATCGGCAATGCGTTCATCAGCGATGTGGAACTGAACTACAAGGCGACGCACAACATCGAATTCTCGATCGGCGCGAACAATTTCTTCAACAAGAAGCCGCCGGTGTTCCAATGCGTCGTCAACGCCACGACCCAGGCACCCTGTTCGACTCTCTCCGGGGCCCCCACGATCGTGAGCGGCGGCAACGTCTATGACGCGCCGCTGGGGTTCAGTCCGTACGGGATCAACGGCGGCTATTATTATGGTCGCATCAACCTTCATTTCTAGGACCATCGGCCGGGCGTCGCCGCGCCCGGCCCTTTCGGAGATCGACCCGATAATGTCACGCGCCCTAACGACCATCGCCATCGCCCTGTCGCTGACCGCACCGGCGTCGGCGCAGACCAATGTCGTCCGTCATGCGAACACCCCGCCCGGGCTGATCCTGCAGGGCGTGACCGTCATGCCGGGCGCGACGACGCTGTTTCTCAGCGGCATGCTCGCCTCCCCGGTCGATCCGGCCAAGGCGAAGCTGCCGCCCGCGCAGATGGCCGCTCTGACCATGGCGGATTTCGGCGATACGAAGACGCAGACGATCAGCGCACTGGCGAAGATCAAGGCGAGCCTTGCCGCACACGGCTTCGCGATGTCGGACGTCATCAAGCTGACGGTGTTCGTCGCGGGCGATCCCAAGCTGGGCGGCAAGATGGACTTTGCCGGCATGAACGATGGGTTCAAGACCGCGTTCGGCACCGCGGAAAACCCGGCCACGGTGGCGCGGTCGACGGTGCAGGTCGCAGCGCTCGCCGGGCCGAACTTTCTTGTCGAGATCGAGGCGACCGCCGCAAAGTAAGCGCAGGCGTCAGCCGCCGGCGAAGCCGACCTCCAGCAGATGCGACACGCGCAAGTCGCGTGCCGCGGCGCTGCGTTCGCCGAGCACCACGGCGATCAGTCGCTTGCCGTGCCGTTTCGCCGACGCCGCCAGATTATAGCCGGCGTCGACGGTATAGCCCGTCTTGATCCCGTCCACCCCCGGCACGCGACCGAGCAGGTGATTATGATTGGCGATCGTCCGGTTCGCCCAATGGATCGACCGCGTGGCGAAATAGTCGTAACCGCGCGGATGTTCGCGGAGCATCGCCAGCGACAGCAGCGCGATATCGTGCGCGGTCGTGCGATTGCCGCGGCTGGTCAGCCCGGTCGCATTCGAGAATTTCGTGTGCCGCATGCCGAGCGATCGGGCCCGCGCGGTCATCGCCTCCGCAAACGCGCGTTCACTGCCGCCGAGCCGTTCGGCCAGCGCGACCGCCACGTCGTTCGCCGACTCCACCGCGACCGCCTCGATGGCGGCCCGCAGCGATAGCGACCGCCCCGGTAGCAGTCCCAGCTTGGACGGTTGTTGGCTGGCGGCATGGCGCGACATCGTGATCCGATCGCTCATGCGAAGCGTCCCCGCCTCGATCGCGTCGAACGCCAGGAACAGCGTCATCATCTTCGTCAGCGACGCGGGCGCGCGGACGATATCGGCATCGCTGGCATACAGCGTCTCGCCGTCGTCCGCGTCGATCACGAGCGACGACACGGCGCGTGGCGCGTCGGGTCGTGCCACCGCGCTACCCGCCAGCGCGCCGGCGAGCATTGCCGCGACACAGCGAAATGCGAACGACCCCTTCGCAATGGTCACGCGGCACGCCGTTCCCCGAGGCCGATCGATCGGCCGGAGCACCGCCGGTCGATGAACGGATCGCACCGCCATCCCTCAAGCGGGTGGCGGGATGTCGCCCTCCCCGCGGCCTTGGACAGCGTTACCGCCAAGCCCGCGCGGGGATCGATCGCAACATATTGTTCGGCGACCATATTTACTCCAACCTTCATGGCACAGGCATGCAGCCGGGATGGTTAACGAAACATGGACACGTCTCGCGTCTTGCCAGGATACGACGAATCGCCAGGCGCTCGACATGGTTGCCGACCCCGCGCATCCGGTACTCCATCGTCCGCATCGCCGCACCGGGTTTTGGAGCCGAAGGACGTTCGGGCCTGGGCGGTGTGACGCATCGCCCCCTTCGTCACCGGGCGCGATTCAACCACCGTCACCCCGGCCTCGCGCCGGGTGACGGGAAGGGTGCATGATTTTGCTCGCTTGCCAGCGAGAAGGGGCACGCTTCAGTATACGTCGCCATGGCAACGTGCCGCGGCGAAGCCGCGTCGTCGGACGGCGGCTTTACCGCCGCCGGCCGGGCGTATGCGTCCCGGCAGCAGCGAGGCTGCCGCCGTGCGCATCACGCGGCGAACTGGTTCATCGTATTATGCGCGCCACCGGCCTTCAACGCCGCCTCGCCCGCGAAATATTCCTTGTGGTCGTCGCCGATGTCCGACCCGGACATGTTCTGGTGCTTGACGCAGGCGATCCCCTCGCGGATTTCCTTGCGCTGGACGCCCTTCACATAGCCGAGCATCCCGGCCTCGCCGAAATATTCCTTGGCCAGATTGTCCGTCGACAACGCCGCGGTATGATAGGTCGGCAGCGTGATGAGGTGGTGGAAAATACCCGCCCGCGCCGCGGCGTCCTTCTGGAAGGTGCGAATGCGTTCGTCCGCCTCGTCGCCGAGCACGGTGCCATCGTAATCGACCGACATCAGCCGTGCGCGGTCATAGCCCGACACATCCCTGCCCTCCCCCGCCCACGCATCGAACACCTGCTGCCGGAAATTGAGCGTCCAGTTGAACGAGGGCGAGTTGTTATAGACGAGCTTCGCGTTGGGGATGACCGCGCGGATACGGTCGACCATGCCCGCGATCTGATCGATATGCGGTTTCTCGGTCTCGATCCAAAGCAGGTCGGCACCGTTCTGCAGGCTGGCGATGCAATCCATCACGCATCTGTCCTCGCCCGATCCGGCGCGGAACTGGAACAGGTTCGACGCCAGCCGCTTGGGCTTCATCAGCTTGCCGTCGCGATTGATGACGACATCGCCGTTGATCGTCGAAAGGTCGGTGACCTCTTCGCAATCGAGATAGCTGTTATACTGGTCGCCGAGATCGCCGGGCGTCGTGCTGACCGCGATCTGCTTGGTCAGCCCGGCGCCAAGCGAGTCGGTGCGCGTGACGATGATCCCGTCCTCGACGCCCAGTTCGAGAAAAGCGTAACGGCAGGCGCGGACCTTCGCCAGGAAGTCCTCGTGCGGCACGGTGACCTTGCCGTCCTGGTGACCGCACTGCTTTTCGTCGCTGACCTGGTTCTCGATCTGCAACGCGCAGGCACCCGCCTCGATCATCTTCTTCGCGAGCAGGTACGTCGCCTCGGCATTGCCGAAACCCGCGTCGATGTCGGCGATGACCGGGACGACATGCGTCTGGTAATTGTCGACCGCCTTCAGCAGCCGCTGTTCCTCGATCGCGTTGCCGACGTCCCGCGCGGCATCGATTTCGCGAAACATCATGCCCAGTTCGCGCGCATCCGCCTGGCGAAGGAAGGTGTAGAGTTCCTCGATCAGCGCAGGCACGCTCGTCTTCTCGTGCATAGACTGGTCCGGTAACGGGCCGAATTCGCTGCGCAGCGCCGCGACCATCCAGCCCGAGAGATAGAGATAGCGACGCTCGGTCGATCCGAAATGCTTCTTGATCGATATCATCTTCTGCTGCGCGATGAAGCCGTGCCAGCAGCCGAGCGACTGCGTGTAGTTCGCCGGATCGGCGTCATAGGCTGCCATATCGCGGCGCATGATCGCGGCGGTATAGCGTGCGATGTCGAGCCCGGTCCGGAACCGGTTCTGCAATCGCATCCGCGCGACCGCTTCCGCATCGATTCCATCCCAGGGGCCGCCATGACGCTTCACCAACTGGCTGATCTGGCTCGTTTCGTCCTGGTAGGTCATTGGGCATCCTCGCGAAAGTGTAGCGGGGGGAAAGACCGCCGACGGATTACCGCCGGCGGTCCCCTTTCCTCCCCAGGAAACGGGTGCAATCAGCCTAGTCGGCCGAGCCGGTGATAGAGGCTGGAGAAGCGCGCCGAGCGGGGATCGTCGGCGATCCGGCGGACATAATCGGCCAGCGCCTCCTTCATCAGCACGAAATCGTCGGTCGAAAAAACGGCGCGGCTGGGTCGGGGTCGATCGGTCATGATGCGCTCCTCTCTGACGACGTTGCGCCGGGATGGACATGCATAACGCGCTTATTTCGACGAAACAGCGTTTCGTGACCGATTTCGTGTCCGGAAGTCGTGACAGGCTATCTTGCGTCTTAGTTTAATGCATCTATTGTCAATATGTTTACAAGGGCACTCGGTTTGGCGAAGGACAAGTTACTGGCCGGCCACGCCATCCGCCGCTTGCGCAGACGGACCGGGCTGACGCAGGCGGCGATGGCGGAGATGCTGGAGGTTTCGCCCAGCTATCTTAACCTCATCGAGCGGAACCAGCGCGCCTTGCCGGCCGGGCTCCTCGTCCGCCTGGCCGATACGTTCGATTTCGACCCGCGCGCGCTAGCCGCTGGCGAGCCGGGCGGCGGCGCGGAGGCGATCCGACGGCGGCTGGGTGATCCGCTATTCGCCGATCTGGAAGTCGATCGCCATGAGGTCGAGGAGTGGCTCGCCGCAGCACCCGGCGGTGCGGAGGCGTTCGCGCGTGCGTTCGACCGCGGCGGCGGCGGACATACCGCGACCGAAGCGACTGATCCGGTCGCGATGACGCGGCGCGAGATCGACCGGTGGAGGAACCATTTCCCCGATCTCGATGTCGCCGCCGAAACGCTTGCGGACGAACTACGGCTCGTCGGTGCCGACCTTTACGGCGCACTGGTCGATCGGCTGCGGGTCAAGCACGGGCTGTCGATCCGCATCCTGCCGATCGACACCCTGCCCGACCGGCTATACCGCCTCGATCTTCACGCACGCCAATTGCAGCTCAGTGAAACGCTCGGGCCATCCGCGCGTGCCTTCACGCTGGCGGTCCAGCTCGGTCAGGTCGAAGCACGCGCGGAGATCGACGCGCTCGCACGCGGCGCGGCCTTTTCCGATCGCGCGGCCGAACGGCTGTTCCGCCGCCATCTGGCGGGATATTTCGCCGCCGCCGTCATGATGCCCTATGCCCGGTTCCTGCGGGCGTGCGAGGCGAGCGGGTACGACACCGCGACCTTGCAGAACCGATTCGGCACCAGCTTCGAACAGGTGGCGCACCGGTTGACCACATTGCAACGCGTCGGCGCGCGCGGGCTTGCGTTCTTCATGATCCGCATCGACCGGGCCGGGCAGTCGTCGAAACGCTATGGCGGGTCGAGCGGCGCGGCGCTCGTCGAGGGAGAAGGACGCTGCCCCTTGTGGCGACTCCACCATGGCTTCGATCGTCCCGGGACGCCTGTCGTCCAGCTCGTCGCGCTGGAAGACGGATCGCGCTGGTTCACGCTGTCCTGCGCGGTGCAGGCGCGCGGCGGCGGGATGGGGGACGGCCCGGCAGCGGTGCCAGCGGAATTCGCGATCGGGGTTGGCGTCGCAGCCGCGCAGGCGACGGGAATGGCAGCGGCGCGGGGGATCGATCTCGACGGACCGGCAACACCGATCGGGCTTGGATGTCGATCCTGTCTTCGCAGCGGGTGTCCCCAACGCTCTGCGCCCCCGGCCGGCCGCGCGCTCGTGGTCGACGATCGCGAACGCGGACTGTCGCCCTGGCGCTTCGGGGGCGAGTGAAGGTTTGCCGGCGGATTTTCCGTCACCGGGTACGAGACTTCCGCGTCATAATCGGTAAAGAGGGCGTTCCGGCGATCGGGCGATCGCTCCATTCCAACGGATAGGCGCATGGCAGGCTTCAAGGTTCCCGATTTCAACGAACGCACCGCGGCGGCGCGGGACGCGAAGCAGCGCGCGCTCGACCAGCTGCGCGCGAAACCCGCGCCGGACCCGGCAATCGTCGCCGAACGCCAGGCCGCCCGTGAGGCGCGCGACGCCGCAGCCGCCGAAAAGCGAATCTCCAGGCAAAAGGCCGCCGATGACGCGAAGGCTGCGCGCGCGCAAGCCGCGGCGGCCGAAGCCGAAGCCGCCGCTGTTGCCGCCGCGAAGGTGGCCGCCGAAAAGCCGGCGGATCGCCCCCAGCCGACCGCGGAAGAGCTGAAGGCCGCACGCGACGCGAAATACGCCGCACGCAAGGCAAGGAAGCGCTAAACCCATCGATCGATGCCGACCTGGGCCGCGACGCGCGAGCCGCGAGGGCTTCCACTGAAAATATCACCTGCGCACGATCGCTTCGGGAACCCGATCATATAGCGGCCGTTCTGCTGACGAGCCCGGTGTCCGCCATCCCTCCCCCCCGGGGCAAGCGGCCACCGGGTTTCCTGTCTTTGCGTCGCTACGGCAGAAACCATCATGACGAATTCGGACGGCATCGGCGAAACGCTTCGCAAGGCGATGGCGGTGCCGATGGATACGATGATCACCCTGGATCTGCCGCTGTTGATCACCAAATTATCGCAGATTGCCGACAACCCCGGCGATCCCGGTGCGGAAAACCGCGACATCGGGCCGGCGACGCCGGTCGACCGGCTGAGACGTTGAACGGGTAGCAAGCGAGGGGTGTGTTCGGCTAGGCGTCGGTGATGAGTGTTGAAACCACGCGAAGAAATTCGCAAATGTCGGCAGCCGAAATCGCCATGCCGGCGCTCGAGCCGCCGATCGCCGCGGCACCGGCGCTCCGCCCCGAAAATCCCTATGCACGAAACGAAGTGCTGCACGGGCTGTTCGACGAGCGGGCCGCAGCGCACCTCGATTCGGTCGCGCTGCAACTGGTCGGCGTCGACGAGGAATATGACCGCCGGACACACTGGACCTACCGCGAACTGACCCGCCGCAGCCTGGGGCTCGCGCACCGGCTGTGCACGATGGGGATCGGCCGCGGCGACCGCGTCGTCATCTGCCTGCCGCGCGGGCTCGACCAATATATGGCGATCCTGGGCGTGCTTCGAGCCGGTGCAGCCTATGTCCCCGTCGATTGGTCCTATCCGCAGGACCGGATCGATTTCATCATCGCCGACAGCGGCGCGAAGCTGACGCTGACCGAAACGACGCGCGTGGCGACCATGGCGGGCGCGACGCTGGCGATCGACGAACAGCTTGGCGATCTGGCGGCCGAACCGGCGACCGCGATGGCCGATGCGGGGGCCGAGCCGGGCGATCTCGCCTATATCATCTACACCTCGGGCACGACCGGGCGTCCCAAGGGCGTCATGATAAGCCACGCCAACGCCTGCCATCTCGTCCGGTGCGAAAGCGCGGTGCTGGCGCTGGAGTCGAGCGACATCTGCTTCGGCGGGTTCAGCCTGGCGTTCGACATGTCGGTGGAGACGATGTGGACCGCGTTCTTCGTGGGCGCGCGCGTGATCGTGCCGACCGAAGCGCTGAGCGCCGGCGGGCCGGACATCGCGGTGGCGCTGGCGGCGGCGGGCGTGACGATCTGGCACGTCGTCCCGTCGCTGATCGCCTTGGTCGAACACCCCGTGCCGACGCTGAGGCTCATCAACATGGGTGGCGAGGCGTGCCCCGCCGACCTGCCGCGCAGGCTCGCGCGCCCGGGGCTGACGCTCCTGAATACCTACGGACCGACCGAAACGACGGTGACCGCGACCTGGACCGAGGTGATGCCGGGCAAACGGATCACGATCGGCAAGCCGTTGCCCGGCTATACGATGTGGATCGTCGACGAAGCCTTGATGCCCGTTCCCGCAGGCGTGGAAGGCGAGTTGGTGATCGGTGGCCCGGGCGTCGGCGTCGGCTACGTCAATCGCCCCGATCTGACCGCGGAAAAATTCACGATGACGCCGTTCAACGGGTTGTCGGGTCGCCCCGAACGGATCTACCGGTCGGGCGATCTCGTCCGGCTGGACGCCGCGGGCGACATCGATTTCGTCGGGCGGATCGACACGCAGGTGAAGATCCGCGGCTTCCGCGTCGAACTGGCCGAGATCGAGGCGGTGATCGGCGAATGGCCGGGCGTCGCGCAGGCCGTCGTGCACTTGTTCAACGACGACGACGGTGCGGAATTCCTCGCCGCGTTTCTCGTCGCCCGGCCTGCCGAAGAGATCGACATCGCCGGGCTCAAGGGCCGCGTTGCGGAACGACTGCCCAATTACATGCGTCCCGCCGCCTATGAATTGCTGGCGACGCTGCCGCGGCTGCCTGCGTCGGGAAAGATCGACCGCAAGGCGCTGGTGAAGCCGCACGTCGCGGCGGTCACCGACCGGGTGATCGAACCACCCGCCACCCCCGTCGAGCGCCAGCTTCATGCGGTGTGGGTCGAGGCGTTCGCGCCGCAACCGATCTCGGTCACCGACGATCTGTTCGAGGATCTGGGCGGCCATTCGCTGAAGGCCGCCCGGCTGGTGTCCGCGGCGCGCAAGGTGCCGGGGCTTGCCGGGCTGTCGATCCAGGACCTTTACGCCGCCCCCACCATCCGCGCGCTTGCGCTGCGGGTCGGCGGCACCGCGCCGGTCGCGGCGGCGGACGAGACCGGTTTCCACCGCACCCCCGCCTGGCAGCGGCGGCTGTGCGTCGCGGCGCAGACGATCGCGCTGTTACCGATCTTCGCACTCGCCGGGCTGCAATGGTTCTTTCCCTATGTCGCCTATACCTGGCTTGCGGGATATATGGACCGGCTGCATGCGCTGCTGCTCAGCGGCCTGACGTTCATGCTGATCCCGATCGCGGCGATGCTGTTCTCGGTCGCGGTCAAGTGGATCGTCATCGGGCGGTTCCGGCCAGGCGATTACCCCTTGTGGGGCAGCTATTATTTCCGCTGGTGGCTGGTGCGGCGCGTGATCTCGGTCACCGGCACGCCCTATCTGGCAGGCACGCCGATGATCCGCGGCTATTATCGGATGCTCGGCGCGCGGATCGGCAAGCGCGTCCATATCGGCACCGGCGGAATCGATACGACCGATCTGGTCGAATTCGGCGACGATGCGATCGTCAGCGACATGGCGGTGCTGGCGACGAGTGCGGTGGAGCGCGGGCTGTTGCGGCTCGGCACGGTGAAGCTTGGTGCCGGGTCGTTCGTCGGATCGATGGCGGTCGTCGGACGAAACGCATCGCTCGGCACGGACGCGGTGCTGGAGGACCTGTCGTCGCTGCCGGCCGATATGCACATTCCCGCCGGCGAGCGCTGGAACGGGTCGCCCGCCGCACGCGATCCCGCCGCCCCGCCCCCGTCCGCGGTGGTGCCGACGAAGGACGGCATCGGATCGTCGATCGGGCTCTTCGTCGGTGCGCTGCTGCTACCACTCGTCGCGATCCTGCCGATCGCGCCCGGACTGATCGCGCTGATCGAGATCGACTGGGCGACCACGGGCTATACCTATATTCTGCTCTCGCCGCTGCTGGCGGTGACCTATGTCGTCATGATGTGCGTCCTGACCGTCGTCGCGAAGCGCGCGATTCTGGGGCGAGTGTCGCCGGGTACCTATTCGCAGCGAAGCTGGTTCTACGTCCGCTACTGGTTCGTGAAGCAGATCAACGATCTGGCGCTGCGTCTGCTGCACCCGATCTTCGCGACCTTGTACGTCATCCCCTGGTACCGCGCGCTCGGCGTGAAGATCGGCCGCCGCGCGGAGATATCGACCGCGACCGCGATCGTGCCCGACCTGGTCGAGATCGGATCCGAAAGCTTCATCGCGGACTCGGTGATCTTCGGCGCGGCGCGGATCGGGCGGGGTACGATCGAATTGGCGCATACCAAGATCGGGCGGCGCAGCTTCATCGGCAATTCCGCGCTGCTGCCCGGCGGCACGCAGGTCGGGGACGAGGTGCTGGTCGGCGTGCTGTCGAAGCCACCGGTCGATCCGGCGCAGGCGACGCAGGCGGGCAGCACTTGGTTCGGATCGCCGCCGATCCAGTTGCCCGGGCGGCAGGTCAACACGATGTTCGACGAGGGCGCGCGGTTCAATCCGTCACGGTCGCTGGTCGCCAAACGGCTGTCGATCGAGGCGATCCGTACGACCTTGTCGCTGACCGCGTTCCTGGTGTTCTTCAGCCTGTTGCTGTCGACCGTCGGAACGCTCAGCGATATGGATCATGGCGGACTGATCATCGTCGCGACCTTCCCGTTTCTGTATGTCGGCTTCTGCCTGGCGTGCGGCGCGTTCGTGCTCGCGCTGAAATGGGTGGTGGTCGGGCGGTACAAGGTCACGACAGCGCCGCTGTGGAGCGCGTTCGTCTGGCGCACCGAACTGGTGACCGCGACGTACGAGAACCTCGCGGTCGCGAACCTGCTGGAGCCGTTGCAGGGCACGCCGTGGCTGCCGATCTACCTGCGGCTGATGGGCGCGCGGGTCGGCAAGCGCTGCTATATCGACACCACCGACCTGACCGAACACGACTTGGTCGATATCGGTGACGACGTCGCGCTGAACGACTTTGCGGGCCTCCAGACGCATCTGTTCGAGGACCGGGTGATGAAGGTCGGCGCGATCCGGATCGGCGACCGCGCGACGATCGGGTCGCTGGCGATCGTGCTGTACGATGCCGAGGTCGGCGCGGACGCGCAGCTGGGCGATCTATCGGTGGTGATGAAGGGTGAAAGCCTGCCCGCGGGGACGAACTGGGAAGGCAGCCCGGCGCGGATCGTGGCGGGATGATGCGCGCGTATCTACAGACTGTCCTCCCGCGAAAGCGGGAGCCCAGGGTTACAGGGGGAACGGCCCGTGGCCCCTGGGCCCCCGCGTTCGCGGGGGAGCGGGTGTACTGGCATGACGGGCCGCTGGACGCACCGATGCCAGGTGATCGCCCGGTCGTGTGGAGCGGAACGATGGATAGCGCCGCGACCGTGCGCTCGCTCGGTGCGACGCACGCGATCGCGGTCGATCTGGCCGACGCCGCCCGGAGCCCTGATGCCGGCGGACGGCTGCTCCGCCGGCACCTGGCCCGGGCGCTCGTAGCAAGGATGGCGGATGTGCCGGTCGCTGAAGTGCGGCTGTCCCGCACGTCGCTCGGCGCACCGGTCGTTGTCACACCCGCGGGCTGGTATATCAGCCAGTCCGGGCGTGGAGGAGACTGGTTGATCGGTGCGTCGCGACAGCCGATCGCGGTTGATCGCGAGCCGCTGGACGATGCGCCGCCGCTGCGTGACATGCTCGCGCCCGCCGAAATCCAGGCGCTGGACCGCCTTGCCCCCGCGGACCAGCCGCTCGATTGGCTGCGGCGCTGGACGATCAAGGAAGCGCACGCGAAACTGATCGGCAGCCCCTTGCGTATCCGTCCCGAAGCGATCGAGACCCGGCTCGACACCGCCGTCGAGGCGACCGCGACGTTCGAGGGCGTATCGCACTGCTGGACGTGGACGACGGCGACCGCGATCGAGACCGTGGCGATATGGGCATGACGATCGCGGTTCGTCCCTATGTCGCGGACGACCGCGCGGCGGTGCTCGCGATCTTCGCGACCAACCTGCCCGATTATTTCGCGGCCAGCGATCGAACCTGGCTGGAAGAAACGCTGGACGAACTCGACGGCCCCGCATTCCTCGTAACCGTCGACGGCATCCCCGCGGCGTTCGGCGGGTATGAGCTGTGGGACGATTACAACAAGGCGCTGCTGTTCTGGGGCATGGCGGCACGGCGGTATCACCGGACGGGGCTTGGCAAGCTGCTGCTGTTCGAACGGCTGCTCCATGTCGCGACGTTCGCCGATCCGCCGACGCGGTACGTGACGGTCGATACCTCGCCGATGGTGTCGCCCTTCTTTGAGCATATCGGGTTCGAACTGACGAGCGTGTGGCCGCAAGGGTATCGATCGGGCGGAACGATGCACGAACTCCGCTACGACCTGGCCGCCACGACACCGGACGCGCTGCGGGCGGTGCGCGATGCGGCGCTGGCGGAGGCGGCGCGGCGGGCGGCTAAAGCCTGAACGCGGTCCCGACGACGAGCACGATCGCGGCGGGCAGATAGGCGAGCGCCAAGCGACGCCGCGGTACGTGTCGCCATTCGCCCGCCACGAGCATTGTCGCCAACAGCGCGGCAAGTTCGGTCCACAGATGATAGCGCAGCTCCACCGCGACGCTGAATACCAGATAGCCGCAGCCATAGAGTAGCGACGACACGGCAAGCGGCACGACGAGCCCGGCCTCCTGCCGCCCCCAGCCTACCACCACCGCCCCCAGCGCAAGCGCGATCCACAGGATCGGCCAGCCGAGCGGCGTATGCGCGGATGCGACCGTCAGCGCGTCGATCGCGTGCAGCACGCGGTTCGGCGTCACGTGATAGCCCCAGTCGTTGGGCGGTCCCTCGACCTGGACCGGTCGTTCCACGCTATCCGCGAGCGGCACGAGCCGCGTGTTGATCGCGAAATGGGTGAGGCGATGTTCGGCATAGGCGACCGGATGCGCGAAGACCGCGTGCAACCAGAACGGATAGGGCTTCACCCCCGCCGGCGCGACATGCGCATTCCAGGCGGTGAAGCCCAACGGACAGACGGGATCGACCCAGTCCGAATAGCTGTCCCATTTGTCGGGCCGGTAGCATCGGCGATTGACCCGCACCGGATCGGCCACGACCAGTTGCCGCGGAAAGACGTCGATACCGGAATGTTCGGTGATGCCGCCGAGATCGAAGATCACGAGCGACAGTTCGACGCCGCTCGGCTTCGCACCGATCAGCCGGTTGGCGATCGGCATCGCCGCCATCAGCGCGGCGGTCGCGACGATGCTCGTCAGGACCAGCCGCGGCCAGGTCCGCCACCAACGGCGGGGCAGCAGCGCGATCGTCAGCGGCAGACAGGCGCAGAACGCGTTGAAGCGCAGCGTCGCGGCGAACAGCAGCAACAGGATGGCGACCACGCTCGCCCATCCCCCGCCGCCGCGCAGCCGGACCGCGAGCAGCCCCGTCGCAACCAGCAACGCGCCCGCCATCAGACTATCCTTCAGGATCGCCCCCGTCAGCGCGAGCGCCAGCGGCAGGAACCCGCAGGCCAGCAGTCCGCAGCCGACATCGGGCCGCCCCGCTCGCCGAACCTGCGCGGCCAGCAGCACGAGGCCACCCCAATACAAGGCGAGCTGCAATACCAGCATCGGTGCCGGGCCGGGAACGATCTGCGCCAACCGGCCCCAGAGCCATTCGACCACCGGCGGGTGCCAATCGTCGATATCCCCGCTCAACCCCTCGCGATACTCGCGCATCGAATCCCAGGTCATGAGGCCGGGCCAGTAAGCGGCGGCGGTCAGGGTCGCGCCGATCATGGCGACGAAGAGCATTCCTGGGGGCGCGCGTCGGTCCCGTTTCGCTTCCGTCCGATGCATGCACGTCGCCCCTTCTGCGACCACCTTAGAGCGCTTCGTTGGCGTTTGCAGCGCACTTACCCGTCATTCCCGCGAAAGCGGGGACCCAACTCCACTCCGCGGTTAGCGGACGAAGGAGGTAGGTCCCCGCTTTCGCGGGAATGACGGGAGTATCGTTCGCACAAACGAAAAAGGCCCCCGACCGCTTGGTCGGAGGCCCTCATCAGACCATAGGAATTCAGGCTACTTCGGCTTCCAGCTTGGGCGAAAGATCGAACCGGTCCAGGTTCATCACCTTCGTCCACGCCGCCACGAACGCGTCCACGAACTTGCCCTTCGCATCGTCGGTCGCATAGGCCTCCGCCAGCGCGCGCAGCTGCGAGTTCGATCCGAAGACCAGATCGACACGAGTCCCGGTCCACGTCTTCTCGCCCGTCCTGCGGTCCTTCGCGACGAACACGCCGTCCGCCTCTTCCCACTTCATCGTGAAGCTGGTCTTCAGCAGATTGGCGAAGAAGTCGTTGGTCAGCGTGCCCGGCGCATCGGTGAACACGCCGTGATCCGACCCGCCGTGATTGGCACCCAGTACGCGCAGGCCGCCGATCAGGACGGTCATTTCCGGCGCGGTCAGTGTCAGCAGGTGCGAACGGTCGACCAGCATCTCCTCGTCCGAATAGGTCGATTCTTCGCCGACATAGTTGCGGAACGCGTCGATCTTCGGCTCCAGCGGCGCGAAGGAATGCGCGTCGGTCTGCTCCTGCGACGCGTCTGTCCGGCCCGGGGTGAAGGGAACGGTCACGTCATGACCCGCCGCCCTGGCCGCCGCCTCGATCGCCGCACAGCCGCCGAGCACGATCAGATCGGCCAGCGAGACATAGCCGCCGCCCACGTTGAAATCGCGCTGGATGCCTTCGAACACCGTGAGGGCCCCGGCAAGCTCGGCCGGCTCGTTGACCGCCCAATCCTTCTGCGGTGCCAACCGGATGCGCGCGCCGTTCGCACCGCCCCGCTTGTCCGTCCCGCGGAAGGTCGAGGCGGATGCCCATGCGGTCGATACCAGTCGCGCTGTCGACAGGCCGGATGCCAGGATCGTCGCCTTCAGCTCGGCGATATGTGTCTCGCCGATCGGCGGATGGTCGGCGACGGGAACGGGGTCCTGCCAGATGCGCGGTTCGGCAGGGACTTCCTTGCCGAGCAGCAGCGAATGCGGACCCATGTCGCGGTGGGTCAGCTTGTACCACGCCTCGGCGAACGCCTTGCCGAACGCGGCCTGGTCGTCCTTGAAGCGCCGCGAGATCGGCGCGTAGACGGGGTCGAACCGAAGCGCGAGATCGGTCGTCAGCATCGTCGGGCGACGCTTCTTGGACGGATCATGCGCGTCGGGCACGTCCTCGACCGCATCCTTGGCGATCCACTGCTTGGCACCCGCGGGGCTGGTCGTCAGTTCCCATTCATGCTCGAACAGGTTCTTGAAATACAGGTTGGTCCACTTGGTCGGCTCCTGCGTCCAGGTGACCTCGAGGCCGCTGGTGATCGTGTCGCCGGCATTGCCGGTGCCGAAGCTGTTCGCCCAGCCGAGCGCCTGCATCTCGATCCCCGCACCCTCGGGCTCGGCACCGACATACTGGTCGGGCACCGCCGCACCGTGGGTCTTGCCGAAGGTGTGACCGCCGGCGATCAGCGCCACCGTCTCCTCGTCGTTCATCGCCATGCGACCGAACGTCTCGCGGATGTCGTGCGCGGATTTCAATGGGTCCGGATTGCCGTTAGGCCCCTCCGGATTGACGTAGATGAGCCCCATCTGAACTGCGGCCAGGGGGTGTGCGAGGTCGCGGTCACCGCTGTAGCGATTGTCCGCCAGCCACTCGCGCTCCGCCCCCCAATTGACGTCGGTTGCCGGTTCCCAGACGTCCACCCGGCCGCCCGCAAAGCCCGCGGTCTCGAAGCCCATCGATTCGAGCGCACAATTGCCCGACAGCACCAGCAGATCGGCCCAGCTGAGCTTGCGGCCGTATTTCTGCTTGATCGGCCAGACGAGCATCCGCGCCTTGTCCAAGTTCGCATTGTCCGGCCAGGAATTGAGCGGCGCGAACCGCTGCTGCCCTGCACCCGCGCCGCCGCGGCCGTCGCCGATGCGGTAGGTGCCCGCCGCGTGCCACGCCATGCGGATGAACAGCGGGCCGTAATGGCCGAAATCGGCGGGCCACCAATCCTGCGATTCGGTCATCAGCGCGAAGATGTCGGCCTTGACCGCGTCCAGATCGAGGCTTTTGAACTCTTCGGCATAATCGAAATCCGGGTCCATCGGATCGCCTGCCGGCGGGTTCTGGTGAAGCACCGAGATGTCGAGCTGATTGGGCCACCACAAACGGTTCGTCATTTCGAAAAGGACGGCGGCACCGTCGAGTTTGCCGCCATTCATCGGGCACTGGCTTTCGGCGTTCATGCGGAGTCTCCCAGGATATGGCCCGAGATATCGGTGCCATGTGAAAACGATGCGACGCAGGAAACCGGCGACCAGCCCCATATACCGAGGGGAAGTCATGCGGCGATCGGCCGGTTTCCTGCTGGACTCTGCGATGCAACGGCGTGATAAATCAATCCAATGAGTTAACATGATTTCTGTGATTGGAATAACCGATTACAACGCACATGCCCTCGCTTCGACAATTGTCCTATCTGATCGCGCTGCACGACCTTCACCATTTTGGGCGCGCCGCGACCGCCTGCTTCGTGACCCAATCCACGCTGTCGGTGGGGATCGCCGAGCTGGAACGGCTGCTTGGCGCGGTGCTGGTCGAGCGATCGAAACGCAGCGTGCGCTTCACAAGCGTCGGCGACGAAGTGGTGGCCCGCGCCCGCGGGATCGTCCGGGCGGCGGAGGATCTGTGCACTGCGGCGCAAGGGTCGCGCGCGCCACTGACCGGGGCGGTTCGCCTTGCCGCGATCCCGACCGTCGCACCGTTCCTCCTGCCGCAGATGCTTCCTGCGATCGCGGATGCCTGGCCGAACCTGCGATTGTTCGTACGCGAAATGTTGACGGGGCCGGCGTGCGAGGCGCTGCAGGCGGGGACGATCGACTGCGTGCTGCTCGCACTGCCGGTCGAGTGCGGCGATGTCGAAGCCTACGAGATCGGGGTGGACCGGCTGCTGTTGGCGGTCTGCGCCGCGGAAGATGCGTCGAGCGTCGCCATCCCGCTGGACGATATCGATGCGACCCGGCTGCTGTTCCTCGAAGACGGGCATTGCCTGAAAGACCATGCGCTCGCCGCGTGCGATCTGCAGCCCCCGAATTCGGAGGCACGGCTGGTGGCCTCGACGCTGCAGACGCTGGTCCAGCTGGTCGATGCGGGGCTTGGGATCACGCTACTCCCCGAAATGGCGATCGCTGCCGGCATCCTGTCGGGTACCCGCGTCACCAGCCACGCGGTCGAGGGGCTGAGCGCGGAACGCCGCATCGCACTGGTCTGGCGCAGGGGCAATGCGCGCGCCGACGATCTGCGCCTGCTGGGCGATACGATTCGCGGTGCGGTTATTGCCCGGCCAAGTTGCTTGTTCCCCCGCGAAAGCGGGAGTCCAGGAGCCAGGAACGATATCGCCCGCGACCCCGGGCTCCCGCTTTCGCGGGAGAACAGCGACGACGTTCGAACACTATAAATGGGATGCGATGATGGGTGGGGAGCTTCTGTTGCCCGGCGCTCCCCGTGCCGCGTCACTAACCGCTGTTTAGGCGGCGAGTGCCTGTGCCATTACTGGCTCGTTGTCGTTCGCATTTAGCGAGCTTGCCGGCATAACGGGCCGACCTAACGAATCGCGTCCTTCACCTCGTCTGCCCCGTCGAACCCATTTCGGCCCCGTCGGGACCACCGGCGGACGTGCCGTCGGCGGTCATGGTGGAGCCGGCGGGTATTGAACCCGCGTCCGAAACGAACTCAGATCGTCCGAATTACGATCATGCGAGAGTAGATAGGCTCGGGAGCGATGGAGCGCAATCACGTGGAATCGCGCCGCCGGGGGTGGCACATGGCCGGGCACGGGCCTAACTGACGGTATCCGAACGAAAGAAAGCGATCGCATGACCGAAACCCGCGACCTGCCGCATTCCCCTGGGCCGGCGGGTGGCTGGGGATCGCTCAAGGGAATCGCCAGCGTCTTCGGCGAAACCTGGAACGGACCTGCGTCGCTCGCGACGCTTGGCAAGCTCAACAAGCCAAAGGGCGTGATGTGCGTGTCCTGCGCCTGGCCCAAGCCCGCCAATTATTCGGCGTTCGAATTCTGCGAAAACGGTGCGAAGGCGACGTTATGGGAATTGACCGGCACGCGGTGCAAGCCTGAATTCTGGCTGCATCCGGCGCATAGTGTCACGGCGCTCCGGGACTGGAAAGACCATGACCTGGAGATGACGGGCCGGCTGACGCACCCGATGCGCTACGATGCGGCGACCGATCGCTATGTCGCGGTGACGTGGGACCAGGCGTTTGCGGGTATAGCTGCCGCGCTGAAACCGCTGCAACCCGACGAGGCGGTGTTCTACGCATCGGGGCATGCGGGGCTCGAGGCATCCTATCTCTATGCGCTGCTCGCACGGGCGTTCGGGACGAACAACCTGCCGCAAAGTTCGAACATGTGCCACGAGACGACGTCGGTCGGCCTGACCAAGGTCATCGGCTCGCCCGTCGGTACGATCGTGTGGGCGGACCTGGAGCAGACCGACGCGTTCTTCTTCTTCGGGCAGAACCCGGGGACGAACAGCCCGCGCTTCCTGCATCCGCTGAAGGAAGCAAAGGGTCGCGGTGCGAAGATCGTCACGTTCAACCCGATCCTCGAACAGGGGCTCGTATCCTTCGTCGATCCGCAAAGCCCGGTCGGGATGTTGACGGGGAAGGAGACGAAGATCTCCGACCAATATCACCAGCTAAAGGCGGGCGGCGACATCGCGGCGATGCTCGGCATGTGCAAATGCGTGGTCGAGGCGGACGACGCGGCGCGCGCGGCGGGCAAGGCCGAGGTCATCGACCACCCGTTCGTCAACCAGCATACCACCGGCTTCGACGACTTCGCCGCGTCCTGCCGCGCCGCGACCTGGGCCGATATCGAGCATGAGAGCGGGTTGAGCGAAGCGGCGATCCGCGACGCTGCGGCGGTCTATATCGCCGCGGAAAAGGTGATCGGCGTGTACGGGATGGGGCTAACCCAACACGCGCACGGCGCAACCAACATCGCGATGCTGGTCAATCTGCTGTTGCTGCGCGGTAACATCGGCAAGCCGGGAGCGGGCTGCTGCCCGGTGCGCGGACACAGCAATGTGCAGGGACAGCGCACCGTCGGGATCGCGGAAAAGGCGCATCTGGTACCGCTCGACACGATCGACGAATTGTTCGGCATCACCGCGCCGCGCGAGGACGGCTATAACATCGTCGAGGCGACCGAGGCGTTGTTCGCGGGCAAGGTCCGCGCGTTCATCTGCCTCGGCGGCAACCTCCTGCGCGCGATCCCCGATCAGCAAAAGCTGGAGGCGGCATGGGCGGCGCAGGACCTGACGGTCATGGTGTCGACCAAGCTCAATCGCAGCCACCTCTTTCCGGGCAAACATGCCTATATCCTGCCGTGCCTCGGCCGGTACGAAACCGATTTGCAGGCGGGCGGTGTCCAGACCGTGACGAGCGAGGACAGCTTTTCGATGATCAACGGTTCGATCGGCCACCGCAAGCCGGTGTCGGTGGAGGCGAAGAGCGAACTCGCGATCGTGACGGGGATCGCCAAGGCGACGCTCGCGCCCAACCCCGGGCTGAAATGGGACGAATGGACCGCCGATTACGGGCTGGTCCGCGACCTGATCGAGCGGACCTATCCCGAGGAATTCCACCATTACAACAAGCGTATGTACCAGGCGGGCGGCTTCTATCGCGGCAACGGCGCGCATCAGCGGATCTGGAAGACCGAATCGGGCAAGGCGGTCTTCACGACGCCGGGCGAACGCAACGCCGTCGGGTTCGAGGATGCGCCCGGGCGGTACCGGCTGATCACGATGCGGTCCAATGACCAGTTCAACACGACGATCTACGGTTATTCGGACCGCTTCCGCGGGATCGAGGGCACCCGCGACGTGCTGCTGATGAACCCGGCGGATATCGAGGCGGCGGGCCTCACCAACGGCCAGACGGTGCGGCTGGTCGGCGATGCGGAGGACGGCGTCGATCGCCAGCTGGGCGGGCTGACGCTGACCGGGTACAACATCCCCGCCGGGACGGTCGCGGGCTATTATCCGGAATGCAACGTGCTGATCGCGATCGGCCACCATGATGAATTGTCGAAGACGCCCGCGTCGAAATCGGTGCCGGTGCGGGTGGTGGGGGATTAACCTTCTTACTCCCCTTCCCAATTACGGCAGGGGTCGAAGGTGGGCGCTCGCTCATCTCCAGCGGCACCGCTCGTGGAAAGCGACCGCCCACCCCCCGGCCCCCCTCCCGCGCGCGGGAGGGGGGAGAAGACGTTAAACGAAACCCAGATTCCAGGTCGACGGATTGTAGTTCCCCATGTTCGGCAACACCGTCGTCATGTCGGTCGCCGACACCCCGAACCAGCTGGCCAGCGTCGAGGCATATTGGTCGACCGAGATCGACGGCAGCAGCCGCCCTTGCCCGACATCGTCGCCGGTGCCGTTGCCGATCGCGGGCGGGGTGCCGTAGATTTTCTGACCCTTCACCGCGCCACCCATGACGAAGTGCATCGACCCCCAGCCATGATCCGCACCGCTGGTGTTCGACACCAATGTCCGCCCGAAATCGCTGGCGGTGAAGGCGGTGACCTTGTCCGCCACGCCGAGATTATTGGTGGTGTCGTAGAACGCCCGCATCGCATCCGCGACCAGTCCGATCTGCACCGGATGCGCCGCGGCCAGGTTCTCGTGCATGTCGAAGCCGCCAAGTGCGACGAAGAACACCTGCCGCTTGGCGCTCAGCGCCTGCGAGACCGAGATCATCTGCGCGACGATCCTGAGCTGCAGCGCGAGCGGATTGGTGGTGGGGAAGAGCGGGAAGTTCGCCGCCGGCGCGCTGGCCAGCGCGCCCGACACCTGTGAATAGAGGTTGAGCGCCCGCGCGCTGACCTTGCCGTGTTCGTCGGCAAAGAGGTTCCCGGACGGCGCGGTCATCAGTGATCGCAGCGTCGACGCCGCGGTGGACGAGCCGTACAAGGTCGTCGCGTTGTTGATCAGCGCGGTCGGACCACCGGTGCCGATCGCATATTGGATCGCCTGTTTTCCCGCCAGGTACACCGCGTTGCCGCTGGCATTGATGCACGTCAGCGTCGCCGTGCCGTTGCCGCTTTCGAACAGATCGCCGATCCGGCCGCCCCAGCCTGACGTCGCGCCCTCGGGGCTGGACGCCTGGAAATAGCTTTGCTGGTCGTTGTGGCTGAACAGCTTGGGCGGTAGCGGCACCGACGCCGCGCTGTACTGCGCCTTGGTCGTCGGCTGGACGAGCGTGCCGACGTTCAAGACCGCGGCCATCTTGCCCGCATTGAAGACCGGCATCAGCGACGCCATCGCCGGGGCAAGCGCGAATTGTCGGCCGCCGAGGCTGTTGGTCGGGCTGAGAACGGTCGCCGCCAGCGAAGCGCGATCGAGCGCGATATTCGATCGCTGCGCCTGGTACAGATTGTAGCTCGCCTGGTCGTAGGGCGGCAGCGTGTTCGCATAATCGTTGCCGCCGTACAGGAAGATGCACACCAGCGCCTTGTAGTCGCTCGCGGTCGCCGCTGCCGCTTCGCCGATCGCGCCCAAGCTGGTAACGAACGGCGCGGCGACCCCCGCCAGCCCCAATTGCGCGGATCGCCGGAGAAAGGCGCGGCGCGACTGGTCGTTGTCGAAGCGGCTCATATCACTTCACCGTCAGATAATCGGGCGACGCAAGCGTCAGGAGGATCGCGATTTGTACCCGCGATGCAGGCCCGGTGGTCGCGGTGGCGGAAATGCTGTCGACCGCGGCCTTGATCGACGCGACGGTCGCCGCGGACAATTGCCCCGCGGCGAGCACGGTATTGACCTCGTCCACCAGCGACGCGCTGTCCGCGGCCTTCGTCAGGATGTCGGTATAGTCGGCCTTCACGTCGCCGATGCCGTTCTGCACCAGTGCTTGCATGAAGTTCACATAAGCGACGACGGTCTGTTCGTTGGTGATCTGGAATTCCGGCGCGACGAGCCCGGCCGAGGCGATCGCGGTGTCGGGCGGCGTGTAGCCGGGGCGGAACCAGTTGAAGACGGTCTGGCTGCGTCCCATCGACTGACCGAGCCGCGTCGTCGTGCTCGACGTGTCGCCGATCGCCCAGGCGGCGGATGGCGAGGCGACGTTGTAGGCACGCGCCCAATTGGTCAGCCGCATCACAGGTTCGCGCAGCTTGCCGGACGCGTTGGCGGCAAGCGACGCGTCGCCGGTCGCCTCGGTATCCAGCAGGATCGCGCGGATCACCGCCTGCATGTCGCCGCGAACGCCCTTGCCGTTATCGGCGAACACTGCCGCCACGCGGCCGATATAGCCCGCGGACGGGTTGCTGGTGACCATCCGCTGGATCAACTGCTTCGAAACGAAGGGCGGCATGTTGGCATGCGCAAAGATCGCATCAAGCGCCGAATTGACCGCCGCCATCCCGCCACCGGTCACCGTCGTGCCGAGGAAGCTGGCGCTGCCCGTCTCGTTGATCGACGCGTTCACGACGAGCGGTGCCCGGTAGACATCGGGCGTCGTCGTACCGCCTGCTGCGAGCGACAGTCCGGTGAACACGCGCGCCAGTCCCGAGACATCCGCCTGCGAATATGTGGTCGCCGGCGTGCCGCCGGACATAATCTGACTGCCGTCCATATTAAGCTGGTACAGCCCAAGCGTGAACAGCTGCATCGATTCGCGCGCGTAATTCTCGTCGGGTTCGGACCCAGTCGCAGGATTGGCCTTGCGATTGTTCAGGAACGTTAGGAACGATCCCATCGCCGCATTGGTGGTGATAGCGCCCAGGATCTGGCGGTAATTGGTGAAGGCATTGTCGAGCAGCACGTCGACATAGGCGGCGGCGGCGAACGCCCGCCAATTCGTGTTCACCCCATCGATCCCGACGACGAGCATGTCGAGCAGCGCCATCCCCACGCGCTGGCGGAGCTGATCGGGATCCGAGATCATGCCGCGCCACATCGTCGCGTCGAACCCGGCCTCGCTGTTGACGTTGGCAGCGGCGTTATACCCGTTCGCGACGAGCCAGTCCCAATGCGTGGTCGTACGGGGGGTGGCGAACTGCGCCATAATCCAGGCATCATAGCCGGAGGAGACGACGCTGTTCACCATCGCGCGGGTCCCTCCCATCGTCGAATGGCCGAGGAAGCGGCTGGCTTGCGTAGGGGTGAGCGCCACCGTGGTCACGACCGTGACGGGCGCGCTCGCCGCCGCTGGCGCGGCATCGCCGCCGCCACAGGCCGCCAGTGCCAGTGCGGGCGACAGCGCGCCGATCGTCTTCAGCGCCGCGAGGTCGTCGAGTCCGGCCGATTCGGCATCGAACGTCGATTCTATGTCGAACCGATCGTCGTCGCATGCCACCATCGTACCGATACGATCAATCATCGTCACCCCCGTCCGTTACGAATACAATGCCGACAAGGATGACCGCTGTAAAACTATTCGCGACCAATAGAATATCGTTTGCGCCGAACGGAATAGCGACAAGATGGTTACGCATACCTTAAGCTTAGTCTGGTTTACTATCGGCCCTTTTGACGTTCCGCCGACCCGCCCCCGTCGCGAACATTGGCTTTCGCAACGCGCGGACATCGGCCGGTAGATCGGCATCGACCGCGACGATGTCACCATGGCGGCGGGGCGAAGATCGCCAGCGGCTCGGGCCTCACAGAATCCGCAAGCCGGTTCCGGTCCGTCCGATATCGGTGCTGTTGCGCTTGACACCCTATCCCCCGCCGATAATCTTGCATCGGCGTTCGTCGGGGGCGACCTGCGTATCCGGATCCTCGCACGGAAAGTTCGTCCGACGTGTCTTTAGTCCCCATCCGAAGGGCGATCCTCTCGATCGCCGCCATCCTGGTCCTCGCAAGCGGCGCGCATGCCGAGCTTGGCGGCCCCGTCTCCAGCGTGAAAGTCGACGGCGGCAGGATGGGGGCCCGAATGGCATCGCTGTCGATGCGTGGCTATGCGCGACACGACCTGACGCGCGGTAATGGCGGGCTTGTCCACGAGTTCTCCAATGCGTCGGGTCAGGTGTTCGCCGTGACCTGGTCGGGCCCGGGCAAGCCCGATCTGCGCACCGTGCTCGGCAAATATTTTGGTCCGTATCAGGCATCCGCCGGTGGCGGGGTCGGTCGCGTGCGCCATGCACTGCGCCGTCCCGCGCAGGTCGATCAGGCCGATCTCCAGATCCAGACCGCGGGGCATATGGGCTGGTTCCACGGCGTCGCCTATATCCCGTCGCTCGCCCCCGCCGGATTCTCGACCGCCGATCTCCCGGTGCAGCCATGAACCGCCGCCCCCTGGCCGCGCTGCTGGTCGCGCTCGCGCTCGTCGGCTGCGGCGGCGATTCGTCGACACCGACGCCTGTCCCCGTCGTCGCAACAACGCCCACGCCCACGCCGACACCGACACCGACGCCGACCCCGGTTGCGCCGACCAACATCGCGACAGTGGTGTTCGACGCGGGCCCAGCCGCGCTTCAGGTCGGCACCAACGGGTATAGCGCGTTCAACGAACCCTATGTCACGATCACGATCTGCGCGCCGGGATCGACCACCAATTGCCAGACGATCGACCATATCATCCTCGATACCGGATCCGTCGGCTTGCGGCTGATCCAGCCGGTGCTGAACCCAAGTCTGCTCGCCGCGCTGCCGACCGAGACCGATCCGGCGGCGAACCCGGTCGGCGAATGCTATCAATACGTCAATTCCTACGCGTTCGGGTCGGTTCGTAAGGCCGATTTCTCGATCGCCGGTGAAAATGTCGCCAACATGCCGTTCCAGGCGATCGGCGACGCGGGCACCTTCGCGACCGCCCCGGCCAGTTGCTCGTCGGGCGGCGGTTCCGCGATCACCTCTGTGCAGGATTTCGGCGCGAACGGGATCATCGGGGTCGGCACGACGACGACCGATTGCGGTTCCTTCTGCACGGTCGCAGGGGGATCGTCGGGCGCGATCTATTATGATTGCCCGGCCAGCGGCTGCAGCAGCATCATCGCGCGCGCCGCGGTTGCCGCCGGCGCATTCGAGCAACTGCCAAACCCGGTCGCCGCGTTCGCGGTCGACAATAACGGGACGATCCTGTCGCTGCCCGCGGTCCCGCAAGCCGGGGTCGCGACGTTGACGGGTACGGTGACGTTCGGGATCGGCACGCAGACGAACAACATGTTAAGCGCGGCCAATCTGTTGCCGCTGACGACATCGACCAGTCGCCTGGGTGCCGGCCTTCTCACCGCGACGTACAACGGGAAGGCGCTGACTCAGAGCTTTCTCGACAGCGGCAGCAACGATTATTATTTCATCGACACGACGCTCAATCCCTGCACGCGCACCGACCTGATCGCCTATTACTGCCCGCCCTCGCCGACCTTGCTGTCGCCGGTGCTCACCGCGACGAACGGCACGATCGCAAGCGGTGCGTTCACGCTGTACACGCCGCTGACCCTGTTTGCATCGGTCAACGTTGCCCCGGGGCTCGGCGTCAATCCGACGCTCGTGAAACCGCCGCTGCCCTTCGCCAACAGTTTCGATTTCGGGGTGCCCTTCTTCTTCGGCAAGACTGTCTACACCGCGATCGAGGGGCGAACCACCGGTACCACCGTGGGCCCGTACTTTGCGTTCTAGCCGGACGTTACGCGCCGGATTTTTCTGAACCCCGATCGCTGTCCGGCGGTCGGTCGACCTCGGGCGTCGCCGCTTCGCGGACCTGACGCCCGGACAGGATCATCTCCGCCGAAAACGCCGTCAATGCCAGCATTGCGCAACCGAGCGCCGCGCCGAAGGACGCGAACAGCCACACCCCCATCGCCGAGTCCCGAAGCGCACCGAAGAACAGCGTGAGCGCCGCCGCGCACGTTAGACCACCGGACACCGCCGCAAACAGCACCGCCCCGTCGAGGATGCGCGAGCGGAGCCGGAGCCGATCCAGTTGCCGACGGTCCGATCCCGCCGCTTCGTTCAAACGGTCTACCCGATCCGCCACGCGCCCGAGCCGCGTCGTGAAGACGTTCAGCAGCGAGGCAAGTCCCGTCAGCAGAAAGATCGGGGTCAGCGCCAGTTGCACGACATGCGCGGCGCTGCCCAGATCGGTGACGGGCGGCATCAGCGACCGGCCCCGGCCATTTGGGCGGGGCCGGTCGCCCGGATCAACGTCCCGCCTGCCGCTGCTCCGCCGCCCGCTGCCGCGCCGCGACCTTGGCGCGGTGATGGCCGATCGCACAGCCTGCCGCCGCACCGAGCACGGCGTGGTGATGCGCATAATGGCCGGCGACTCCGCCGACAGCCGCACCCTTCAGACACCCCTTCGCGTCGGCCTGCGCACCCATCAGCATCGCCGCGGCAACGCCCGCCGTCATCACATATCCGCGCATCGAGATCTCCTGTCCGCCGGCCACTTCGGCTCGGCAAGGTGTCATATATCGCTAACACGCCCTTACGCCAGTCCCGATCACAGGATGACGACGATTTCACTTGGTGGCCTCGGCACCGCCGGGCAGCATCCGCTTGAGCTCACGATCGCCGTCGATCCACTCGTGCTTGACCACCGCACCGACGTGCAGCGCAAACAGCGCGTAGATCACCCAGGCCAGATAGCTGTGTGCCGCGCCGAACCCGTCATGCACGCGGTCGCGCAGCGCCGGGTCGAGATGCATCACCGCAGCGATCCGCGGCCATTGGAACAGCCCGAACCAGTACATCGGATGGCTCGCCGCATCCTTGTACGCCGAGTCCATGATCCACCCGGTCAGCGGCATCGCGAAGATCAGGACGTAGAATGCCCAGTGCACCCCGTGCGCGGCCTTGCGCTCGACGAGCGTGTAGTCCGTGGGGAACGGCGGCGGGCGGTGCGTCAAGCGCCAGATCACTCGCATCGCCGCGAGCCCGAGCACCGTGACCCCGATCGATTTGTGCGTATCGATCGCCGGTCGCACCGATGCATCGCCCAGGTACGGCCAGGCCCACGCAAGCGCGACGTTGGCGACGATACCGACGGCGATCAGCCAGTGGAACAGCATCGCCGTCCGGGTATATCGTGCCACCATCTTCGATCTCCCTTGAATCCGGCGCGACGTTACGCGATCTGCTCGCCCTAACCTAGATCGGCAATTTCACGCATGACATCCCTGAACGCGGTCCTGATCGCAGCATCGCCGCGCTATTCGCCGCGGCCGATCCCGGTGGCCAGCCGTCTCATCGGCCTCGCCGCACCGCTCACGTTCATCCTGTTGTTCGCACAGGCGTTCGATCGTCAAGGCGTCGCGATCTGGTCGATCGGGATCGCTTATGTCCTCTACGATACCGTCCTGCTGATCTTCACCGCGCTTCAGATCCGCGACCTGGAACACATCTCTGCCCGCCCCTTCGCTGCCGACGCGACACCGGCCACGTTGGGCGTCATCGTCGCCGCCTTCAACGAGGCGGAGGTACTGGAGATGACGATCGACCGGCTCCAGTCGCAGCAGACCCCGCCCGACACGATCCTGATCGCCGACGACGGATCGACCGATCGCACCGCGGACCTGATGCTCGGCCGTTATGGCCTGGCCTTGCCTGCCGACGTGGCCGTCAGCGCACCCGCACCTGGTCATCCGACGCTGCGCTGGCTGCGGCTGGCGCACCGGGGCAAGGCGCATGCGCTGAACGATGCGTTGCTGGCGATGGAGGACGAGGTCGTGCTGACGGTCGATGCCGATACATTGTTGAAACCCGATGCGATCGCCGCGATGCGCGCGGCGTTCGCGGCGGAACCCGAACTGGTGGCGGCAACCGGCGTTCTCGCGCCCGTCTGCGGCCCGAGCCTGTCGGCGCGGTTGTTCGAATGGTTCCAGAGCTACGAATATGTCCGCAACTTCCTGTCGCGCCACGCCTGGGAACAGGCGCACAGCCTGCTCCTGGTGTCCGGCGCGTTCGCCGCATTCCGGCGCGACGCGGTGATCGCGGTCGGCGGCTTCGACGCGGATTGCATGGTCGAGGATTACGAGCTGATCCACCGTCTCCACCGCCATGCCGCAGACCAGGGGCTCGACTGGCGCGTGCGTGTCGTCGGCAGTGCGCTGGCCTATACCGATGCCCCCGCCAGCCCGCTGGCGTTCCTGCGCCAGCGGCGGCGCTGGTTCGGCGGGTTTCTGCAGACGCAACACTGGAACCGCGACATGGTCGGCAACCGCCGCTACGGGCGGCTCGGCACCGCGATGCTGCCGGTCAAGGCGCTCGATACGTTCCAGCCGATCTACGGGCTCGGCGCATTCGCCATCCTGATCGCGCTGGTGGCAACGGGGCGTTTCAGGCTGGCGTTGCCGATCCTGCTCATCATGCTCGCGAAGATCGCGATCGACCTTAGTTTCCATCTATGGTCGCTCCACATCTACAAGCGCTGGACGGGGCAGGAAAAGGGGCTGCGCATCGGCCCCGCGATCATCGCCGCGATCGCCGAACCTTTCACCTTCCAGTTACTGCGCCACGCGGGGGCGATCTGGGGCTGGATCGCGTTCCTGCGCGGCAGCGAGACATGGACTCCGCAATCGCGCACGGCGTTCACTGGCCATTCGGCCGATACCGGATCATGAACCAGCGAAATCCAAAGACATGACGGAGATCGGTCGATGAAGCGTTTCACCCTGATGCTGGCGACCGCACTCGCCGCACCCGCCACGCCGGCGCTGGCGGCGGACAACCCGTTCGCCATGCGCAGCACATTGCCGTTCGAGGCCCCGCCGTTCGACCGGATCACGGACGCGGATTACCAGCCTGCATTCGAGCAGGGCATGGCGCAGCAGATCGCCGAAGTCCGCGGCATCGCCGACAACCCCGCGCCGCCGACCTTCGACAACACCATTGCCGCGATGGAACGATCGGGTGCGATGCTGCGGCGCGTGTCGGCGGCGTTCGGTGCGGTCAATCAGGCGGACACCAACCCCGCCCGCCAAGCGGTGCAGAAGGCCGAAGCGCGTGCGCTCGCCGCGCATGGCGACACGATCTATCTCGACCCGGCGCTCTTCGCGCGCGTCGCGAAGCTTTGGGATACGCGCGCGACGCTCGGGCTGAACCCGGACCAGATACAATTGCTGACCATCGTCCACCAGCGTTTCATCCGCGCCGGTGCCAAGCTGTCCGACACCGACAAGGCGACGCTGCGCGACCTCAATGCGCAGCTGTCTACGCTACAGACCGCGTTCGTCCAGAAGCTGCTTGCAGGCACCAGGGCGGGCGGCCTGGTGGTGGACGATCCCGCCGCGCTTGCCGGGCTTGGTGAGGGCGGGATTGCCGCGGCGGCGGAGGCGGCCAAGACGCGCGGGCTGACCGGCAAATGGGTCGTACCGCTGCAGAACACGACGCAGCAGCCCGCGCTGCAATCGATGACCGACCGGACGACGCGCGCGAAACTGTTCGACGCCAGCTGGATGCGAAGCGAAAAGGGGGACGCCAACGACACCCGTGACATCGCCGCATCGATCGCGCAGCTTCGCGCGAAAAAGGCGGCGCTTCTCGGCTTTCCGAGCTGGGCGGACTATGTCCTGGTCGACCAGATGGCGAAAACCCCCGGCACCGCCGAAGCCTTCATGGCGAAGCTCATTCCCGCCACGGCGGCCGAGGAACGGCGTGAGGCGGCGGAGATCGACGCGCTGATCAAGGCGCAGGGCGGCGGCTTCGCGGTCAAGCCCTGGGACTGGGACCTGTATGCCGAACAGGTCCGAAAGGCGCGCTTCGACCTCGATCCGGCGGAGGTGAAGCCGTATTTCGAGCTTAACACCGTGCTGCAGAAGGGGGTCTTCTTCGCCGCGAACCAGCTCTACGGGATCAGCTTCAAGGAACGCCACGACATCCCCGTCTACAATCCGGACGTGCGCGTGTTCGAGGTGTTCGACCGGGACGGCAAGCATCTGGCCTTGTGGTATTGCGATTATTTCAAGCGCGACAACAAGCAGGGCGGTGCCTGGAACAGCAGCTTCGTCGGCCAATCGGCGCTGCTCGGCACGTCGCCCGTCATCTACAACGTCGCCAATCTGCCGAAGCCGGCACCCGGCCGGCCAGCGCTTATCAGCTTCGATGACGTGACGACGATGTTCCACGAATTCGGCCACGCGCTGCACGGCTTCTTTTCGCAGATCGCCTATCCGTCGCTTGGTGCATCGGCGCGCGATTTCGTCGAATTCCCGTCGCAGTTCAACGAACATTGGGCGCTCGATCCTAAGGTGCTGGCGAATTACGCGGTTCATTACAAGACCGGCGCGCCGATGCCGCAGATGCTGGTCGACAAGATCCGGAAGGCGCAGAAGTTCAACCAGGGCTATGCACTGGGCGAATTGATCGCAGCGGCGGAACTGGACATGCAATGGCACGCTTTGCCGGCCAGCGCGCCGAAGCAGGATGTCGACGCGTTCGAAACCGCGGCGCTGACGAAGACCGGACTCGACGTCGCGCATGTCCCGCCACGCTACCGGTCGAGCTATTTCCAGCACATCTGGTCTGGTGGCTATGCGGCGGGCTATTACGGCTATCTGTGGACGCAGATGCTGGAGAACGACGCGTTCGCGTGGTTCGAGGCGCATGGCGGGCTGACCCGCGCGAACGGCGATCGGTTCCGGGACCTCGTCCTGTCGCGAGGGCATAGCCAGGATTACGACACGATATTCCGGTCGTTCTACGGCAAGGACCCCGAAATCGCGCCGATGCTGAAGGACCGGGGGTTAGCGGCCAGCGGAGAGTGAGGCGATGACGGAGCGATTTCCATGCCTCGGAAAGATCGGCGTCGCTATTGCACCACGCGCTCGGGCGCGCCGATCAGTTCGCGGCCGATCAGCATCCGGCGGATCTCGTTCGTCCCCGCGCCGATATCGAGCAGCTTGGCATCGCGCATGTAACGCTCGACCGGCCAGTCCTTCGTGTAACCCGCGCCGCCCAGCGCCTGCACCGCCTCGTTAGCCACCCGCACCGCATTCTCGCTCGCCAGCAGGATCGCACCCGCCGCATCGAACCGCGTCGTCCTTCCCGCGTCGCAACTCCGCGCGACCGCATAGACATAGGCGCGTGCGGAGTTCAGCGCGACGTACATGTCCGCGATCTTCGCCTGCATGAGCTGGAACGACCCGATCGGCTGACCGAACTGCTGGCGTTCGCGGACATAGGGGACGACCACGTCGAGGCACGCCTGCATGATGCCCAGCTGGATTCCCGCCAGCACTGCGCGCTCGTAATCGAGCCCCGACATCAGCACGCCGACACCGCCGTGTAGCGCACCCATGACGTTTTCGGTTGGTACCAAACAGTCGTCAAACACCAACTCCGCGGTCGGCGATCCGCGCATCCCGAGTTTGTCGATCTTCTGCCCGATCGCAAAACCCGGCATATCGCGCTCGACCAGGAATGCGGTGATGCCGCGGCTGCCCTCACCCGTTTTCGCGTACACGACCAGCGTGTCCGCATAGGTCGCGTTGGTGATCCAGAATTTCGTGCCGTTCAGCCGGAATCCGCCATCGACCGCATTCGCGCGCAGCTTCATCGACACCACGTCCGACCCCGCCCCGGCTTCCGACATGGCGAGACTGCCGACATGCTCGCCCGATATCAATTTCGGCAGATACTTCGCCTTCTGCGCCGCGTTGCCCCAACGGCTGATCTGGTTGACGCAAAGGTTGGAATGCGCGCCGTAGCTGAGGCCGACCGAAGCCGATGCGCGACTGACCTCCTCCACCGCGAGCACATGCTCGAGATAGCCAAGGCCGAGGCCGCCATCCGCCTCGCCGACGGTGATGCCATGCAGGCCGAGCGCGCCCATTTCGGGCCACAGATCGCGCGGAAACCAGTCTTCCGAATCGATCCGAACCGCAAGCGGCGCGATCCGATCCGCAGCGAAGCGCCGCGTCGTATCGCGGATCATCTCCGCATCCTCATCAAGCGCGAAGTCGAAATCCGGGGTCATGCTCTCTCCGATTTGTTCTTCGCGCTCCCATAGCAGTGCACGCACAAACGAAAAGGGAGGCCGGCTTTCGCCGACCTCCCCTTGTCGCATCCGATGGATGGGTAGGCTTAGTTGCCCGAACCCGGTCCGTAGGTGACTTCCACGCGACGGTTCTGGACCTCGCGCACACCGTCCGCCGTCTGAACGCGGAGATGGGCGGGGTCTTCGCCGTACGCCTGCGTCGTGATGACGCCGTCCGGGATCGCATGCGCCGTCATGTAAGCCTTCACCGCGTTCGCACGACGCTGCGAGAGACCGATATTGTACTTCGGCGTACCCGAGGTGTCGGTGAAGCCGGCCAGCATGACCTGCGCGGTACCGCAGCTCTGATACTGGGTGACGGCGTTGTCGAGGATCGACCCGGCCTCCGGCGTGATGTCCGACTTGTTCCATTCGAAGAACACGATGAAAGGACCCGGCGAGCACGTCACTACCGGCGGAGGCGGCGGCGGCGGGGGAGGCG
>NZ_CAHJWJ010000018.1 GCF_903642285.1 Sphingomonas bacterium
CGGCGGCGCGGCGGGCAGCGCGCTGCCCCAGCTGGCGGGCGCGAGCTTGGCGTAGTTGGCGACGACCCGGTCGACCTCGGCCATCGCGGCGAACCCGGCGGGGTCGATCGTTGCCGCGCAGCCGGTGACGATCAGCTCGGCACCCGGCCGCTCGCGGCGCAGGCGTCTGATCGCGGCGCGCGTTTCCTTGACGGCGGCGGCGGTGACCGCGCAGCTGTTGACCACTACCGTGTCGCAGTCGCCGAGCAGTGCACGGATGGTTTCGCTTTCGGCGATGTTTAGGCGGCAGCCTAGGGTTACGACGTCTGCGGACATGGCAGCGCGACGTAGGGATGGGGTGGGGGTAAGTCCACGGAAAGGACGGCGACCGCCTCGCGTCCCGAGCGCTTTGACCTTGCAAATCCATCCCTGTACCTATCCTGATCCACCCCCGCGAAGGCGGGGGCCCAGTTGGGAAGCGCCCCGATGAGCGAACAAGCGTGCGTCTACATCATGGCCAGCAAGCGCAACGGCACGATCTATATCGGCTCCGCCACCGACCTCGCGAAGCGCATATGGGAACACCGCAACGACGTCGTCCCCGGTTTCACGCGCCAGTACGACTGCAAGCTCCTGGTCTGGTACGAGGTCGCGGGAAGCTGGGAAGCCGCGCGGCTCCGCGAGCGGCAGATGAAGAAATGGAACCGCGCCTGGAAGCTGCGCGAGATCGAAGGCTTCAACCCTGATTGGGAAGATTTGTACGACCGTGTGGCGTTGCCGTGAGGACATCCCAACTGGGCCCCCGCCTTCGCGGGGGTGGAGCGGTTACCACCTCGCGAGCTGTGAACAGCGAGGGGTACCTTCTCGCTTTCGGCGATGTTGAGAAGCGAGGGTGATGTTGCGGTTGTTGATCGGCGTCGAATGCACCCACTTTCGCGACGAGTTAGCCATCTTGTATTTTGCCTGGCTGCCGTCTAACGCTTCGCCAACGTTCAGTCACTGAACGCCCAATCCTAGCGCCCACGGGCGCACGCTGGCCGGCGAGGTTTCGCCCGCCGGCGTTTTGTGCGTTTTGTGGCCCGATTGGAGGTGAAGGCGCATGTTCGACAGTCTGAGCGACCGGCTAGGCGGCGTCTTCGATCGCCTGCGCGGTCGCGGCGCGCTGACCGAGGCGGACGTGCGGGCGGCGATGCGCGAGGTCCGCGTCGCGTTGCTCGAAGCGGACGTCGCGCTGCCCGTCGCGCGCAAGTTCGTCGACGAGGTCACCGAACAGGCGGTCGGCCACAACGTCCTGCGATCGATCACGCCCGGCCAGCAGGTCGTCAAGATCGTCAACGACGCGCTGGTCGCGATGCTGGGCGGCGCCGAGGGACAAACCGGTGCGTCCGAGCTGGACCTGAACGTCGCGCCACCCGCGATCGTCATGATGGTCGGGCTCCAGGGTTCGGGCAAGACGACGACGACCGCGAAGATCGCCAAGCGGCTGTCGGGCGGGCAGGGTGGGCGCGACCGCAAGAAGGTCTTGATGGCGTCGCTCGACGTCAATCGCCCCGCCGCGCAGGAACAGCTGGCGACTTTGGGCACGCAGATCGAGGTCGCGACGCTGCCGATCGTGCAGGGCCAGCAGCCGGTCGACATCGCCCGGCGGGCGATCCAGGCGGCGAAGCTGCAGGGCTACGACGTCCTGATGCTCGACACCGCGGGCCGGTTGCACGTCGACCAGGCGCTGATGGACGAGATGAAGGCGGTCGCCGACATCACGCGGCCGCAGGAGATCCTGCTCGTCGTCGATTCGCTGACCGGCCAGGACGCGGTCAACGTCGCGCAAAATTTCAGCGAGCAGGTGCCGCTGACGGGGATCGTGCTGACGCGGATGGACGGCGATGCGCGCGGCGGCGCGGCGCTGTCGATGCGCGCGGTGACGGGCAAGCCGATCAAGTTCGCTGGCACGGGTGAGAAGCTCGATGCGCTGGAGGCGTTCCATCCGGAGCGTGTCGCGGGCCGTATCCTCGGCATGGGCGACGTCGTGTCGCTCGTCGAGCGCGCCGCGGAATCGATCCAGCAGGAAGACGCCGAGCGCATGGCGTCGCGGCTGGCCAAGGGTCAGTTCGACATGAACGACCTGCGCGGCCAGCTGCAGCAGATGCGGCGCATGGGTGGCCTCGGCGCGCTGGCGGGGATGATCCCCGGCATGAAGAAGGCGCAGAACGCGATGGCGGCCGCGCCCGGCAGCGACAAGGTGCTGGTGCATATGGAGGCGATCATCGGATCGATGACGCTGAAGGAGCGCGCCAAGCCCGAGGTCATCACCGCCAAGCGCAAGATCCGCATCGCCAAGGGCTCCGGCACCAATGTGCAGGACGTCAACAAGCTACTGAAGATGCACCTGGAAATGTCGACCGCGATGAAGAAGATCCGCAAAATGGGCGGCATCAAGGGCATGATGGCGATGCTGGGCAAGGGCGGCATGGGCGGCCTGGGCAACGCGATCGGCGGTGCCGACATGGGTGAGGCGATGAAGGGGCTCGGCGGCGGCCTGCCCGGCCTGCCGGGGCTTCCCGGATCGGGCGGCGGGTTGCCACCGGGCATGGCCGGTTTCGGCAACCGCAAGAAATAATCAATCAACGCAATAAGCTACAAGGAAGACTATATAATGGCACTCAGCATTCGTCTGTCGCGGGGCGGCTCCAAGAAGCGTCCTTACTACCGCATCATCGTCGCCGATGCGCGTAGCCCGCGCGATGGCAAGTTCATCGAGAAGATCGGCAACTACAACCCGCTTCTCGCCAAGGATAACGACCAGCGCGTCCAGATCGACGCCGAGCGCGCGAAATACTGGCTGTCGAACGGCGCGCAGCCGACCGACCGCGTCGCGCGCTTCCTCGATGTGGCGGGCGTGCGCGAGCGCGCGGCACGGCTGAACCCCACCAAGGGCAAGCCCGGCGAGAAGGCCACCGAGCGCGCCGAGGAACGCGCGACCAAGCAGGCCGAAGCCGACGAGGCCGCCGCTGCCGCTGCAGCCGCTGCGACCCCCGCCGCCGACACGCCGGAAGAGGCCGAAGCCGTCGTCGCCGCCGATGTCGAGGCCGCGACCGAAACGCCGACGGCCGAGGCCGAGCAGGTCGCCGAGGCCACCAGCGAACAGTAAGGCACGGATCATGGCACCGCGCGTTTCGTTCTTCCCGACCCGATAAGAAAGGAACGCGCGATGACCTTGCCACCCGATCCGCGAACGGCGTCCGATGAACCGGTGGAAACCGGACCCGATGTCGGCAACCGCGGCGTTTCCGCGGACGAACCCGCCGAAGGTGCCGACGACGAACCCGCCGGGCAGCCCGGCTCCCCCGAGGGATGATGAGTCCATGTCCGTCGACACGGTGACTCTGGCGGTCGTCGTCGGTGCGCACGGGATCGGCGGCGAAGTGCGTCTGAAATCCTTTGCCGACGATCTGTCCGCCTACCGCGTCTTCAACGGCGGCGCGCTGACCATCCGGTCGCTGCGGCATGGTGGCAATGGCGCGATCGCGCGGTTCGATCAGGTCGCCGATCGCACCGCCGCCGAGATGATGCGCGGCACCGAACTGACGGTGCCGCGCTCGGCGCTGCCGCCGCTGGGCGAAGGCGAGTATTATCACGCCGATCTGATCGGACTGCCGGTCGCCCTGGCCGACGGCTCGGCCATCGGACGCGTGGTCGCCGTCGAGAATTTCGGTGCCGGGGACGTGATCGAGATCGAGCGGCCCGGTGCGGACGGCAAGCCCGGCGCACGCTTCATGGTGCCCATGCGACCCGAAGCGGTACCCGAATGGAACGCTCAGCGCCTCCTCCTGGACCCCGCGTTCGTCGTGTAACGGTCAGCGGCGGATCGGATGCCGGTCGGCCAGCAGATTGCGGATCGCGGTCGCGGCCACGCCGGCTTCTCCCATCGCATGGCTGATCTGATCCAGCCCGCGGACCACATCGCCGGCGGCGAACAGGCCGGGGATCGAGGTTCGCTGGTGCTCGTCGACCTCCAGGCAACCCTCGTCGGTCGCGCGTGCGCCGGCCGCGACCGCCAGCTTGGAGCGGATGACCGATCCCATCGCGGGGTAGATGCTGTCGAAGTGCAGCGCGCCGGCGGGTGTATCGACGACGATCCGGTCGCCTTCGATCGCGAACCCGCGGCACGGACCGTCGACCCGCAAGATGCCGCCATCGTCCAGCGCGGCACAACAGGACGGGTCGAGCGTCAACGCGGCGGACGGTGCGATCAGCGTCAGGTCGCGCGTGTAGCCGCGCAGGAACAGCGCCTCCCGCATGCCGTGCGCGCCGTCCCCGATCACACCGACGCGCTTGTCGGTGACTTCGTACCCGTCGCAGATCGGGCAATAGCGGATCAGACCCCGCGCGAGCGCCTCGTCATGCAGGTCGTCGGGCATCGCGGGCCGATTGTTGACCACCCCCGTCGCCAGCAGCACGGTGCACGCCGGCAAGCGGCCGTTCGTGGTCGACACGACGAAATTCTCACCGTCGCGCGCGATCGCGGTCGCCTCGACCATCTCGACCACCGCACCGTACTGTTCGGCTTGCGCCTGCATGAGCCCCAGCAGGTCGCGGCCCGGTATGCCGTCGGGGAAGCCCGCATGGTTACGGGTGCGCGGGATCGTCGCTGCGCGGCTCGATCCGTTGTCCAGCAAACGGATCGAAAGATGGAACCGGGCGAGATAGATCGCTGCGGTGAGGCCGGCCGGGCCGGCACCGATGATGATGCAGTCGTTCATTGGGACGGGAAGCCTTGGGACAGCAGGAGGTTCCTTGCTGGCATACGTGCGGCCGTATATACAGGACGTAGATACGGAGGTGGTCATGGGCGAAGAATATCGTGCCAAGGTGTTCAAGTCGGGCAATTCGCTGGCGCTAAGGCTGCCGAAAGCGCTCGGGCTGGAGGATGGCGACGAGGTCGAACTGATCTCCGACGGCAAAGGGGGTTTCGAAATTCGGCCTCCTCTGGACGAGGCTGCGACACTGGATCGCCTGTACGGCAGCTTTTCGCCGGATTTCATGGATGGGGGACGGTTGCCCATGGACGATGTCGATCGTGATTGGTCGACGGCCTCCGATCGATCCGCCGCCTGAATGCGGTTCATCCTCGATACCAATAGCTGCATCGACTTTGCCCGAGGCCGGTCGGCGTCGCTTCTCAGACGCATGAAGGAGCGGCGACGCGATGGTCTCGTCATGTCGGCGATCAGCTATGCCGAACTGTCGGTTGGCGCACGCGAACATAGCGAGGGCCCGGATCGCGAGCATCTCGAGACACTCGTCAGAATCGTACGAGTCGTACCCTTCGATGCCGTGGCCGCTCGAGCCTATGGCAGGTTGGTTCGCGAGCACGGGGTGAAGCGGCATGACTTCGATCGGCTGATCGCGGCGCAGGCGCTGTCGCTGGACGTTACGCTCGTCACGAACAACGAGCGGCATTTCAACGGCATCGCAGGTCTTCGTGTAGAGAACTGGACGCGGTGACCTTCACCGCCACGATCCTGACGCTCTACCCAGACATGTTCCCTGGACCGCTCGGCCAATCGCTGGCCGGACGCGCGCTGGCGGACGGGAAATGGTCGTGCGAGGCGGTCAACATCCGCGATTTCGCAGCCGATAGACACCGGACGGTCGACGATACGCCGGCCGGGGGTGGTGCGGGAATGGTGCTTCGCGCGGATGTCGTGGCGGCCGCGCTCGACGCCGTCACGGTCGGTGATCGCCCCGTCGTCGCACTCACTCCGCGCGGGAAGCCACTCACCCAGACGCGGGTGCGGACGCTCGCTGCCGGCCCCGGCCTCGTCCTCGTTTGCGGTCGGTTCGAGGGGTTCGACGAGCGGCTGTTCGATGCGCGGGCGATCGAGCAGATGTCGATCGGCGACTATGTCCTGTCGGGCGGCGAGATGGGGGCGCTGGTGCTGCTGGATGCTTGCATCCGGCTGCTTCCCGGCGTAATGGGCGCGACCTTGAGCGGCGTGGACGAGAGCTTCGAGACGGGGCTGCTCGAATACCCGCATTATACCCGACCCGGCATATGGGAAGGGCGCACGATCCCCGAAGTGCTGCGATCGGGGGATCATGCACGGATCGCGGCCTGGCGAAAGCGACAGGCCGAGATCGATACACGGCTAAGGCGGCCGGACCTTTGGGAGCGCCACGAGGGCGCTCGGGTCCAGTCGCCCTCTGGCGCGCAGGCGAAGAAGGACGACCGATGAATCTGATCCAGACGCTCGAAGCCGAGCAGATCGCCAAGTTCCTGGGCAACAAGACGATCCCCGAATTCCGTCCCGGCGATACGCTCAAGGTCGGCGTGAAGGTCGTCGAGGGCGAGCGCACCCGCGTGCAGAATTACGAAGGCGTGTGCATCGCGCGCTCGAACAAGGGCATGGGCAGCAACTTCACCGTTCGCAAGATGTCGTTCGGCGAGGGCGTCGAGCGCGTCTTCCCGCTCTATTCGCCCAACGTCGAATCGATCGAGGTCGTCCGCAAGGGCGCGGTCCGCCGCGCCAAGCTGTATTATCTGCGCGGCCGCACCGGCAAGTCGGCGCGCATCGCCGAGCGTCGCGACACGCGGCCTGCAAAGGGTACTGCCGCCGCCGAGTGAAGGCGTGTAAGGGGATAGGGGATCGGGGCGCGAAGGCATCGGCTTTCGCGCCCTTTCTTTTTGAACCCGGGGCGGCAATTGACATTCATCCTATGGACGACGGCCACGATGCTGGCGGGCACGCCCGTTCCCCAGGCGACCGTGCCAAGCGGCGCGACAGTCCCGCCGGTCGCGGGTCGTCCCGACGCCGGTGACACCGGACCGGGCAGGGCACCGGAACCGGCCGATGCCGCCACGACGCCGAACGAACCGGTCCGGCGTGACAAGCACGACAGCCCGCAGGCGAGCGCATCGCCAAACGATATCATCGTGACCGCGCGCGATCCGGCCGCCGCCCCCGATCCGCTGCGCGCGCTCAACGCGCAATCGTTCGCGGTGACCCAGGCGGTCGACAGTGCCATCATCGGCCCCGTCTCGCTCGCCTACAAACACACCGTCCCAAGCCCGTTGCGTAGCGGCGTCCATAATTTCCTCTACAATCTGCGCGAACCCGTCGTGCTGGTGAACTTCATCTTCCAGCACAAGATCGGCAAGGCGGCGGAAACCGTCGGCCGTTTCGTGGTCAATTCGACGATCGGTATCGCGGGCGTGATCGACGTCGCGAAGAAGCGGCCGTTCAGGCTACCGCGGCGCGGCAACGGCTTCGCGGATACGCTCGGCTTCTACGGCGTCCCGCCGGGCCCGTTCATGTTCCTGCCGATCGTCGGTCCGACGACCGTGCGCGACCTGTTCGGGGGTTTCGCCGACCGCCTGGTCCTGCCCGCGATCGTCGGCAGCCACCGCCTGACGAACCCGGCCTATGCGGTACCCGCGGCTGTCCTCGGCGTGCTCGACCACCGCGCCGAATTCGACGAGACGCTGCACACGTTGCACGACAATGTGGCCAATCCGTACGCCAATACGCGTGCCTTCTACCTTCAGCGTCGTCAGGCGGAGATCGACCATCTGCGCGGAAGGGACGTGGGTAATTCCAGCCCGATGTCTGAGGCACCGACCGAGCCGATCCGCGTGAAGAAACTGCCGTCGCCGCCGACGCCGCAGCGGGAGCATGCGCCGCAGCGCTAGAGGAGGCCGTTCTCCTGCGAACGCAGGAGCCCAGGATCTCAAGCAGTGACGATCGTCATCCTGGGTTCCTGCGTTCGCAGGAAAACACCGTTTGCTGAATGCCGCAGAACCAAACGAATCGTCACCCCGGGCTTGACCCAGGGTCACGCTTCTTCGGCGGCGGAAGAAGCGGGATCCCGCCTCGAGGCCGGGATGACGGCAATGGGTAGGCGAACTCGCGGACCTACTGATCCAGGAACGACCGCATCTTGCGGCTGCGGCTGGGATGCTTCAGTTTCCGCAGCGCCTTCGCCTCGATCTGCCGGATACGTTCGCGCGTGACCGAGAATTGCTGCCCGACCTCCTCCAGCGTGTGGTCGGTGTTCATGCCGATCCCGAACCGCATCCGCAGCACGCGCTCCTCGCGCGGTGTCAGGCTCGCCAGCACGCGGGTGACGGTTTCCTTCAAATTCGCCTGGATCGCGGCATCGACCGGGATGACCGCGTTCTTGTCCTCGATGAAGTCGCCCAGGTGTGAATCCTCCTCGTCGCCGATCGGCGTTTCGAGGGAGATCGGCTCCTTGGCGATCTTCATCACCTTGCGGACCTTCTCCAGTGGCATGGAGAGGCGCTCGGCCATTTCCTCGGGCGTCGGTTCGCGACCCTGCTCGTGGAGGAACTGGCGGCTGGTGCGGACCAGCTTGTTGATCGTCTCGATCATATGGACCGGGATGCGGATCGTGCGCGCCTGGTCCGCGATCGAGCGCGTGATCGCCTGCCTGATCCACCACGTCGCATAGGTGCTGAACTTGTACCCGCGGCGATATTCGAACTTGTCGACCGCCTTCATCAGGCCGATATTGCCCTCCTGGATCAGGTCCAGGAACTGCAGCCCGCGATTGGTGTATTTCTTAGCGATCGAGATCACGAGGCGCAGGTTCGCTTCGACCATTTCCTTCTTGGCGATCCGCGCCTCGCGCTCGCCCTTCTGGACCATGTTGACGATACGGCGGAATTCGACGAGCGCCATGCCCGTCTGCTGCGCGATATCGGCGATCTCGCTTCGGATCCGTTCGACCGCGTCGCCTTCGTTGGTGACGAAGGCTATCCACTTCTTGTCCAGCTTGGCGACGCTGGGCAGCCACTGCTCGTCCATCTCATGGCCGATATAGCGGTCGAGGAAATCCTTGCGCGGCACCTTGTGACGCTCCGCCAGGCGCAGCATCTGTCCGCCAAGCGCGGTCAGCCGGCGGTTGAACGCGTAGAGCTGGTCGACCAGATATTCGATCTTGGCGTTGTGGAACTGAACGCTCTCGACTTCCGCGGTCAGTTCCTCGCGCAGCTTGTGATATTTACGCTCGTCGCTTGCGGACAGTTCGCCGCCCGCACCCATCGCGTCGAGGCGCGACTGCTGGACCTTCGAGAATTTCTTGTAGAGCGCGGTGATGTTCGCGAACCGTTCCAGCGCGATCGGCTTGAGCTGCTCCTCCATCTGCGCGAGACTGAGGGTATTGTCCTCCTCCTCGTCGTCCGACGGGCGCGGGGTGCGGCGCTCGGTCAGCGATTCCTCGTCCTCGTCGACGAGCGTCGCTTCCTCCGGCTCGGCTTCTTCCTTGAACGACGGGCCCGCCGTCTTTTCCGAAATCTCTCCGGTGCCGTCGACCGCGTCGTCGGCCAGCGCCTCGGGCGCAGGGTCCTTGGACAGCATCGCGTCGAGATCCATGATCTCGCGCAGCTGCATCGTGCCCTCGTTCAGCGCGGTCGACCAGTCGATGATCGCATTGAAGGTGATAGGGCTTTCACACAGCCCCAGGATCATCGTGTCGCGACCCGCCTCGATCCGCTTGGCGATAGCGATCTCGCCCTCGCGGCTGAGCAATTCGACCGCGCCCATCTCGCGCAGATACATGCGGACGGGATCGTCGGTGCGATCGATCGTCTCCTTCTTCTTTTCCGGGGCGGGGCCGGTATCGGCCTCGGCGTCGACCGATTCGACGTCGTCATCGTCGTCCTTGGCCGTTTCGGTCTCGCCGTCTTCGCCCGCTTCGTCGTTCTCGACGATATTGATGCCCATCTCGGACAGCGCCGCGGAGATATCCTCGATCTGGTCGGAGGACATCTCGCCTTGCGGCAGCGCTTCGTTCAGCTGTTCGTAGGTGATGTAGCCGCGCTTCTTGGCGCGCGCGATGACCTTCTTGATCGTCGCGTCGTTCAAGTCGATCAGCGGCGCGTCGCCGCTTTCCATCGTCTCGGCGGTATCCGCCGCATTCGCCTTCGCCATCAATCGCCCTCAGCACCCAAAGCCCGGGCGTCTTCGTTCGCCTGCACCAGATTTGCAAGCCGAACGTCCAACGCCTGCTTCTCTCTCACCAACGCCACTTGTCGCTCGAATGCCTCATCGGTGAACCGCGCCTGCATCGCAGCCGTCGCTTCGCCCAACGCCGCGTCCACTTCGGGTCGCGCGATCAGAATCGCGATCGCCTCATCCAGGTCGGACCGAACGATCACCGGATCGGCGATTTTCATCGTAAACGAATATGGCATCGAATCGGCTCTCAACAGATCGCTCGCGACCCCGTCAAACCCCGACCGTGCCAATATGGTGAGAAGCCGCGCGCTATCAAGCGCCTGATCCTCCAGCGCCAGATCGACGACGGCCTCGAACAACCGTCCGAGCGCGCCGTCGACCAGGCGGAGACTCGACAATATCTCGACATGACGCGCGATCTCGGCCGGGTGGCGGATCAGGCCGGCGAGAACCGCCTTGGCAAGCACGCGGTCGATACCGGCCGAACCAACGGCCTTTGCCTCGGCACCGACCGGGGCGATGGGAGGCTTCCACGCCCCCTTCTTGAAAGGAGCGCGCTTCTCAAACGGGACGAAGGGGCGGGGGCCGCGGGCGAACTGGAGGTCGAAGCGGCGGCGGAATTCGGACTGATACTCGCTACGGACGCTGGGATCGGCGATGGTACCCGCGGCCTCGTTCAATCGCTGGCGCAAGCCTGCGCGCTGTTCGGGCGTGTCGAGCGCTTCGGCGGCAAGCTCGCTCGCCCATAGCCGCTGCACCAGCGGCTCGGCCTCGCGCAGGACTGCCTCCATGCCCGCCGCACCACGGGCGCGGACGAGGTCGTCCGGGTCCTGCCCCGCGGGCAGCGTCGCGAACGACAGGCTTCGCCCCGGTGCCAGCAACGGCAGCGCGCGGTGCGCCGCCCTGAGCGCCGCCTTCTGCCCCGCGGCGTCGCCGTCGAAGCACAGGATCGGGACATCCGTCATCCGCCACAGCCGTTCCAGCTGCGCCTCGGTCAGCGCGGTGCCGAGCGGGGCGACCGCCTCGCCGATCCCCGCCTGGGCGAGCGCGATGACGTCCATATAGCCCTCGACCACGATCACGCGCCCCGCCTTGCGCGACGCCGGCGCGGCGCGGTCGAGATTGTAGAGCGTGCGACCCTTGTCGAATAACGGCGTGTCTGGGGAGTTCAGATATTTCGGCTCGCCCTGATTGAGGATTCGTCCGCCGAACGCGATGGTCCGTCCGCGCGCGTCGCGGATCGGGATCATCAGTCGGCCGCGGAACCGGTCATACGGGTCTTTACCCTCGACCTGGATCAGCATCCCCGCCTCCACCAGCATCGGGTCGCCATAGGTCTTGAGCGCGGTCTTCAGCTTCCCGCGGCTATCGGGGGCGAAGCCCATGCCAAAGACGCGCGCGGTCTCCGGCGTGATCGCGCGCCGGTCGAGCAGCGCCCGCGCCTCCGCCCCGGCGATGCCGCCCAGTTGTTCGGCGAACCAGGCTGCTGCGTCGGCCATCACGTCATGCAGGCCCTTGGCGCGTTCGGCCTTTTCCGCGGACTGGCGGTCCATCGCGGGCAGCTCCAGCCCCGCCGCCTGGGCGAGTTCCTTCACCGCATCCATGAACGGCAACCCGCGCTGGTCGGTCATCCACCGGATCGCATCGCCATGCGCCGAGCAGCCGAAGCAATGGTAGAAGCCCTTGGCGTCGTTGACGTAGAAGCTGGGCGTCTTCTCGTTATGGAACGGGCAGCAGCCCTTGTACTCGCGGCCGGCCTTCTGGAGCTTGGTGGTCTTGCCGACGAGCGTCGACAGCGACGTGCGGGCGCGCAGTTCGTCGAGAAATTGCGGAGTGAGGGTCATGGCGTGGCGCTCGGCAAATGTCCGTCGACGGGCGCCGGTTGGATGCAGGAGATGACGTCTCCTCCTTCCTCCGTTCGTGCTGAGCTTGTCGAAGCACGTTTCCCGTACGACACGGCCAATTGGGATACGCGATCCCAATCCCCCGCGATGAGCGCTTCCTTCTTAGCGCGCGACCAGCCCTTTATACGGCGTTCCGCTTCGAGGGCTTCCAGACGAGACGGGAAATCTTGTGCCCAGGCGAACGTCACCGGCTGTCGCCGCGCCGTATAGTCGCTTCCTCGTCCCTGGCGATGCGCACCGATCCGCGCTTCCAGCGCATCCGTGTGCCCGGCGTAGAAACTGCCATCGCCGCAGCGGAGGAGGTACGCCCAAAACGCCATCTCCTCCCCATGCCATGCGAGCGCGATTCGGGCGAGTGGGTCGTTTGCGGCACGTCCTTCGACAAGCTCAGGACGAACGGAAGGCAGGAGGCCGATGCGGCGACATGCACTTAAGTCAAAGCCGCCTTCACCAACCCGCTAGCCTTCGCCATATCCAACGTCGTCGCGTGCCGTGCCTTCAGCTCCGCCATCACGCGCCCCATGTCCTTCATGCCGCCGGCGCCGAGCTCCGTCTTGATCCCCTCGATCGCCGCCTTCGTCTCGTCCTCGGTCATCGTCTGCGGCAGGAACCGCTCGATCACCGCGACCTCCGCAGCTTCGGCGTCGGCCAATTCCTGCCGCCCGCCCTTCACATACATCTCGATCGACTCGCGGCGCTGCTTGACCATCTTCTGCAGCACCTCGACCACCAAAGTATCGTCGTCCGCCGGTGCCTTGCCCTCGCGCGATTGCGGCGCGCGGGCTTCGATGTCGCGGTTCTTGATCGAGGACTGGATCAGGCGGATCGCGGCGGTGGTCTGCTTGTCGCCGCTTTTCATCGCGGTAACGAGGGCGGTCTTGATATCGTCGCGAATCATGGCGTCGGCTTTCGGCGTTTCGGTAAGCTGTCAAGCCTAGCCCAAGCGCGTCCGCACGTGAACCGGTTGACGCGCAGGGGGTGGGGGCTTAGCGAACGGGCCTTAGCGACATCGCCGCCAATCTATGGAGTGCCCGCCGATCATGGCCGACGCCACGTCTTCGCCTGCGCCCCTTTCCGCTGCCCCCCAGCCCGCGGGCGCGACCGGCGTATTGGTGCTGGCGTCGGGGGACGTCGCCTGGGGCCGCGGCTTCGGCGCGGAGGGGCAGGCGGTCGGCGAGGTGTGCTTCCACACCGCGATGACGGGTTATCAGGAGATCATGACCGACCCGTCGTTCGCGGGTCAGATCATCACCTTCACCTTCCCGCACATCGGCAATGTCGGCGCGAACCCCGACGATGTGGAGGCGGACAATCCGCATGCGCTCGGCATGATCGTACGCGAGGACGTGACCGCGCCGTCGTCGTTCCGCGCGGTGGAACGGCTGGACGGCTGGATGAAGCGGCATGCGCGGATCGGCCTGTCGGGGATCGATACGCGCGCGCTGACGCGGCGGATACGCAGCGGCGGCGCGCCCAATGGGGTTATCGCGCATGCGGCGGATGGGGTGTTCGATATTCCCCTTTTGCTGGAACTGGCGCGGGCTTGGCCGGGGCTGGAGGGGATGGACCTGGCGGCGTCGGTGTCGACCGAGATGGATTATGGCTGGGACGGCGGCGTCTGGCGGCTGGGGTTCGGGTATGGGGAAGGCGAGGCCCCTGGAACCCGTCCTTCGACAAGCTCAGGACGAACGGGAGAGGGAGCGGAAGCGTCGCCCATCACCACCGTTCGTGCTGAGCCTGTCGAAGCACATGCCCCGGATACCAAACCCCACATCGTCGCCATCGACTACGGCTCCAAACGCAACATCTTCCGCAACCTGGTGAAAGCCGGTGCGAAGGTGTCCGTCGTGCCCGCCACCGCGAGCTACGACCAGATCATGGCGCTCGCCCCCGACGGCATCTTCCTGTCGAACGGCCCCGGCGATCCCGCGGCGACGGGCGCATACGCCGTCCCCGTGATCGCCAAGCTGCTGGAAACGGGCAAGCCGCTGTTCGGCATCTGCCTCGGCCACCAGCTGCTCGGGCTGGCGGTGGGGGCGACCACGACCAAGATGTTCCAGGGCCACCGCGGCGCCAACCACCCGGTCAAGCGGCTGAGCGACGGCGCGGTGGAGATCACCAGCATGAACCACGGCTTCGCAGTCGAGCGCGCCTCGCTGCCCGCGAACGTCCGCGAGACGCACGTGTCGCTGTTCGACGGGAGCAATGCGGGGCTGGAACTGACCGACCGGCCTGCGTTCAGCGTGCAGTATCATCCCGAGGCTAGCCCGGGGCCGCAGGATAGTCTGTATCTGTTCGAGCGGTTTGTGGGGATGCTTTGATGAATTCGGCGACTGATTACCTTGCTATGGCGGTTCTTCTTGGGCTCAGAACCGCGGCTGGATCAAGAGGTCTACCGCGCAATCGTGTTGGTCTAATCGAAGAGTTTGAAGACCGGTATGGCTGGCAGGCAGACCCCAGTGCGGTTCAAAAGGCACTATTAAAAGTTCAGGAGTGGGGTTTTTTGACGATTGTTCACGACCGTTATGCTGGTGAGGCATTGCGGTTCACGAAACTTTCAACTGATGAAACAATGATTAAATATATGCCGGACACGTTAGACGAGCTTTTCACGAAGGCACGGCTTGGCGGCATTCCATGGTTTAAAGACGTCTTCGGAAATAAGGAATTTTGGATCGATATTCACAACGATCCTGTACCTGACGACACATCCAAAAATGTTGACAGTCAGGAAGTTTTAATTGGAACCGATGTTCCGGCCTCAGACCGTATAGTTCGGATTGATGATAACCGGCCAGCGATAGACCTTCTTTCGGCCGATCTCCGTAGCATGGCGGAGGAAATTAGAGAGAGTAACGAGATATCAGAAGAATTAGGCGATGAAAAGGATGTAATATCTGGCGAAATAGCGGCTGCTGAGACGCTATTATCTAGATCTGCGTTCAGATTAAATAGCCTTTATATTTTGATTATGCCTGCCTTACGGTTTCTCGCCGAAAAGTTTGCATCGAACGCTGTTGGCGAAATGGCGAAGCGAATTATCTCGCATCTTTTTGGATTGGCTTAATGCCCAAACGCACCGACATTTCCTCTATCCTCGTCATCGGCGCAGGACCGATCGTCATCGGGCAGGCGTGTGAGTTCGATTATTCGGGCACGCAGGCGATCAAGGCGTTGAAGGAGGAGGGCTACCGGATCGTCCTCGTCAATTCGAACCCCGCCACGATCATGACCGACCCCGAACTGGCGGACGCGACCTATGTCGAGCCGATCACCCCCGAGGTCGTCGCCGCGATCATCGCCAAGGAGCGGCCGGATGCGGTGCTGCCGACGATGGGCGGGCAGACCGCGCTCAACACCGCGCTGGCGCTGTTCCGCGACGGCACGCTGGCGGAATACGGCGTCCAGATGATCGGCGCGGATGCCGATGCGATCGACATGGCGGAAGACCGGCTCAAGTTCCGCGACGCGATGGACCGGATCGGGCTGGAAAGCGCGCGCTCGGCGATCGCGCATACGGTCGAGGAGGCGCTGGCCGGGCTGGAGAAAACCGGGCTGCCCTCGATCATCCGGCCCAGCTTCACGATGGGCGGATCGGGCGGCGGCATCGCGTATAATCGCGAGGAGTTCCTAGAGATCGTCCGGCGCGGCCTGGACCTGTCGCCCACCACCGAGGTGCTGATCGAGGAATCGCTGCTCGGCTGGAAGGAGTACGAGATGGAGGTGGTCCGCGACCGGGCGGACAATTGCATCATCATCTGCTCGATCGAAAATGTCGATCCGATGGGCGTCCATACCGGCGACTCCATCACCGTCGCGCCTGCGCTGACGCTGAGCGACAAGGAATATCAGATCATGCGCAACGCGAGCATCGCGGTGCTGCGCGAGATCGGCGTGGAAACAGGCGGTTCGAACGTACAGTTCGCGGTCAATCCGAAGGACGGCCGGCTGATCGTCATCGAGATGAACCCGCGCGTGTCGCGGTCGTCGGCGCTGGCGTCCAAGGCGACGGGCTTCCCGATCGCGAAGGTCGCCGCCAAGCTGGCGGTCGGTTACACGCTCGACGAGATCACCAACGACATCACCGGCGCGACGCCCGCGTCCTTCGAACCGACGATCGATTATGTCGTCACCAAGATTCCGCGCTTCGCGTTCGAGAAGTTTAAAGGCGCGTCGCCCAATCTCGGTACGGCGATGAAGAGCGTCGGCGAAGTCATGGCGATCGGGCGGAATTTCCAGGAAAGCGTCCAGAAGGCGCTGCGCGGTCTGGAGACCGGGCTCAGCGGATTCAACCAGGTCGACCACCTTGTCGGTGCGCCGCGCGCGGAGATCGAGGCGGCACTGGCGACCGCGACGCCCGACCGGTTGCTGGTCGCCGCACAGGCGCTGCGCGAGGGGTTCACCGTCGCCGAGGTCGCCGCGATCGCGAAATACGATCCGTGGTTCCTGGAGCAGATCGCGGGCATCGTCGCGGCCGAGGAAGAGGTCGCCACCAATGGCCTGCCGATCGAGGCGGCGGGGCTGCGGCGGCTGAAGGCGATGGGGTTCAGCGACAAAAGGCTCGCCTATCTCGCGCTGAAATCCGCCAATCTGCGTGGCATGGAACGCGGGATCGCGCGCGGGTCGGGGCTGATCCACGATGCCGTCGTCGCGATGACCGGCGGCGTGACCGAGGACGAGGTGCGCGCGCTTCGCCACCGGCTGGGCGTACGGCCCGTCTTCAAGCGGATCGACACCTGTGCGGCCGAGTTCGACGCCAGGACGCCGTACATGTATTCGACCTACGAAGCCCCGAGCTTCGGCGAGCCCGAGAATGAGAGCCAGCCGACCGACCGGAAGAAGGTCGTGATCCTCGGTGGCGGACCGAACCGGATCGGGCAGGGGATCGAGTTCGATTATTGCTGCTGCCACGCCTGCTTCGCGCTGGAAGAGGCGGGCTATGAGACGATCATGGTCAACTGCAACCCGGAAACGGTGTCGACGGATTACGACACCTCCGACCGGCTGTATTTCGAGCCGCTGACCGCGGAGGACGTGCTGGAAATCCTGCACGTCGAGCAGCAGAACGGCACGCTGGCGGGCGTCATCGTCCAGTTCGGCGGCCAGACTCCGCTCAATCTCGCGCGCGCGCTGGAGGCGGCGGGCATCCCGATCCTCGGCACCTCGCCTGACGCGATCGACCTCGCGGAGGACCGCGAGCGGTTCGCCGATCTCGTGTCGAAGCTGAAGCTGCGCCAGCCTGCCAACGGCCTCGCGCGCAGCCGCGACGAGGCGATCGCGGCGGCGGAGCGGATCGGCTATCCCGTATTGATGCGGCCGAGCTACGTGCTGGGCGGTCGCGCGATGGAGATCGTCGACGGGCCGGCACAGCTCGACGATTATATCCAGACCGCGGTGCAGGTGTCCGGGGACTCGCCGGTGCTGATCGACCAATATCTGCGCGACGCGGTCGAGGTCGATGTCGACGCGATCTCCGACGGCACCGATGTCGTCGTCGCTGGCGTGTTGCAGCATATCGAGGAGGCGGGGGTCCATTCGGGCGACAGCGCCTGTTCGATCCCGCCCTACAGCCTCACCGCGGAGGTCATCGCGGAGATCGAGCGCCAGACCGTGCTGCTCGCGCATGCGCTGCGGGTCGTCGGCCTCATGAACATCCAGTTCGCGGTCAAGGACGAGCTGGTCTATCTCATCGAGGTCAATCCGCGCGCGAGCCGGACCGTACCCTTTGTCGCCAAGGCGATCGGCGCGCCGATCGCGAAGATCGCGGCCCGCGTGATGGCTGGGGAGATGCTGACCGACCTTCCGGCGATCGATCGGCATATTACGTATTATGCGGTCAAGGAGGCGGTGTTCCCCTTCAACAAATTTCCCGGGGTCGACCCGGTGCTCTCACCCGAAATGAAGTCCACCGGCGAAGTCATGGGGATCGCGAGCGATTTCACGACGGCGTTTGCCAAGGCGCAGCTCGGTGCCGGGACCGTGCTGCCGACGAACGGTGCGGTGTTCGTGAGCGTGAAGGACAGCGACAAGCCGTTGATCCTGTCGGGCGTCCGCGCGCTGGCGGAGAAGGGGTTCGGTATCGTGGCGACGGGCGGCACCGCGGACTATCTGATCGCCGCAGGCGTTCCGGTGGAGCGCGTCAACAAGGTCGCGCAGGGGCGGCCGCATATCGTCGACCGGATCAAGGACGGCGAGATCGATCTGATCTTCAACACGACCGAGGGCTGGCAAAGCCTGAAGGACTCCAAGCCGATCCGTCAGGCGGCGCTCGCGCAGCGCATTCCGTATTTCACCACCGCGTCGGCCAGCGTCGAGGCGGCAAAGGCCATTGCGGTGTCCGCGACGGCGAGCCTTGAAGTACGGCCGCTGCAATCCTATTATTCGCAATCGCATAATTGATCCCGACATCGACAGAATGATGTGTGGGCGGGCCGATACCGGACCGCGCGGGGTAATGGGAATTGGGGACGAAGCGATGGCGACCGTCGAAAAAATGCCGATGCTGCAGGAGGGCTATGCGACGCTGAGCGCTGATCTGAAGCGCCTGAAAGCCGAGCGCCCGCTGATCGTCGACGCGATCGAGGAAGCGCGGGCACATGGCGATCTGTCGGAAAACGCCGAATATCACGCTGCCAAGGAGCAGCAGGGCCAGAACGAGGCGACGATCTCCGACATCGAGGACAAATTGTCCCGCGCGCAGATCATCGATCCCAAGGATCTGTCCGGCGACAAGGTCGTATTCGGGGCGACCGTGACTTTGCTCGACGAGGACGAAAAGCCCGTCACCTATCAGATCGTCGGCCAGACCGAGGCGAATGCGAAGGTCGGGCGGATCAGCTATAATTCGCCGCTAGGCCGCGCGCTGATCGGGCGCAAGGTCGACGACGAGGTCGAGGTGACGGTGCCGTCGGGCGATCGCTACTATCTCGTGTCCAAGATCGCGTTTATCTGAGCGCCCTCCATCTTCGGGCGGCACCGGCAACCTGGGCGATCACCGGCGCGACGGTCCTGATATCCGCAGCCATCCTGCTTGCCGGACAGCTCGACCGGGCGGCGATCGAGTTGGGATTCATTCCTTTACGTGTCGCCGCGACATCATCGCCGCCGGATCATCTGTTCTGGGTCCCCGCGTGGCTGACGCCGCTGACCGCGACGCTGGTGCATGGCGGGATCGGGCATATCGCGTTCAATCTCGTGATGCTGGCCTATTGCGGGCAAGCGACCGAGAAGGTCGTCGGATCGGTCGGGATCACGATGCTCTACGTCGACGGCGCCTATTTCGCGGCGTTCGGCCAATGGGTTATGGACCCCTCGCTCGTCCAGCCGATGATCGGGGCGAGCGGTGCGATCTCTGCGGTGGTCGGGGCCTATGCGCTGCTGTTCGGCCGCCGTCGCGCAGCGGCGATCGGGCCCGTCTCCGGCGATGTGGTGCACATCGTCTGGCTGGCCCTCGCCTGGGTCGGCATCCAGCTGTTGATCGGCTTCGCCGGCATAGGCATGGGCGGAAATATCGCGATCGGCGCACATATCGGCGGGTTCATTGTAGGGCTGTTACTCGCGCGACCGCTGATGCTGTGGCGGTACCGGCACGCCTGAGCGGTGTTCGCGCTCAGCGACGGTGGTTGTGCTCCTGCTTAGGCAAGCCTGGGATACCACGCGCAACTCCGGTAAAATCTCGGCTCCTGCGGTCGCTGGAGAACAGCTACGCGTTCGCACCCTTCAGCATGTCCGGTTCAAGCAACCGGTGCATGTGAACGACGACGAACTTCATTTCCGCATCGTCCACGGTCCGCTGCGCCGCTGCACGCCATGCCTTTTCGGCGCTGGCATAATCGGGGAATACACCGACGATTTCGATCGATTTCAGATCGTCGAAATCCAGGCCGCGCGGGTCGCGAACGCGGCCGCCGAAGACGAGGTGAAGCTTGCTCATCCCCGTCTCCTAGCGGCTGACGTCCCCGGATAGAAGCGTCAACCGTGCTCGGCGGCAGATTTCGCCGCGGCGGTGCCGACATTCTGCGCAACCGTGACGAGACTTTCGACAAGCCCGCGTATCTGCGACTGGGCGGCGTTCTTGGTCAGGCCCATCTGACCCAGCTCGGTCTTGCCCGTCTCACGCGCCGCTGCGATCGCCGCCCGCGCACGCCCGCCAAGCGATTTGCCTACCGGCGCAAGCAATTCCTTCTCCTGCGCCGACCGCGGGAGCAGTGCGCCGATCAGCGCGCCAAGCGCCAGTCCACCGACCAGTATACCCAGCGGATTGGCTTCGATTCCTTCCGAAGCGCGGCGGGCGGCTTCAGCCGCCGCGTCGCGTGACACCTCGAGCGCGGTACCGGCTTTGTCCTTCACCAAAGCGAGGCCGCCGGCGGGCGGAGCGGACTCCGGTGCGTCATGCGCGAAGCGGCCATGCGAATCGCGAGCTTCGGTGTGAGTGGGGTCGGTCATGATGGTTCCTTCAACGGCGCGGGGGCTTCGCCCGGCTTGCTTACGGTGCGGCGGACGACCTTTGCGATCGGACGGCGGGCGAAGAACAGACCGGCGAGGAGCGCGACGCCAGCGACGATCGTCGGATTGCGACGCGCGCCTGCGACCCCGGCCTTCGCAGCGGCGGTGCTGCGATCCGCGATCTCGGTCGCCGTCGTGCGGGCCAGCGTCTTGGGATCGAGCTTTACCTGAAGCGTGCTGACCGTCGACGAGAGCCGTTCACGTGCAACCATGGCATCGCGTTCGGCCTCGACGAGACGCTTGGCCGGATCGGTCATGGCAAAACCTCCGGGCGGGGCGCGGCGAGGTGCCCCTTGCCGATGATTCCCAATACCGCCGCGATGACCAGGGTGGACACTATGACGACCGCGGTCGCATAGCCTGGCCCGATCCATGTCGCGATCGTCAGGATCAAACCGACCAGCAGTGCGATCAGCGCCGCCAATGCCAGAACGCCGGCGATGGCAAAGAAGATCGCCGCGCTTTTGTACGCGGCGATCCGCTCGCCGATGCGAGCCTTGACCAGAGCGACCTCCGCGGCCGCAAGGTCGCGCGCATCGCTGACGACGCGCGTGACGAGCGTCGATACGTTCTGATCGACTGCGGTGTCCTCCATCCCGAGCAGCGCCATCAATCCGCCGTCCCGCTAGCGTCGACACCCGACTGTACGAGCCGCGCGACCACGAAACCAAGCGCGGCGGCAACGCCGATGGCGACGGCAGGGCTCTTGCGCACGTAATGGCGTGCGTCGTCGACCAGCACATCGACATCCTTTGCCTTCAGCTGTTCGGCGAAACCAGAAACCTGGCCGGCAGCAGTGCGGGCATATTCGCCATATTGCGCGCCGAGCCGCTCGTCGATCTGACCGGCGGCGTCATGGAGCATCTGGGAAAGCTGATCGAGCGCGCCGGTCGCACGCTGCTTGCCGGTATCGGCGAATTCGCGTGCCTTGTCCGCGGCCTGAGCGCCGTATTTCGTCGCGTTGTCCTTGAAACCATCGGTTACGGAAGCCGACGCGGTCTTCGGCTCGGACGGCGTGTCGGTGGCCTTCGGTTCGACCGAAGACTCTGCCGTTTTCGGTTCGGCGGGGGGATCGGCCATATTAGCGTCGCTGATGGTCGTGTCGGTCATGCCAGCCCTTTCGAAACATATCGCCTTTCAACCCCGCCGCCCGAGCTGCGGTTCCATCGGCACGACGATTGCCGCGCTGACGATAGAAATGTAGAGCGCGCGCCATCTGGCGCAAAGTCTAGGAGCATCGTTACGTGACCGCAATCATCGACATTCATGCGCGCCAAATTCTCGACAGCCGGGGCAATCCGACGGTGGAGGTCGACGTGCTGCTCGATGACGGCAGCTTCGGACGCGCTGCGGTACCGTCGGGCGCGTCGACCGGGGCGCACGAGGCCGTCGAGAAGCGCGACGGCGACCGGGGGCGCTGGGGCGGCAAGGGGGTCGATCAGGCGATCGATGCGGTGAACGACGAGATCATGGACAAGGTCCTCGGCATGGACGCGGAGGATCAGGCGGATCTGGACCGCGCGATGATCGAACTGGACGGTACCGAAAACAAGGGGCGGCTTGGCGCTAACGCGATCCTGGGCGTCAGTCTGGCGGCGGCGAAAGCGGCCGCGGAGGCGCGGGGACTGCCGCTGTATCGCTATGTCGGCGGCGTGTCGGCGCACATCCTACCGGTGCCGATGATGAACATCATCAACGGCGGCGAACATGCCGACAACCCGATCGACTTCCAGGAATTCATGATCGTCCCGGTCGGCGCCTCGTCGCTGCTGGAAGCGGTGCGCTGCGGGTCGGAAATCTTTCACACGCTGAAGAAGGGCCTGAGCGATAAGGGCCTGTCGACCAGCGTCGGCGACGAGGGCGGCTTCGCGCCCAATATCGGCAGCACGACCGAAGCGCTCGATTTCATCATGGCGAGCATCGAGAAAGCCGGATACCGGCCGGGCGACGACGTCATGCTGGCGCTCGACTGCGCGGCGACCGAGTTCTTCAAACAAGGCAAATACGATATCTCGGGTGAGGGCCGGATCCTCGACAGCCATGAGATGGCGGAATATCTCGCCGACCTGACTCGCCGCTACCCGATCTTCTCGATCGAGGACGGCATGGCGGAGGACGATTGGACTGGCTGGAAGGCATTGACCGATCTTATCGGCGACAAGGTGCAACTGGTCGGCGACGACCTTTTCGTGACCAACCCGAAGCGATTGAAGAAGGGCATCGCCGATGGCGTTGCGAACTCGCTGCTGGTGAAGGTCAACCAGATCGGAACACTGACGGAGACGCTGGAGGCGGTGTCGATGGCGCAGCGGGCGGGCTATACCGCGGTGATGTCGCACCGGTCCGGCGAGACCGAGGATTCGACGATCGCCGATCTGGCGGTCGCGACCAACTGCGGGCAGATCAAGACGGGTAGCCTGGCGCGGTCGGATCGGCTCGCCAAATATAACCAGCTCATCCGTATCGAGGAGGAACTGGGCGAGGCCGGGCGTTATGCGGGGCGCGATATCCTGATCGGGGCTTGATTCGCCGGTCTTTTTACGATTCAACGCTTGCGATGAAAAAGCCGTCTCCTTTCGCGAACACGCTGCGCCGCGCGGCGGTGCCGGCGACCGGTCTGACCCTGATGGCTTTTTTCGGGGCTTATGCGATTCTCGGCCCGAACGGGATGTTCGCCTATGGAGACTATCGGCGGAAACTGGCGGCGCACGAGCGTGATTATACAGCACTCGACCAGAAGCGCACCGTCCTCCGCAATCGGGTCGCACTGCTCAATCCGGATCATGCCAACCCCGATATGGTCGACGAGATGGTTCGCAAGGAACTGAACGTGACGCATCCCGACGAAGTGATCGTGCCGCTCAAATAAATATCTCCCTCACCGGGGAGGGATTTGGTCATCTTCCCAGGAAGGTCAGCAGATCGTTCGTCAGCCGATCGCTTTCCGTCACGTTCAGCCCGTGCGGTGCGCCGTCATATTCGACCAGCTGGCTGCTGCTGATGCCGCGCGCAGCGGCGCGACCCGACGCGTCGATCGGAACCGTCTTGTCGCCGGTGCCGTGGACGATCAGCGTCGGTACACGGAATGCGGCCAGATCGGGGCGGAAGTCGGTATGCCCGAACGCTTCGGCACAGGCCAAGGTCGGCTTCAAACCCGCCATCATCGCAAGCGCGGCGGAATGATCGACCTGTTCCTGGCTGACCGGGCTGGATAACATGCCGACGCCGTAGAATTGCGGAACGAACGTATCGCGAAAGAACTTCGCGCGGTCGGTCTTGATGCCCGCCGCAATCTGATCGAACGTCGATTGCGGCGTACCATCGGGATTGTCGTCGGTCTTCAGCATGTACGGCACAACGGACGAGATAAGACCGGCGGCGATCGCACCTTTGCCGTCATGGCGGCTCATATACCGTGCCACTTCGCCGCCACCCATCGAGAAGCCGACGATCGTCGCGTCGCTGTCCGCGCCCGTCGCCGCCATGACGTCGGCCAGGTCGTCCGCCAGCGTATCATAGGTATAGCCATCCCATGGCTGGGCGGATCGACCGAACCCGCGCCGGTCATAGGCGATGGCCCGGAAACCGGCATTCGCCAGCGCCATCGCCTGGGGGTCCCAGCTGTCGGCGTTGAGCGGCCAGCCATGGAGGAGGACGACGGGTCGTCCGCGACCCCAGTCCTTGACGTAGATATCGGTGCCGTCGCGGGTCTTTACGTAGGGCATCGTGGTTCCTTTGCGCGGGCTCGTGAAAGCCTAACGAGGACGTGCGTTCGGTGTTCCCATGGCGCGTCATCACGCGATCGCCATAAGCATGGTACCGATAGGGTCGACCGGGCCTAACGGGTCGTCTTCAATGTCGGCACCGCATCCAGCGTTTCGGTCTGCCCCGGATTGCGCATCGACGGTCGCAGCCGCGCTACGCTGCACAGGCCGGCGACGAGGGCGAACCCCGCCGCCACCAGCGTCGGCACGAAATTCGTGCCGACGCCGATCGCCAGCAACGCCGCGACCATTGTGGCCCCGGTCGTTTGTCCGACCAGCCGAACCGTCGATACCAGGCCGCCCGCCGCGGCGGCGCGCGCGCGCGGGGCGGAGCCGATGATCAGCCGCGCGTTGGGCGGCATGAACGTCCCGAACCCCGATCCGCACAGCGCCATCCGCCAGGCGATGTCGAAATAGGTCGGGTGTGCGGGCAGAAGCGCCAGCAGAATGAGGGCACCGATCGAGATCGCCATGCCGATCCCGCCGAGCAGCCCCGCCGGGACGCGGTCCGACAATGTCCCCGCGAGCGGGGCGACGATCATGTTGGTCAGCGGCCACGGTGCGATCGCAGCACCGATCGCCGCCGCGCCGAAACCCAGTTCATGCAGGCGGAACGGCGTCGACACCAGCAATGTCATCGATGCGATGAAGGCGGTGTATGCGCCGATCACCGACAGCGTGAGGACGGGCTGCGCGAGGAGATCGAGCGGCAGGATCGGGTTCGGCTCACCGCGCTCGCGCCGCACGAATGCATAGCCGATCAGCGCGCCGGTCAGCACGATCGCGGCCGAGACCACCGGGCTATGGCCGTGCACCGCGGTCTCCAGCCCGCCGATCACCAGCCCGAACATCGCCGCGCACATCACCGCACCCAGCACGTCGAACGGCGCATCGCGCGGCGGCGGATCGGGCAGCGCGCGGCCGAGAATCAACGACCCGATCGCGAACGGCACCGCGCTGGCGAAGACCCATGGCCAGGGCGCGACCGCCAGCACGAGCCCGCCGATCGTCGGTGCAGCGGCGGCTGAACTGGCGACGACGACCGAATTAACGCCCAGTCCCCTACCAAGCTGCTTGGCGGGATAGATCTGCCGAAGCAACGCGGACGACAGGCTGAGCGCCGCCGCCGCACCGATCGCCTGCGCCGCGCGGACGATCAGCAGGAAGGCGAGACTCTTGGCGAAGAAGCACAGGATCGTCGCGATCGTGAAGACCAGCTGGCCCCATTGGTACATCCGCTTCAACCCGACCCGCTCGCCCAGCCCCGCGAACGGCAGCAGCAGCATGACGAGCGTCAGCTGGTAGATCGTGACGATCGACACCACCGCGCTCTGGTCGACATGCAGGTCGCGCGCGATCGTCGGCAGCGCGACATTGGCGACGCCGCCATCGATCACGATCAGCGCGGTCCCGAACGAGATCGCGCCGATGGCGTAGAAGCGGCGGGGATAGGGAAGGCCGTCTGAGATCATTCTTACAAACCCGTCACCCCGGCCTTGAGCCTGAGCCCGACGTGCCGCAAACAATAAGCGATTTGCTATGCGGATCGATGGACCCGGGAACAAGTCCGGGTTGAGGGATGAGGAATTGGCATGCGCTGGACTTTTTTGGCAACCGCGATGCTTGCGAGCACCACCGCCTTCGCCCAGACCGCGCCGATGACCAAAGCCGACACCGCCGCCGACCCCTATATCTGGCTGGAGGACAAGGACGGCGCAAAACCGCTTGCCTGGGTCGAGGCGGAGAATGCCAAGACGCTGCCGCGGCTCGAGAACGACCCGCGCTACGCGACCTTCCATGCCGAAGCGCTGGCGATCGCGGCGGCGAAGGACCGGATCCCGATGCCCGAACAGCGGTTCGGCCGGATCTACAATTTCTGGCGCGATGCCGATCACCCGCACGGCATCTGGCGCTGGACGACCGCCGCCGGCTACGCAGGCGTCACGCCCGACTGGACGACCGCGCTCGATCTCGACGCGCTCGGCAAGGCCGACGGCAAGCAATGGGTCTACAAGGGTGCGACGTGCCTCCAGCCCGAGGAACGGCTCTGCCTCGTCGCATTGTCCGAAGGCGGCGAGGACGCCGTCACCTATCGCGAGTTCGATCTGGCCAAGGGCGCGTTCGTCGAGGGCGGGTTCGTGCTGCCCAAGTCGAAGCAGGGCGCGGCGTGGATCGATGCCGATACGCTGATGGTCAGCCGCGACTGGGGCGCGGGAACGATGACCGCATCGAGCTATCCGTTCGTCGTGAAGCTGCTGAAACGCGGTCAGACGTTGGCCGCCGCGACCGAAGTGTATCGCGGCGAACCCGGCGATCAGCTCGGCACCTACGCTTCGACCCTGACCGACGCCAAGGGCAATCACGTCGTCTTCATCGAGCGCCAGAAGACGTTCTTCGGCAGCGACAAGCTGGTGTGGACCGCGAAGGGTGGCGCGAGGAAGCTCGACATCCCGGCGCGCGCGAACCCGCAGGGGATGATCGACGGGCATGTCGTCTTCCAGACCAGCGACCCCTGGGGCTCGGTGCCCGCGGGTGCGATCGCGGCAGTGCCGCTCGCGCAGATCAACGGCGGAACGGCGACGCCGAGCGTGATATTCGCGCCGAACGCGCGCCAGGCGATCACCGGCAGCGACACGACGCGCGACCGGCTGGTCGTGCTCTACACCGACAACGTCAACGGTCGCGTCGCGATCTATACGCCCGGTGCCGGTGGCTGGACCGCCCGGCAGATGGCGCTCCCCGATAACGCAAGTTTCGGCGTGGCCGGGACGAGCGACCGCAACGACCACGCCTATCTGGCGACGACGGGGTTCCTGACACCGACGACGCTGGTGTCGTTCGATACCACCAGCGCCGCGGCCCCGGTGCCGGTCAAGGCGCTGCCGGCGAAGTTCGACGCGTCGAACGACGTCGTCGAGCAGTTCGAGGCGACCTCGACCGACGGCACGAAAGTCCCGTATTTCGTCGTCCACAAGAAAGGCGTGGTACTCGACGGCACCACCCCGACGATCATGACCGCCTATGGCGGCTTCCAGATCCCGATGCTGCCGAGCTATGCCGCGACGATCGGCAAGCTCTGGCTCGAACGTGGCGGCAGCTACGTCCTCGCCAATATCCGCGGCGGCGGGGAGTTCGGCCCGGCGTGGCACGATGCCGGCCGCAAGACGCATCGCCAGGTGATCTATGACGATTTCGCCGGCGTCGCGAAGGATCTGTTAGCGCGGAAGCTGACGAGTGCGGCGAAGCTCGGCATCTATGGAGGCTCCAACGGCGGGTTGCTGATGGGGGTGGAATTCAACCAGCATCCCGACCTCTGGAAAGCGGTGGCGATTCAGGTCCCGCTGCTCGACATGGTCCGGTACGAGGGGATCGAGGCAGGGGCGTCCTGGGTGGACGAATATGGATCGGTCGCCAATCCGGAAGAGAAGGCGTTTCTCCAGACGATCTCGCCTTATCAAAATCTGAGGCGGGGCGTCGCCTATCCCGAGCCCTATATCTGGACGACGACCAAGGACGACCGCGTCGGGCCGCAACATGCGCGCAAGTTCGCCGCGCGGATGAAGGAATTCGGGCTGCCCTATCTGTTCTACGAGGACACTGCGGGCGGCCATTCGGGGGATGCGGATATCGCGCAGGGCGCACGGCTTCAGGCGCTGCAGATGACCTATTTCGCGCAGAAGCTGCTCGGACCGGCCGGGTAGCTATTTCCGCGCGGGGCAGGCTCCGACGCGACGGCCGGCGATCGTCCCGGTGAACCCCATCTTCCCGTTCTCGCCGACCGTCGTCGTTGCAAATCGAAGGTCGTATCGTTCCGGCGTCCAGGTACCCGTCAGCTGGACGGTGCCCGGTGCATCGCCGGCCGCCTGTCCCGGGCAATTCGCCCGGATATCGACTCGCCCGTTTGCGATCGCACCCTGCGACACCGCGCAGCCGGTGCCCGAGTCCCGCGCGAACCAGCGTGCGGGATCGGCGGCCTCGGCGGGGGACATGCACACCGATTGCGGGCCGTTCGCGGTATAGGGCAGATCGCCGAGCGGCCGACCGTTTAGCGTCGCGCCGACCGGAACGGTATCGACCCGCCACAACCCGGGTGCGAGCCGTGCCGCCGGTGCCGCCGCGCCCCCGATCGCGATCGCGGCGATACCCAGCAGGATCGATCTCATGACGCCACTCCTCCATCGCCCGCCGCCTTGTCCGCACATTCGACCGCGGAGGCAAGGCGTCATCGACTGGTAAGGCGGGATCGACCTGCACGGACGAATGGCGCATGACCGGCGCGGGAGAATGCGCATGGAGCAGCGGGTAGACGGCGGCGGTGCGGAGCGCAGGCGGACGATCGCCCGCTGGCTGCTGGCGTCGTTCTACGCCGTGGCCGGCGTGGGGCATCTGCTCGCGACCGATGCCATGGTGCGGATCGTACCGGACTGGGTGCCGTTCCCGCATGCGGTGGTGATCGCGACGGGGGTGTGCGAGCTGGCGGGTGTCGTCGCACTGCTCACGCCGCGCTGGCGTCGTCTCGCCGGCTGGGCCTTCGCCGCCTATGCGGTGTGCGTCTACCCGGCGAACGTCAAGCACGCGATCCACGATCTGGGTACGGGAACCGGCCTGCCGATCTGGTATCACGGCCCGCGATTGCTGCTGCAGCCGCTGATCGTGTGGTGGGCACTGTGGGCGAGCGGGGCGGTGACGCTGCGCCGCCGCTAAGTTTACAAAGGTGATGGTAGTGCGCAAGATTCACGGCTCCCACCCGCCGGGGCGTCGACCCATGCGCGCGCGGGTATTCAGCGCCGCCATCGCCATCCGGTTGTCGAAGCGGTGGATGCGCGCGACCTCCCGCCCGGCGTAGAAGCGCGGCACGGTATAGCCGTTGATTCCCCGCTGCATCGCGAGCGACAGCGCGCGGGTAAAGCCCTCGTCCTGCGCCGCGTCCCACGCCGCCGCGAAGCTCTCCGCGCCGGGACGATCGCGCAGCCGATAGGCCGACTGCGCCGACATCCCCACCGCCCGCGCCGCCGCCGATACGACGCCGGTGACGGCGAGCACCTCGATGAACCCGCGCTGCCGCGCGGGCGTCCATCCGTCGTGGCGGACGCGGGCGAGCGCGACGGGCGTGAAGTCATAGGGTTCGGGGGCGGGTTCAGCGTGGGTCATCGAACAGGGTATGTCGGGGGCGGGCCGTGTAGGACAGGGTTTTGTGGGGAGCGCATCCGTCATGCCGGGCTTGTCCGGGCATCCATGCCGCGGCACGTTCCTCGACCGATGGGGAGAGCCGACCCCGCGTCTACATGGCTTGAGCGTGACAGACGCCGCGGCGAAATTGCACGTCACGCGGCAGGCGATGAGCAATCTGCTGGGGGCCGGGCGGGGCTGTCGGTCGAGATGGCGATCCGGTTCGAGAAGGCGTTCGGGCTGAGCGCCGACACGCCGATGCGGATGCAGGCGGGGTATGATCTGGCGCGGGAGGGGGCGATCGAGGTGGAGCGGGTGGCAGCTTAGTGCGACCTTTCAATTAGCTAAGCCGTTCGGCCCGACGGCAATACGACATGAATTGGATGCAGCGTCGGTAGTCCGCTGCGAGGTTACGCCGCCCGCAGCACCTGAAATGGCAATGCCGATGTCTCCAGCGTGGTCAGGTCGAGTTGCTTCGACGCATGATCGATGTCGATGCCGACAATCCCGCCTTCCGAATCAAAGTCGAGATTGACGTTATCCGTCGCCGCGCGGGTCTCGACGCTGTCGCCAGCGGACAGTTCGATGTAGAGGCTGTCAGTATCCGGGTAGTAATGCAGCTTCATGCATCGGCGTCCTTATAATCGCGGTCGAAGAATGCGTTGTGGACGGTCTCGCCGTCCGTCAGCGTGACAACGCGCCGCATATACGCCTTGCCGCGCTCAAGCTCAACGCGTCTCCAGAAGCGGACTCGGCCATCCTCTTGCTCTCCGATTGCGCGGCATCGGCAAGCGTTTGCACAATCCACGCGTCGCGCAGATACGGCCGTTTCTCTCGGACCTGCTCGGCGAAATAGCGCGTAGTCTTCACGTCATCCCACCGTGACAAACGAATCCATCACCCGCTTCCGCCCGGCACTCTCGAAATCGATCTCCAACTTGTTGCCTTCGATCTCCGCGATATCGCCGTAGCCGAACTTCTGGTGGAACACGCGCTGGCCGACGGACAGGTCGCTGCGGCCCTTGTTGCCCAGACTGACCGCGGAGGTCCGCGCCTCCACCACGCGCGAGGGTTCGCGGACGAAGCCGCCGACCGTCGCCGCACGCTGCCAGCCGGGGCCGCGGCCGGTGCCGCGGGCGATGTCCGCGAACGGGTCGGCGCGTTCGCTCCAATTCGCCTGCCACAGGCTCGCGCCGCCCGACATCGTCGTTTCCGCTTCGTGATGTTCGCTGGGAAGTTCGCCGACGAAGCGGCTGGGAATGCTGGAGTTCCACTGACCGTAGATGCGCCGGTTCGCGGCGTGGAGGATCGTCGCGCTGCGCCGGGCACGGGTGATCGCGACATAGGCGAGGCGGCGTTCCTCCTCCAGCGCGCGGGTGCCGCCCTCGTCGATCGCACGTTGCGAGGGGAACAGCCCTTCCTCCCAGCCGACCAGGAAGACGGTGTCGTATTCCAGACCCTTGGCGGCGTGGATCGTCATGATCGTGACCTTGGGATCGTCGCGGCCACCTTCATTGTCCATGACGAGCGACACGTGTTCGAGGAACGCGCCGAGCGACTCATATTCCTCCATCGCGCGGACGAGTTCGGACAGATTCTCCAGCCGCCCCGCGGCGTCGGCCGACTTCTCCGCCTGGTACATCGCGGTATAGCCGCTCTCGTCGAGCAATTGCCGCGCGAGTTCGGCGTGCGGCATCGATTGCGCCATGTCGCGCCAGCGCGCGATGTCGCCGACCAACCGGCCGAGCGCGTTGCGCGCCGCGCCGGTCAGTTCGTCGCTGTCGAGGATGCGCGCCGCGGCGATCGTCAGCGGCACGTTCAGCGCGCGCGCCAGCTGATGGACCTTCGCCACCGCCTTGTCGCCGAGACCACGCTTGGGCACGTTGACGATCCGCTCGAACGCCAGATCGTCGGCGGGCTGGTTGACGACGCGCAGATACGCCAGCGCATCGCGGATCTCGGCGCGTTCGTAGAAGCGAAAACCGCCGACGATCTTGTACGGCATGCCTATCGCGATGAACCGGTCCTCGAACTCGCGGGTCTGGTGCTGCGCGCGGACGAGGATCGCGATGTCGTTCAGCGACGTGCCGCCGCGCCGCGCCGTCTCGATATCGTCGCCCACCCGGCGCGCTTCCTCCGGACCGTCCCAGACGCCGACGACGCGGACCTTTTCGCCCGCGTCGATCTCGGTCCATAATTGCTTGCCGAGCCGGCCGCTATTGTGCGCGATGACGCCCGAAGCGGCACCGAGGATATGCGGGGTGGAGCGGTAATTCTGTTCGAGCCGGATGACCTTCGCGCCCGGAAAATCCTTCTCGAACTTCAGGATGTTCTCGACCTGCGCGCCGCGCCAGGAATAGATCGACTGGTCGTCGTCGCCGACGCAGGCGATGTTGCGCCGTTCCTGTGCGAGGAGCCGCAGCCAGAGATACTGGACGCTGTTGGTGTCTTGGTATTCGTCCACCATGATGTAGCGGAAGCGCTGCTGGTACAGCTCCAGCACGTCGCGGTGCGTCTTCAGGATGACGAGCATGTGGAGCAGCAGATCGCCGAAATCGCAGGCGTTCAGCGCCTTCAGCCGAGCCTGATAGGCCGCATACAGCTCCCCGCCGCGGCCGTTGGCGTAGCGTTCGCTTTCGCCCGCATCGATCTCGCGCGGACTCAGACCGCGATTCTTCCAGTCGTCGATCACGCCGCCCAATGCGCGCGCAGGAAAGCGCTTCTCGTCGATGTCGGCGGCGAGGATCAGCTGTTTCAGCAGCCGCAGCTGATCGTCGGTATCGAGGATCGTGAAGTTCGATTGCAGCCCGACCAACGCCGCATGCCGCCTGAGCATTTTCGCACCGATCGCGTGGAAGGTGCCGAGCCACGGCATCCCCTCGACCATGTCGCCGACCAGCCGCCCGACCCGGTCGCGCATCTCGCGTGCGGCCTTGTTGGTGAAGGTGACGCTCAGGATCTCGGATGGATACGCCTTGCGCGTATACAGCAGGTGCGCGAGGCGGGCCGTCAGCGCCGCGGTCTTGCCCGTACCCGCACCCGCGAGCATCAGCACCGGCCCATCGGTCGTCAGCACCGCCTCGCGTTGCGGCGGGTTCAGGCCTTTGAGATAGGGCGGGTCGGTCGGCTGGGCGGCGAGGCTGGTCACCGGCGAACAAGTAGTGAACGTGGCGGGTTAGGGCAACCGTCGTGCGGGGTGATGGCGATCGATCCGGCGTAAAAGGATGGCGCGCCCGATTGACGCACAGCCCCCCCGGCAAGGGCCGGGGCCCAGCTGCAAGACCATCATTGGGAAGCGACGACCTCGACAATCATGAACAGCGCACCTGGGCCCCGGCCTTCGCCGGGGAGGCGGACGCTAAACGGCTTCAGCCCGTAACAACGTAATCCGCGCCTTGCTGTGGACGCGCGTCGCATCCACGGCGAAACCGGCCAGCGCGATTTCCTCCGCCTTCGCGCTTTCGATGCTGATCCAGGTCGCAGGCCCGGTCCAGCCGAGCCGCGACAGCTTGTCGAGCGCAACCACGCCGGCCCCGGTGCCATAGGGCGGGTCCATCATCACGATGTCGAGCGGCGCGGGGGCGGGGCCGAGCGCCATCACCGATGTCGCGCGGACATCGGCGCGCGCGCCCAGCCTGGCGAGATTGGCCTTCAGCGCGTCGAGTGCGGCGCGGTCCTGTTCGACGAACAGGCACGCCGCGGCACCGCGCGACAAGGCCTCGATCCCCAGCGCCCCCGATCCGGCGAACAGGTCCGCGACCGCCAGTCCCTCGAAACTGCCGACGCGGCTCGTCAGCATCGAGAACAGCGCCTCGCGCATTCGGTCGGCGGTTGGGCGGGTCGCTTCGCCCCTGGGAGCGGCGAGCGGACGGCCGCGCCACGCGCCAGCGATGACGCGCATCAGCCCCGGTCCCTCGGCGTCTTGCCCCGCGGCGTCTTGTCCTGCGGCGTCCTGGACGGCCGTCCGCGGCCCCCCGCCGGGCCCTTGCCGGGTGCGGGCTTGGTCGAGCGCGGACGCTTGTCGCTTACCGCGCTTCCGTCCGCGCGAATCCGGGTCGAACCCGCGGGCTTGGCCGGGCGCGAGGATTTGCCGGGGCGATCGGCCGCCGGTGCGTCGGATCGCCGGGCAGCGCCGCGCGTCCCGCGAGACGCGGCGACGGCGTCTCCGTCTCTCGGCGGCCGGGCCGGGTGCTGCGCTGCGGCTTCGGCGGGCGGGCGTCGGTCGTCGGCGCGCGGTGGCCTGGTCGTCAAGGCTTCCCCGACCCGCGTCGATCGTTCGGTACGGAACCGGCGGGCGCTGGGTTCCTGGCGCGCGGGCCCGGCGGAACGCGGCGCGCGATCGACGGGTGGCGGCTTGCGCGGGGTCGCGGCAGCGCGCGGTTTCGACCGTGCCTCCACCGCGATCGTGGCACCGGGCGAATCATCGCGCGACCGGCCGTGGCGGACATCGCCGAGCGCACGGCGGAACGCGGCGAGGTCGTGTTCGCCGACTTCTCCGACCTCGCCCGGGCCCAGTTCGCCCAGGACGAACGGGCCGTAGCGCGTGCGGATCAGGCGGCTGACCTGCAATTCGAGATGTTCCAGTACGCGGCGGACCTCGCGGTTCTTGCCCTCGGTCAGGATCATCTCGATCCAGACATTCGCGCCCGTCCGGCGTTCGATGTTCGCGTCGATCGAACCGTAGCGGATCCCCTCGATCTCCACGCCTTCCGCCAGACCCTCGAGCTGCGCCTGCGTCACCTGCCCGTAGGCGCGCGCGCGGTAGGCGCGCTCGACACCGGTCGAGGGCAATTCCAGCTGACGTTTGAACCCGCCGTCGGTGGTCAGCAGCAATAGCCCCTCGGTCGCGAGATCGAGACGACCGACGGGCACGACGCGCGGCAGGTCGTCGGGCAGATGTTCGTAGATCGTGGGTCGCCCCTTGGGATCGCGCTCGGTCACCAGCAGCCCTTGGGGCTTGTGGTACAGGAACAGCCGGGTCGGCTCCGCTGCCTGTACGGGATTGCCGTCGACGGTGACGCCGGCCAGCGAGGTCAGCACCGTCGCCGGCGTGTCGAGCACTGCGCCGTCGATCGCGATCCGACCCTCCGCGATCATCCGTTCGATCTCGCGGCGCGATGCGATCCCGGCGCGCGCGAGAAGTTTGGCGATGCGGTCGCCGTCGCGCGGCGTGTCGGTTTCGGCGCGCGGGGCCTTGATCCTGGTCGTCATCGGGCGGCTGATACAGGCTTATGCACGGGTCACCGAATAAAATTGCGACCGACGTGGTCAACGCGCGTTAAGGCGCGCAGGCACAGGGACGTATCGAGGCGGGCACCCCGCCGGGGAAAAGGCGGGCATGATGTTCATGCGGAAGAAGCGGTCGATCGTCCGGCTCCTCGTCGTCGAGGACGAGCCGCTGATCGCCTTCGATACCGAACATGTCCTGACCGATGCCGATTTCACGATCGTCGCGACCGTCGACCGCGTCGCGGATGCGCTGGCGGTCATCGAAAGCGGCGCGACGATCGATCTGGTGCTGGTCGATGTCAGTCTGGCGGACGGATCGGGGATCGACGTCGCACGCGCCGCCTATGGCCGCGGGGTCGCGGTGATGTTCGTGACCGGCAACTGCCCGGTCGACGCGCATTCGTTCGCGACCGGGTGCCTTGCGAAACCCTATGCCCCGCGCGACCTGCTCGGGTCGATCGCCGCGATCGAGGCGACTCGCGGCGGGCAGACGCCCAAGCGGCTGCCGTCGGGCTTCACGCTGTTCGCGGCGGCTTGAGGCTGCCACTAGCCAGCGCCTGCTATCCCGCTAGAGTTATCCGCATGCAGGGTGGGAGATTGGGGTGGCGGACCAGGACAGGCGATCGGACGGCGGGTCAGCGGTCGCGACGCTGAAGGGTTATTTTGCTCCGGCACCGCTTGGTGCTTTCCTGTTGGGTATTTCGAGTGGCTTTCCGCTCGTGCTGCTGCTGTCGACGATGTCCTACTGGCTGTCGCGCGTCGGTGTCGACAAGAAGACGATCGGTTTCGCCTTCGCGCTCGGGACGCCTTACACGCTCAAATTCCTGTGGGCACCGATCATCGACGGCGTGTCGATCCCGATCCTCGCCAAGCTGGTCGGGCAACGCCGTGCCTGGCTTTACGCCGTACAGGCTCTGTTGGTCGTCGCGGTGATCCAGCTTGGTGCAAGCGATCCGGTGCATCATATCGGACGGTTCGCGCTTTGGGGGGTCGTCATGGCGTTCCTGTCTGCGACACAGGATATCGTGATCGACGCATACCGGATCGAAACGCTGGCGGATGACGAACTGGCGCAGGGGACCGCAACGAACCAAGTCGGCTATCGGACGGGTAATCTGCTTGCCGGTGCGGGGACTGTCTGGCTGGCATCGACCGAAGGTCTCGGGTTGGGCTGGGCATCGGGATATGCGGTGACCGCAGCCCTTGTGCTGCCCGGTGCGATCGCCTCGATCTGGCTTGGGCCCGGCAAGCGAACGGCGGTGCGTGAACCGTTCAGTGCGGCTACCTTCGTCCATTTCCTGCGACACAATGTCGTCGCGCCCTTCCTGGATTTCTTTCAGCGCCGGGGGGCGTGGCTGATCCTGCTGTTCGTGCTGACGTATAAGCTGGGCGATGCGGTCGGGCAGAATATGCTGTCGCCGATGGTCGTCGCACAGGGATATTCGGATACCGATTTCATCGCGATCAACAAGCTGGTCGGCTTTTGGGCGTTGGTCATCGGATCGCTGATCGCGGGCGGATTGATCGCACGGTTCGGGATGGTCCGGCTGCTGTTCGGGGCGGGGGTCATCATGATGGTCGCCAATCTGATGTTCGCCAGCGTCGCGCTGACGGGACATTCGCGGGCGCTGTTGGCGACGGCGGTCGGGACGGAGAATCTGTTCGCGGCGATCAGCCTTACGGTCTTCGCGACCTATCTGGCCGGTCTGTCCAACACCGCCTTTACCGCCACCCAATATGCATTGTTGTCCAGCGTGGCGGCGATCGGGCGGACCTTTGCGACGACGCCCTCGGGGTATGTCGCCAGCGCGCTTGGCTGGCCGAGCTTTTACGTCTTCTGCTGCTGCCTCGCCATTCCGGGGCTGACATTTCTGTGGCTCATGCAGCGCGCGGGGTTCGTCGTCGAAAGCGTTCGGCAAAGCGGCGTAGAGGAACCGGAAAGCGCGCCCGATGCGCGGGCCGCCGTCAGTCGGGCACCTGATCGTTGAGCCGGAGCGTGTCGCCGGCCAGGTAGAGCGATCCCGCCACGAGGACGCAGCGCGGTTCGCCGGTCTGTCCGATACGATCGATCGCATCGGCGACCGACGCGGCGGTGCCGGCCGCAAGTCCGAACGATTGGGCGACACCGGCGAGGATGTCGGGCGCATGATGCAGATGACCCGGTACCGGTACCGCGATCGCATCGCGCAGACCGGGGGCCAACGCGCGGAGGACGCCCGTCGCGTCCTTGTTCGCGAGCATCCCCAGCACCAGTGTCGCGGCCCCTTGCGAGACGCTTCGAAGCGCCTTCGCGACCGGAATCGCGGCGGAGGGGTTGTGGGCACCGTCCAGCCAGACCGCGCTGCCCGCGGGCAGGCGATCGACCAGCGGACCGGGGGCAAGCCGCTGCATCCGCGCCGGCCACTGCGCCCATTCCGCCGCTGCGCGCATCGCCGCCTCCGGAATGTCCAGCGCGCCCTGACGACGCAGCATCGCGATGGCGAGCGCCAGGTTGCGCGACTGGTGTGCGCCGACCAGCCGCGGCCGGTGCGTGACGACGGAAAATCCGGGGTCGGTATACCGCATCGTCGACCGCGCGGTCTCGCTCGACCAGTCGCGTTTGCGGGCGAGCACGGGCGCGCCCGCCGCGGCAGCGACCGCCGCGATGCGGGCGCGCAGCGGCCGCGCATAGTCCATCGTGACGAGCGGCACGCCGCGCTTGGCGATCCCCGCTTTCTCGCCCGCGATGCCGATCAGCCGGTCGCCGAGGAAGGCTTCATGGTCGATGCCGAGCGCGGCGATGCCGGTCACCACCGGTGCGACGACGTTGGTCGCATCGAGCCGCCCGCCGAGCCCGACCTCGACGATCGTCGCGGCCGCGGGATGGCGGGCAAAGGCCAGGAATGCGGCGGCCGTCGTGACCTCGAAGAAGCTGGGCGCGATATCGTCGGCCGCGTCGAGAACCTCCGCGAGCAGCCCCGCGAGCGTGGCATCGTCGACCAGCCGCCCGGCGATCCGGATTCGTTCGTTGAAATGGACGAGGTGCGGACTGGAATAGACATGCACTTTGTACCCCGCCGCCTCGATCGCGGCGCGCAGGAACGCGCAGGTCGATCCCTTGCCGTTGGTTCCCGCGACGTGGAAGACCGGCGGCATCGCACGGTGCGGATCGCCGAGGCGCGCGAGGAGCGTGACGATCCGTTCCAGGCCGAGGATGTCGGCACCGGGGGAGAGGGTGGCGAGGCGGTCGAGTTGCGCCTGGACGGCGGGATTGGTGGAGGTGGCGTGATCCGGCATGACCTATCCCGCTTCAAAACGTCCGTCACCCCGGCCTAGTGCCGGGGGCCAGGGGCGGTGTCGCTCGTGGCTCTGGATGCCGGGACGGGCCCGGCATGACGGGGCACCTACGCCGCCTGCTTCGCGCACAGATATCCGATCGTCTGCGCGATCCGCTCGGGCAGGTCGCGGCGGTGCACCACCATGTCCAGCATCCCGTGATCGAGCAGATATTCCGCGCGCTGGAACCCTTCGGGCAATTTCTCGCGGATCGTCTGTTCGATCACCCGTGCGCCGGCGAAGCCGATCAGCGCGCCGGGTTCGGCGATCTGGACGTCGCCGAGCATCGCATAGCTGGCGGTGACGCCGCCCGTGGTCGGATCGGTCAGCACGACGATATAGGGCAACCCCGCATCGTGGAGCATCGCGATCGCCACCGTCGCGCGCGGCATCTGCATGAGGCTGAGAATGCCTTCCTGCATCCGTGCCCCCCCGGCGGCGGTGAAGATGACATAGGGCACCCCGTCAGCGACCGCGTTCTCCACGCCGCGCACGAACGCCTCGCCGACCGCAATGCCCATCGACCCGCCCATGAACGCGAAATCCTGCACCCCGACGATGGCACCATACCCGCCGATCGTCCCGCGCGCGTTGACGAGCGCGTCCTGTTCCCCGGTCGCGGTCCGTGCGGTCCTGATCCGATCGGCATAGCGTTTCGAGTCGCGGAACTTCAGCGGGTCCTCGGGGACCCTCGGCATCGGCAGAACCTGATAGTCGCCGTCGAAGATCTGGCCGAACCGTATCTTCGGCCCGATCCGCTCATGATGATCGCATTTCGGGCAGACAGAAAGATTTTCCTCCAGTTCCTTCACGAACACCATCTGCCCGCACCCCTTGCACTTGTGCCAGAGATTCTCCTCGGTCGACGCCTTCTTGGCGACGAACGGCAAGGCGTTGCGGACGCTGTTGAGCCAGCTCATGCGCCGATCTCCATGAGGGTTTGCCTTGCGCCCGCGACGGCGTCGGCGAGGGTCCGAATATAGGCGGCGACGGGGCCGGGGGAGCCCACGCCGTGCCGCGCGACGATCTCGACGATCGCGGAGCCGACGACGACCCCGTCCGCGACGCGCGCGACCTGCGCCGCCTGTTCGGGGGTGCGAATGCCGAAGCCGACCGCGACGGGCAACTCGGTCGCGGCCTTTAGCCGGGCGACCGCGGCGTCGATGGAATCCTGCTGTGGCTGTTGCTTACCGGTGATACCTGCAACGGAGACGTAATAGAGAAAACCACTCGCGCCCGTCAATACGGTCGGCAATCGTGCGGCGTCGGTGGTAGGGGTGGCAAGACGGATCGCGGCAATCCCCGCGGCGCGCAGCGCCGGGCCGAGTGCATCGTCCTCCTCTGGCGGGATATCGACGCAGATCACGCCGTCGACGCCCGCATCCTTCGCCGCGGCGGCGAACCGGTCCGCCCCGCGTCGGATCATGGGATTGGCATAGCCCATCAGGACCAGCGGGACGTCCGGGTGGCGCGCGCGGAAGCCCTTCGCGATCGCGAGGATGTCGGCGGTGGTCGTGCCCGCGCCCAAGCTGCGGATATTCGCGGCCTGGATCGCGGGGCCGTCGGCCATCGGATCGGTGAACGGCATGCCCAGCTCGATCACGTCCGCGCCGCCTTCGACGAGCGCTTCGAGGATCGCGGGGGTGGCCGCTGGCGTTGGATCACCTGCGGTGACGAAGGCTATGAGCGCGGGGGAAGGTTTGGCAAAGGCGGCGGCGAGACGGGTCATACCGAATACACCCCGTCACCCCGGCCTCGTGGCGGGGTCCATCGTGCCGCGTGACCAGAAGCGATAGGATGCGGTGCACGATCGATGCCGGGACAAGCCCGGCATGACGAAATGAAGGTCATATCGCAGCCCCGAGCGCTTCGGCGACGGTGAAGATGTCCTTGTCCCCCCGCCCGCACAGATTGGCGAGGATCACCTGATCCTGCCGCATCTCCCGCGCCTTGCGCGTCACCGCTGCAATCGCGTGCGAAGGTTCCAGCGCGGGGATGATGCCTTCCGTCCGGCACAGCAGCTGGAACGCGTCGAGCGCCTCGATATCGGTCGCGCTGTCGTACTGCACGCGGCCGATGTCGCGCAGCCAGGCATGCTCGGGGCCGATGCCGGGATAGTCCAGCCCCGCCGAGATCGAATGCGCCTCGGTGATCTGGCCGTCTTCGTCCTGCAGCAGGTACGTCTTGTTGCCGTGGAGCACCCCGGGCGACCCACCCGCCAAGCTTGCGGCATGTTCCTTGTCGAGGCCGTGCCCCGCCGCTTCGACGCCGAGCATCGCGACATCGGCATCGTCGAGGAACGGATGGAACAGCCCGATCGCATTCGATCCGCCGCCGATCGCGGCGACGAGCAGGTCGGGCAGCCGTCCCGTCCGTGCCAGCATCTGCGCGCGCGCTTCCTTGCCGATCACGCTCTGGAAATCGCGGACCAGTTCCGGATACGGATGCGGCCCCGCCGCGGTGCCGATGATGTAGAAGGTGTCGTGGACGTTCGCGACCCAGTCGCGCATGCCCTCGTTCATCGCGTCCTTCAGCGTATGCGCGCCGCTGGTCACCGGACGGACCTCCGCGCCGAGCAGCTTCATGCGGAACACGTTGGGTGCCTGCCGCTCGATATCGCGCGCGCCCATATAGATCACGCAGGGCAGGCCGAAACGCGCGCAGACGGTGGCGGTGGCGACGCCATGCTGGCCCGCGCCCGTCTCCGCGATGATCCGGGTCTTGCCCATCCGCATCGCGAGCAGGATCTGGCCGACGCAATTGTTGATCTTGTGCGCGCCGGTATGGTTCAGCTCGTCGCGCTTGAACCAGACCTGCGCCCCCATGCCGTCGGGCGCGGACGCGCGCAGCGCTTCGGTCAGACGCTCGGCATAGTAGAGCGGCGAGGGGCGGCCGACATAATGCTCCAGCAGATCGTCGAACTGCGCCTGGAATGCGGGGTCTTCCTTCGCCGCGCGGTATTCGCGGTCGAGATCGAGGACGAGCGGCATCAGCGTCTCGGCGACGTACCGCCCGCCATAATCACCGAAATGGCCGCGATCGTCTGGTTGGGTGCGGAAGGAATTGGGGGCGTTCATACCCGACGCTTTAGCATCTGGCGGTAGCGAGTCACTCCCGCCATACGACATTCCCACCGGGCCTTCGCAGGGGTGGGGTGGATTCCTATGCCGCGACCGCAGCCAGAAACGCGGCGATTTTGCCGACGTCCTTCACCCCCGGCGCGCTTTCCACGCCGGATGAAACGTCGACCGCGCTGGCCCCCGTCGCGCGGATCGCATCCGCCACGTTCGCCGGATCGAGCCCGCCCGACAACAGCCACGGCAGCGGGTGGCGGAAGCCGTCCAGCAGCGTCCAGTCGAACCGGACCCCCATCCCACCGGGCAGCGCCGCACCTTCCGGCGTCTTGGCGTCGTACAGGACCCGGTCCACCGCACCCGCATAGGTTTGCGCCGCGTCGAGATCGGCGCGTGTCTTGACCGCCACCGCCGCCCAGGTCTCGCGGCCGAACCGCGCACGGATCGCGGCGGCGCGGGTCGGGGTTACCCGGTGGAGCTGGACGGCGTCGAGCCGCCCCGCCTCGATCGCCCGCGTCACCAGTTCGTCGTCGGGATCGACGAACACGCCGACCCGTCCGACCCGCCCCGGCACCCGCGCCGCCAGTTCGGCGGCACGATCGAACGTCAGGTCGCGCGGGGAGGGGGCGAAGAACACGAACCCGACCTGCGCTGCGCCATGTCGGATCGCGGCGTCCAGCGTCCCGGGCGTCGACAGGCCGCAGATCTTGGCGGTCGCGGGCATCAGGCGAGCGGCTTTTCGAGGACGACGAGGAACAGCGGCGGATCGAGAGCGATCGGAAAATCGCGACGTTCCCCGGTAAGCACGTACCCGCGGCGACGATAGAAAGCGATCAATTCGCGGCGCTGCTCGATGACGGTCATCTCGATCCGTCTCGCGCCGAACGTGACGCGCGCGATATCCTCGGCGGCGTCGATCAGGTGCTTGCCGTGACCCGCGGCCTGAAGCGGCGGATCGACGCACAGCAGGCCGAGATAGGCGAGATCGCGGTCGATCGTCGCGACGCGGACGCAACCGATCCGTCGATCGCCCGACCATCCGACCAGCAGGCGTTCGGCGGGATCGGCGAGCATCGCGTGCAATTCGGCGAGGTCGATCCGTTCACCCTCGCCGATCAGATCCGCCTCATGCGTCCACCCGGCCCGCGACGCCGCGCCGCGATAGGCGCGCTGTATCAGCGCCTGGAGCGGGACGATGTCGGCGGTGGTGGCAAGGCAAGTCGACAGCGCGGGCATGGCGACGGCTGTAGCATTACGCGGTCGGTGGGCAATGGTAAGGGACGCGCGCTACAACGTCGCCTCGATCGCGCGCGCGGCGGTGTCGGGGTCCTCCGCCTGCGTGATCGGTCGTCCGACCACGAGGATCGAGGCACCAGCGTCGAGCGCCTGGCGCGGGGTCATGATGCGTTTCTGGTCGCCGACATGATCGTCGGGCAAGCGGATCCCGGGGACGACGAGGAAGCCCTTGGCCCAGCGCTTCCGCGCGGCGGCGACCTCGGGGCCGGCGCAGACGATGCCGTCGATCCCGGCTTCCGCGGAGAGGTCGGTCAGGCGTAGCACCTGATCGTGCGCGCTGCCGGAGATGCCCGTCGCGGCGAGGTCGCTGTCGTCCAGGCTGGTCAGCATCGTGACCCCCACCACTTTGGTGGCGGGCGGCGCGGCGGCCTTCGCGTCCTCCAGCATCGCGCGACCCCCGCTGGCGTGCACGGTCAGGATCGCGGGCGCGAGCGGCCCCAGCGCCTGTACCGCCTTGGCGACCGTGTTGGGAATATCGTGAAGCTTCAGGTCGAGAAAGATCGGCAGCCCGATCGCCGCCATGTCACGAACCCCCGGCTGTCCGTTGGCGACGAAGAATTCCAGTCCCAGTTTCAGCCCACCGACATGATGCCGCACCCGCTGCGCGATCGCCCTGGCGCGCGCGAGGTGGGGGGTATCGATCGCGACGTAGAGCGGGCTCATGGATCGATCGCCTGAACGGAAACGATCGGCGTCGGCGGAGTCTCCGATGCGACGACCGGCAGCGGCGATACGGGCGGCTGCGGCGCGGGCGGCACGATGCGCAGATCGGCCAGCGCGCGTTCGCAGGCCGCAAGACGCTGCCGCAACCGCCAGCGCACGGCATGATGGAATACGAGCATCGGCAGGAACCCGGCGAGGAAGGTCACCAGCAGCAGCAGCGGCAGGTTCACGTCCGCGATCAGGCCGCTCCACAAATGGATCTCGACCAGATCCCAATTGCCGTAGGTGAAGATCGCGGCAAGGAACGTCAGCAGACACCAGAACAGGATTTTCAGGAACTGCATCGGCTGGCCATCCTCGCTACCTACGCTCGTTGGGACGACGCTAGCCGTGAAGCGTGTCGCTGGCCAGTGCGAGCGCTCACCCGATTTCCCGCCGCAGCGACGCGACCAGCGCCGCGACAGCGGTAAGACGCGGTTCCTCCTCGTCCAGGATCGCCAGGAACGCGGCGTGCTTGATTGCGGCGACGCGGCCGGGTTTCATTCGCGCCGTGCGGGGCAGGGTGGAGACGGCGATGTCGATCATCCGCTCCGCACCATGCAGCCGTCCCCAGAGATAGTCGTTCTCGCGGTAGGCGCGACTGAAGAATGCGCCGAAGCTGCTGAACTGGATGCCCTTGAGCGTCGCCTCAGCACCGCCCGCGCGGATGGAAACGGCGTCGTCGGGGGCGATGCGATCGACCTTGATCGGATCGAATTCGTCCAGTCCCTCGCCCTGCAGCATCGGCAACGTCGCCGCATCGAAATAGGGAAAGCCGAGATAGGCGAGCAGCAGCGGCCGACGCGTCTCCTTCGATGCGGTGGCGAACGCCGCCGCCAGCCGCGCATCGGTATCCGCGTCGAGCCGGGTCAGGTCGAGCGACCGGGACAGCGCCTCGAGCAACGCGCCCGCATCGCCGCGCAACGATCGCACGTCTGGACGAAGCGCGGCGTGCGCATCGGCCCGTTCGCGATCGAGATAGGCGGAGAGCGATTCGTATATGGCTTCGCGCACCGCCGCCGCTTCGCGTTCGTCGATCGTGGCGTCGCCCGCGGTCCCGATCGCCGCGTCCGCTTCGACATCGGACAATCGCCGCGCGAGCAGCCGAAGGCGGCGGATGCGAAAGCGCAGATCGAAGCGGCGGAGGAAATCGATCTCCGCCGCGTGGCGATCGTCCGACGTGGCGTGCGCGGCGACGGCGGCCTCGATGGCGGCGCGGATCCTGCGCCGGCGCAGCGGCCCGGGTTCGCCGCCGGCGTGGTAAAGCAGGCTGGCGATCGTCTCCACGACGCCGACCACCTTCAGATGCCCGTAAGCGGCGTAGCTGTATCCGGCGCGCGCGGCGGCCGCCATCTGCGCGCGCCGCCGCCAGGCGATCAGCCGCTTCGGCGTCGGCCGATCGAGGAACAGCGTGCGGCCGAACAGCGATTCGATCTCCGCCTCGACATCGGGGCGGATGGTCGCGACGACATTGCGCATCCGCTCGGTGCGTGCGGACCGGGCGGCGATCGCTTCCAGATTGTCGCGGATCGGTTGCTGGCGCGGCAGTTCGCTGATCGATGCGAGGATGGTCTGGAAGAAACCGGGCTTTTCGCTCTGACTGCCGATCCGGAATTTCAGCCCCGGAAACGGATCGATATAGATGAACCGCCGATCGATCTCGCGCCGGGCGGGACGCTCCCGAAGGGCTTCGATCGCCGGCCGGAACGGCGCATTGGCCAGGACCGAGCCGTCGATCAGGACCGCCTGTTCCGCCCCGTGCGCCGCCCAGTGACGCGGCAGGATCCGCGTCAGGAAATCGGCGCGTCCGGGCCACGCGATCCGCCTCCGTTCGATCACCATATCCAGCTCGCCGACCACGAACGGCGGGAAGGCACCCGGGAAACTCGAGGTCGCACGCGCGGCGAACGCCATTTCCGGCACGGCGGCCAGTGTATCTACGGGTACGCCGTGATCGCTGAAGCCGACGACCAGCCGGTGTTCGGTCTCGATCACCTCCGGTGGCGAATGGAGCGACAGGCGTTCGGGGTGGCCGGTGAAATCGGTGACCGTGACGAACAGGTCGAGCGGTTGGCCGAGCGGCAGCAGCCGGGGACCGCGCTCGCTCGCCGCCATCGCATCCAGCGCATCGATCAGCAGGTTGGTGAACGTCGCCCCGCCGAACGGCGGATCGAACCAGCGCGAGCGGACGAAATGCGACAATTTGGCGCGGACCTCTTCACGCGTCGTTTCGTCCAGCGCCTCGACCTTGCTGGCGCTTCGCCCGGCCGCCACCCAAGCCAGCGGAAGCGCCCATAATTTGGAGAAGCGCGAATTGGGGGCCGCGTCGGGATCGATCAGCGCCTCGACATCGGCCGACGTCAGCCATAGTTCGGTCAGCGGATCGAGGCTCTGCCCGGTCGCGATCGCCTGGGCGAGGAAGATGCCGTTGATCCCGCCGGCGCTGGCACCTGCGATGATGTCCGCCAGAACTCGAACCCGGACACCGCTCTGCTCCTGCATTTCGGCGAACAGCGCGTGGTAGACGCTTTCGCTGCCGGTGCTGGGCGCATGGCCGTCATGATAGGCGAGGCTGGCCCGGGCGAGGTGCCATATCTCCTTGGTGATGCCGTGCATGTAGACCGCGAGGCTGATGCCGCCATAGCAGACGAGCGCGAGGCGAAGCTCCTTCTCGCGCACGTCTAGACGTCGTCCCGTGGCGCGCGGGCGGGGTCGATCACGGCCCAGATCGGCAGATGGTCGCTCGCCTTGCGCGCGGTGGCGCTCGTCAGCACGCCGCAATCGACGATCGGCATCGACCGCGACACCATGATTCGGTCGAGCCGACCCACCGGGCGCTTGGCATGGAAAGTGGGACCGGTCGCCGCGAAATGATGGTCGCGCGCGAAATCGCGCAGGCATCCGCTGTGCGAGGACCATTCGTTGAGGTCGCCCATCAGGATCGACGGCAGCGATCGCGGATCTTCCGCGATATGGGCGAGGATCGCCGCCGCCTGCCGCCGCCGCCACAGCCCGGACAGATCAAGATGCATGCCGACCACGCGCACGGCGGCCCCGGTCAGTTCGACATCGGCACTGACCGCACCGCGCGGTTCCAGTGAAGGGAGGTGGATCGTCGCCCCGGCCGACACGACCGCGGACGAGCGCACGAGAATCGCATTGCCGTGCCATCCCATGCTGGCCGAACGCGTCCGCCCGCCGACCACTTGCCAGCCGTCGCGCTCGATCAGCGTATCCGGAATGATCCGCGCGCGGGTGCCGAAGCGGCGGTCGACCTCCTGCAACGCGACGATATCGGCATCCAGCTCGCCCAGCACGTCCATGATCCGCGCCGGGTCGCAGCGCCGATCGCCGCCCACGCCCTTGTGGATATTGTAGCTGGCGACCTTCATCATTCCGCGGACGTAACGCCTTGCCTGGCTACGGTATCCTTCGCGGCCGACGTCGGCGGCTGGTGCCGGTTGCAGGAATCGAACCCGCGACATCCAGTTTACAAAACTGGCGCTCTACCAACTGAGCTAAACCGGCCCGTCCGCGCCAATGCGTCAACGCACGCCGAAGGTCCAGCCCTCGGTTTGCGCGATTTGCCCGGTCATCCCGGGCGGCGACCATAAAGCCGTATCGCCGGCGCTTGCCCGGAGCCAGGCGGCGGCGAGGATCGCATCGGTCGCATGGTCGTCATAGACGGCGAGCGGCGCGTGCGGGCGGGTGCCGAAAGCGGCCAGCGCGGTGTCGAGCGACGCTGCGTCGCGCATCTTGCTTCGGCCTTTGCGCATGCCGGACGCCCGGGCGGCGATCGTGGTGTAAATTTCGACGATCACCAGGCCGTCGGCGGGCACCGGGTCGAACGGCCAGATCGCCGCCCGATCCCCCAGATGGCGGAGCAGGCGCATGCCTGCGAAGCTGGCCTTGGCGACCTGCGCCGCGCCGATCGCGTCGTACACGGTCGACAGCTTGCGCCCCGCATCGGCCGCGATCTCGCACACCCGCCAGTGGAGGAACGACGCCTTGGGGCCGTCCGCCGCGCCCAGGTAGAAATGCGTGCCACGCCGGGTCTCCAGAAACGACGCCGCACCCAGATCGGTATCGGGGCTGTGCCCATCGACAAACGCCCACAGCGCGCGGGCGTCGGCGGTAGCGGGCTCGCCCGGCAAATGGGCACCGCGCGCGACGAACGGCGCGGCGAAGCTGAAATCGAAACCGACCAGCAGCGGTTCGTCGGCATGCGTAACGATCCAGTCGAGGATTCCCCGCCGCGACCAGACCCCGCCGGGGGCGGGGACGAGCGTTGGCGCCCCGTCGCCGCGCCCGCAGACCGCCAGCGCGATCCCCTTGTGGCGGCAGCCCTTTGCCCCCGACCAGTCGATCGCCGCGAACCGGGTGAAGCGGTCAGGGGCGATCGCCGAACGCCTCGCGCTGGGCCTTGCGCGCGCGGTCCCACCAGGCGCGTTCGATAAGGGCGACGATCCGCTCATGCGCAGCGGTGCCGAACCGGGCGAGCACGTTAGGATAGTTGCGGTAGTGATCGGCCTCCCAGAACGTCGCCGGGTCGGTCTCGATCAGCATCGCCTTTTCGTCGATCGACGCGGTGAACAGGACGAAGCTGCCCTCCTCGCGTCCCGGCGCGGCGAACGCCTTGCCATTCACCTTGGGACAAGGCGTCCCGTAATAAGGCGACATCTCCACCGCGGGCAGCGCGCAGGCGAACCGGCAGACGTCGTCCCAATCCTTCATACGTCGTTCCTGCTCTGTCGACGCTCGTCCCACCAGGCGAGGCGTTCAGCCAGTCGCTTCTCGAACCCGCGATCGGTTGGTTCGTAGAAGGCTTGCGGCGGCAGGTCCGCCGGCCAGTAGTTCGCGCCGGAAAAGCCGTCCGTAGCGTCGTGGTCGTAGGCATAGCCCTTGCCATAGCCGATATCGCGCATCAGCTTGGTCGGTGCGTTCAGGATGTTGTCCGGCGGCATCAGCGAACCCGTCTCCCGCGCGGATCGCCACGCCGCCTTCTGCGCCTTGTACACCGCATTCGATTTGGGCGCGGTGGCCAGATACAGGCACGCCTGTGCGATCGCGAGTTCGCCCTCCGGGCTCCCCAGGAAATCATAGGTGTCCTTCGCCGCGATGCATTGCACCAGCGCTTGCGGATCGGCGAGCCCCACATCCTCCGACGCGGCGCGGGTCAGGCGGCGGAGAAGGTATAGCGGTTCCTCGCCCGCGGTCAGCATCCGCGCGAGATAATAGAGCGCGGCGCTCGGGTCGCTGCCGCGGATCGATTTGTGGAGCGCGCTGATGAGGTTGTAATGCCCCTCGCGATCCTTGTCGTACACCGCGACGCGGCGCTGCAGGAACGCGGACAGCCCCGCCGGGTCGAGCGGTTCGGGCAGGTCGACCGCGAACAGCGTTTCGACCTGATTCAGCAGGAAACGCCCGTCGCCGTCCGCACTAGCGACCAGCGCATCGCGCGCCGGGACGTCGAGCGGGAGCGGCCGGTCCATCTCCGCCTCCGCGCGTGCGAGCAGTTGCTCCAGCGCGGTCCGGTCGAGCCGGTGGAGGATCAGCACCTGCGCGCGGCTGAGCAACGCGGCGTTCAGCTCGAACGAGGGGTTCTCGGTCGTCGCGCCGACCAACGTGACGGTGCCGTCCTCGACATAGGGTAGAAAACCGTCCTGCTGCGCGCGGTTGAAGCGGTGGATCTCGTCCACGAACAGCAATGTGCGCTTGCCGATCTTCGCGTGGTCGCGCGCCTCGCCGAAGGCTTTCTTCAGGTCCGCGACGCCCGAGAACACCGCGGAGATCGCGACGAAGCGCAGGTCGACCGCGTCCGCCAGCAACCGCGCGATCGTGGTCTTGCCGGTGCCGGGCGGCCCCCACAGCACCATCGACGACAACCGCCCCGCCGCGACCATCCGCCCGATCGCGCCCTCCGGTCCCGTGATGTGATCCTGCCCCACCACCTCGCCCAATGCGCGCGGGCGAAGCCGGTCGGCGAGCGGCGCGTTCTCGTGCAACGTATCGGGGGCGGGCGGGGGTTCGATCCCGGCAAAGAGGTCGGCCATGCGGAACATGTAATCATTCCTCCCCGGTACGGGGAGGGGGACCGTTCGCGTAGCGAATGGTGGAGGGGGCGGGCCGCGAGCGATACCTTCGTGTACAGCCCCCTCCACCATCCTGCGGATGTGTTCGAGCGAGATCGTGTCCCCCGACACGATCTTGGCAGGCTGGGAGCTGCCAAAGCTCGAACACCCTCCCCGCGAGCGGGGAGGACCGAAGATATATCTAGATCGGCTCTTGATCTTTGGTTTCAGAGATATATCTTTGTGCTATCGTGATACAGTAAGGAATGAACGATGTTTAGCATGCATGGCCGCGGAGGCGGCTCACGGGGCGGGCGGTTCGAGCGCGGCCCCTTTTCGATGAGCTGGGAAATCCATGGCGAGCGGCATGGCGGCCGGCACGGCCGCGGCGACGGCGGCGGTCGCAGCCGACGGATGTTCGACGGCGGTGAGCTTCGGCTGGTGATGCTGAAACTGATCGCCGACGCGCCGCGCCACGGCTACGACCTGATCCGCGAGATCGAGACGATGACCGGTGGTGCCTATGCGCCAAGTCCCGGCGTAGTGTATCCGACGCTGACCCTGCTCGACGAGATGGGGCTTATCGCCGAACAACAATCGGAAGGGTCCAGGAAGCGCTTCGCGGCGACCGACGAGGGGCGTGCGCATCTTGCCGAGAATGCCGATCAGGTTGCGGCATTGATGGCGCGGCTGACCGGGCTCGGGGTAGAGCGCCAACGGGTGGACCGGACGTCGGTCCGCCGCGCGATGGGAAACCTGCGCATGGTGCTGACCGGGCGGCTGTTCGACGTTTCCGACGAGACCGCACACGAGATCGTGGCGCTGATCGACGAGGTCGCGCAGAAGATCGAGCGACTGAAGTGAGCCGGCATAGCGCGGTCGCGGAGGTGCCGACGGGGTCGGCTAGCAAGTATCTACAGCAATTGTGCAAGCATTGGCAGCACAATCTGAGTGTCGAATTTACCGCCGATCACGGCACCGTGATCTTTCCGAAAGATGCGCGCGGTGCCGATCATCCCGGCGACGGACGGGTGACATTCGATTCGATCCCCGATGCGCTCATCGTTCGGATCGATGCCACGTCATCCGAGCAGCGCGACGGGTTGAAAGGGGCGGTCGCGCGGCATCTGGACCGGTTCGCCTTCCGCGAAGCGCCTCTCGCCTTTCACTGGCGCGACGATTGATCGCGCCAGCAACTGCAAAGTGATCCGCGCCCTGCCTTTTGCGGAACCTAGACCTTTTTCTGGTCGATCAATGCCAGATACTGATCCAGCACCGCCTGGTTCGCGCGGTCCCAGCGGTAGCGTGCGGCTTCGGCATGGCCAGCCCTGCCCATCGCCTCGCGAAACGCGGGCTCGGTGACGATCCGTTCGATCGCATCGGCATAGGCACCGATGTCGCGGGGCGGGACGAGGAAACCCGTCCGTCCCTCCTCGATCAGGTCGACCGCCCCCGTCGCTCGCGCCGCGACGACGGGGACGGCCGCCGCCATCGCCTCGGTCGTGACGTTGCCGAAGGTCTCGGTCTCGCTCGGGTTGAAGAAGATGTCCATCGACGCGACCGCACGCCCCAGCGCCTCGCCGGACTGGAAGCCGGTGAACACCGCGTCGGGGACCTGCCGCGCAAACCATTGGCGCGCCGGACCCTCGCCGACCACCAATACGCGGTGCCGGACGCCGCGGCGGCGCAGTTCCTTCACGACCTCGGCGAAGGCGCGCAGCCCCTTTTCCTTAACGAGTCGGCCGAGAAACCCCACGACCATCTCGTCGTCGTCGATGCCGAGCGACCGTCGCCACGCCATGTCGCGCCGCGTGGGGGAAAAGCGGTCATGGTCGATCCCGCGCGACCAGATGCCGATCGGCGTGGTCACGCCCCATCCGCGCAGCAACGTTCCCATGCTTGGGCTGGGGACGAGGACCCGGTCGGCCCGGTTGTAGAAACGCACCAGCATCCATTGGATCAGCGGTTCGACGAAACCGATATGATAATAGCGGAAATAGGTCTCGAACCGGGTGTGGAGCGCGGCCACCGAGGCGATGCCGTTTTCACGCGCATAGGTCAGCGCGCCGTGACCGAGGAATTCCGGCGCGGAGACGTGGATAATGTTCGGTGCGAACGCCTCCACATCGGCGCGCGTCTCCTTCGGGAAATAACGGCCGAGCTTGTATTCGCCACGCCCGGGAAACGCGAAACTGGGCGCCTTTACCAGCGTACCCGTCGGCGCGAAGGCGGGCGTATCCGTCGTCGGCGAATAAACGCGCACAGTCACGCCCTGCGCCATCAGATGCCCGACGAGCAGGTTCTGTGCCTGGTTCGCACCGTCGCGCACATAATTATAGTTGCCGCTGAACAGCGCAACGCGAAGGTCGGTGGCGTGCATGTGCCTTCGCGATAGCGGGCGGTCACGCCGAACGCCACCGGAACGCGCATCGACTTCGCGGGTTCGAATCGCCGGACGGGAGAACTGGAATGGCGAACGCTTTTCGCAAAGGTGAAAAGGTCAATTGGCACTGGGGCAGCGGTACGGCCGCGGGCAAGGTCGAGGAACGGTTCGACCGGCGCGTACAGCGGACGATCAAGGGATCCACGATCGTCAAGAACGGCACCACCGACAATCCCGCCTATCTGGTCGTGCAGGAAGATGGTGGCCAGGTCCTGAAACGCGGATCGGAATTATCCAAGGGGTAGTTCCCCTTACGTTCCTCATACGCTATGCCGCCGATATGGCCAAAACCCAGAAACGCTATGTCTGCCAGGCGTGCGGATCGGTCGCGTCGCGGTGGCAGGGGCAATGCGCCGATTGCAGCGAATGGAACACGCTGCTCGAGGATGCCGGCGGCGCGGTGACGCCGTTCCGCGCGAAGCATGATTTGCAGTCGGGCGGGCGATCGGTGGAACTGGTCGCGCTGGATGCCGAGGTCGAACTGCCCGCGCGGATGCCGAGCGGGATCGCCGAATTCGACCGGGCGCTTGGCGGCGGTTTCGTCGAGGGATCGGCGACGTTGATCGGCGGGGATCCGGGGATCGGCAAATCGACGCTGTTGTTGCAAGCCGCGGCGCGGATGGCGCTGGCCGGGCAAAGCGTCGCGTATATTTCGGGCGAGGAAGCGGCGGATCAGGTCAGGCTGCGCGCGCGGCGGCTCGGGCTCGGTACCGCGCCGGTGATGCTGGCGGCGGCGACGTCGACGCGCGATATCCTGACGACGCTCTCGCAGGGAAAACCGCCCGTGATGCTCGTGATCGACTCGATCCAGACGATGCATTCGGATTTGATCGAAGGCGCGCCCGGGACCGTCAGTCAGGTTCGCGCGTCGGCGCAGGAACTGATCCGCTTCGCCAAACAGCGCGGCACCGCGGTGGTCCTGGTCGGCCATGTCACGAAGGACGGCAGCATTGCCGGCCCGCGCGTGCTCGAACATATGGTCGACACCGTGCTGGCGTTCGAGGGCGAGCGCAGCCACCAGTATCGCATCCTGCGCGCGGTGAAGAATCGGTTCGGGGGGACGGACGAGATCGGCGTCTTCGCGATGCAGGCGGAAGGGCTGGCGGAGGTCGCGAACCCTTCCGCGCTGTTCCTGACGCAGCGCGATGAGGGGGTGACGGGGACGACCGTCTTCCCCGCGCTGGAAGGCACGCGGCCGGTGCTGGTGGAGATCCAGGCGCTCGTCGTGCGCCTGGCCAGCGGCGCGACACCCAGGCGGGCGGTCGTCGGGTGGGATTCGGGGCGGCTCGCGATGATCCTCGCGGTGCTGGAGGCGCGGTGCGGGCTCAGCTTCTCGTCGTGCGAAGTCTATCTGAACGTCGCCGGCGGCTACCGCGTGCAGGACCCCGCCGCCGATCTCGCGGTCGCGGCGGCGTTGGTGTCGGCGCTCAGCGAACGGCCGGTGCCGATCGACGCGGTGGCGTTCGGGGAAGTCGCGCTATCTGGCGAGGTCCGCCCGGTGGCGCACGGCGCTTTGCGGCTGAAGGAGGCCGGCAAGCTCGGCTTCGAGCGTGCGCTGGTACCGGCCGCGGTGGCGAGCGAGAAGAGTGCGCTGCGGCTGGCGGGGTTCCGGACGCTGGCGCAGTTCGTGGATCACATGATGGGGCGGGGGTAAAAGTAGCTGTTCTCTACGCATCCTCGTTGCCCCGATCTCGACCGGGGTTCTGCTTCCACCTCCAAAAAACCACCTCCCCGGCGAAGGCCGGGGCCCATCGGCCGGCCGGACATGCGGTAGCACCGGTCGCCCCGTCGAGGACGTTGCTATTGGGTCCCGGCCTTCGCCGGGGAGGGGTTAGTGCAGTGAGCAGCAGAAGGCGCGACACCAGGCACTAGCGAACCCGCGCCCGCATCCCTATTCCCCACCGCATGGGTTTCACCGCGCTCGACATCATCGTCCTCATCGCCGTCGCGGGGGCTGCGCTGATGGGGGCGGTGCGGGGGTTCGTCACCGAAGTGCTGTCGCTGTTCGCCTGGGTGGCGATCGTCGCCGCGCTGAAGCTGTTCCACATCCCGCTCGCGCAGGCGATGACACATGTCGTCGGCACGGTGTCGGGTGCGGCGGTGCTGGCGTTCGCGATCATCGCCGGGGTCTGTTACTTCGGCGGGCGGCTGGTGGCGCGGGCGATCGGGGCGCGGACGCGGACGTCGATCCTCGGGCCGGTCGACCGCGCGCTGGGGCTGGGATTCGGCGCGCTCAAGGGGCTGATCCTGGCGAGTCTGGTGTTCCTGCTCGCCACGCTGGTGGTGGACACCGTCGGCGGCGGTCCCTCGCGGCGGCCGTTGTGGATGACCGCGTCGAAGACCTATCCGTTGCTCAACGCGACGAGCGCGGGGATCGCCGATTTCGTCGATCGCCGCCGCCACGGCCAGCCGGTCTTCGGACCGCGTGCGACGCAGGACGGCGCGCCCGCCGATTCGAGCAATCGCATGGAGACGACGCCGTGAGTGCGCCGCTCTACAATGCCGAGATCCTGCGTCTCGCCGCATCGATCCCGCACCATGAACGGCTTCCCGATCCGATGGGCAGCGCGGAAAGGCGGTCCCCGATCTGCGGCAGCCGGGTCACGGTGGATGTCGATACCGACGGGGACGGTCGTATCGAGCAGGTCGGGCTGCTGGTCCGCGCCTGCGCGCTCGGTCAGGCGTCGTCGTCGCTGCTTGCGGCGAACATGATCGGCCGGACGCCGGCGGAACTGGCCGCGGCGAGCGAGGCGCTGACCGCGTGGCTGGCCGGCGGCGAGGATGTGCCGGACTGGCCGGGGATCGCGATCTTCGCCCCCGCGCTGTCGGTGACGGGACGCCATGCGTCGATCCGGCTGGCGTTCGAGGCGGCGGCGGAGGCGGCGGCGCAGGCACGTGATCGTGCGCGATCGCCGGCGGCCGAATGACGGAGACCGGCGCGACGTTGCTGCTGCGTGACGGGTTCGTGTTGCTTGGCATGGGGCTGGTGTTCGTGCTGCTGTTCCGGCGGCTCGGGCTCGGTGCGACGCTGGGGTATCTGGTCGCGGGTGCAGTCGTCGGGCCGCATGTCCTGGGACTGGTCGGCGATGCCGAAGCCAAGATGGGGATCGCCGAACTCGGCATCACGCTGCTGCTGTTCATCGTCGGGCTGGAGCTGAACCCGACCCGGTTGTGGCGGCTGAAGCAGGAGATATTCGGGCTTGGTCTCATCCAGGTCGTGATCTGCGGCTTCGCGATCACCGGCGTCGTCTGGATCGGTACGCGTTTCTCCGCCGCCGCGGCGTTCGCGCTCGGGCTGCCGCTGGCGTTGTCGTCGACCGCGCAGGTGCTGCCGATGCTGCAATCGGTCGGGCGGCTGCGCACGCCGTTCGGCGAACGCGCCTTCTCGATCCTGTTGTTCCAGGACCTGTCGATCGTCCCGCTCATCACGATCGTCGCCGCCCTCTCGCGCAACCCCGCCGACGCGAATGCACCGCCGGGCTGGTTGCTTGCGGCCTACACGGTGGGTGCCGTCGTCGGGCTGGTGATCGTCGGGCGGTTTGCGATCCGGCCGCTGTTCCGGCTGATCGGCGATCTGGGCGAGCGCGAGATGTTCGTCTTCGCCGGGCTGTTCACCGTCATCGCCAGCGCCGCGCTGATGCAGGCGCTCGGGCTGTCGACCGCGCTTGGCGCGTTCGTCGCCGGCGTGATGCTGGCGGACAGTCCGTATCGTCATGAACTGGAGGCGGATGTCGAGCCGTTCCGGTCGATCCTGCTCGGCCTGTTCTTCCTCGCGATCGGAATGCTGCTCGATCTGGGCGCGATCGCCGCGCGGCCGTTCTTCGTGATCGCCATGGCGCTGGCGCTGATCGCGACCAAGGCGACCGTGATGACCGGGATCGGGCTGGCGTTCCGGATGAAGTGGCGGCAGGCGCTCGCGCTCGGGCTGTTGCTCAGCCAGGGCGGCGAGTTCGGCTTCGTCCTGTTCGCGCAGGCGCAGCGCGGGCTGCTGATCGCGCCCGAGGCGGCGAGCCTGTTCGGCGCGATCATCACGCTGTCGATGGCGACGACGCCGTTCCTGATGCGGGTCACGCAGCGTATCCGCGCCGAGCCCATGGTTGCGCAGGGCGACCGCGACGGCCCCAGGATCGACGGTGCGAACGCGCTCGTCGTCGGCTATGGCCGGTTCGGGCAGACCGTCGCGCAAATGCTGATCGCGCAGGGCATCCCCGTCACGCTGATCGACAACGATATAGAAATGATCGACATCGCGCGCGAATTCGGCGCGACGGTCTATTACGGGGACGGCACGCGCCTGGATCTGTTGCGGCAGGCGGGTGCACGTGAGGCGGAGTTGATCCTGTTCTGCATCGATGGTGACCAGATCGATCCGGGGCTGATCGCCGGGGTGCACGAGGCCTTTCCCGATGCCACGATCTTCGTGCGCGCCTATGACCGCCGCGCGGTCATCAAGCTGCGCGACGCGCCGGTCGAATATGTCGTACGTGAAGTGATGGAGTCGGCGGTGATGATGGCCCGACGCGCGCTCGCCAGCGTGTCGGTCGGCGAGCAGGAGATCGACCGGACCGAAACCGAGTATCGACGGCGCGACCGCGAGCGGTTGCACGCCCAGCGCGAAAGCGGCGATCTCCGCGCGGCGGGTGATATCATGCTGACGCAGGATCCGCGAAGGGCGGAGGGCGCGTGAAAAATCGCCCGATCTACGAACGCATGGGGTTTGCGCTGGCCGGCATCCGCGAGGCCTATGCGCGCGAACAGTCGTTCCGAATCCATGTCCGGACGCTGGCGGGGGCGATCCTCGCACTGCTGGTGTTGCGGCCGAGCGCGATCTGGTGGGCGGCGATCGCGATCGTGGCCGCGCTGGTGCTGGCGTTCGAGATGATCAATTCCGCGCTCGAGGGTCTCGTCGACCTGATCCATCCCGAAGTCCATCCCGAGATCAAGGTGGTGAAGGACATGGCGTCGGGCGCGGTGCTGGTCGCCGGGTTCGCGGCGATCGTAGTGGCGCTATGCCTGCTGATCGCGGTGGCACCGCGGTTCCTGGGTGAGCTGAGGGGGTGGATCGGATGAACTGGCTGGCGATATTGGCCGCGCTGTCGGGTGCGCTTGCGGTCGGTGCGGGCGCTTTCGGTGCGCACGGTACGAGCGGTCAGGCGGCGGAGTTGCTGAAGACAGGAAGCCATTACCAGCTGATCCATGCGGTCGCCGCGCTGGTCGCGATGCGCCTCGACGTGCGGGGGCCGGGATGGTTGTTCGTGACCGGCGGCGCGCTGTTCGCGGTGTCACTCTACGCGCTGGCGATCGGTGCGCCGCGGCTGGTCGGCGTGGTGACGCCGATCGGCGGGGCGCTGCTGATCGGCGGGTGGTTGTGGCTGGCCTGGGCGGCGCGGGGATGATTGGGTCCCGTCCCCGATGCATTCGCTGCGACGGGCGACCCTATCGCTTCTTCCGGCACGCGTCCGAGCAATAGATCACGCTGTCCCAATCCCGCGCCCATTTCTTGCGCCAGGCGAAGGGCCGCCTGCAGGCCGGACACGTCTTCGTCGGCAAATTCCCCTTGGCGACCCCGTTCGGCATCAGCGCGGCTGCGCGTCGAGGAACGCTTCGACATCGGCGAGATCCACCTGTCCGTCCAGATAGGTCCGGCCGATCCCGTGCGCGAGCAGGAACGGCAGCCGCCCCGCGCTCGCCTTCTTGTCCTTGCGCATATGATCGACCAGCGTCGCACCCGACGCAGTGACGCCCGTCGCGGCCAGGCTATCGGGCAGCCCGACGGAACGCAGGTGTCGGCGGACGCGCAGCACGTCGCCGTCGCTGCAATCGCGATACTGAGCGGAGAAGCTGAACGCCAGTTCGCAACCCGCGGCAACCGCCTCGCCGTGGATCAGCGTCCCGTCGAACCCAGCTTCCGCCTCCAGCGCATGGCCGAAGGTATGGCCGAGATTCAGCAACGCGCGGATGCCGCTGGTCTCATGCTCGTCCGCCGCGACGATCCGCGCCTTCGCCGACACGGCATGCGCGATCGCATAGGCCCGCGCATCGCCATCGCCAGCCAGCAGCGCCGCGCCGTTCGCCTCGCACCAGGCGAAGAAGGCGGAATCGTCGATCAGTCCGTATTTGACGACCTCGGCATAGCCCGCCGCGACCTCGCGCGCGGGCAGCGTATCGAGCAGGTCGGGATCGATCAGCACCAGGACGGGCTGGTGAAACGCACCGATCAGGTTCTTGCCCGCGCGCGTGTTGATCGCGGTCTTGCCGCCGACCGACGAATCGACCTGGGCGAGCAACGTCGTCGGGACTTGCACGAACCGGCATCCCCGCTTCAGGATCGCACAGGCGAAACCGACCAGATCGCCGATCACCCCGCCGCCGAGCGCCACGACATGGTCGCCGCGTTCGACGCCGAATGCGAGCAGCGCGTCGCACAGCATTTCCAGCGTCGCCCAACTCTTGGTACGTTCGCCCGGGGCCAGAACGACGGCCTCGCTGGCGATCCCCGCCGTCTTCAGCGACGCCTGCAGCGTCGCCAGATGCGGCCGGACATTTTCGTCCGTCACGATGACGATACGCCGCTTGCCGACCAGCGGTGCCAGGTGATCCGCGGCGCGCGCCAGCAGTCCGCCCTCGATCAGGATCGGATAGGTGCGCTCGCCGAGCGCGACGGTGACGGTCTTCATCGGCCGATCGCCTTCAGGATAGCGGCGACGGTCGCGTCATGCGGCGTCCGGTTGCTCGCGACATGGATCGGGGCCAGCGCATAGATCGGATCGCGCACGCTCGCCAGCGCGCTCAGCACGCCGTGCGGATCGCGGCCGCGAAGCAACGGCCGCGTATCGCGTCGGCGGACTCGCTCGACCAGGACGTCGGGATGCGCGCTGAGCCAGATCGCCGTGGTCTGGTCGAGGATCAGCGCGCGCGTCTCCGCGTTGATGAACGCGCCGCCGCCCGTCGCGATGACCTTGGGCCGGCCGTCGATGAGCCGCGCGATCACGCGGCGTTCGCCGTCGCGGAAATACGCTTCCCCGAACCGGTCGAAGATTTCCGCTACGGTCATCCCCGCCGCCGCCTCGATCTCATCGTCGGCATCGACGAACGGCAGCGCCAGCCGGGTCGCGAGCCGGCGTCCGACGGTCGATTTCCCGACGCCCATCAGGCCGACGAGAACGATGGGCAGGCCGGTCCATCCGGGCGGGGGGTTGTGGCTTTGCAACATCGGAAGCGCCGCTATACAGCGGGCGTGCGCGGCGGCAAAACCGTGCGCGGTGTCGCTTTACCGTTCTGTCCAAGGTCTGCCCATGTCCCGCCCGCTGATCGTCCTGCTTCTCGTCCTCGTCCTCGTGATCGGCGGGATGGTGTTCCTCGCCGGGCGGTCGCGCGAGCAGCCGCAGACGCGGGTCGAGAAGGTCGTGCCGCTTGCCAATCTCCAGAGCTAGCGTGCGCCGGCTCGCGGCGCCGGCGGCCGGGGTATCGCTCGCTCTCGCCGCCGCCTGGATACCGGCGATCGGACAGGATCGCCCCGAATCGATCCTGCCACCCGGCTTCGGTGAACCGACATCGAGGCCAAGCGCAGCGCCGACGGCGGGATCGACACCCGCGAGCCCCGGCGCGACGATCGAAGCGTTGCCGAACGGATTGCCGACCGCGAGCCCGGGCGACACGCCGACCGCGACGCCGACACCCGATGCGCACCTGCTCGCGGAATATGCGTTGCCGTCCTTTGCGCGGCGTTCGCTGGCGCAGGTAGGATCGATCGGTACGGGGGATGGCGGTTTGCCGGGCGACGCCTTCGGCGCGGCGGACGGACCCTATCTCGAACGGTTGATGCGGACGCTCGACGCGCCGCTGCCGTCGCGCTGGATGTCGATCCTGCTTCGTCGCGCGCTTGTGTCGGCGGTCGATACGCCGCAGGGCGTCAACGGCGCGGATTTCGCGGCGGAACGCGCCTGGCTGCTGTTGCGGATGGGCGAGTCGCTATCAGCGCGAGCGGTCGCGCAGGACGTCGATACCAACAACTATACGCCGAAACTCTATCAGGTGGCGATGAACACCGCGCTGGCGACGGGCGATCCGGCGCAATTATGTCCGCTGATCGATGGCGGCGTTCGGGAGACGGGCGAGGCGGGGTGGACGCTGGCGAAGGCGATGTGCGTCGGCCTGTCCGGCGAAGCCGCCCGCGCCGGTACGCTCGTCACCCAGGCCAAGCGGCATAATGTCGCGCGCGGCGTGGACCTTCTGCTCGCGCAGAAGGTCGTCGGTACGGGCGCGCAGGGTCGGCAGGCGGTTACGATCGAATGGACCGGAGTCGACCGGCTGACCGCATGGCGCTTCGGCCTCGCGACCGCGACCGGAGTCGCGATCCCCGACGAACTATATGCCGGTGCCGGGCGGCAAGTGAATTACTGGCGCGCGCTGGCACCCGCGATCCCGCTGGCGGCGCGAGTCGCTCCGGCGGAGGCGGCGGCGGGGCAGGGGGTGCTGTCGAATGCCGCATTGGTCGATCTCTACAGTGCGGTCGATGCCGCTGACGACAGCGCCGCCGCGCCTGCGGCCACGGCACAGGACCTGAAAACCGCCTATACCGGTACGACCGTCGATGCGCGGATGGCCGCGATGCGCCAGCTTTGGGGCGCGACAGGGGCGAAACCGGCCTATGCGCGACTCGTCCTGACCGCTCGTGCCGCCGCGCAGATCCCGGTGGCGAGCGGCAGCGGAGACGCATCGGCACTGGTCGCCTCCATGCTGTCCGCCGGGCTCGACCGGACCGCGATGCGCTGGCGCGGCTCGGTCGACAAGGGCGGCGACGCGTGGGCGATGATCGTGCTCGCCGATCCGGACTCGACCGGATCGATCGGCTATGGCGATCTGGCCGGTTATTCGGGAAGCGGCGACGCGGGGCTGAAGCAGCGGCTTCTCTTTGCGGGCCTGGCCGGGCTGGGAAGGCTGGCACCCGGCGATATCGAACGCGCGGCGGAAAAGCTGAACGTCCGTATCGGTGCGGAGAACGCCTGGACGCGCGCGCTGGACCGCGCTGCGCGTGCCGGTCAGCCCGGGACCGTGGTGCTGCTCGCCGCAGTGGGCATGCAGACGCCGTCCTGGCACGGCGTTCCGCCCGAGATGCTGTACCGGATCGTCGGCGCGCTGCGATCGGTTGGGCTGGAAGGCGACGCCCGCATGATCGCCGCCGAGGCGATCGCGCGCCTGTGATCGCCGAGCTGTGATAGCCCAGCCGAGATCGTCGGGCCATGATCGGTGGCGATGACCGGAAGCCGCGATCACCGACTCGTCGCGTTGTTCCTCGAAATGCTGGCGGCCGAAGCGGGCGCTGCGACGAACACGCTATCGGCCTATCGCAGCGATCTGATGCTGGCCTCCGCGACGCTCGGCGGGCGATTGACGGATGCGGACTCATCGACGCTTGCCGCGCTCGGCGAGGATTGGCGCGCGCTCGCGCGGTCGACCGTCGCGCGGAAATCCGCGGCGCTCCGGCGTTTCTTCGCGTTCCTGGCGGACGAAGGTCACCGTGCGGACGATCCCGGTGCCGCACTGCCCCGGCCGGGTACGGCGCGCGCCTTGCCGAAGGTGCTGGGGCATGCCGATGTCGACCGCCTGTTCGCGACGATCGAGGCACGGCTGGCGGTCGCGCACCCCCGACCCGGCGATCTGCGGCTGTCCGCGCTGATCGAGCTGCTCTACGGCTCGGGTCTGCGCGCGACCGAACTCGTCAGCCTGCCGCGGTCCGCGGTCCATCCCGAGCAGCCATACATGATCGTGAAGGGGAAAGGCGAGCGCGAGCGGCTCGTACCGATTTCCGATCGGGCCCGCGCCGCGGTGATCGCGTGGCGCGGGCATGTGGCTACCGACCGCGCATGGCTGTTTCCGTCGGGCAAGCGGCATCTGTCGCGCATCCGTCTCTACCAGATCGTCCGCGCGCTGGCGGTGGAGGCGGGGATACCCGTCGACCGGGTCAGCCCGCATGTCCTGCGTCACGCCTTCGCCACCCACCTGCTGGCGGGGGGGGCGGACCTGCGCGCGCTGCAGACGATGCTCGGCCATGCCGACATCGCGACGACGGAGATCTACACGCATGTCGACGCCAGTCGGCTGGTCGAACTGGTCAACACCCGACACCCGCTCGTTGAATTAGCGCCCCGTCGCGGGTAGCGAGGCGCGATGCCCAGCTTTTTAGACTTCGAGAGACCGATCGCCGAGCTGCAGGGCCGGATCGACGAACTGCGTGACACCGCTGCCGACGGGTCGGTGGATATCGACGCCGAGATCGGGCGGCTGCAAGCCAAGTCCGACAAGCTGCTGAAGGATACCTTCGCCCGGCTGACGCCTTGGCAGAAGACGCAGGTCGCGCGGCATCCCGAGCGGCCGCATTTCAAGGATTACGTCGCCGGGCTGTTCGCGGAATTCGTGCCGCTGGCCGGCGACCGCGCCTTTGCCGACGATCAGGCGATCATCGGCGGCTTCGCGACGTTTCGCGGGCGCAAGGTCATGGTCATCGGGCACGAGAAGGGCGACGACACCGCGAGCCGCCTTCGCCACAATTTCGGGATGGGCAAGCCGGAGGGCTATCGCAAGGCGATCCGTCTCGTCGAACTCGCGGACCGGTTCGGCTTGCCGGTTATCACGCTGGTCGACACCTCGGGTGCGTTCCCCGGTATCCAGGCGGAGGAGCGCGGCCAGGCCGAGGCGATCGCCCGGTCGACCGAGGCGTGCCTGAACGCGGGCGTTCCCGTCGTCGCCGCGATCGTCGGCGAGGGCGGATCGGGTGGCGCGGTCGCGCTGGCGGCGGGCAATCACGTCCTGATGTTCGAACATGCGGTCTATTCCGTCATCAGCCCGGAAGGATGCGCCTCGATCCTGTGGCGAACGGCCGACAAGGCACCCGATGCGGCCGAGGCGATGCGGGTGACGGCGCAGGATTTGAAGATGTTCGGCATCATCGATACGATCGTGCCCGAACCGGTCGGCGGCGCGCACCGCGATCCCGCGGCGGCGATCGCGGCATTGGGCGACGCGCTGGCGGCGACGCTCCATATTTTGACGAGCGAGGACCCCGCGCGGTTGCGGCAGGGGCGGCGCGAGAAGTTCCTCGCGATGGGTCGGCTTTGACGCACAATCGAAAAGGGCGGCAGGACCATGTCCCGCCGCCCGATCGCTTCAGTCTCGTCTTCCAGAAGGCTTAGGTAGCCTTCATGTTCGACGTGACGTTGCTGAAGGTCGTCTTGAGTTGGTTGCCCAAGCCCTGCATCGCGGCAATCGCGGCCACGGCGATGAGTGCGGCGATCAGGCCGTACTCGATGGCGGTCGCGCCCTTCTTGTTACGAAAAATCTTGCGGATCATCTGCATACCGGTCTCCATTGCTATCACTTCAATTACCCGGCTGAACCGGTAGACCGGAGCAGCACGACGATCTTTAGGAGAATGGCCGTTTAAAAAGACTTAAGCCTGGAACCTTTTTCGAAGCGGCTGAACGCGTCAGTGCGCTGCCGCGACGTTCGCGCTGATGTTGTTCCACAGCCCGGACGTCGCGTCCGCGAGGCCAATCAACGCGGCCATCATCGTCATGACGACCAGCGCCGCGATCAGCCCGTATTCGATCGCGGTCCCGCCGCGGCGATCGAGCGCGATACGCGCGACCACCCTAGCAATCCTTAGGGCGGAGATGCGGGGCGGTCTCATGACAGGTTAGATAGATGAAGAGGTTTTAACGAATGGCGAACACGATGTTGGAACGCTCCGCACCGCCGTTGATCGTCGCGGCCGCCGCGCTGATCGATCGCGATGGACGTGTCCTGGTTCAACGCCGGCCCGCCGACACGGCGCATGGCGGGTTGTGGGAATTTCCCGGCGGCAAGCTGGAGCCGGGCGAAACGCCCGAAGCGGCGCTGATCCGCGAATTGGAGGAGGAATTGTCGATCGCGGTTCCGTGCGGCTGTCTGAGCCCTGCCGCCTTTGCCAGCGCGCCGCTGCCCGACCGGCATCTGTTGTTGCTACTGTTCGTCGCCCGCAAATGGACCGGCGTCCCGCGCGCGCTCGCGGCCAGCGACCTGCGCTGGGTGCGCCCGGCCGACCTCCACGCGCTCGACATGCCGCCAGCCGACAAGCCGCTGATCGCGATGTTCGAGGCCATGCTCTGATCGCGGTGCTCCGATCGGCAATGACCGTGCGCATCAAAAAGGTTCGACGTAACCCACTGTCGTAGAACGGAATTGTAAAAGTCTGGATTGAGTAATTTGCGCCCGGATACTCAAATCGACCAATTTTGCATTATTTCTACTCAGCTCGGTAACGGGCGGTCGTGGGGTCCCTCCAACTTGAAAGCTGTGCGGACATTACGGCGCTCGGTCGCCCGCCAGCCTCATCGGTGAAAGCAGCTAATTGACCTGAAAAATCTTTCTGATCCGTTTTCAGCGATCTGCCCGGCGCAGATTCGCAGGCCGAGGATTTAACGTCGCTGCGTGGCTCGTTCAGCGTTGCGGCCGACGCCGGGGAGGTAGTCTTCAACGAAATCGCGTCGCCACATCTTCCCGATTTCGGGCGCGTTTATCTCGGTCATCCAGCGCGGTACCGTGGAGGGCTTCTTCGCCAAGCTGACCCGCCGCCGCCTGAAGAACGGCGTCTTCCACTCCGTCGTCGACCTGCAGGCCGCCATCAACCGCTTCATCAAAGAGCATAACTAGCAGCCTAGGCCCGTCGTCTGGCGAGCCGATCCCGACGAGCTCATTGCCGCAGTCAGACGCGGGCACCAAACGTTGGAGTCAATCCACTAGGCCGTAAGCGGGCGGTGCAAAAGTGGGGGTCAGCAATGGCGACGGTTATACCTGAAGCAGTCAATCGGTATGTCGCTGCGAAGGGTTACTTCCAAGCATCGCAGATGATTGTGTCCAGTCCGTTGCGAGACAACGAGGCAAAGATCGTCATGACGGTGCTACCGATCAACATGCTGATCGGCTTCGCCCTAGAGCTTTATTTCAAAGCTTGGCTACTCGACGCCTGCCGCGCAGGCTCCGCGGGTAACTGCGCCCCGAGTATTTCCCCGAAGGGTCTTCTATTTCACGGGCGAACCGGTAACCCGCGGAGCATCCGCGCGCGCGGGCTGGACCCTACGGCTAAGTCGGGAGCAGCGCCGACCTATTGCCAGATCGGGCGTGTGACGTCGAGCGTCAGGCCGGCGACAGCGGCGCGTCCGGGTCGGCTTCCCACGTCAGCTTGTGCGCGCGCCAACCGCGGGACTTGTCCCACGCGTAGTGCGGCCCCCAGCTGATCGTCGACCCAACGGGCGGGTCATCGCCCTCTGGAATGAAGAACAACGTACGAGCACCGCCCGGAAGGTCGACGATGACCTTCCGGGCGGGCTTGTTATTGTCCGGCTCTGTCGCCGATCACGACGGAAACGGTGCCGGTGCCGCTCATCCGACGAGCGCGGGGACAGGCGCGGCTGGCACGAGGTCGGCAAGCTTGGTTTCGATTGTCGGTAGGACTAGCGTCGCAACTGCCGTCAGAACCGGGCTGAGGTGCAGCGCGGCAAGCAGGGATACTGCGTCCGCCTCGATGGTCGGTAGGCTGTTCCGGTAGGCAGTCTGCGCCAAGTCGAGCGTGACGGTCTCGAGCAATGCCTCGTCCCCCTTGAACCCTTGTGCCTTGGCTGTAGCGACAAGGGCCTTCGCAATGTAGAACACCTTCTCGGGACCCGACAGCCCGGTAGTATCGACTTTCAGGGCCTCGGCGAGCTGCGTCGCGGCCTCGCCGAACAGGTTGGCGAACGTTTGTTGGATTTCATGAACCGCGTCGACGGCCGTTACGCTGGTGCCGGGGATCAAAATGCCGGCAATGAAGCCGAGCGCGTGCTTGAGGGTGCTTCCAACTGACATGGGGTGTTCTTCGTCTGGCGCACGTCGCCGACCGTCGCGTGCGGCTGGATAAATCCGGTGGTGGTCGGGGAATTGGAAAGCGGCGCGCGATGGGTTATGCCCAGACAATGAGCCTCCACAGCCTATTCCTTGCGCCTGGCCGGTGGTTGAGCCGGTACCAGACCGCTCAACGGGCGCTCGAGGACCGAAGGCTGCGGAACGGCTTGTGCCGATCTTGCGGCGAAGGGTTCCCTATTACCTACGATAGCAAGTGCGCCGATTGCGATGCTTGCAACAAGGCATGGTAGCTCAATGCACAGCGACTTGAGTAAAAAGAAAGAGTTTGATGCCCTTCACGGCTTGCGAGGCGTGGCCGCACTTATAGTTGTCTTGTATCATTATCAACAGAGCAGACCAGGAACGTCGGTCGTTTTTAGCTCTGGGTATCTTGCAGTCGACCTTTTCTTCGTACTCAGCGGGTTTGTGATTGGTTACGTCTACGAGCATCGCCTAGAGACAACACTAAGCCTTTTGCGATTTGTTGAGATTAGACTTATCCGTCTCTATCCCTTGTACTTTCTGGGATGCCTAATCACGTTATCTGGCGTTGCAATTCACATCGCGCGCACACACGAACTCTGGGTAATGAAAGCATATTTGCGGGCGCTCTTACCAGCAATAGTCATTTTGCCAAAAATTGATGAAACATCCGGCCGATGGTTTGTGCTCAACCCACCCGCGTGGTCGCTATTTTATGAACTGGTATTCAACTTTCTGTACGCTAGATTTTTACCGGTATTAACTAGCCGTCGCGTCGCCGTTGGTGTCTTTTCTTCTCTTATAGTGCTTTTAGGGTACAGCTGGTATTTTGGCGCATTAGACCAAGGTTCTTCGTCTTGGGTCCTCGGTCCCTTCCGGGCAACATATGGCTTAGGTCTAGGCGTTTTGCTTTTCCGAGCCTGGGAACGGCGAGTCCTGATCACAATTAAGCTGCCCCTCGTTATACCTCCGTTGATCTTTTTGATCATCGGCACTTTCCCATCAAATGGGGCAGTCGCTGCTCCGCTAATAACGTTGAGCCTAGTATGCTTAATCCCTCTCACCACTGTAACAGCTATCAAACAGGAAACCCTTTCTGGTCCGATCAGGTCTGCTATGTTATTTCTAGGAAATTTGTCCTATCCTATTTACGCATTGCATTGGCCCATCATGGAAATATGCCGCGGGTTGTTGTGGCATCGGATAGACGACGTTAGAATTGTTGACGTCATCACATTTTTCGCAACGATGTTAGCGTCATGGCTCGCGGTTAAGCTCTACGACCGACCGGTTCGGAACTGGATAAGTAAGCAACTGAAAATTAGACGAAGCCTCGTAGCAGTCGCACCGGCCCTATAATCGACGCTCACAGCTTTGCTGCAGCCAGGGGGCAACTTTTCAAGTCTGGATGCCTCCGCCCTCGCGGCAACCACCGTCTACACGAGATCATGGCCGCGATGCACTGATTTTCGACGCTCGCCATGTTCGCAGTTGCCAGCAGGGGCCGATCAGCACGGCGAGAATGCGGCGGATTACGCGGCCATCGCTCTGCCGAAGATGCCTGACGGCAGGAGGCGGCAGATGCGTCAGCGGGATTGTTCGGGCTATCGGATCAGCTGAAGCGACTATCGGATTGCGGCGACCCGCTGGAGACGATGGGCCGCGTGGTCGACTTCGAGATATTTCGTCCTGCGTTGGAGAAGGCGCTGGCGTACGGCGACGGGGGAAGGGCGGTCGACCGCCTGACGATCCGGTGGCAATGTTCAAGAGCCTGCCCCGGCGAAGGCCGGGGTGCTGATCCTGGCGGCACAGAACACCGTCAGCGACGCCCGCATGGAGTTTCTCATCCGCGACCGGCTGAGTTGGCTGCGTTTCCCGGGCATCGATCTAGGCGCGGTCACGCCCGATGAGAACACGATCCGGCTGTTCCGCAAGAAGCTGACGCGCGACGGCGCACTCGACGCGCTGTTCACCGCGTTCGACCGGCAGCTGCGGGACCGCGGCTATCTACCGATGGGCGGACAGATCGTGGATGCGACGCTGGTGCCCGCCCCCAAGCAGCGCAACACTACGGCCGAGAAGGAGGCGATCAAGGCGGGCAAGAGCGCCACAAAACTGTTCATCCGCACCATCGGCATCGCACGCGCCGAAGCAAAGATCACATTCGCCAATCGTATCCCTGCGGTGGGAGCCGCCTTGTCGGGCGGGCGTGATCGGCTGACGTAGCACTGGTGCAAGCGACGGTGTT
>NZ_CAHJWJ010000019.1 GCF_903642285.1 Sphingomonas bacterium
CACCGCCACCGCGCCGACGACCGCCGCCGCGCCCAAGACCGCGCAGCCCGCCAGCCCGCTGCTCGCGATGGACGGTGCCCCGGCGATGACGGTGCAGCCCGGCATCGGACAGCCGACCGCCAGGCTGTTCGGCCTCCAGCCGCAGGTGACCAGCAACGGCCGCTTCGCGCACTGGATGCACGATACCATCCTGGTGCCGACGATCACGATCATCTCGCTGTTCGTGCTGCTGCTGCTGGTCTGGGTGGTCTTCCGCTTCCGCAAGTCGGCGAACCCCACGCCGTCGCGCACCTCGCACAACACCGTGCTCGAGGTGGCGTGGACGCTGATCCCGGTCCTCATCCTCGTCCTGATCGCGGTGCCGTCGATCGGGCTGCTCCAGGCGCAGTACAAGCCTGCGCCTGCGGGTGCGATCACGCTGAAGGCGACGGGCAACCAATGGTATTGGACTTACAGCTATCCCGATAACGGCGGGTTCGAGATCACCGCCAACATGCTGAAGGAAAAGACCGATGTGACGGCGGGCGAGCGCTATCGCACCGACGCCGACGGTCCCAAGCTGCTGGCGACGGACAACCGCGTGGTCCTGCCGGTCGGCGTGCCGATCCGCCTCATCACCACGGGCGCGGATGTCATTCACAGCTGGGCGGTGCCGGCCTTCTGGATCAAGCTGGACGCGGTGCCGGGTCGCCTGAACGAGACGAGCTTCACGATCGAGAAGCCGGGCCTGTATTTCGGGCAATGTTCCGAACTGTGCGGCGCGCGCCACGGCTTCATGCCGATCGCGGTCGAGGCGGTGCCCCCGGCGCAGTTCGCCGCCTGGGTGAAGGCCAAGGGCGGCACGATGCCGACCCCCGGCAAGCCCTCGTCGGCGCTGATCCCGCAGGCAGGTGCCGCCGAATCCGCGCCAAAGGCGACCGAAGGCAATGCCGCCGCCGCGGTCTCCGGGCCCACGGTTCCCGCGACCACGACCGCCCCCGTCATCACTCAAGGCGCGACCGGCAATCCGGCCGGCGCCGGCCAAGCCGGACACTGACATCATGACCGATACCGCGCTCCATCCGTCGGGTTCCTTCGCGCCGTTCCAGGCCTATCGGCCGGACGAGCACGCGCACGACGCCGATCACAAGCCGGGCTTCTTCGCCCGCTGGTTCATGTCGACCAACCACAAGGATATCGGCACGCTGTACCTGATCTTCGCGATCTGCGCGGGGATCATCGGCGGCGGCATCTCGGGTTTGATGCGCGCCGAGCTGGCGCATCCCGGGATCCAATATCTGGGCACCTGGGCGTCGATGCTGCACGGCGGGCCGCAGAGCCTGGACCAGTCGCTCCATCTCTGGAACGTCCTCATCACCGCGCACGGCCTCATCATGGTGTTCTTCATGGTGATGCCCGCGATGATCGGCGGGTTCGGCAACTGGTTCGTGCCGATCATGATCGGCGCGCCCGACATGGCGTTTCCGCGGATGAACAACGTGTCGTTCTGGCTGCTCATCCCCGCCTTCACGCTGCTGCTGGCATCGCCCTTCTTCGGCGGCGCGGGTAACGGCTGGACGCTGTACGCGCCGCTGTCGACCTATGGCGAACCGGGGCCGTCGACCGACATGGCGATCCTCGCGCTGCACCTCGCGGGCGCATCCTCGATCCTTGGCGCGATCAATTTCATCACGACGATCTTCAACATGCGCGCGCCGGGCATGACGCTGCACAAGATGCCGCTGTTCGTATGGTCGGTGCTGGTGACCGCATTCCTGCTGCTGCTGGCACTCCCCGTGCTGGCCGCGGCGATTACGATGCTGCTGACCGACCGTAATTTCGGGACGACCTTCTTCGATCCGGCGGGCGGTGGCGATCCGATCCTGTACCAGCATCTGTTCTGGTTCTTCGGCCATCCCGAAGTGTACATCATGATCCTGCCCGGCTTCGGCATCGTCAGCCAGGTGATCGCGACGTTCAGCCGCAAGCCCGTCTTCGGCTATCTCGGCATGGCCTATGCCATGGTCGCGATCGGCGTGGTCGGCTTCGTAGTGTGGGCGCACCACATGTTCACGACCGGGCTCAGCGTCGATACCAAGATGTATTTCACCGCCGCGACGATGGTGATCGCGGTGCCGACGGGTATCAAGATCTTCAGCTGGATCGCGACGATGTGGGGCGGTTCGCTCACGTTCGAGACGCCGATGCTGTGGGCGATCGGGTTCATCTTCATGTTTACGGTCGGCGGCGTGACCGGGGTCGTGCTGGCGAACGGCGGCATCGACGATTACATGCAGGACACCTATTACGTCGTCGCGCATTTCCATTACGTGCTGTCGCTGGGTGCGGTATTCTCGCTGTTCGCGGGTTTTTATTACTGGTTCCCGAAAATGTCGGGGCGGATGTACAACGAGCTGCTCGGCAAGGCGCATTTCTATGTGTTCTTCGTCGGCGTGAACGTGATGTTCTTCCCGATGCACTTCCTCGGGCTGCAGGGCATGCCGCGGCGCATTCCGGACTATAACGGGGCGTACGAATACTGGAACAGCATCGCGACCCACGGGTACGAGATCATGGCGGTCGGCATGGCGATCTTCTTCGTCAATCTCGTCTATTCGCTGCTCGCCGGACCCAAGGCACCGGATAACCCCTGGGGCGACGGCGCGACGACGCTGGAATGGACGCTGTCCTCGCCGCCGCCGTACCACCAGTTCGAGACCCTGCCCGTCATCGAGTAGACGGGAGCGAAGACGGATCGCGCGAGCGATCCGCCGATGCGGCGCAGCCGCACGCGAACGGCCCCGGTGGAAACACCGGGGTTTTTTGTTCTGATCTTTATCAATCCATGGACCGCGGCAACGAGAGGCGCGTTGACCATGGTGCTGCCTCTGGCGCGCATTCTTAACGCAGATCGATAGGAACCAATCATGGGATTGTTCACGAAAGACATCGCGACGTTCGAAGACCTGTTCCTGCATCAGCTTCAGGACGTCTATTACGCCGAAAACCAGATCACCAAGGCGCTGCCGAAGATGATAGACAAGGCCACTGCTCCCGCGCTGAAGGCCGGGTTCCAGACCCATCTTACCGAGACGGAAGGTCAGATCGCACGGCTTGAGCGCATCTTCGAACTGCTCGGCGAGAATGTGAAGGCCGCGACCTGCCCGGCGATCGACGGCATCATCAAGGAAGCGAACGAAGTGGCGGGCGAGATTGCGGACAAGTCCGTCCTCGACGCAGCGCTGATCGCCGCCGCCCAGGCGGTCGAGCATTACGAGATCGCGCGTTACGGCACGTTGATCGCCTGGTCGGAACAGCTGGGCCGCAACGAGATCGCCGCGATCTTCAAGGAAACGCTCGACGAGGAATATGCGACCGACGACAAGCTGACGACCATGGCGAAATCCTCCGTCAACGCAAAGGCGGGTGCGGTCGTCGAACCGGCCTGACGCGCCTGTCTGACAGGCGGCCGAACGACCCGTCCGCCGATCGCGGTATCGGCGGACGGGCAAGGATCAAATTGGGGGGCGGCGATGGGCGGCGATATCAGCGAAGCGGACCGTGCGATCCGGCGTGCCGACAATCCCTGGACCATCCTGCGACATGACGGCTGGTCGGTCTTGAAGGCGACATGGGCGGATGCGGGAACCAACAACCTCAGTCTGATCGCGGCGGGTACCGCATTTTGGGGATTCGCCGCGATCGTTCCGCTGCTCGCCGCGACCGTGCTGACCTATGGGCTGATCGCGACGCCGACGAGCGTCGCCGCCAATATCCATGGGCTGTTCGGCGTCCTGCCGCGCGATGCCGCGACCTTGATCGGCGATCAGCTGACCAATATCGTCAAGACATCGGGCAACAAGAAAGGCTGGGGTCTCGCACTGGCGTTGCTGCTGGCGGTCTATGGCGGCACGCAGGGAGCGACCGCGCTCATCACCGCGCTCAATGTCGCCTATCAGGAACGTGAAACGCGCGGTTTCATCAAATTATATCTGGTGGCATTCGCGATCACCGGCGCGGCCGTGATCCTCGCGCTCGGCGCGGCGGCCTCGACGACCGCGACGGCGTTCCTCGACAGCCTGATGCCATGGGCCCCCGACATCGCCCTGACCGCGATCCGCATCCTCAGCTATGCGGTGCTCGGCGCTATGGCGGTGACCGCGGCCGGGATGCTGTACCGGTTCGGACCCGACCGATCGCACGCGCGCTGGATCTGGCTGACCCCGGGATCGCTGATCGCCACGCTGCTGTGGCTCGCGGTGACCGGGGCCTTCGCCTTCTACGCCGCGCATCTGGGGAATTACAGCGCGACCTACGGATCGCTCGGCGCGGTCATCGTCCTGCAATTCTGGCTCTGGCTGTCGGGTTTTGTCTTCCTCCTGGGTGCCGAACTGAATTCGCAGTTGGAACGACGGACCGCGAAGGACACGACGACCGGTCCGCCGGCACCGCCGGGCGAGCGCGGCGCGGCGGTCGCGGATGCGGTCGGCCGCGACGTACCGCCGCCACGATAATCCGGGATAGCGGTGACCAGATTAGGCGGACGGATCGCGACGTCGATCAGAATTTCGGCCCGGCGACCGCCCGCTTCGCCTTTTTCGGTGTGTCCGCCAAAATCCGCGCGACCGCGGTGTTGCGCGGATCGCGCGTCGCATAATCGCGCGCGGACTGGCCGGCGATGACGTCGGTCTGATCGGGATCGGCTCCCACCGAAAGCAGCGCGCGCACCATCGTCACGTCGCGGCGCTGTACCGCGCGGATCAGCGGAGTCTCGCCGGCGCTGTTGCCGATATTGGGGTTGGCCCTGGCATCGGTCAGGATCGGGATCAGATCGACCTCGCCCTGCGTCACCGCCAACAATAGCGGCGTCGTTCCCTTGTCGTCGCGCAGATTAGGGTCGGCCCCCATCTGCAGCAGGTACCGGAGGTAGGTGGCGTCGCCACGCTTCACGACGATGTGAAGCGCGCCCTCCCCAGTGGTGCCGTCGCGCGTGTTGATGATCGTCGCGCCGGGTTTGGCGAGCGTCGCGATCACCTCGTCGCCCTTCGCGCCGCGCACCGCCTCGAGGAATTTATACCCCGGCGATCCTGATAGCTGCGCCAGCGCTGGCGTGGCGGCGACGAGAAAGGCGGCGATCAGGAGCGGGCGGCGAAGCGACATGATAAGGCGTCTTCCTCAGTATCTGACCGGCGCGCCGGGCGCGCGATGCTTGCGCTGCACGCGCTAACAGATCAAGGCTGGCGACGTTATGAACATGTTTCGGCTCATACCCCTGACGGCGGTCGCACTGGCCGCCTGTCATGCCGCGCCGCCACCGCACAGGCCGCCGCTGGCGGGGGCACGGATCGGCGGCCCCTTCGCGTTGACCGATCAGGACGGCCGGCCCTTCACCGACCGGAACCTCGCCGGTCGCTACCGGATCATGTATTTCGGCTATACCAATTGCCCCGATGTCTGCCCGATCGACATGCAGAATGTCGGTGGCGCGATGCGGTTGCTCGACGCGAGCGATCCGGGACTGTCGGCGCGAATCGTGCCGGTGTTCGTGACCGTCGATCCCGCGCGCGACACGCCTGCGGTGCTGAAGCAGTTCGTCTCCGCCTTCTATCCGCGCATGATCGGGCTGACCGGCGGTACGGACGCCATCGCGCGGACGGCGAAGGACTATGCGGTCTATTTCCAGAAGGGCGCGGCATCGGCAGGGGGCGGCTATCTCTTGAGTCACAGCCGTCAGGCCTATCTGATGGACCCTGCGGGAAAGCCGCTGGCGCTGCTGCCGTCCGACGAATCGCCGCAGGCGGTCGCCGACGAGATCAAGCGTTGGGCGTCATGAGCACGCCGTTCTGGGAAGCGCCGATCGAGACGCTGGACCGCGGCCAGTGGGAGGCGCTGTGCGACGGCTGCGGCAAATGCTGCATCCACAAGCTGGAGGACGAGGATACGGGCGAGCTGGTTCCGACCAACGTCGCCTGCCGCCTGCTCGACCGGCGCAGCGGACAATGTTCGGATTATCGCAACCGCCGCGCCTATGTGGCCGAATGCGTACGGCTGACGATCCGCAACGTCCGCGACATCGACTGGCTGCCATCGACCTGCGCCTACCGCCTGCGCGCGGCGGATCAGCCGTTGCTGTCATGGCATTATCTGGTTTGCGGCGACCGCGAGGCGGTCCACCGCGCGGGTCAGTCGGTGCGCGGCTGGACGATCAGCGAGGACGATGTCGGCGACGATCTCGAGGATTTCGTCGTCGATCGCATTCTGTGAACGGTCCCGACGCGATGGGGGACCTGGAGATCGTCCGCCACCCGCGTGCGCGACGTTCGCGACTTTCGATCGATCCCGCCACCGGCCGCGCCCGCCTAGTGGTGCCGACCCGCGCCGCGCTGAAACCCGCGCTCGCCTGGGCGGCGGGCAAGGCGGAATGGCTGGCCGCACAGCGCGCCGCACTGCCGCAGCCGCGGCCGTTCGTACCCGGCGCCGTGCTGCCCGTGGCGGACGAGAGCCTGACGATCGCCTGGCGCGAAGGTCCGCGCCGCGCGGTGCAGCGCGAAGGCGACCGGATCGATTGCGAAGGTCCGGTCGAAACGCTGCCGCGGCGAATCGAGGCCTGGCTGAAGCGACGCGCGCTCGATTTGCTGACGCACGAGACCGGCGAATTCGCTGCCAAGGCTGGCGTCGCGGTGGCGAAGGTGGCGATCGGCGATGCCAAGGGGCGTTGGGGCAGCTGCGCGTCCACCGGCGTCATCCGCTATAGCTGGCGGCTGATCCTCGCCCCCGGCTTCGTCCGCCGCGCGACCGTCGCGCACGAGGTCGCGCACCGCGTCCATATGAACCACGGCGCGGCGTTCCATGCGCTCGTCGCCCGGTTGCTGGGCGACGATCCGGCACCGGCGCACGCCTGGCTGCGCACCCACGGCGCGGCGCTTCACTGGTTCGGGCGATCGTCCTGATCGGGTCGCGACGGCGGCAGGCTTCGCGCAGGCGCATCGGACCGCGGCTGGCCGTCGCGGCCGGTCACGTGATCGATCCAGGCCTGGTTGAGTTCTTGGCCCGCGCGCGGCGGCGGTGCGGGATCGGGTGCCCGATCGATCAGCGACTGGACCTGATCGCCGCCGTCGCCCGTCCCCGGCTGGCTGCGCGGCGCAGGCGTCACGGGATTGCCGTCGGGATCGACCTGCATCCCCTCGTCGGGTTGCCCGAAATACGCGTCCTCCTGATTGCCCATCTGCCAGTCGGGCAGGACGACCTGCGTATCGAACTGCTCGATCGGGCGGTCCGCGGTCGCCGGTTTCATCATCGCCGCAAACGCCTGCGCCGGCGCGGCACCACCGTGCAGCCCGCCGACCGGCCGCGCATCGTCGCGTCCCATCCACACACCCGTCGTCAGCCCGCTGGAAAAGCCAAGGAACCAGCCGTCCTTGGTCGAGGTGGTCGTGCCCGTCTTGCCGGCGACCGGGCGCCCGATCTGCGCGGCGCGACCGGTGCCGGTGTTGACCGCGGTCTGCAGAAGGTCGGTCATCTCGGCCGCGACATAGGGCGCGACCAGGACATGGCTTCGGTCGACCTCATGCGTGTAGATCACCTGCCCATTGGTAGTGACGCGGGTGATGCCGTAGGGCGTGACCGCGATCCCCTTCGATCCGACGCTGGCGAACGCGCGAGTCATGTCGATCAGGCGGACGTCGGAACTGCCGAGCACCATCGACGGATGCGTATTTACGGGGGTGGTGATCCCGAAGCGCCGCGCCATGTCGGCGACGGTCGAAAATCCCACCTCTTGTCCCAGCTTCGCCGCCACGGTGTTGATCGAAAAGGCGAAGGCGGTACGCAAGGTCACCTGTCCGTTGAAGCGCCGGGAATCGTTGCGCGGGCTCCAGCCGTCGATCGTCACGGGTTCGTCGACGATCATGTCCTCGGGCTTCTTTCCCGCCTCGAGCGCCGCCAGATAGACGAACAGCTTGAATGCCGATCCCGGCTGCCGAATGGCCTGAGTCGCGCGGTTGTAGTTGGATGTGACGTAATCGGTCCCGCCGACCATCGCGCGCACCCCGCCATCGCGGTCGAGGGTAACCAGTGCGCCCTGCGTGCCGGGCGGCACGTTCTGCCGGATCGCGGCGTCGGCCACGCGCTGCATGTTGAGATCGAGCGTCGTCCAGACCTCGAGCGGGGCCTGCGTTTCGTCGATCAGCGTATCGAGCTGCGGCAGCGCCCAGTCGGTGAAATACCGCGCGCTGTTCTGCTTGGATTCGGGCGCGAGCTTAAGCCCGGCGACATCGGCGTCCGCGCCCTGTTCCGGCGTGATGACGCCCGTTTCCTCCATCGTCTTGATGACGACGCCGGCACGGCCGATCGCGGCCTGGACGTCCGCGGTCGGCGAATAATTGGACGGCGCCTTGACCAGGCCGGCGATCACCGCCGCCTCCGCCAGGCTCAGATGGTCCGCGCCATGCCCGAAGAATTTGCGCGATGCCGCGTCGATGCCGTAGGCGCCGCCGCCATAATAGACCTTGTTCAGGTACAGCTCGAGGATCTCGTCCTTCGAGAATTTACGCTCGATCGCGAGCGCCAGGACCCATTCGCGGACCTTGCGCCCGAATTTCTTCTGGCTCGACAGGAATACGTTGCGCGCCAGCTGCTGCGTGATCGTCGAGCCGCCCTGCACCCAGCGCCCGCGTTGCAGCCGAACCTCGACCGAGCGCGCGACGCCGATCGGATCGACGCCGGGATGCGAGCGGAAGCGGCGGTCCTCGACCGAGATCGTCGCGGCGCGCATGATGTCGGGAATCTGGCCATAGGACAGCCATTCGCCGTAACTCGGTCCGAGCGAAACGATGACGGTGCCGTCGGCGGCATGAACACGGATCATCTGGCCGTTCGGCGAGGACTTCAGCTGCTCGAAACTCGGCAGCTGATCCTCCGCGATATAGACCGCGACGCCGAGCGCGATCGCTCCTACGACCGCGAGCCCGAGCAGCACCTGCAAAAGGATGACGAACCGGCGACGCCAGGGCGAACGGGGTTTACGGGGGGAACGCGCACGAGCCATCTGGACGCCCGCGGATACGCGTTAAAAAGGGGCCCTACAAGCCGTTCGACCCGCCTATCGCGGCTCGAACGCAAGCGCGATCGAGTTCATGCAGTAACGAAGCCCCGTGGGCGGCGGGCCGTCGGGAAAGACGTGCCCCATATGGCTGTCGCAGCGGGCGCAGCGCGTCTCGACCCGGGTCATGCCGTGGCTGCGGTCCTTGTGATCGGCGACGCGGTGGGGCGCGATCGGCTGGGTGAAGCTGGGCCAGCCCGATCCGGAATCATATTTGTCCGCGCTGTCGAACAATTCGTTGCCGCAGGCTGCGCATCGGTAGAGGCCGTCCGCCTTGTTGTCGGTCAGCACACCGGCAAACGCGCGCTCCGTCCCGGCTTCGCGCAGGACATGGTATTGCTCGCGCGTCAGCTTTTCGCGCCAGTCGGCTTCGGAGAGGGTGATGTGATCCATACCCGCCGATGTCGGTCGCCGAGGGGCGGTCGTCAAGGTCATCCGACCCGCGTCGCGCGCGCAACCAGATCGATCAGCCCGCGGGGCGCGAAACCGATCACGGGCGCAAACCGGCCTTCGCCCAGCACCCGGACCAGCGATGCAACCCCGATCGGTTGCACGATCCGACGTGCGAAGGACCGCTGCCACGCCGCCGCGCTCGCCGCGCCGCCGGCCCCATATGCGCTGGCCGCGGCGATCCCGCTGGCGATCGCGATCCCCATGCCCTCACCGGCGAGCGACGGGATGACGCCGGCTTGGTCGCCAAGCCGGAACAATCCCGCCTCGCCATGCCGCACCCGCCAGCCATAGGGGACGTTGGCGACCGCATCGATGACCGGGGACGGTGCCGCATAGGCCAGCCGGTCGGCCAGCGCGGGAGCCTCGGCCGCCAGCGCGGCGAGCAATCGTTCCGGACTGCGCGCCGCGGTCAGACGGGAAAGATGGATGGCCATGCACAGGTTCGCGCTGCCATCTTCCTGGATCGCCAGCCCGGCATAGCCGCGGTCGACCAGATGCAGTTCGACCGCGTCGCCCACGAGCGCGGTCAGACCGGGTGCAGGCCCCATCCGCAGCCGCAGCCCCATCGTCGGATCGCGCCCGCGCGCCTCCTCCGGCCGTGCCAACCCCCGCACGTCATGCTTGCCGCTGGCGAGGAACAGCGCGTCCGCCGCGATCGTCGCGCCGTCCGCGGTTCGCGCCACCAAACCGTCGATGCCGCGCACCGCGACGCCGCGCTCCACCGCCGCGCCTGCCGCGATCGCCCGGGCCAGCATCACCGTATCAAGCCGGTGGCGCGACACGGACACCGCAGGCCGCGGCAACGGAGCCTCGACGATGCGCTTGCCGGCGAACAGGCGGACGCGCCGCGTCGGATCGGGATTGAGCGCGGTCGCCGCGATCCCGAGCGTTTCCAGCGACCGGAGTGTCCGCCAAGACAGGAAACCGCCGCACAGCGCGTCACCGGTCTCGCGCGTGCGCTCCAGCAGCAGATGCGGCAAGCCCGCGCGCGCGAGCAGCGTCGCCGTCGCCGCACCGGCCGGCCCGCCGCCGACGATCAGCGCCGGGATCACCGCAGGCGTTCGACGCATAGCCGGAACGGGAAAGCGCGGAATATGCGGGCATCGTCGATCCCCGCCGCCGCCAAGAAGGGACACCATTCGCCCGGCCGGTACGACCGCGCGATCGACAGCGTGCCGTCGTTGCGGACGATCGGGTGCCAGCGCGCGATGGTGGCGAGCAGCGGAAAGCCCCAATAGGCGAAGGCGTGACGGTGAAGATCGTTCACGAACCATCCCGCGCGCGCCTGCATCTCCATGAACCGAAGGAACGCAACCAGTTGCGCGGCGGTCATGTGGTGCGCGACCAGGCTGCTGACGATCACGTCCCACGGCTCGGCCGCGAGATCGGCATAATCACCGGTGCGGTAATCGATCGCCATCCCGGTCGGCGTATGCGCGCGCGCCGCTTGCTCGCTTCGCGGGTTGAGGTCGATCCCGACCAGGTCCCAAGCGATCCCTCGTTTGGCCGCCCAGCGCGCGATCCGCCGCAGCATGTCGCCATCGCCATAGCCGACATCGAGCAATCGCAACCTTTTGCCCCGTACCGCGCGATCCAGGAACGCCAGCGTCGGCCGCGCCGCCATCGTCACGACGTTGACTTTGGCCAGATCGGCGACGACCTCGGCATAGACCGCCGGATCGAGATCGTCCGCGTCCATCAATTCCTCGGCATCGGCACGGATCGAAAGCGTCACGGCACGGTCCTGAAGCCGAAGCCTTCCGCGGCCAATCCGGGACCGAATGCCAGCGCGACGCCCTGTTCGACCGGCGGCCCCGCCAGGATACGGGCGAGAACGAACATCAGCGTCGCGGACGACATGTTGCCGTTTTCCACGAGCACCGCACGCGATGCCGCGAGGGCCGCCGGCGGCAGGGCAAGTGCGTTCTCGACCGAATCGAGGATCGAACGCCCCCCTGCGTGCACTGCCCAGCCATCGATCGAAGCGATATCCCGACCACCTGTCAGCGTGGCGACGAAACCGGCATCCGCCAGCGCGGTACCGATCCGCCCCGGCACTTCCCCCGACAGATGCATCGCAAAGCCACGATCGGTGATCGCCCATTGGATCAGGTCGTCCGATGCCGGCAAGGTCGTCGCGAACGGCGCATCGATCGCGAGCCCGGCGGGGTCCGCGGTGACCAGCGCCGCCGCGGCACCGTCGCCAAATTGCAGCATCGCCAGCAGCGGCTCGATCCCGACCGCTGGTTGCAGATGCAGCGTCGATAGTTCGACCGCGATCACCAGCACCCGCGCCGATGGATCCGATCGGACGATATGTCGCGCGCTGCGCAGCGCGGCGACCGCCGCATAACAACCCATGAAGCCGACGAGCAACCGTTCGACGTGCGGCGACAGGCCGACGCGGCGCGCGATGATCTGGTCGATACCGGGCGCGACGAAGCCCGTGCAGCTGGCGACGACCAGATGCGTGACCCCGTCCAGCGACAACATGGTCGATAATCGATCTATGGCGGTGATGGCGAGCGTCGGCGCGGCGTCGGCATAGATCGCCATCCGTTCGCCCGTTCCGGGATGTGGATCGTCCGCATAGAAGCCGCCGGCCGCGACAGGCGATCCGTTATCGGGGCCGACCGGCAGCACCGACCAGCGATGGTCGATGCCGGCACGCCGCACCATCCGGTCGAACACCCCGGCCGACCGTTTTTCGATCCGCGCACGCGCCCAAGCAATAAAGGCATCATGGACGTCATGATCGGGAACCGCGGTCGCGACCGCGTTGAGATGGGCGGACAATCTATAACTCTCCGAAACGACTCATGAACGTACGAACCGCCGATCCAGACGCATCGCACCGAATTCCGTCCACTCGGTACCTCGCCTGCCATGATACTTGACATGGAACAGGACTGGGGAGACGTTCCTTATCAGCGACACGCCGAAGACGCGTGTGGGCTCGAGGAGAGCGCCAAAATGCAACAGGAATCAGTCATCGCGCTGATCCGTGATCTGACGTCGCGACTTTCCGCCGTCGCGACCGAGTTTGGAGATCGGGCGGAGCGCGCCGTGATCGCGGAGACGGGCACGGCTCCAGGTTCGCCGACGGGGCTGTCCTTTGGCCAGGCCGGCGACGTCGACGCGACGCGACGCGCGACGGCGGAACGGCTGATCGCCGAACGACGCGCGCGCCGGGCCTATTTCGCGCCCGAACTCTTTCATGAGCCCGCGTGGGACATGCTGCTGTCGCTGTTCCTGGCGAACGACGAGGCGCGAATCCTGAACGTGAAGGCGCTCGTCGCCTCCAGCGATGCGCCTGTCACCACATCGCAACGCTGGATCGACCATCTCCATAAGCTGAGACTCATCGACCGCATCGGCGATCCCGACGATCGGAGGCGTGTCGAGATATCGCTGAGCGACACGGGCCTGACCGCGATCGAGCGGTATCTGGACGCGATCGCCGCCGCCTAATTACCCTCCGAATATCCTGAAGGTCGATTCGCAAACCGGGCAGCCGGTTGCGACCGGCGGCGCGCGTTGGTGATCGCCCGGATAGACCAGGATCGGATCGAACATCTAGCCGAAATGGGGTTTGTTTAGCCATTATGGTCTATATTTTGTCGATAGAAGCAAGTTTTTCGATAGATGGGTGTCGTTAGACTATAAATGGGAGCAGTTTGACAAATAATATGCCCGATCTGAATTTGTAGCCTTTGCTTAAGCACGCACCGCCGAAGATATCGTCCGATCATCGAAAGACGGTATTGTGGCATTGGCGGCGAAAGGGCAGGAAAGGATAAGCGGCTGGCGACGCGGCGCGTTCCGGCAGGCCCGCGCGCTGTGCGGCGTCGGTGTGGTTGCCCTCGTTCCCGCCCCCGTCTTCGCGGCCGATCCGGGAACGCATATCGACAATGTCGCGATGCTGCGCTTCGCCGTCGGCGGGGTGGATCGGAGCATCCCGTCGAACACCGCGAGCATCGTCGTCGCCGAACGGCTCGACCTGACGCTGGTCCGCACCGGGTCGGGCTCGGTCGCGCACGATCCCCATACCGTAATCGCCACGACGCTGACGAACACCGGCTCGGGTCATGAAGCTTTCGACGTCACCGCCACGGTCGGTGCAGCGGCAGCGACCGGCGCGATCGTGGCGATCGATGTCGACGGCAACGGCCGATACGACCCGGCGCATGATACGCTGCTGACGAACGGCCGGACGCCGACGCTTGCACCCGGCGCGTCGGTCGCGCTGTTGGTGGTCGCAGATACCAGCGCGCCAGACACCACGTCGCTGACGATCGCTGCGAAGGCGGCGACCGCATCGGGCACGCCCGGCACCGTCGCGGCGGGTGCGGGCGACGGCGGCGGCGATGCGATCGTCGGTACGACGGGTGCGACGGCATCGGTAACGATCGGGATCGCGGATGCGAACACGCCGCCCACCCTGACCAAGACGCAAGCGGTTCATGCGCCCGATGGCAGCGACAAGCCGGTGAGCGGCGCGGTCGTCACCTACACGCTCGATGCGACTTTCGGCGGCGCGACGGCCGGCGTCCGGATCGCCGATCCCGTGCCGGCCGGCACCCGCTATGTCGCCGGCAGCCTGACGCTGGACGGCGCAGCGTTGTCGGACGCCGCGGATGCCGATGCCGGCCAGTCGGACGGCACGACCGTCGCGGTCACGATCGGCGCGATCCCGTCAGCATCCACCCACCGCGTCCAGTTCCAGGTCCAAATCCAATGAGGAGCCAATCCATGACTATTTCGACATCCACGATCCGTCGCAGCGTCGCTGTCGGCCTGGTTGCAGTCACCATGCCCGCCATCGCCGCGGCGGGGCCGTTGCAGGTCACCAGCAGCGTGATGGTCGAACATCGCGCGGCAGCGGCGGACGGCACGACGCACGTCGCGCTGGCCAAGGCGACGAAAGTCGCGCCCGGCGACCGCGTTATTTTCGTCACGACGTACACGAACACCGGCAAGCAGCCGATCGCCGATCTGGTGCTGGCCGATCCGATTCCCGCATCGATCGCGTACCGCGCGCCCAATCCGGGATCGCCCGCCCCCGAAGTGTCGGTCGACGGTCGGACGTACGGCACGCTGGCGACCTTGCGGGTCGCGCTGCCCGCGGGTGGCGCCCGCGCCGCGACCGCCGACGACGTCACCGCGGTGCGGTGGCGGCTGTCCGACGCGCTGGCACCCGGCGCGCACGGCGAACGCGCCTTTCGCGCGATCCTGAAGTGACCACGACCAACCGCAACCAGAAAACAGGAGGAGTAACCACCATGTCCAGATACACCCTGCGCCTGCTGCTCACCGGGACGGCTATCGCCGCCTCCGTCGGCAGCGCATATGCCCAGACTACGGGATCCGGCACCGCTGCTGGCACCGTCGTCACCAATACCGCACAAGCCAGCTATACGGTCAACGGTGCCGCGCAGACGGTGTCGTCGAATGCTGCGACGTTCGTCGTCGATCGCAAGGTCAATCTGACCGTCGCCGCGGTGCAGACCAGCAACACCCAGGTCAGTCTGGGACAGAACAGCGCAGTTTTGACGTTTAAAGTCACCAATACGACCAACGGTACGCAGGATTTCAATCTGGCGGCCGATCAGATCGTATCGACCGGCGTACTGCCGGGGGCCGACAATTTCGATGCGACCAATTTGCGCGTGTTCGTCGATTCGAACGGCAACGGCGTCTATGATCCCGGGGTCGACACCGCGACCTATATCGACGAACTGCCCGAGGATGGGTCCGCGACGGTATTCGTCGTCGGCGACATCCCCAATACGGCGGGAGACACTCTGGCGTTCGTGTCGTTGAAAGCGACGGTCGCCGCCGGCGGCACGCCGGGAACGCAGGGCGCGGCCCTGGTCCCGACCGATCCGGCCCTGCCCGATACGCAAGGGTCGGTCGACATCGTCTTCGCCGACAACGATTCGGATGGCATCGGCCCCGATATCGCGCGCAACGGGTCGGGCCGTGCGTATGCCGCGTATGAAGTCAGCGTCCACAATGTCGCGCTCAGCGTCGTGAAATCGTCGCAGGTGCTGTCCGACGGGATCAGCGGCGTCAATCCCAAGGCGCTGCCGGGCGCGGTCGTGCAATATTGCCTGACCGTCAACAACGCGACGATCGGCACGGCGGCCAATGGCGTCACGCTGACCGACGTCATCCCCGCGAACACCACCTATGTTCCCGGATCGATCCAGGTCGGGGCGCTCGGCGGGGCGGGCGTCTGCCTGACCGGCGGCGTGCCGATCGCCGATGACGGATCCACGGTCGGACTTTATGGCGGGTCGTTCAACACGACCAGCAAGACGGTCACCGCGACGATACCGACGCTGCTCGGCGGTACGTCGCTCGCGGCGAGCTTCCGCGTGACGATCAACTGACGCCCCGTTGTCCGCGTCGCGCCCCCGGCGCGGCGCGGACCTGAACAGGAGACCGTGGTTCCGAGCCGCGCAGGTCGCGCGGTTCGGAGCGCGACCAGCCATGTCCATTTTCCGTACCCTTGCGCGCGCGAGCGCTTTCCTGTCGGTCCTGGCCAGCGCGCTGACGCTCGCGCAGAGCCAGACGGTGCGCGTGTCGAACACCGCCAGCCTGACCTATGGATCGGGTCAGCCGGGCGGCGAACGGACCATATCGTCCAATACCGTGTCGCTGGACGTCGTCCCCGGCAAGCGGCCGACATCATTCACCTTCCATCTGCTGCCGCCGGGTTACGAACTGACCGGTCTGAATTGCCAGCCGAGCGCCGATGGCACTTCCAACGTCTTCACGCCGGCCAGGATCGACGCCGCGACGCTGGCGGCCGCGCCGCTCCTGCAGGCGATCGACGTCCACACCCCCTACATCATCGCGCTGGACGATCAGGGCGACAATCGCGATCCCAACGTGCGTGAGCGCGTGCAGATCCTCGTCAAGTTCAACGGCAGGACGGACACGTCGTCGCTGCTCGAAACCGCGCCCAACAGCGGCGTCTTCGCTAGCGGCATCCCGGCCGGCGGGACGCATCCCGAATTGGCTGCGTGCGATCCGACGCTGCTCCGCGGCGCGACGGTGTCGGTCAGCTTCGTCGAGAACGAATATAGCTACGCATCGACGCTGTCGCTGCTGACCGACCCCGCGGGCTTCGTGTTCGATTCGCAGACCGCAGCGCTCGTCGACGGCGCGAAGGTGACCCTGCTCGATGCGGGCGGACAGCCGGCGGCGGTGTTCGGCGACGATGGCGTCAGCCGCTATCCGTCGACCGTCGTCTCGGGCGGCGCCGTCACCGATGCCAGCGGTCGCGTCTATCCCGCGATTACCGGCCGCTATCGCTTCCCGCTCGCGCCGCCCGGCGTCTACACGCTGAAGATCGAGCCGCCGGGCGATTATACCGCGCCGTCGACGCGCGATCCGGCGCAGGTCGCGGCGCTCAAGGATGCGAGCGGCCAGCCCTTCATGCTGAACGCGGCGAGCTTCGGCGGCCAATTGACGCTGGCCGGCACCAAGCCCTTCTATGCGGACATTCCGATCGACCGCACCGCGGCGACCAATGTGCTGCTGACCAAGCTGGCGTCGGTGCGCGAAGCGTCGCCGGGCGATTTCGTCCAATATCATGTGACCGCGATCAACCGCGGGACCAGTGCCACCGCAGCGGCGCATATCACCGACAATCTGCCGACCGGGCTTCGTTACGAGAAGGGCTCGACACGCGGCATCGCCGAACCCGCCGTCGCGACGGACGGCCGGACGCTCGACTTCACGCTGCCGCCGATCGCGCCGGGCGGAACGGTAGACTTAACCTATGTGGTTATGGTTGCACCGGGTGCGCCGGTCGGTGAAGCGCTTAACCGTGCGCAGATGGCCGGCGCGGGTGGCACGGTGAGCAACCAGGCGATGGCCTCGGTCCGGCTGCGCGCGCTGTTGTTCACCGACGCGATGACGGTCATCGGCCGCGTGACCGAAGGCGATTGCGGCGATCCCGTCGCGCACCGGCGCGGCGTGCCGGGCGTTCGAGTCCTGCTGGAGGACGGGACCTTCGTCGTCACCGACCGCGACGGCTTGTATCATTTCGAGGGCGTCCGTCCCGGTCGTCATGTCGTCCAGATCGATACCGCCAGCATGCCCGCCAGCCATGTCCCGGTCGCGTGCGATACCGATACCCGCCAAGCCGGCAGCGCGATCTCGCGCTTCGTCGAGGGCGATGGCGGCTTGCTGAAACGGGTCGACTTCCAGTTGAAACCGACCGGCAAAACCGCGGCCACGGTCGATGCGTTGCCGATCGCGGTGCCCGACGACGGTGCCGCCGCCGGCAATCGCGACTGGCTGACGGGACAGACCGCCGGCGTCGAATGGCTGTTTCCAACGATCGACCACAACCCACGCGCGCCGGTCGTCCGTGTCGCGATCAAGCACCGGCCGGGCCAGCGCGTCGCCTTGTCGGCAAACGGCGTACAGGTCGATCCGCTGAGCTTCGACACCACCGACACCGACGAGGCGCATGGGCTCGCGGTTTCGAAATGGACGGGCATCCCGCTCGTTGCCGGCAACAATCGGCTGAGCGCGCGCGTGCTCGACGCATCGGGTACGGTCGTCCAGACGCTCGAGCGAATCGTCCATGTCTCGGGCGCGCCGGCCCGCGCGGCGTTCGACCCGACCCACAGCCGCCTGATCGCCGATGGCCTGACCCGCCCGCTGATCGCGGTGCGCGTAACCGACAAGGACGGGCATCCCGCAACCTCCGGCAGCATGGTGCCGTTCACCGTCGACGCCCCCTACACGCCCGCGCGCGACGTCGCGCTGGAACAGCGCCGCCGCGACGGCCAGGACCGTTCCGCGGCGACCATCGCCACTGCCAACGCGCGCGTCGTCGGTGACGACGGCGTCGCGTTCATCGCGCTGCAGCCGACGACGCAGGCGGGCGCGGTGCACGTGCTGGTATCGATGAGGGAAGAAAAGCAAGTTCGAACCAGTGAGGTTCGTGCTTGGCTCGCAGCCGGACAGAAGGACTGGGTCGTCGTCGGCTTCGGTTCGGGCACGCTCGGCTACGACATGCTGAGGACGCATTCGGCCGCGCTGCCGGCGACCGAACGGGATGGCGTCGTTACCGACGGCCAGCTCGCTTTCTATGCCAAGGGCCGGGTCAAGGGATCCTGGCTGCTGACGATCGCCTATGACAGCAAGCGCACCTACGATCCCGATCGGGGGATGCTCGGCACGATCGATCCCGATCGCTATTATACCGTCTATGGCGACGGTTCGCAGCAGGGGTATGATGCCCCGACCCGCCGCAAGCTGTATCTGCGGCTGGAGCGTCGCCAATTCTACGCGCTGTTCGGCGATTTCGAGACCGGCTTCACCGAGACGCAGCTGACCCGCTACGACCGCACGCTGAACGGCGTGAAGGCGGCCTATGAGGGCAGCCACATCCGCGCTAACGGCTTCGCTGCACATACCGACACCTTGTACCAGCGCGATGAGATCCAGGGGAACGGCCTGTCCGGTCCCTACCGGCTGACCGCGCGCGGTATCGTCCCTAACAGCGACAAGCTGACGATCGAGACGCGCGACCGCTACCGGTCCGAACTGATCCTGTCGACGCAGACGATGACGCGGCACATCGACTACGACATCGACACCGACCTGGGCACGATCCGTTTCCGCCAGCCCATCCTCAGCCGCGACGCGAACGGCAATCCCAATTTCGTCGTCGTCGATTACGAGGTCGAAAGCGGCCAGTCCGCCAAGCTCGCCGCCGCGGGCCGCGTCGCCGCCAAGCTTGCGAAGGGCCGTGTCGAGATCGGCGTCAGCGGCATCCGCGACGAAACCGTCGGCATCCGCACCATCGCCGGCATCGACTTGAAGGCGCACATCACCCGCGACACGGTGATCCGCGCCGAAGCGGCGACCGGCGGCATCGACGGGTTCGGCCACGATCTCGCCTATTTGGTCGAGGTGGAACATCACGACGCACGGGTCGACCTGCTTGCCTATGTCCGCGACCAGGATGCGGGCTTCGGCGTCGGGCAACAGAACCTCGTCGAATCGGGCACGCGCAAGATCGGGTTGGACGGCCGGGTGAAGCTGACCGACCGGCTGACCTTGACCGCCACCGCCTGGAATCAGCAGCAGCTGGTCGGCGCGGGCTCGCGCACCGCCGCCGAGGCGCGGCTGGACTATCGCACGACGCAAGGGACCGTCTTCGTCGGCGGGCAGTTCGCGAACGACCAGGGGCTGGACGGCGGCGACCGCGACTCCCGGCTCCTGACGCTTGGCGGCAGCAAGACGTTCTTCGACAATGCGCTGACCCTGACCGGCCAGACCCAGTTCGCGCCCGGCGGCGACAAGGACAGCGTCGATTTTCCGGTCCGCCACCAGATCAGCGCATCGTGGCGGGTGAAGCCCGGCATCCGCCTGATCGGCGGATACGAGATCGCGGACGGCGCCGATTTCGTCGCACGCACCGCCCAGATCGGGTTCGACATAGCACCGTGGCACGGCGCGAAGCTGATGAGCACGCTGAACGAACAGGCCGCGGGCGAGAATGGTGCGCGGACCTATGCGCAATATGGCATGAGCCAGTCGCTGCCGATCGGTCGACACTGGACGGTCGACGCGACGGTGGATTCGACCGCGACGATCAGCGGCCATATCAACAGCGCCGCGCAGGTGAACGCGTTCCAGCCGGTCGCGTCCGGTGGCTTCATCGGCCAGGACCAGACCAATGGCAGCTTCACCGCGGTCACGCTTGGCACCGCCTACCGCGCGACGCATTGGTCGTGGAATGGCCGGATCGAACGCCGCGTCGCGGATACCGAGGATCGCTGGGGGCTGACGAGCAATTTCCTTCGCGCGCTGGGTGAGGGCAAGACACTGGCCGCTAGCATCAAGGCGTATACGCTGAAGGACCATGCCGGCGTCTCGGGCACCTATGCCGCGGGCGACGTCGCACTGGCGCTGCGCCCGCTCGACAGCCGCTGGTCGGTGCTCGAACGCTTCGAACTGCGCCACGAACAGGCGGGTGCGGGGCTGACCGACAGCAATCTGCTTGGCGTGCCGGCGTATGGTGCCGGCGAACAGATCACGACTCGGGTCATCAACAACCTGGCGGTCAACTACCGCACCGGGGCGGAGGGCGCGGGTCACGGGTTCGAGGCGACGGTCTATTACGGCGCGAAATATGTCGACGGCCAGTTCGGCGACGACGTCTATACCGGGTTCATCGACGTCGTCGGGTTCGAGCTACGCCGCGATATCGGCCGCCGTTTCGACATCGGCGTGCAAGGGTCCGTCCAGCATGCATGGAGCGCGGACGCGGTCAGCTTCAGCGGCGGGCCGTCGGCGGGGATCAGCCCGGCGAAGAATGTCTGGATCAGCGCGGGCTACAACATCGCAGGCTACCGCGACCGCGACTTCGCCGAGGATCGCTACACCCGGCAGGGGCCGTACATCACGATGCGGCTGAAATTCGATCAGCAGACGATCGGCGGAGCGGCGCATGCGCTGTTCGGGGGCGGCCGATAGTGTGCGGCATAAGACACGAGGATGACAGGGGGGACGAATGATGGCTATCTCGATCAATACGCACCAGATCGCGCATGTCGCAAAACCCGTCGCATTGGACGATGCGGCCAAACGGTTCGCCGATCTCGATCCGGTCGAGGCGGAAACGACGATCGATGCCTTCGTCGCGGGCGCGATCGCGGCATGGCGGCTGGACGACGCGACCTATTGGCAGCGCGTGAAATTCCGCGCGCGACTGATCCGGACGATGCGGCGAACCGAAGCGCGTACGGCGCTGTCGGAAGCGAAATATTTACCGCCCGCTGCGAAGACGAAGGGAGGAGATGATGAACCTGTCCGATCGTGAAACGCCCATCATTGCACCTGCCGCGGCTGGACCGGAACGCCGTACGGGCAAGCGCCATTCGCTGGTGCTGCTTGTCGGCAAGGTGCTGGATCCCGCGGGCGCGCACGCATGTCTGGTCCATGACGTTTCGCCGACCGGGCTGATGGCGCGGTTCATCAAATTGCCCGTCGCGGGTCAGCGGACCTGCATCGAGATACGCGGGCTGCCGCCGATCGACGCCATCGTCCGCTGGGTCGAGGGGTTCAAAGCGGGGATCGAGTTCGACACGCGTCAGGACGTGGAGTGCGTGTTCAAGGTGAAGCGCGACGACGGCCTCGTCGCCCGCGCGCCGCGTTTCCCGATCAGTGCGCCGGCCCAGCTTCGCATCGGGGCACAGCGGATCAAAGCGGAGGCGCTCGACATTTCGCCCGGTGGCACGAAGCTGACCGCGAACATCGGCGTACAGCGCGGGCAGACGGGACAGGTTCTCCTGACCGAAACCGGCACCGCGTTGTTCGGCACGATCTGTTGGGCCTATGACGGGCGCCTGGGGTTCAAATTCGTCGTTCCGATGCCGCTCGCGACCTTGTCCGCGATCCTGGCGAACCAGCAGACGCACCGCGCCGCTGCGGAATAAGGCCCTACCCCAGGACGTCAGCCGCGTTGCGAAGCCTCGTCGTCCGCCAGCGCACCGACGAGCACCGCGCGGATGGCGCGGATCTCCGCCCTATCGAAACCGACCGGCGGATCGCCGGGTAGGTTGCCCGCCTCCCCTGCCAGCAACTGCTGCACGCCGCGCACCGTATAGCCGTCGCGGTTGAGGAGCTGATCGATCCGCCGGACGAGCGCGGTATCTTCGGGCCGGTAATACCGCCGATTGCCTGCACGCTGCACCGGGCGCAACTGGAAGAACCGCGTCTCCCAATAGCGCAGGATATGCTGGGGCAGTCCGGTGTCGCGCGACACCTCGCCGATCGTCCTGAACGCCCCCGCCGCTTTTGCCGCCGCCTTGTCCGGCATGTCGCGCGGCATCGATTACGCTATCCGGCACCGACGATGCGGTCGCGCATCATCTGGCTGGCACGGAAGGTCAGCACGCGGCGCGGCGCGATCGGCACTTCGACGCCGGTCTTCGGGTTGCGCCCGACACGTTCGCCCTTGTCGCGCAGGACGAAGGTGCCGAAACCCGAAATCTTGACGTTTTCGCCACGCGAAAGTGCCGCGCACATGTCGTGAAGGATATGTTCCACGATCTTCCCCGAGTCGGTGCGCGACAGACCGACCTGACGGTGGAGCATCTCGGCCAGATCGGCGCGGGTCAGCGTCCCCACGGGCATTACACTCATATCCATCGGCAACAGCCCTCCCCGGCTCGGAAGCGCAGCGTATCACACCGACCAAAGCCGGGAAAAGGATTAAATCACCGGATGCGTAACGACAATCCCGTGGATTTTCAACGCGTCAGAAACGCACCACGGCGGCACCCCAGGTGAAGCCCCCGCCCATCGCTTCGAGGACGATGATTTGTCCCTTCCGGACACGTCCGTCGCGCACCGCTACATCGAGCGCAAGCGGGACCGATGCGGCGGAGGTGTTGGCATGGCGGTCCACGGTCACCACGACCTTCGCCGCCGGCAAGCCGAGCTTGCGCGCGGTCGCATCGAGGATCCGCGCGTTCGCCTGATGCGGTACGACCCAATCGACTGCCTCCGCGGTCAGCCCAGCGATCGCGAGCGCTTCTCCCATCACCGATGCCAGGTTGTTCACCGCGTGACGAAAGACCTCGCGGCCCTTCATCCTGAGCTTGCCGACGGTGCCCGTCGTGGACGGCCCGCCATCGACATAAAGCAGCGCGTTGTGGCGACCATCGGCATGCAGCTTGGCGGCCAGGATGCCGCGGCCTTCGCGCTCGTCGCTCTCACGCGCCTCGAGCACGATCGCACCCGCGCCGTCGCCGAACAGCACGCAGGTGGTGCGGTCTTCCCAGTCGAGGATGCGGCTGAACGTCTCCGCGCCGATAACGAGCGCACGTTTCGCCGCACCGGATCGCAGCATGCTGTCGGCGACTTGCAGGGCATAGAGAAAACCCGAACACACCGCAGCGACGTCGAACGCGACGCAATCATCGATGCCGAGCATCGTCTGCACCTTCGTTGCCGACGCGGGGAAGGTCTGGTCCGGGGTGGCGGTCGCGAGCACGATCAGGTCGATATCCTGCGCCGGAACGCCCGCCGCCGAAAGCGCGGCGCGGCAGGCATCCGCGGCGAGCGACGCGGTCGTTTCCCCGGGCCCCGCGATGTGGCGGAAGCGGATGCCGGTGCGCTCGACGATCCAGTCGTCGGTGGTGTCGACCGTGACCGCGAGTTCCGCATTGGAGACGCGCCGGACAGGCAAGGCGGAACCGGTGCCGGTAATGACCGAACGGATCACGCCGCCTGCTCCATATGACCCAGATCGTCGCCGATCCGGCGGCACAGGTCGTTGCGCACCATCTTGACCGCATTGCCGATCGCGGTGGCGACGCCGACTTCGTTTGCGCCGCCATGGCTCTTAACGACGATGCCGTTCAGCCCCAGGAAGACCGCGCCGTTGTGGTTGTTGGGATCGAGGTGATCGCGCAGCAATTCCGTGGCCGGCCGCGAGATGAGAAAACCGATCCTGGAGCGCATCGAACTGCTGAAGGCACGGCGCAGCAGATCCGCGACGAAGCGTGCCGTGCCCTCCGCAGTCTTCAGCGCGATATTGCCGGAGAACCCGTCGCAGACGATCACATCGACTTCGCCGCGCGACAGCCGATCGCCCTCGATGAAGCCTTCGAATTGCATCGGCAGATGGGTCGCGGCGCGCAGCCGTGCGGCGGCGTCGCGGATCTCGCCGGTACCCTTCTGATCCTCGCTGCCGATGTTCAGCAGCGCGACGCGCGGACAGGCGAGGTCCAGCGTGGTGCGCGCATAGGCGGCCCCCATGACCGCGAACTGCATGAGGTTGCGCGCATCGCATTCGGTGTTCGCGCCGAGATCGAGCATGACCATGTCGGTCGCGCCCAGCGTCGGCAGCAGCGCGGCCAGCGCCGGGCGATCGATACCCGGCAACATCCGGAGGCTGAGCTTTGCCATCGCCATCATCGCACCGGTGTTGCCGCTCGACACCGCCGCCGCCGCGCGGCCCTGCTTCACCAGGTCGATCGCGATCCCCATCGATGTCGTCCGGGCGCGACGGATCGCCTGGGTCGGCTTCTCGCTGGAACCGACGACTTCGGGTGCGTGGACGATCTGGGCGTGCTGCGCGAGGTTGGGATGGTTCGCCAACCCGTCGCCGATCGCGCGTTCGTCGCCGACCAACAGGAACCGCGTCCCCTCGAACCGGCGCCGCGCACGCGCGACCCCCGCCAGCATCACGGCCAGCCCGTCATCCCCGCCCATCGCATCGACCGCGATCAGCGCGCGATCGGACGGGAATTGATCGGACATGCGTTCAGGCCTCGCTTAGGTCGATCAGCCCTCGACCGAGACGATCTCGCGGCCGTTATAATGACCGCAAGAGCCGCATAGGTGGTGCGGCCGCTTCAGTTCACCGCAATTGGGGCATTCCTGAAACGAGGCGACGACCAGCGAGTCGTGACCACGGCGCATGCCGCGCTTGGAGGGCGAAGTCTTTCTTTTGGGGACGGCCATTTCGGCACCTTGTTCATCTGGACCAGGATCGACCGACCGGACCGAAACACATACGGCCGACGGCATGACCGGCGGCCGCGTGGGCTGACGGCCGGACGCATCGCGAAGCGTGGCGCTATAGCGATTCCCGCCCGCGTTGCAAGCATCGCGCGTCGGTGGCAGGGCGGTGCATAACGATAAGGGGAGCCACCATGATCTTGCCGGTAACGCTCACGATCGCCGCCGCCGCTGCGGTGATCAATCTGTGGCTCGCCTTCCGAATCGTGCCGACCCGGCTGAAGGACAAGGTGCTGGTCGGCGACAACGATGATCTCCGGCTGCGGTCGCGGATGCGTGCGCATGCCAACTTTACCGAATATGCGCCGTTCGTGCTGATCCTGATGGGACTGATCGAGTTGGCGGGCGCATCGCCTTTCTGGCTTTGGATCGCCGGAATCGCGTTCGTACTGGCGCGCGTGGCGCACGGTCTCGGCATGGACCGGACGACAACCAATATGCTGCGTGGCGGCGGCGCGGTGGCGACCTGGCTGATCCTCGCCCTGCTCGCGGGCTGGGCGATCGCGATCGCCTATCGGGCGGGGCCGGTACATATGCTCGGCACCATCGGCGTCGTGCCGGCGGCACGCGGTTGATGCGCGCCCTGCCGGCCATTGCCGCCGCCCTGCTGACGACCGCCGCGGCGGCACAGGACAAGGGGCCGATCGCGCCCGATCGTCTGTCCGCCGACGTCAAGACGCTCGCGTCCGCCGCATTCGAGGGCCGCGCGCCCGGTACCCCCGGCGAAGCGCGGACGGTCGATTGGCTGATCGGCCAATTCAAGTCGATGGGATTGGAGCCCGGTGGTCCCGGCGGCGCATGGACGCAAGCCGTGCCGCTGATCCATACTCGCACCGGTGCCGGGACGATCCGCGCGGGCGACCTGCCGCTGGTGCAGGGCCGCGACATCTATGTCGGCACCGACCGCGCGGTGGACCGCGTGGCGATCGCCGCCGCGCCGATGGTGTTCGTCGGCTACGGCGTCGACGCGCCAGAACGCGGTTGGGACGATTTCAAGGGCGTCGACCTTAAGGGCAAAATCGCGGTCTTCCTGGTCAACGATCCCGATTTCGAAGCGGCGGCGGGCGACGATTCGATCGGCAAGTTCGGCGGGCGGCGGATGACCTATTACGGCCGCTGGACGTATAAATATGAAGAGGCCGCGCGGCGCGGTGCGGTCGGTGCATTGATCGTCCACGACACGCCGGGTGCCGGCTATGGCTGGTCTACGGTGACCGCGCCCGCTGGCGAGAATTACGATATCGTCCGCGCCGACCCGACATCGGTGGTGCTGCTGCAAGGCTGGCTCCAGGGCGATGCCGCGGCGAAGCTGTTCGCGGCGTCGGGACTCGATCTCGCCAAATTGCGTACGTCGGCGCGGCGGAGCGCATTCCGCCCGGTTACCTTGAAGACGCGTCTCTCCGTGGATTTGCCCGTCACCCAGGAACATATCGAAAGCCGCAACGTGCTGGCGAAGATCACCGGTACGCGCCATCCGGGCGAAGTCGTCATGCTGGGCGCGCACTGGGACGCCTATGGGCTCGGCAAACCCGACGCACGGGGCCGGACGATGCGCCCCGGCGCGAATGACGACGGGCTTGGCGTTGCTGGGGTGCTGGAGATGGCACGTGCGTTCAAGGCCGCGCCGCAAACCGACCGCTCGGTCGTCTTCGCGCTTTGGACCGGGGAAGAACGCGGGCTGCTCGGGTCGGAAACCTATGCGGTCGCACCGGTCTATCCGGCGGCAAAGACGGTCGCAAACCTGACGCTCGACATCCTCCAGACCGCGGGGCCGTCGCATGACGTGCTGCTGGTCGGCGCGGGGCAGGATTCGATCGAGGGAATGCTGGGCGATGCGGCAACCGCGCAGGGTCGAGTGGTGACGCCCGAGGCATTGCCCCAGCGCGGTCTGTTCTACCGCGCGGACCATTTCTCGCTGGCGAAACGCGGCGTGCCGACGCTGCTGCTGATGGCGATCAGCGGTGCACCCGATCTCGTTACGGGCGGGCGTCCGGCGGGGCAGGCCTGGCTCGACGGTTACATGAAATGCTACCACCAGACCTGCGACGCCTGGGACGCTGACTGGAAACTGCGCGGCGCGGCGGACGATGTCGATCTGGTATATTCGGTCGCACGACGGCTGGCCGACGGACGCGACTGGCCGATATGGAGCGCCGGGTCGGAGTTCAAAGCTGTGCGCGACGCGACGGCGGCAGCGCGGCGTTGATTGTCAAGCCGACAGCGCGCGGTCGCTGACGAACATGTTGGTTGCGCGTTCGTGGCAGAAATTGCTGGCGGGGCCGTGGCCCGGGATGAACGCGGTCTCCGCCCCCATCGGCCATAATTTGTCGACGATCGACGCGATCAGCTGTGGATGGTTACCACGCGCAAAGTCGGTGCGGCCGACCGATCCCTGGAACAGCACGTCGCCGACGAGCGCCAGTTTCGATGGCGCATGGTGGAACACGACATGTCCAGGCGTGTGTCCCGGCGTTTCGTACACGTCGAGCACCAGATCGCCGATCGTGACGGTATCGCCCTCGACCAGCCAACGATCGGGAACGAACGGCACGCCGCGGATGCCGTATTTGGCGCCGTCTTCGGCCAGCGTATCGAGCAGCCAGCGGTCCGCCGCATGCGGTCCCTCGATCGCGACGCCGAGCATGTCCGCCAGCGGCTTCGCTTCGCCGGCATGATCGATATGCCCGTGCGTCAGCAGGACCTTCTCCACCGTCACGCCCTGCGCCGCGACCGCCGCGCGGATACGGTCGATGTCGCCGCCGGGATCCACCACCGCCGCCTTCATCGTCGCCGTGCACCAGACCACCGTGCAATTCTGCCGGAGCGGCGTGACCGGCACGATGACGGCGCGGAGCGGTGGTTGGGACGGCCTGGACATGCCTGCCAGATAGGCTGTGCAGTCCGTGTGGGCAAATCCCCCCTCGTCGGCAGCCCATCGGTCGGTCTAGGATCACGCCCGTGACTCTCCCCGACCCCCGCACCGCCTGGTATGCCGCCGAATGGATCATCCGCATCGGCGCACTCGCCGTCGTGCCGCTGCGGCGCAGCCCGGCGGCGACCGCGAGCTGGCTGTTGCTGATCTTCTTCCTGCCGGTACCGGGACTGGTGCTGTTCCTGATGATCGGGCGGCCGCATTTCCCGGTGTGGCGGCAGCAAAGGTCGAAGGCGTTGCACCCCTATTTCGCCGATATCGCCGCGCGGATCGAGGCGGATGCGCCGCCCGGCGAATGCAGCGAGATCGGTGGGTTCGCGCATCGGCTGGGTCGGCTGCCGGCGTGCGGCGGCAACATGGTCGAACTGATCGACGATTATGACGGGATGATCGACCGGCTGGTCGGCGATATCGACGGCGCGGCGGAGCGGGTCGATATCCTGGTCTACATCTTCGCCAACGACATGGTCGGACGGCGGATCGCGGCGGCGCTCGGTCGGGCGAGGAGTCGCGGCGTCGCGGTTCGCGTCATGTTCGATCCGGTCGGGTCGCATCATTGGCGGCGGGGCACGTTGAAGCTGTTGCGCGGCGTCGATGTCGATGTCCGCGAGGCGTTGCCCGTCCGGTGGCTGTGGCGGCGGACGCGGAGCGACATGCGCAACCATCGCAAGCTGTTCGTGATCGACGGGCGCGTCGGCTATGCCGGCTCGCAGAACCTGGTCGCAAAGGATTTCCGCCCGGGCGTCGTCAATCGCGAACTGGTGGCGCGGGTGACGGGCCCGGCGGTGGCGTCCTTGATGGCGGTCGTCGCCGGCGACTGGAGTCTCGAAACCGAAGACCGGCCCGACGCGGTCAAGATACCCGATGCCGTCGGTCATGCCCGCGTCCAGTTGCTGCCGAGCGGCGCGGATTATCCGCTGGAGGGATTCGAGACGTTGCTGGTCTGGCAGTTGCACCGCGCCTGCGACCGGGTGGTGCTGGTCACCCCCTATTTCATCCCCGACGAGGCGGTGCTTGCAGCGATGCGAAGCGCGGCGGCACGCGGTGTCACGGTCGATCTGATCGTATCGGCGGTCGTCGATCAGCATATCGTCCATCTGGCGCAATGTTCCTATTATGATGCGCTGCTCAGCGCCGGCATCCGCATCCACCTGTTCCGCGACTTCCTTCTGCACGCCAAGAATGTGTCCGTCGATTCGCGGCTCGGCATCGTCGGATCGAGCAACGTCGACCTCCGTTCGTTTCAGCTCAACGAGGAGGCAAGCCTGCTGCTCTACGACAGCGATACCATCGGCGGGCTGGAACGGATCCAGGAGGCTTATCTGGACGGCAGCGACTGCGTGGATCTGATGACCTGGCGTGCGCGCCCGAAGGTCCGGCGGCTGATCGAGAATATCGCCCGGATCATGAGCCCGCTGCTCTGATCCTCAACGCTGGTGATGGACGATCGCGCCGATCCGCTGCGCGAAGCCTTGCGTCGCATCGGCCGGCTGCATCGCGAACAGGCCGATCGTGCCGAGCACGAATCCGCCGGCGAACGGCAGGAAGAAATCCGGTTTGACGATGCCCCGCATATCCCACTTTCGAAAACCGCTGGTCGTCCCAGCTACGTGCCTGGCCATCGAACGGATGCGATCGTTGGACAATCGCCTATTGCGAAACACACGATTAACGCCCGCTTACGGATATCCCCTAACGCCGCGTTACGACGATCAACCGAGTGCCGCGCACGCCGACTGGATCCGGCGACCCGCCTCGGCGAGCAACTCGTCCGACGTGGCATAGCTGATCCGCATCGCCGGGCTCAGCCCGAACGCCGATCCCTGCACCGCCGCCACCTTCGCCTCATCGAGCAGATAGGCGACGAAGGCATCGTCGCTGTCGAGGATCTTGCCAGCCGGCGTCGTCTTCCCGATCAGCCCGGCGATCGACGGATAGACATAGAACGCGCCCTCCGGCGTCGGGCAATGCACGCCGGGGATCGCGTTCAGCATCCCGACGATCAGGTCGCGCCGGACCTTGAACGCGGCGTTGCGCTCGGCGAGGAAGGACTGGTCGCCGTTCAGCGCGGCGACCGCGGCGGCCTGCGCGATCGAGCAAGGATTGGACGTCGATTGCGATTGCAGCTTCGCCATCGCCGCGATCAGCCACGCCGGGCCGCCGGCATAGCCGATCCGCCAGCCGGTCATCGCATAGGCCTTGGAGCAGCCGTTCACCGTCAGCGTGCGCTCGTACAATTGCGGGCAGGCATCCGCCATCGTCGCGAACTGGAAGCCGTCATAGACGATGTGTTCGTACATATCGTCCGCGAACACCCAGACATGCGGGTGGCGGTCGAGCACCGCGCCGAGCGCCGCCATCTCGGCCTTCGTATAGGCGGCCCCCGTCGGGTTCGAGGGCGAGTTGATGACGACCCATTTGGTGCGCGGCGTGATGGCCGCCTCCAGCGCCTCGGGGGACAATTTGTAGCCGACCTCGGGCCCGCAGGGAACGACGACCGGCACACCGCCCGCGAACTGGACGACATCGGGGTAGCTGACCCAATAGGGTGCCGGGATCACGACCTCGTCGCCCGCATCCACCGTGGAGACCACCGCGTTGAACAATGTATGCTTGCCGCCGACGTTCACGCTGATCTGGTTCGTGCCATAGGCCAGGCGATTGTCGCGCGCGAATTTGTCGACGATCGCGGATTTCAGTTCGGGCGTACCGTCGACATTGGTGTATTTCGTCTTGCCGTCGCGGATCGCCTTGATCGCGGCGTCCTTCACGAAATCGGGCGTATCGAAATCGGGCTCGCCGGCACCGAGCCCGATCACGTCGACCCCGGCGCGCTTCAATTCCCCGACCCGCGTCGTGATCGCGAGCGTCGGCGAAGGGCTGATCCGGTCGAGCGCGGCGGAGGGATGCATGGCGGGCCTTTGCAAAAGCGACGCGTGCGCTATGCCGTGGTACATCCTATGGCGCAACCGCGGGCACCGCGGGCACCAGCCCCCGCAGCGCATTGCCGACGAACAGACCGCCGGGGACGAGATCGGCGCGCGTCAACGACCCCTCGACCGCACGACCGCCGACGATCAGGTCGGCGCGAAGCACGCCCGGCAGCAGGCCGTCCGCGAGCGGCGGAGTGACCAGGATGCCGTCGCCCCGGGCCACGAACAGCGAGGTGAAACTACCCTCGGTCAGACGACCGTCGGGGCGTTCGAATATCACTTCGTCGGTTGCCGCCACCCGCCTCGCAGCGTCGTAGAATCCGCGGTCGCTGGTCTTGTGCCGCAACCGGAAATCCCCCGCAGCCACGGGCAAGGGTACGACCGCGATCGTCATCGCCGCCACCGGCTCCGGCATCGCGCCGACCTGAACCACGATCGCCCCCGACCGCGCCAGCAACAGCCGAATCCGCCGCGGCGTCCGCAGACGGAAGGTCGCGGCCTGCAGTTCGTTGCGCGCCGCATGCCGGTCGAACGCGAAGCCGAACGCCGCGGCGCTCGCATCCAGCCGCGCAAGGTGGAGGTCGAGCCGCTGCAACCCGGATTGCGGATCGAACGCCATCGTCTCGATCAGGTCGAAGCCGCGGTGCGTGCCGGCGGTCAGGAACGCGCCTTTCGCCAGGCATTCATCCCATTCGTCCGCCGCGACCGAGTCCGCGACCACGCCCGATCCGAGCCCCATCGTTGCCGTGCCGTTTCGAACCGTCAGCGTCCGGATCGCAACGTTGAACATCGCGTCGCCACTCGCAGCATCGATGGCTGCGTCGATCCGGCCGATCGCGCCGCAATAGACGCCGCGTGCGCGGTCCTCGACGTCGGCGATGATCGCCATCGCGCGACTTTTCGGTGCGCCGGTGATCGATCCGCACGGAAACAACGCGGCGACCACGTCGACCGCGTCGCGGCCGGGGGCGATCGTCGCGGTGACGGTCGACGTCATCTGGTGCACGGTCGGATAATGTTCGACCGCGAACAATGCGGGCACCGCGACGCTGCCCGGCACCGCGACACGCGACAGATCGTTGCGCATCAGGTCGACGATCATCAGGTTTTCCGCCCGCTGCTTCGGGTCCGCCCCCAGCGCCGCCGCCGCGGCGGCATCCGCTGCGGGATCGGGCAGGCGTGCCGCGGTGCCCTTCATCGGCCGGCAGATGAGCCCGTCGCCGTCTAGCGCGAAGAACAGTTCGGGGGACAGCGACAGAATCACACGGTCGCCGGTGTCGATCAGCGCGCCATAACCTGCCCCCGACGCGGCACGCAGCCGCGCGAACAGCGCCGCGGGATCGCCGGCCATGGGGACGGTCGCGGCGAAGGTGAGGTTCGCCTGATAGATGTCGCCCGCTGCGATCAGACCCAGGATGCGGGCGATTTGTGCGTCATACGTTGCCCGGTCGATCGCGGGTTGTGCCGCGCCGATCCACGCGCCCGCGGGATCGGGGAGGAGCGCGGCGACATCGTCGACCGTGTCGTAGCGGTCGAACAGGCCGAACCAGAGAAGTGGCTCGTGTTCCTGCGACCGCAGGAACCCGGGATCACGAGCGTCGTCCTCGGAACCCTGGGCTCTTGCTGAGGGCACGAACGCCGCCCCAGCCTCATACGCCAGATACCCAGCCGCGTGCAGGCCGGTCTCGACGGCGGCGCGGATGCGGTCGAGCGCAGGCTGCACGTCCTCTACATCGACGGCGGTCACGACCGCCACCGGCCCCCGGTACAACCGCGCCGCCGCGCCGCCCGGCCGCGCATCGTCGAGCAGCACGTACGGCGCAGCGCCCAGCCCCCCGGCCCCGCTCACCGCTCGCGAGTCGCCGCGAAGCGGACCTTGGGGTAGCGATCGGCGACATAGCCGATCTCCCATGCGCTCTTCGCCAGGAACACCGGGTTGCCGTCGCGGTCCTTCGCCATCGCCGACCGGTTGATGTCGGTGAACGCCTTCAGGTCCGCCGGGTCACCTGCCGATACCCAGCGTGCGGTGTCGAACGGTGCCGGTTCCAGCCCGGCGGCAACCTTGTACTCCGCGTCGAGGCGGCTCAGCAGCACCTCCAGTTGCAATTGTCCGACGACGCCGATGATCCAGTTCGACCCGATCTCGGGGTAGAAGACCTGAGTCACGCCCTCCTCGGCCATGTCGTCCAGGGCTTTACGCAACTGCTTCGTCTTGGTCGGGTCCTTCAGGACGACGCGGCGCAGGATTTCGGGTGCGAAATTGGGCAGGCCGGTGAAACGCACGTCGGCGCGTTCGCTCAGCGTGTCGCCCACCCGTAGCGTGCCGTGGTTGGGGATGCCGATGATGTCGCCGGGAAACGCCTCGTCCGCCAGTTCGCGGTCTCTCGCGAAGAACAGGATCGGCGAATGTACCGCGATCGGCTTGCCGGTGCCCGACGGAATCAGCTTCATGCCGCGCTTGAAGGTTCCCGAACACAGCCGCATGAACGCGATCCGGTCGCGGTGGTTGGGGTCCATGTTCGCCTGCACCTTGAAGACGAAGCCGGTGACTTCCGTCTCGTCGGGGGACACCGGCGCTGGCTCGGCGGGCTGGGCGCGCGGTGGCGGCGCATAGTCGGCGAGCGCGCCGATCAGTTCGGCGACGCCGAAATCCTTCAGCGCGGACCCGAAATACACCGGGGTCAGGTCGCCGTTGCGATACGCCTCGACGTCGAACGCGGGATAGCCGATCTGCGCCAGCTCGACCTCTTCGGCGAAGCGTTCGGGCAGAGTCACATCGGTATCGATCTTCCCGTGGAAACCGCGGCTGTCGCTCTCGGGCCGGCTGACGCCGCCGGTGACGAGGTCGAGCACGCCCTCGAACTCGCCGCCCATCCCGATCGGCCAGCTCATGGGCGCAACGTCGAGCGCGAGCATGTCGGCGATCTCGTCGAGCAGTTCGAACACCGGCCGGCCCTCGCGGTCGACCTTGTTGACGAAGGTGATGATCGGCACGCTGCGAAGGCGGCAGACCTCGAACAATTTGCGCGTCTGCGGCTCGATGCCCTTGGCCGCGTCGATCACCATCACCGCGCTGTCGACCGCGGTCAGCGTGCGGTAGGTGTCCTCGCTGAAATCCTCGTGGCCCGGCGTGTCGAGCAGGTTGAAGGTGATGCCCTTGCGTTCGAACGTCATCACCGACGAGGTGACCGAGATACCGCGCTGCTGCTCGATCTTCATCCAGTCGGAGCGCGCACGCCGGTTCTGTCCCCGCGCCTTTACTTCCCCGGCCAAGTGGATCGCGCCGCCGAAATAGAGCAGCTTTTCGGTCAGCGTCGTCTTGCCCGCATCGGGATGCGAGATGATCGCGAAGGTGCGGCGGGGGGAGCTCATCGGGGCGGTCGATTCGGGCAAGACGGGGTCGGAAGTGGACGAACCACACGGCACGTACGCATCGGAATCGCCCCGCCGCGAAATTGGCGGCTGGTGGGCGTGGAAAGGGCGCGCGACGTCATGCCCGCGCCTTGGCAGAGATTGCGCGTGTAGGACAGATGTCAGGGTTTCAGTGTGATAGTCATGCGGATCGTGGTCGTGCCATCGGCGGGGACTTCGAACACGCCGGGCTTGGCGCGGAAGTCGCCGGTAAAGCCTTCGGGATCGGCGATGCCGTGCCAGGGTTCGATGCAGACGAAACGCGCGCCCGGCTTGGTCCAGATGCCGAGCCGCGGGGTGTCGGGGAATGCGACGTGCAGTTGCGGGCCGTTCGCCGCGCCATAGGTCACCGCCTGCGACTGCACAGGGTCCCATACCAGCGCATCGTCGACGAACAGGTCGTCGCGCAGGTGCAGGACGCGGCCCTCGAGCGGGCTGGCGCGCCGATCCGCGGCAATCAACCCTTCTGGGGCGATCTTGCGTAGCATGCCCGGCTCTTCCGCGGTGAAGGTGACGCGGTGGTCGGCGCGCGGTTCCCCGTACGGCAGCGGCCAGGCGAAGGCGGGGTGGAAGCCGAACTGCGCGGGCATCGGCGCGTCGCCGCGGTTGACGACGCGCGCCTCGACCGACAGCGTCGCGCCGTCGATCCGGAACGCGATCTCCAGCACGAAATCGAACGGGTAGCTCTTGCGGGTCTTGTCGGAGGCGGACAGCCGGAACGTCGCATGGGACGCGCCATGATCGACGACGTCGAACGTCGAATGCCGTGCGAAACCGTGCTTCGCCATCGGATACGCGGTGCCGTCCAGCCGGATGACGCCGCCATTGGTGACGCCGATGACGGGGAACAGGATCGGCGCGTGGCCGATCCAGAATTGGGGATCGGCATCGGTCATCAACGCGCGGCCGTCGGCGTCGGTCAGGTGGGTGAGTTCCGCACCGTAAGGGTTGATGGCGGCGGTGAGCTGGTCGCTGGCGATGGTGATCAGGTCGGTCATGTCGTTCCTCCAGTTCCCCCGCGAAAGCGGGGGCCCAGTGTCAAGCAATGCATCGCTCGTGGCCCTGGCCCCGCTTCGCGGGGGAACAGCGAGGCGGATTTCAACCCCGAAGCGTCGCCCCCAGTTTCCCCGCCGCCGCGACGACCCTGTCCGCCATCGCCTTAAGTTCCTCGTCGGTGAAGCTCTTCGCGCCCGGTTGCAGGACGATCTCGACGCCCATCGAGGTCTCCCCTTCCCGCGTGAAGACATCGAACACGCGCGCGCCGACGATCGCGGCCTTGTCCGCGCCGCGCACCGCTCGCACCAACACGTCCGCCGCCAACCCTTGCGGCACCACGAACGCGAAGTCGCGTCGCACCGGCTGGAGCGCGGGCGGGGTGAAGGCGGGCCGTGCGAAACCGGTGTCGCGTTTTGCGGGCAGCGCGTCGAGATACAGCTCGACCGCGGCGACGGGGCCGTCGAGGTCGAACGCCTTCGCGACCGAGGGATGCACGATCCCGAACGCCGCCAGCACCGTCTTCGGCCCGAGCCGAAGCGTGCCCGAACGGCCCGGATGCCAGGCCTCGCCCGCTTCCCCCATCACCTGCAAGTTGTCGACCGGCGCGCCCACCGCAGCGAGCAGCGCGATCGCCTCCGCCTTGGCGTCGTACGCATCGAACGGCGCAGCCTTACCCTCACGCCAGCCGCGCGGCCGCTTGTCGCCGGCCAGCACCAGGCCGAGCGTCGGACGTTCGGCGTCGGCCAGATAGCGCCGGCCGATCTCGAACAACCGCACGCTCGTCTGCCCCCGCTTCACGTTGCGCGCGGTCGCGGACAGCAGCCCGGGCAGCAGCGACGGGCGCATGACCTTCAGATCCTCGCTGATCGGATTGGCGAGCGTCCACGCCCCGCCGCCGAAGGGCTGAGCCTCCGCTTCGGACAGGAAACTCCACGTCACCGCCTCGTCGGCCCCCCGCGCCGCCGCCGCACGGCGGACGCGGCGTTCGATCTTCTGTTCGGCGGTCGCGGTCGGCTTCGCGACGCCGGGGCTGCGCGGCAAAGGGACCGCGGCGACCTTGTCGATCCCCTCGATCCGGATGACCTCCTCGACCAGGTCGGCGGCACCATCCACATCGCGCCGCCAGCTTGGGACGGTCACCTGCCAGTCGTCGCCCACATCGAAACCGAGGCTTTCGAGGATGGCGCGCTGACGATCGTGCGGGACCTTCAGCCCGCCAAGCGTCTCGGCGAGCGCGGGTTGGTAAGCCACGATACGCCCGGCGAGCGGCGGCGTGCCGCTGCGCGTGACCGCGCTCGCGGTGCCGCCGCCATGATCGAGCACGAGCTTCATCGCGATCGCCAGCCCGTCGTCGAGGAACGCGGGATCGACGCCGCGCTCGAAGCGGCTGCGCGCGTCGCTGGTCAGCGTCAGCGCCTGGCCGGTGCGTGCGATGTGATCGGGGTCGAAATACGCGCATTCGATCAGGACGTCGGTCGTATCGGCCGACACCCCCGACTGCGCCCCGCCCATGATGCCGCCGATGTCGTGCACCCCCGCATCGTCGGCGATGACGGTCATCGCGTCGGTCAGCGTGTAGGTCCGGCCGTTGAGCGCCTCGACCTGCTCCCCCGCGGCCGCCCTGCGCGCGACGAGCGAGCCCGACAGTTTGGCGCGGTCGTAGACGTGAAGCGGACGGCCGAGGTCGAACATCACGAAATTGGTGATGTCGACCAGCAGCGAGATCGGCTTCTGTCCGATCGCCCGAAGCCGCCGCGTCATCCATTCGGGCGAATCGCCGTTGGTCACGCCGCCGACGGATTGCGCGTAGAAGGCGGGACACCCGTCCGGATCGTCGGTACGCACGTCGGGGCCTGCGCCTTCGCCTGCGATCGGCGCGATCGGCGCGATCGGCCAGCGATAGGCGGTGGCGAGCGGAACGAGCGTCCCCAGCCCCGCCGCCGCCAGATCGCGCGCGATCCCGCGCACGCCCATACAGTCCTGCCGATTGGGGGTGACGCTGACGTCGATCACCGGATCGCTCAGCCCGGCGTAATCGGAGTAGGACGTGCCGACCGGCGCATCGGCGGGGAGTTCGATGATCCCGTCATGATCCTCGCCCAGTTCCAGCTCACGGGTCGAACACATCATGCCGTTCGATTCGACGCCGCGGATGCTCGCCACCTTCAGCGTCATGTCGAGGCCGGGCACATAGGCACCCGGCGCACCGAACACCCCGACCAGCCCGGCGCGGGCATTGGGCGCGCCGCAGACGACCTGGAGCGCGCCGTCGCCGGCGTCGACCGACAGGATTTGCAGCTTGTCCGCCTGCGGGTGGCGCTCGGCGCTCAGCACCTTCGCGACCCGGAACGCCGATAGCTTATCACCCGGATTTTCGACGCCTTCGACCTCCAGGCCGATGCGAGTCAGCGTATCGACGACATCGTCCAGCGATGCGTCGGTGTCGAGATGCTCTTTCAGCCAGGACAAGGTGAATTTCATGCGCCCACTCCCCCGCTCAGCGTGGGCACGTCGAGCGCGGAAAAGCCGTAATGCTTCAGCCAGCGGATATCGCCGTCGAAGAAGGCGCGCAGGTCGTCCATGCCGTATTTCAGCATCGCCAGCCGATCGATCCCGCAGCCGAACGCGAAGCCCTGCCACACGTCCGGATCGAGCCCGCACGCCGCGATCACCTTGCGGTGGACCATGCCCGACCCGAGGATCTCCAGCCAGCCGTCGGGCTGCGCACCGCCGACGACGCGCTTGCCCTTGACCAGCGTGTAGCCGACATCGATCTCGACCGAGGGCTCGGTGAAGGGGAAATAGCTCGGGCGCTGACGCAGGACGATGTCGTCGCGTTCGAAGAAGGCGCGGACGAACGTCTCCAGCGTCCATTTCAGATGGCCGAGCGTGATGCCCTTGTCGATCACCAATCCCTCGACCTGGTGGAACATCGGCGTGTGGGTCGCGTCGCTGTCGCTGCGATAGGTGCGGCCCGGCGCGATGATGCGGATCGGGGGTTTCTGGCCGAGCATCGTGCGGATCTGGACGGGGCTGGTGTGAGTGCGCAGCAGCGAGAAGGTCGTCTGCTCGTCGAAGATCCCCAGGTGCTTCGCGGCGATTCCTTCCTGAAGATAGAAGGTGTCGTGCATCGCGCGCGCCGGATGCGTCTCGGGGATGTTGAGCGCGGAGAAATTGTGCCAGTCGGTCTCGATCTCGGGCCCGGTCGCGACCGCAAATCCCAGATCGGCGAAGATTTCCGCCAGTTCGTCCATCACCTGGCTGACCGGGTGGATCGTCCCGGCGGGCGGCACATCGGCGGGCAGCGTCATGTCGAGCATCTCGCCCGCCAGCTGCGCATCGAGCGCGGCGCGTTCCAGCACCGCCTTGCGCGCGGCGATCGCCGCCGTCACCGCTTCGCGCAGGCCGTGGATCGCCGGACCCTGGATCTGGCGTTCCTCCGGCGACAGGCCGCCCATCGTCTTCAGCAATTGCGTCACGCGGCCGTGCTTGCCGAGCGCCTCGACGCGCACCGCCTCCAGCGCGTCGAGCCCCGAGGCGGCGTCGATCGCGGTCAGCAGATGCGCGCGCAGGGTATCGGTATCGGTCATCGCGTCAATTTCCTGCCGGTGCCGTAGCGCCCAGATCATGGGACCATTTGAAGATCGCGCCGTCGTCCGGATCGAACCGCGTGCCCGCACGGACGAAGCCGTTCTTCTCCAGCACGCGCTGCGACCCCGGATTGTCGGGCGCGGTTTCCGCAGTCAACCCGGCAAGCCCCTGCGCGCGCGCGATATCGATAACATGGCCCACCGCCGCGGTAGTGTGGCCGCGCCCCTCCCGCGATGCCGCGACGCCGTAGCCGACCTCGAACCGGTGGCGCCCCGCGGGTTTCGTCGCGGCGATCATGCCGACCACCTCGTCGCCTTGGGCGATCATCCACGCCAGGTCGCGGCTGGTGAATTCGGACGCCTCGGCGGCGGTATCGCGCACTAGCTGGGTTACCCAGGGCTCGCCGATCCCGCCCTGGGCGATCGTCAGCCCCTCGCGCCCCGCTTGCTCGCCCAGCAGCCAGCCGAAATCGGCGTCGGTCATGGTGAGGAGGTAGGTCATGGGGGGTTCCTATAGACCGATGCAGCCGAACTCTACCGTCTCCGTCACCCCGGCCTTGCGCCGGGGTCCATCGTGCCGCGAACCAAAGACGTGAGAATACGCGGCACGGTGGATGCCGGGACGAGCCCGGCATGACGGAGGAAGTGGACCGCCACAAAGCAAAAGGGGCGCGAGCGGCCTCAAGCCACCCGCGCCCCTTTTCGGGTCGCAACAGGCGCAGGTTTACGCCACCGCTGGCAGCGCCGCTTTCGCCTGCGCGATGATGGCGCTGAACGCCGCCTCCTCGTGCATCGCGATATCGGCCAGGACCTTCCGGTCGAGTTCGATCCCCGCCAGCTTCAGGCCGTGCATGAACTGCGAATAGGTCAGACCCTCGGCGCGGACACCGGCGTTGATTCGCTGGATCCACAGACCGCGGAACGTCCGCTTCTTCACCTTGCGATCGCGATACGCGTACTGCCCGGCCTTTTCGACCGCCTGCCGCGCGATGCGGATCGTGTTCTTGCGACGGCCGTAGAAGCCCTTCGCCTGTTCGAGGATATTCTTGTGCTTGGCGCGGGTGGTAACACCCCGTTTGACGCGTGCCATGTGCTATTCCTTTCCGCTCAGCTAAGGCCGTAGGGGGCCCAGGCCTTCACCGCCGCGGTGTCGGCCTTCGCCAGCACCTTGGTGCCGCGATTCTGGCGGATATATTTGCCGTTGTGGTGCAACAGGCGGTGGCGCTTGCCGGCGACGCCGTGCTTGAGCAGACCGGTGGCGGTGAGCTTGAAGCGTTTCTTGACGCCACTCTTCGTCTTGAGCTTGGGCATTTTGGTCCTTTCAGCTAGCGAAGCAACGGACAGCCGCGGCAGCCCTTGATGGCCGGGCGATCCTTTTGCACCTCGCATTGGAGCCGCGCGCCTTAGCCGCGCCGTGCCATGAATGCAACCGCATGGGACAGGATCGACTGGAATCGGTGCCGATGCCGTGCGATGGATGGGCATGAGCCTTCCGCCTACCGACGAACCGGCCCCTGCGGTCGCCGATGCCGATGCACAACCGGCAGGACGCCAGCGATGGTCGATCATGCGGCGGGTGGTCGGCGGGATCGTCCTGCTGCTCGTCGTCCTGTGGCTCGTGCTCTACATCACCAAGGGCCGCTTCCTGAAGCACCCGTTCGAGCGAACCGTGGGTGCCCTGACCAACCGTCAAGTCAGCGTCGCGGGCGATTTCCAGCTCTTTTTCGATCCGGTCGCGATCAAATTCTACGCCGAGGGGATCCGTATCGCGAATCCCTCCTGGGCGACGAAGCCGATGCTGTTCGCCGCGGACCGGATCGATACGCGCATCTCGCCCTGGTCGCTGATCTTCGGCAAGCGCAGGCTCTACTGGCTCGACCTGACGAACGGCGCGGTCGATCTGGAATGGAATGCCGCGCACACCACGAACAGCTGGACGTTCGACGACAAGAAGGGCGGCAAACCGCTCGACTTCCCGTCGATCGACCGCGCGACCGTGACCGGTACGACGGTGCGCTATCTCGATTCGCGGCTAAAGCTGCTGGCGGACCTGAAGATCGACGACATCCAGTCGGCCGACGCGACGATCGGGCACGCGGTCGGGCTGACCGGCGAGGGGATCGTGCGCTCGACGCCGTTCACGCTGACCGCCAAGCTGCTCTCCCCCGATGCGACGGTGGCGCGCGGTCAGAACAAGCTGACGCTGACCGCCTATGCCGCGCACAACCGGATCGACGTGGCGGGCACGTTGCCGACGATCGCCGATATCGAGAACGTGCCGCTGCAGGTGCGCGCCACCGGCCGCAACCTGGCCGAACTGCTGCGCATCATCGGCGTCGTCATCCCGCAGACGCGGACCTATGCGCTCCATGCACAGCTGGTGCAGTCGGGCACCGACTACCGCTTCACACGCATGGCGGGGACGTTCGGCGACAGCGACCTGTCGGGCAAGTTCACCGTGTCGAACATCGAACCGCGTACCCACGTCGCCGCCGAACTGGCGACGCGGACGCTCGATATCGTCGATGTGGCCCCCTTCATCGGCTATAACCCCGATATCGTGGCGGCGCAGGGCACCGTGGCGGCCGCCGCGGCGACGGGGGCGGCACCCGCACGGTTGCTGCCCGATACCGCGCTGCCGGTCGACGACATGGGCAATTTCGATGCGAACGTCCACTGGACGGTCGGCACGGTGCGGTCGCGCAACGTACCGATCTCGAACATCGACGTGACCGTCGCGCTGAAGGACCGCGAACTCCAGATCTCGCCGCTGACCTTCGCGATGTCGCGGGGCAATGTCGCCGCCGATATCATGATCGATGCGCAGCGGCGGCCGGCGCACAATGATTACGACATCCGCCTCGCGCCGACGCCGATGGGGCGGCTGCTGGCAGGCTTCGGCGTGGTGGAATCGGGGACGACCGGGACGATCCACGGTCGCATCCGGTTGTCGGGCGACGGCGACTCGATGCATGCCTGGCTGGCGAACGCGAACGGACGGATGGCCTTCGTGATGCCCGCAGGCAGCCTGTCGGCGCGCAATGTCCAGTTGTCCGAACTGGATATCGGCGTCTTCGCGCAGCGGATGTTCCAGCACCAGCTGAAGGAGCCGGTCGCGCTCAATTGCGGGCTGGTCGCGTTCACGGCGCGTAACGGGGCGGCGGCGGCCGACCCGATCATCATCGATACGGCAAAGAACGTCATTACCGGGCGCGGTGGTTTCAATCTGGGTACCGAGGCGATGGACCTGGCGTTCCGGGCGGACGGCAAGAAGTTCAGCCTGTTCTCGGGCCAGTCGCCGGTCGGGTTGAAGGGGTATTTCGCCAAGCCTTCGCTCGACGTGCTCAGCCCGCAGCTGGTGGCCCGCGCCGGTTCCGCGCTCGGCCTGGCGCTGATCGCGACACCGCCGGCCGCGATCCTCGCCTTCGTCGATGTCGGCGACGCCAAGGCGGCGGCCTGCGGTCCGATCCTCTCCGCCGCGACCGCCGGTGCGCAGCGGACGACCAAGGGCAAGCCGCGCGACGATGTGGGGAACGGCACGCCCTCGACGACGGGGGGCAAGCGGAAGAAATTCCTGGGGATTTTCTAATGCCTTCATGCGACCTGACGCCCTTCTCCTGCGAAAGCAGGAGCCCAGAGTCGATGGCGTCTCGCTCGGTTACCCTGGGGCTCGTGCGTTCGCAGGAGGACGGAAATATGATCGCCCAAGGTCAGTCGCCTTCGGCCCCGCCCGGCACCGCGCGCAGCGCCTCAAGCACGTCGTCGACCCGCGCCGGATCGCCGATCGCCAGGACATGGCCGTCGCTGTCCGCGGTCAGCGGGTCGCCGTTCCAGTCGCACATCCGCCCGCCCGCCCCCTCGACCACCGGGACCAGCGCCGCGAAATCGTAGAGCTGCAGCCCGCTTTCGCACACGATGTCGAGATGACCGGCCGCCAGCAGGCCGTAATTATAGCAGTCGCCGCCATAGACCGGCCCCTGCCGCGGTGCCCCGCCGCTCGCCGCCGCGACCAGCGCCAGGAAGGCGGGGACGTCCTCGTCCGGGAACAGATGCGGGCTCGACGTCGCGACGATCGCCCCTTCCAGCGCGGCGCAGGTCCGGGTCCGGCACGCCGCGCCGTCGAACATCGTCGGCCGCCCCGCGACCCCGAGCCAGCGTTCGCGCTGCACCGGCTGGTCGATGACCCCGAGCACCGGCCAGCCATTCTCGACCAAAGCGATCAGCGTACCGAAGATCGCACGGCCGACGGTGAAGCTGCGCGTGCCGTCGATCGGGTCGAGCACCCAGGTCCGCCCGGTGATCCCCGGTTTCGTCCCATATTCCTCGCCGACGATGCCGTCGCCAGATCGTTCCGCCTCGATCAGCCGGCGCATCGCGGCCTCCGCGGCGCGGTCGGCCAGCGTGACGGGGGATTTGTCGGCCTTGATCTCCAGCCCCAGATCGCCGCGGAAATAGGGACGGATCGCCGCCCCGGCGGCGTCGGCGAGCGCCTGGGCAAGCGCGATGTCGGAAGCGGTCACTGGCATGGCCGCTGCGCCTATCGCAGCCGACGCCGGCACGCTAGAAGCATGGCAACGACCCACAGCGAGGAAATCTCATGCGCCTGCTCCCCCTTCTCGCCGCCGCGACCGCCCTGATCGCCGCGCCGGCCGTCGCGACATTGCCCGTCGGCGCGAAAGCCCCCGACTTCACGACCCGCGGCGCGATCGCCGGGCAAGTCATGTCGGTCCATCTTGCGGACCTGCTGAAGAAGGGTCCGGTCGTGCTGTACTTCTTCCCCGCCGCCTTTACCGGCGGCTGCAACGCCGAAGCGCATGCCTTTGCCGAGGCGATCCCCCAATTCACGAAGGCGGGTGCCACCGTCATCGGCATGTCCGCCGACACGGTCGATACGCTCGCCAAATTCTCGAACGAAAAATGCGCCGGCAAATTCGCGGTCGCGAGCGCCGGGCCGGCGGTCGTCAAGGGGTATGACGTCGCCTATCCGAAGGAGATCATGGGCCACGCCATCACGTCGCGCACCAGCTATGTCATTGCGCCGGACGGCAAGATCACCTTCGTCCATGACGACATGAACCCCGCCGAACACGTGTCGCTGACCTTGGCGGCGGTCGGCAAGATCACCGGCAAGTGATAGGTCCGTTCCGGCGGTAGCTGACCGGTCGTTACGCGTTGATAACGCTTTTGTCCTAAGGGTACCGCGACAGGATACCGGGGCAAAGGGATGATTGGGATGCGGGAGCGGGGCGCGGCGCGCCAGTCGGTGAGGGGCGACGATCTGTTCGAACAGATCGGGGCCTTTCTCGGCGCGCAAGGCCTCAGTCCCGAGCCCGCGCATTACGGCTTCGCCTTCGCCGCACTGGCCGATCCCGATACGCCGATCGCGCGCCGCGTCGCGGAGCTGACCGATGGCGGCGTTCGGCTGAACCGCAAGGATATCGAACGGCTGGGACACCAGGTGCTGGAGGGCGGCGCGCCGCTGGCACCACGCGACCCCCGGCCGAGCGCCGATTCGCAGGCCGAACAGCTCGTCGCGGAAACGCGCGCGACGGTCGACGGGTTTTCGACGATGATGCGCACGATCACGAACGAAACGCGTGATTTCGGGGCCGATCTGGCCGCCAGCGCCGCCGCCATCGAACGCGCATCGCCGATCGCCGGGATCGACGAGATCGCGCGGATCACGACCATGATGATGAACCGGGTGCGCGATGCCGAGCGTCGACTGGCGCGCGCCGACGAGGAAACCGAGGCGTTGCGCGCCAAGCTGGCCGAGGCGCACCAGACCGCGCGCATCGACGCGCTGACCGGGCTCGCCAATCGCCGCGCCTTCGACGAAGCCTTCGTCGCGCGCGACGCGGTCGCCGGACCCTGGTGCGTGGTGGTCGTCGACATCGACCGGTTCAAGCAGGTCAACGACGACAATGGCCATGCGGTCGGCGACCGCGTGCTGGCGGCGATCGCCCGGCTGCTGGCGGACTGTTTTCCCGGCCAGATCGTCGCGCGTCATGGCGGCGAGGAGTTCGCGATCCTGATCGGCGGCGTCGGCCTGGCGGAGGCGGCGCGGCAGGTCGACGCGGCGCGGCAGGCGGTGTCGGTCAAGCGGTTCCGGACGCGCGACACCGACCAGCGACTGGGTCGGATCACATTGTCCGCCGGCGTCACCGCGGTCCAGCCGGGCGACGATGGCGAACGCGCGATGGCGCGTGCCGACCGGCTGCTCTACGCCGCAAAGGCGGGCGGGCGCGACCAGGTCTGCGCCGCCTGACGATCCGCCACGGTTTGGCGCGATATCGGCGCACTTTGTGGCGGATTGCGCCATATTCATAAAGCGCCCATCGGCAAGTCGTTGCTTTCCAATATGTTAACGAATTGGCACGCCGCCTGCAAAGCCCGGGGTATCGGCTGGTCGGATCGTCCGGCGCCGACAATAGGGAGACTTCTCATGACCAAATTCGCCGCCACCCGTATCGTCTGCTCGCTCGTCGGTGCGTTCGTCTTCGCCGCCATCGCGGTCGGCTCCGCCGTCCCCATCCTGCCGATCGCATGACCGGGTGCCCGGCAATCGCTGCCCGGTTCCCACCCCGGTCGCGTGCCGAATCGCCCGGCGGGGGCCGTGCCGTTCATGCCACCGCCGCCCGCCCCGCCGGCGCGACCGTCGCCTTTTCCCCGCGCGAATAGGTGCCGACCAGCAATCCGGCGGCGAGGACATGACCGGTCATCGCCGCGACCACCTCCCCCCGGCGCGGCGTCTGCCCGGGATCGCCCGCGCCATCCGAAAGCGCGAACAACTGGAACACGTAACGATGTTCGCCGTGCCCGGTCGGCGGGTCGGGCGGCAGCCAGCCTTCGCGAAAGAGCGAATTGCGCCCGACGTCGCGGCCGTCCGCACCGCCATCGCCGTCGCGCATGATCGCACCTTCCGCCAGCCGCCCCGCCTCGGGCGCGATACCCCAGACGACCGCATGCACCAGCGGTTGCGGGGTCGGCGCATCGGCGTCCTCGACCAGCAGGACCATCCGTACGGTACCCGGCGGGGGACCGCCCCATACGAGCGGCGGCGAGACCCCGTCGCCGTCCGCGGTGAAGCGCGGCGGCAGGCGGCCGCCGTTCGCGAAGGCGGGGCTGGACAGCGCGATCGAGGTCCCGCCATCGCCGAGCGCGATGCTCGCGATCGCCAGCTTGTCCGCGCCGGCGCGCATCCCCGCCAGCGCGCGGCCGAGCCAGCCGGGGACATGTTCCAGCATCAGCCGGCATTCCCCGGTACCGCGGCACCGCTACCGCTATCGGCATCCGCGCCGGGCACCGCCGGATCGGTCGCCGCCGCGCCGTCGCCGGACGGACAGCCCCCCGGCTTCGTCACCGGGGCGGCCGCCGCATACCAATGCGACCGATCGCCCATCGCGGCGTCGTGATAGCAGGCGGTGCCCTTCTTCGTCACCGGGTCGACGAACAGGGTCCAGTTGTGATCGCTGCAGTCATGCGCCTCGCATCCCCAGGCGGCGACGGTCTTGCCGCGCGCGAAGATCGGGGTCTGCGGGCCGTGGCCGTTCACGATCGCACGGCGGACCACCGGGTCGATCACCGCCTCGTTCAGCGCGGTCGCGACCTCGGTCCGATCGAAGAAGCCGACGCCGTCGACTGCGTCGCCGGGGTAATGACCGACATAGGCGGTCAGCGGCGTCGTCTGCACCTGCCCCGGCAGCGGCGTCGCGGACCGCGTCTCGGGCGGGTGGAAGCCGTGCGCGACCGCATCGTTCCCGATCCCCGCATCGCTCTGGTCCTTGTGGCAACCGCTCGCCAGCACCGCGGCCAGCAGAGCGGCACCCATCGCCAGCGGCCGGACCGCCATTCCCTCCAGTCGAATCATTCGTTCGTCCCCATTCGCGGCATCGTGGGCCCGCGGCTTGCGTCCCGTAACGACCGAACCAGCGAGCCATGGTTGCGGTTGCACGCCGCCGCCGCCACCTGACCCTTCCATGAGCCTCGATCGCTTCGTCACCGCGCAGGACGCCGTCCACACCGCCATGCTGGCCGAGCTTCGCGCCGGGCGCAAACGCACGCACTGGATGTGGTTCGTCTTTCCGCAACTGGCGGGGCTCGGCACCAGTCCGACCGCGCGGTTCTATGCGCTGGCCGACGCGGCGGAGGCGCGCGCGTTCCTGGCGCATCCGGTGCTGGCGCAGCGCTTGTTCGAGGCGACCGCGACCATGCTCGCCGCCCCCGGCCGCGCGGAGGCGATCCTGGGCGAGATCGACGCGGTGAAGCTCAGATCGTCGATGACGCTGTTCGCGGCGGTGGCGGACGATCCGACCCCGTTCGCGGCGGTGCTGGCGCGCTTCTATGGCGGCGCATCCGACCCGGCGACGCTTCGCCTGTTGGGATATTCGGGCCACTGAATGCGATCGGAAGTGGACGAACCACACGCCACGTCCGCGCCGGAATCGCTCTCCCGCGGGCGCACCGCACGAAGCAACTTCAGGAGCGCGGCGTCGGTTTCCTCAGGCGTCGAACGATATCCTCTGTGCGCCGCCTGCTGACGTTCCGCCTCCGCACTCTGCGCCGCCACGGCTTGTTCCTGCGGCGATATGTAGCGTGTCGTCGGTTCGACCGACCGCTTGGGCACCCGCCCGCCCGCTGCAGCCGCGCGTGCGTCCTTCGCCACCCATGCGGTCCCGGTCGCCAGCGCGACCGCCGCACCGTCGGGCGCGCGTTCGGCGCGGCAGCCGTCGATCCACGCGCCGTAGCGGGTCGGATCGCGGTAGCGCAGCAGGAACATCGTCAGCCGCTCGTCATGGCGCACCCGCTCGCCGACCTGTTCGCCCTTGTAGAAGACGGGGGTCGCGACGCCGTGCAGCGCCCGCGCGAAGGCGGCATCGGACAGGCGTTCGACCGCGACATCGATCGCCGCGTCCCAGGCCGCGCGGAAACTGCGCGCATCGCCGCGCCGCCGGAGCGCATAGGCGGAGCTGGTTCCCATGCCGACGCGTTTGCACGCCTCGTCCACGCATCCGCATTCGGCCAAGGCCTCGATGAAGCCGGTCTGGCGGTCGGGGGTCCATCCGTCCTGCCGCTGGCGGGCGGCGACGGGGTCGAAGGTCGGGCGAACGGCGGGGGTCGCCGGGGTGGCGGGGGTGCGGTGCTTTCTCATCCGAGAGGATGGAGCAGAAGGCGCGCGTGTAGGACAGCGGTGTTGGACGGTTTGCACGGGAGTGTGGCGCGGGGGCCTCCATCCGGGGTTGCGGTTGGCGACCGTGTGGATCACATAGCGCTACATGCCGGGGTTGAGTCGGCAGGCGTTTGCCATCCCCTACGGCATCCCCCTCGCCAGCATCCGCCAATAAGAGATCGGCCGCCACATGCCCCCACCCGCGGTCCGCGCGTATCGGAAGGTGATCGCGGCGGAAACGGCCGTGCGGGCGGTGGTGGCATAGAACGGCCGTGCCGGGCGATGCCGACAGACTGGGCGATGCGCGCGCCGCAACGCTGGCGTTGCTCGACCGCCGTACACCCGGCGCGACCGTCTGCCCGAGCGAAGTCGCGCGGGCGCTGGCCACCGACTGGCGCGGCGCGATGCCGATCGTCCATGCCGCGATCGACGATATGCTGGCCGACGGCGTGGTCCGGCTGAGCTGGAAGGGCGTGGTGCTGGCGACACGGGACGGGCCGTATCGGATCGGGCGGGTGGAGGATTAGGCCTGCGGACCAAGCATCACGCCGTTGACGTTGGACAAGACTTTGACCATATCGGTCCGATGCAAGCCGTATCCTATTCCGAAGCGCGCGAGAACCTGAAGGCGATGATCGACAAGGTCGTCGCCGATCGGGCTCCTTTGGCCATCACGCGCCAGCGCGGCGAGGGGGCGGTGCTGATCTCGGCGAGCGAATGGGCGTCGATCGAGGAGACGCTGTATTTGCTGTCCTCACCCGCCAGTGCGAAGCATCTGCTGGACGGTATCGCGCAACTCGACGCCGGCAAGGGTGAGGAACACGCGCTAATCCAACCGTGAAGGTCGTCTTCACGGCGGAGGCATGGCGCGACTATGCACAGTGGCTGGTCGATGATCCGCTGCTGCTGGCGCGTATCAATCTGCTGATCGGCGAAAGTCTGCGCCAGCCGTTCACGGGCACTGGCAAGCCCGAACTCTTGAAACGCAACCTCGCCGGCTGGTGGTCGCGGCGGATCAATCGCGAGCATCGGTTGGTGTATCGGGTGAGTGGGTCGGGGGATGGGCAGATTCTGGAGGTGCTGTCTTGCCGGTATCATTATTGAGCATCGGCAGCGCCGTATGAATTAATGAATTAAGTAATTGCCGCCGCATTCAAATAGCGTTGCGGTTGTGGCAAGCCGGGGAGGAGCGCCAAAAAAGGCTTTAGATATCTTCCAGTTGGGCCTTAAGTAGGCCTTCTAGATATGCGGCAAGTTCGGAGACGTCGAAATCACCGTCTTCCCAATGACGGTCTGCCGCTCGAAGAGCGGCATAATAAGGTTCTCGATTTTCACGAATCCGCTCAGGTACGATCTTTCGTCCCGGCAATAAGCCCCCAGCTTTCATACAAATCAGGTAATAACACGCTGCTCTGGCAGTCCGACCATTGCCTTCTATAAACGGATGAATCCAATTCATGCGCCAAAGCGCATATGCTGGAAGCCATGTAGGATGATCGATCACATCCCAATTTTCATGAACAACTGAAATAAATTGATCCATCAAATTACCGACTTCACGGTAATGAGGCGGTCTATGGTTTCCAACGTAGATTGGCTGCTCCCGGAAACGGCCCCCAAATTGGGCAATATTCGCGACGGCCGCAGCATTCAAAGACCAAAGTGTGTATTTGTCGAAAGCGTCTATCCCCTTTTGCATTCCGATCTCAATGCAGTTTGCAAGAAGATCGTACTGACGAAGAAGATTATGCTCTTGAATTCGCGCATAAAATGCCGGGTCATCCGTTTTTCTAATCGACATAAAAAAGGCCCGCTTTCGCGGGCCATCTCCTCAACCGGCTATCAGAATGCTTCGCGATGACGCGCGCACCGAGTCTTTCGTTATGAAATCTGAAACTGGGGCATTACCAAACGCGAAACTGACACGCTGTTCGCTAAGCTCTGCTTCGGTAACCTTCTTTCCCTTCGCGGCATCCAGAAGCGCCTTCAGCGCGGGGTCGGTTGGCCGAACCTGCAGGAACTGCTTTCTTGCTGCCATATGACATCTCCATTCAAGCGGTATTTCAGGTGAATCTCACACTGAATCCTACGTCGCAATCACTAATTTTTCAGTTGGTCGGATTCAGCTATCAATTGCGCAGAGGCCTCGTTCGACAACGGTTAACGCTTTCGAGTATATATCGTGCCATTCACCCCTCCACCGCCAAATAGACCTCCCCACCCTTCTCCCGAAACATCTCGCTCATCTCCGCCATCCCCTTCAGGGCCGCGGCCTTGCTCGCGGCCGCGGTCTCCGCGCCCGTTGGGCCACCCGCGGCGATGAAGCCGTCCGCCGGCTGGTTCTGCTTCGCGGCGAACTCGCGCACCTCCGCGGTGATCTTCATCGAACAGAATTTCGGCCCGCACATCGAGCAGAAATGTGCGGTCTTGGCACCCTCGGCCGGGAGCGTCTGGTCGTGGTACGATTCCGCCGTGTCGGGATCGAGCGACAGGTTGAACTGATCCCGCCACCGGAACTCGAACCGCGCACGGCTCAGCGCGTCGTCGCGCATCTTCGCCGCCGGGTGGCCCTTCGCCAGATCGGCGGCATGGGCGGCCAGCTTGTACGTCACCACGCCCGTCTTCACGTCGTCGCGGGCGGGCAGGCCGAGATGCTCCTTGGGCGTGACGTAGCAGAGCATCGCGGTACCGTACCAGCCGATCATCGCGGCGCCGATGCCGCTGGTGATATGGTCGTAGCCCGGCGCGATGTCGGTCGTCAGCGGCCCCAATGTGTAGAAGGGCGCCTCGCCGCAGACCTGGAGCTGCTTGTCCATATTCTCCTTGATCTTGTGCATCGGCACGTGGCCGGGGCCCTCGATCATGACCTGCACGTCGCTCTTCCACGCGCGGTGGGTGAGTTCGCCGAGCGTGTAGAGCTCGCTAAACTGCGCCTCGTCGTTGGCGTCGGCGATCGAACCGGGGCGGAGGCCGTCGCCCAGCGAATAGGCGATGTCGTACGCCTTCATAATCTCGGTGATCTCGTCGAAGCGTTCGTACAGGAACGACTCGCGGTGGTGGCTGAGGCACCATTTCGCCATGATCGAGCCGCCGCGCGAGACGATGCCGGTCACGCGCTTGGCCGTCATCGGGATATAAGCGAGGCGGACGCCCGCATGGATCGTGAAGTAATCGACGCCCTGTTCGGCCTGTTCGATCAGCGTATCGCGGAAGATCTCCCAGGTCAGGTCCTCGGCGACGCCGCCGACCTTCTCCAGCGCCTGGTAGATCGGGACGGTGCCGATCGGGACCGGCGAGTTGCGGATGATCCATTCGCGCGTGTCGTGGATGTTGCGGCCGGTCGACAGGTCCATGACGGTGTCCGCGCCCCAGCGGATCGACCAGACGAGCTTGTCGACCTCGGCGGCGACGTTGCTGGCGACCGCGCTGTTGCCGATGTTGGCGTTGATCTTCACCAGGAAATTGCGCCCGATTGCCATCGGCTCACTCTCGGGGTGGTTGATGTTGTTGGGGATGATCGCGCGGCCCCGCGCCACTTCGTCGCGGACGAATTCGGGGGTGACGAAATCGGGGATGCTCGCGCCGAAGCTTTCGCCGTCGCGGACATGATCCATCATCTGCGCACGGCCGAGATTTTCGCGGGTGGCGACATATTCCATCTCGGGCGTGATGATGCCCCGGCGCGCATAATGCATCTGGCTGACGTTCGCGCCCGCCTTTGCGCGCAACGGGCGGCGGATGACATTGGGGAAGGGTTGGACGCCGCCGGAGCGATCGGGGCCGAGCTGGCCGTTGTCCTCGGGCTTCAGGTGGCGCGCGTCATAGCTCCCGACGTCGCCGCGGGCCTCGATCCACGAGCGGCGGAGCGCGGGCAGGCCTGCCATGATGTCGATATGCGCGTTGGGATCGGTGTAGGGCCCGCTGGTGTCGTAGACATTGAGCGGCGGTTCGATGCAGGACGGATCGAGATCGATCGCGCGCATCGCCACCTTCAGCGGGCCGACATGGATTTTGCGGCTGCCGCGAATCGGGCCGGTGGTGACGCCTATTTCAGTACGGGCAGGAAAATCGGCCATGCGTGTCGCTCCATCTCTACCGGGAGCAAAGAGGTCGGACACCGCTCCACTCCCTCCGCCGGCGCTAACCGGATCAGGTTCGGCGGGTTCAGGCGACATGCGCCTATCTCAGCCTTGCGGCTCCCCGGGGAAGCGGCGACCATAGGCGCAAGCACCAGGCCGTCCAACGAAAAAAGGGCCGCGCGATCGCTCGCACGGCCCGCTTTTCATGACGACGATCGCGATTATGCCGCGGTGTAGGCCGCCGGGTTGGCGTTCGCGATCTTGATATTGCCGTTCGCGCCGGCCGGAAGGAACCCGCCCGACGCCGCACCGGTCGTCCCGTTCAGATACACGATGTGCAGGACCTGATCGGTGTTGCGGCTATAGGCGATGGCGTTGCCATTGACCGGCACGATGTTCGATACGGTCGTATCGATGGTGGTCGTCCCGGCAATGGTGCGCGTGATACCCTGATCGTCGTCATACGCCCCGTCGAGACTGTCGCGCGCATCGGAAATCTGACCGGCGATCGTGCGGAGCGCAGGCACGGAGACACCCTTGCGGTACAGAACCGTTCGCAGCAGGCCAGCATGATAGGCCTCCGTCGCCAGGATGCCCGCGGCCGCCTCCAGATAGGTCTTGTTGACCAGCAGCGGCGATGCGCCCTTGTAGGCGGTCACGCCGACATCCTCGAAGATGAACCCGCCGAGCAGGAAGGCCTCGTCCGATGCGTAAGGGTCGAAGGTACCGCCCTTGGGAACGACCCCCGCCGCCGCCGCGGCCTGGCTGAACGCACCCGTCGCCGCGCTGCCGTCGATGTTGATCGCCGGCATCGCCACCGCCGCCGAGCCGAGCACGGTGCGGAGGAAATTGACGTGTGCGGACTCGTCCGCCGCGATCTCGAGCGCATATTGCTTCACGATCGGATCGGTGAAATTGACCTGGCGACCGCCCGTCACCGTGCCCTGCGTACCCGTGCCGGTGAGAATCGCGGGCGACAGCCCCGATCCGAACGCGGCGAAGGAATAGAATTGCGCCTCGACATATTCGAGGTTCAACGCGAAATTCAGCACGTCGAGATCGATCTGCGCCTGTGCCGGGGGCGGCGTGGTGGTCGGCGTCGGCAACGGGGCCGGAGCGTCGTCGCCGCAGGCCGCGAGCAGCGACAGGCCGCCGGCCGCCGCTGTCGCCGCGCCGGCATATTTCAGGAACTTGCGGCGTTCGGTGCGACGGCGTTCCACCGCATCCAGGACTTCGAGATAGTTGGTATCGGACATCTTATGTCTCCCCGTGCGGGTTATTGCTGGCGTCAGACTTGCTGCGTGCTGGTTTTGATGTTGCCGTTCACGCCGGCCGGGAAGAACCCGCCCATGCTGACCGCATTGGCGTTCAGGTACACGATGTTGAGCACCGCGTTCGCTGTCCGGCTGTAGGCGAGGCCGTTCAGGTTCAGCGGCGCGACGTTGGCACGCACGCCCGCACCGGTCGTGACCGGGGCGATACCCTGGTCGTCGCTGGTATCCTTGCCGGTGACCGGATCGACCGTGATCCGGTTCGCCGCCGGGGTCGCCGACGTGCCGTCCAGGCTGTCGCGCGCCGCCGAGATCAGCCCCGCATTGGTGATCAGCGCGGGGTTCGGGGTGGTCGCGGGGTAGGTGCCGCCACCAAAGGCCGCGGGGATCGGGGTGCCGCCGACGCTCATGCCCTTGCCGTACAGCACGGTCCGGACGATCGACGCGTGATAGGCCTCGACCGCCAGGATGCCGGCCGCGGCCTCCAGATAGGTCTTGTTGACCAGCAGCGGGGACGCGCCCTTGTAGGCGGTCACGCCGACGTCTTCGAAGATGAACGCGCCGAGCAGGAAATTCTCGTCCGACGCATAGGGGTCGAAGAAGGTCGGTGCGGCGGCGGTCGTCGGCCCGATGATCCCGGCGGCGCGGGCGGCGGTGCTGAAGGCGCCGGTCGGCGAGGTGCCGACGTCGAGCTGCGGCTGCGCGACGGCAAGCGAGCCGAGTGTCGAGCGCAGGAAATTGACGTGAGCGATCTCGTCCTGCGCGATCTCCTTGGCATATTGCGACACCACGGGGTCGGTGAAATTGACCGCGTGCGCGCCCGCCGACGTCGTCGCCGATGCGGCGAAGCCGTTGGTGCCGGTGCCGGTCGTCATCGTCGCGGCGAGCGGCGTGCCGAACGACGCATAGGAATAGAAGGTCGCTTCGAGATATTCGAGGTTCAACGCGAAGTTGAGGACGTCGATATCGATCTGCGCAGGCGCTGCGGCTTGGGCCGCGGCGGCGTTGGCATAGACGAATGCGCCGCCGACCGCGGCAACGCTAAGCGCGTTGGTGAAGAAGGCGCGACGATTTTCCCGACGTTCGACGCGGGCGTCGAACGTCTCGATCAATTTCTGGCTGTCGGTCATCTTTCAGGATCCCCTATCGTTCGGAAGCTGGGCTAGAATGCCCGGAACCATTCATGGCGCGTCGCCGACATGACGAAACACCGGCATTGATCGTCTCGGGACACCAACCATCTCGCGCAAGGCGATAATGTCCCCGAACATTCGATACGGAGGAGATACGCTCCGTCAAGAAAAACGGACGCGGCGACCGGCAGAAAATTTTCGCTTGTCCATTGATCCCGGGCGGCCGACCGGAATGCATCCGGTTCAGAAAGTATACGCGACGCCGAGCGCGCCGATCCATTGGTCGCGCGATCCGGCGATGCTGACGACCGGGCTGTCGGCGAAGCCGTTCATCAGGCGGGTATAGGTGCCGCCGCCGACGAGCTTGAACCCGTGAAGCAGATCGCCGGTGATCGACACCGTCGCCACCGCACCGACCGAGACGTCCTTCCAGCCGGCGTCCGCGTAATAGACGGGCAGGCCGCTCGCCGCGCTTTGCGCCGGGCTGACCGTGTAATAGGAGGTCGCATAGCCGCGCCCGGCATGTTCGGCCGATGCGAACAGGCCCACCGCCAACTTGCGGCTGAGCGGTGCCAGATAGTTGATGCTCGGCTGCAGGATGCCGCTATTGTGGACGTTGCTGACGTCGTAGCGGTAGCTGAGCGAGGCGGTCAGCTTGTCGTACGGGCTGGTGATGACGCCGGTCTTGCCGATCCCGGCATAGCCGCCCAGTTCGATCGCGGTGCCGACCTTGCCGAGCGCACGGACGCGGGCGTCGGTGAAATGGCTGTTGTCGCGGTTGAAGTCGACGACCCCGATCGGGCCGAGCTGAAAGTCGTATTTCGAGTCCTTCGGATCGCGGATCAGATCGATGCTCAGCCGGTTGCCGATCAGCGCGAAGGCGAACCCCTTGACCGCACCGATCGCGAGCGGCGCTGGCTCGACCCGGTAATTGTTCGAGCCTTCATAGTCCGGCAGATAGACGGCCCCGACGCCGATCGTGGTGTGATCGCCGAAATCGGTCGCCTGGCCACCCGCCATGGACGGCGGCGTGTTCGCATCCTGCGCCAGGGCGGGGCTTGCGGCGGCGGCGAGCGCGGCGGCGAAGGTCATCAGGGTCGATCGGCGCACGGGCAGGCTCCAGGAGAATTGATTGCGAGCGCGTAACGCCTTATCCCGCGGATCGGTCCCTCATCCGGCCCGTGTCCGCGCAAAGCTCGCAACGGTGTTGTATTCGGGCATCACGCCGGGGCGGTCACTCGGCGAGCGCGGGCACCCGGCGGCGGGCGGCACGGGCATGGTCGCGGGCGAAATCGCCGATCCCCCGGTCGGTGCCGCACCACCGGTCCCACCAGCGGAAATACAGCCCGTAATTGGCGTCGTAGCGTTCGTGATGGCGCTGGTGATGGCTGGCGGTGATGATCCAGTCGCCGATCCGCCCGCGCCACAGGACGCGCGGGAAGACTTCCCACCCCATATGGTTCGTGACCCCCATGACGCTCATGATCGTCAGCACGACGCCGAGCATCGCGACGTGGATGGGGACGAACAACACCAATAGCGGGATCGCGACCGCGCCGGTCAGCGCCTCGATCGGGTGGAACGCCATCGCCGCCCAGGCGGTCGGCGGGCGGCTGGCATGATGGACCGCATGCGCCAGCTTGAACGGGCCGGGCCGATGCATCCAGCGATGCGTCCAGTAGAACCAGGCGTCATGCAGCGCGAGATAGGCAAATACCGACAGCGGCAGATACCAGAGCGGCATCGCGTGCCAGCCGGTATAGACGCGGGTCCAGCCGTGATGCTGCCACCCCCAGGCCAGCACCCCGGCGGGCACGCCGTAGATCGCCGCAGAGGCGAGGCTCCAGCCGATCTCGCGGCGCATCTGCGGGTCGAGCCCCGCGTACAGCCCGGGATGGCGCGCGCGAGTCGCCGCGGCGAACGCGCCTGAGACGAGCAGGTAGCGCACCCCGACGATCAGCGTCATCGCGGCGGCGGACAGGAGGAGCGCGAGGATCACCCTGCCCCCTTACCCGTTCGCGCCCGCGCCCGCCATGCGTTCGTACAGATCGACCGGGCGATCGTGATAGGTCGCCCGCCCGATCGCACGGTAGCCGATCTTGGCCGCCAGCCGGATCGAGGCGGCGTTGTCCGGATCGATGATGCACATCGTGCGCAGGATCCGTTGCGCGTCGCTCCAGGCGAGCACCGCGTCCAGCGCTTCCTTCGCATAGCCCCTGCCCTGCGCATGGGACGCCAGCGCCCAGCCCGTTTCGGGCGCGTCGATCGGCGGCGCGATCGTCCGACGTGCCTCCAGCAACCCGACCTCGCCGACGAACCCGCCGCCCACGGTCTCGCGGACGACCCAATTGCCATAGCCGAACAGCGTCCACAGCCCGACCGATCGGAGCAGCCGGATCCAGACATCCTCGCGGCTCCGCGGTTGCCCGCCGATCATGCCGTAGACGCCGGGATCGGCCCACAATGCCGCGGACTCGTCGAGGTCGTCGATGCGGTGGCCCGTCAGCGTGAGGCGGGAGGTGGTTAGGGTCGGGGCGGTCATCGGATGGGTTTAGCGGTAGTTCGTCGTGGGTTCCATTCCCGTCGAACCGGCGTTTCCCGGCAAACCCGCGCCACCCCGGCGAAGGCGGGGGCCCAGTTGCGAGACGATCATGGCGGCGCAGGACGCTCCGTTACGACAACCTGCGCGAATGGGCCCCGGCCATCGCCGGGGTGGGGTGAGGGGCGCGGGCAAAAGGTCCAGCCGAAGAGCGCCTGCGTCGAGCAACGCCTCCCCCACCCCCCCAAACAAGGCAGGTTGCCGATGCGACCGATCGTGGGTGTCGCGCGGCGGATCGACGCGGTAGGGTGCGTCATGGCCTCAACACTCAATTGCGATGTGGCGATCGTCGGGGCCGGGCTTGCCGGCGGGCTGATCGCGCTTGCGCTGAAGGCCGCGCATCCGGGGCTCGATCTGCGGTTGATCGATGCGGGGGATGTCGTCGGCGGCAATCATCTCTGGTCGTTCTTCGGCAGCGACGTCACCAGACGTGATCGCCCGCTGGTCGCGCCGCTCGTCACGCATTCCTGGCCGGCCTACCGCGTCGCCTTTCCGCATCACGGCCGAACGATCGGCGCGGCCTATTATTCGATCGAGAGCGCCGCCCTGCACCGCGCGGTGTCGCGCGCGCTGCTGCCGGGCGAAATGATGCTCGGCCGCAAGGTGATCGGCGCATCGGCGACCGCGGTCGTGATGGCGGACGGCAACCGGATGAAGGCGGGCGGCGTCATCGACGCGCGCGGGCCGGGCGACCTGTCGCTGCTGGAGCTTGGCTGGCAGAAATTCGTCGGGCGCGAACTGACGCTGGCGGCCCCGCACGACGCCCCCGACCCGCTGGTGATGGACGCGACGGTCGAACAGATCGACGGCTATCGCTTCGTCTATTGCCTGCCCTTCGCGGCCGACCGGATGTTCGTCGAGGACACCTATTACAGCGGCACCCCCGATCTCGATCCCGCCGTCCTGACCGAGCGAATCGCCGCCTATGCCGCCGCCCGCGGCTGGGACGTCGTCGAGGCGGGCCGGACCGAACAGGGCGTGCTGCCGGTCGCGATCGGCGGCGACTTCGAGGCCTATTGGCGATCGGGCGGCGCACGCGTCGCCAAGGCGGGGATGCGCGCCGGGCTGTTCCACCCGACTACGGGCTATTCGCTGCCCGATGCGATCCGGCTCGCCAACCGGCTGGCGGCGCGGACCGATTTCTCGGGCGCGGCGCTGCACGAGGCGACCTACGACTATGCGCGGGCGCGCTGGCGGGAACGCGGCTTCTACCGGATGCTCGACGCGATGCTGTTCAAGGCCGCCGAGCCCGAGGAGCGATACCGGATCCTCGAACGCTTTTACCGGTTGGCACCCGGACTTATAGGACGTTTCTATGCAGGACGATCGACGATGATGGACAAGGCGCGGATCCTGACCGGCCGGCCGCCGGTGCCGATCGCACGCGCGGTGCGGGCGATCATGGCATGACCTCGCGTTTCGCGCCGCCACGATCGGCGATCGTCATCGGCAGCGGCTTCGGCGGGCTCGCGCTCGCGATCCGGCTGCAATCCGCAGGGCTGGCGACGACCATCGTCGAAAGCCGCGACAAGCCCGGCGGGCGGGCGTATTATTGGGAACGCGACGGCTTCACCTTCGATGCCGGACCAACCGTCATCACCGATCCGGCCTGTCTCGCGGAATTATGGGCGCTATCGGGCCGCGACATGGCGGACGACGTGACGCTGGAACCGGTCACGCCCTTCTACCGGCTGAACTGGGCGGACGGCACCAATTTCGATTACACCAACGACGACACCATCCTGCGCCGCGAGATCGAGCGGCTGCATCCCGGCGACTGGGCGGGATACCAGAAGTTCCTCGAATATTCGGCGGGCGTGTTCAAGGAGGGCTATGAGAAGCTCGGCCATGTCGCGTTCCTCGACTTCGCGTCGATGATCAAGGCCGCGCCCGCGCTCGCGAAATACCAGGCGTGGCGGTCGGTGTATTCGATGGTCTCCAGCTTCGTGCAATCGGAAAAACTGCGCGAGGCGCTGAGCTTCCACACGCTCCTCGTCGGCGGCAACCCGATGACGACCAGCGCGATCTACGCGCTGATCCACAAGCTGGAACGCGATGGCGGGGTGTGGTTCGCGAAAGGCGGGACCAACCGGCTGATCGCGGGCATGGTCGCGCATTTCGAGCGGCTCGGCGGCGTGCTGCGGCTCGGCGATCCGGTGGTGTCGATCGAAACGCTCGGCGACCGCGCGACCGGGGTCACCACCGCCAGCGGCTGGCAGGGGCAGGCGGATGCGGTCGCGGCGAACGCGGACATCATGCATACCTATCGCGACCTGCTGAAGACGTCGCGCAGCGCGCAGCGGACCAAGGCGAAGCTGGAGCGCAAGCGCTACAGCCCGTCGCTGTTCGTGGTGCATTTCGGCGTGCAGGGGACGTGGCCGGGCATCCCGCACCACATGATCCTGTTCGGCCCGCGCTACAAAGGCCTGCTCGCGGACATCTACGACCACGGCGTGCTCGCGGAGGATTTCTCGCTCTACCTCCACCATCCGACCATCACCGATCCGGCGCTGGCACCCGAGGGGATGAGCACCTTCTACGTGCTGGCCCCGGTGCCGCACATGGGCAAGTTCCCGGTCGACTGGGACGAGGTCGGACCGATCCTGGAAAAGCGGATCCTCGACGAGGTCGGGCGGCGGCTGATCCCCGACATCCACGACCGGATCGTGACCAAGTTCTCCTACGCGCCGAAGGACTTCGCGCAGGATCTGAACGCGCATCTGGGGAGCGCGTTCTCGCTGGAACCGGTCCTGACACAAAGTGCCTGGTTCCGCGTCCACAACCGCGACGACGCGATCCCGAACCTGTATTTCGTGGGTGCCGGCACGCATCCGGGCGCGGGGATACCCGGCGTCGTGGGGAGTGCGAAGGCGACTGCGGCGTTGATGCTGGAAGGGGAGCGTTGAGCGGCCTTCAAATCCTCCCCGGAACGGGGAGGGGGACCAGCGAAGCTGGTGGAGGGGGTTCTCCGCGAGCGATCCGCCCGCGGTCCGCCCCCTCCACCACGCTCTTCGAGCGCGGTCCCCCTCCCCGTCCCGGGGAGGAATTTTCATGAAGCGCCTTGCCATCTATTGCGGCTCCGCCACGCCCGCCGATCCCGTCTACATGGACTGCGCGCGCAGCGTCGGCGGCGGGTTGGCGGCACGCGGGATCGGGGTCGTCTATGGCGGGGGCCGGCTCGGGCTGATGGGGGCGGTTGCCGACTCCGCGCTGTCGGCGGGGGGCGAGGTCATCGGGGTGATTCCGCAGGCGCTCGTCGATGCCGAGGTCGCGCACCGCGGGCTGACCGAGCTTCGCACCGTGGAGGGGATGCACGAACGCAAGCGCGCCTTTACCGATCTGTCCGACGGGTTCGTGACCATCCCCGGCGGGACGGGCACGATGGACGAATTGTGGGAGGCGCTGAGCTGGGCGCAGCTCGGCTATCATGCCAAGCCCGTCGGGCTGCTGAACGTCGCGGGCTATTACGACACGCTGATCGCGTTCTGGGCGAAGATGGGCGCGGTCGGCTTCCTGCGCGCGCAGCACCGCGACCTGCTGATCGTCGCCGACACGCTGGACGACCTGCTCGCGCGGATGGCGGCGCATGTGCCGACGCAGCCGATCGTGCGGATGAAGACGGCGGATCTGTGAGAATCTTTCGTTCCCCCGCAAACGCGGGGGCCCAGGGGCCCCAAGCTTTACGCCCGTTACCCTGGCCCCCCGCGTTCGCGCGGGAACTGGCGTGAACGACGCGCTCCCCACCCGCGACGCGATCGTGGCCGCCGCGCGCGAATCGATCGCGAAGGGATCGAAGAGCTTTTCCACGGCCAGCCTGTTGTTCGCGCCGGCGGTGCGCGAGCGGGCGTGGCTGCTCTATGCCTGGTGCCGCGCATGCGACGACATCGCGGACGGGCAGACGCATGGCCATGCCATGCACGCGGTCGAGGATCCGACGGCGCGGCTGGCGGAAATGTCGGCAAAGACCGAGGCGGCGCTGGCGGACGAGATCGTCGGCGATCCCGCGTTCGACGCGCTTCGGCTGTTCGCGGCGGAGACGCGCCTGCCGCACGCCTGGCCGCGCGACCTGATCGCCGGGTTCGCGCTGGATGCCGAAGGGTGGCGACCGCGGACCGAGGACGATCTGTACCGGTATTGCTATCACGTCGCCGGCGTCGTCGGGTGCATGATGGCGGTCGCGATGGGGGTGTCGCCCGACGACGACGCGGTTCTGGACCGCGCGTGCGATCTGGGGATGGCGTTCCAGTTGGCGAATATCGCGCGCGACGTTGCGGAGGATGATCGCGCCGGCCGATGCTATCTGCCGGTCGACTGGCTGGTCGAGCTGGATATCCCAGCCGGCGAGCCTATGGCGTTGCCGTATCGCCAGCGGCTGGCGGTGCTGGGCAAGCGTCTCGCGACCCGCGCCGCCGCGTTCGAGGCGAGCGCGCGGCAGGGCACGCCGGCGCTGTCGTTCCGGTCGGCCTGGGCGGTGCTGGCGGCGGCGGCGATCTACGGGGCGATCGGGCGGACGGTCGCCGCGCGGGGCGAGCACGCGTGGGACCGGCGCGTGACGACGTCGGGGCTGCAGAAACTCGCCTTCATCGCGCGCGCGGCGCGGCAGGCGAGCGGGCGGCAGCGTCTATATCCGGATGCCCCGCGCGATGCCGGGTTGTGGCGGCGGCCTCGCGATTAACTCCACCCGTCATGCCGGCTCGTCCCGGCCTCCAGAGCCGCCAGCCGAGGTCGTCCTGGCCCTGGACCCCGGGACAAGCCCGGGGTGACGACGTTGGCGAACAGGCCGCGGCCTGTTCACCCCCGCGACGCGGCCTTCGCGCCGCTCGCCATCCGTTGCCCGCCCTGTCGACAATCGGCGGCGATCACCGGATAGGACAGGTCGGTGTTCTGCGCGATCTGATCGGGCAACGCGGCACGGCACTGGGCCATCGTCTCGTATTTGGCGGGAACGATCCGCGCCTGCTGGCATGCGGCCTGGCCGTCGCCGCATCCCAGGATCGCCATCACGAAAAACAGGGGTTCCATCGCCGCCTCCACGCCTGCCGTTAAAGCGACACAGTCCGGATTAAGTTCCGGTCGCGGGTTTCGGGTGGATCGTCGTGCGCCTACATGCGGACCGACGATGCCTCCCGATATCTATACCCCCACGAGCAGCGAGCGGCCGATGCTCCCGACGCTTCGGCGCTTCCTGCCCTATCTGTGGCCGGCGGGGGAGACGGGGCTGAAGGCACGGATCGTCATCGCGATGCTGCTGGTGGCGGCGTCGAAGATCCTCCAGGTCTATGTCGTCGCCTATGCGCTGAAATATGCGGTCGACGCGATGGCGCATGGGGATCGGTCGGCGGTGTGGATGGTGATGGCGCTGGTCGCCGGCTATGCGGGCGCGCGGTTCGCGACGACGCTGTTCGACAATCTGCGCAATGCGGTGTTCGAACGCGTCGGACAGGATGCGACGCGGCGTCTGGCGAGTAGCGTCTTCCGGCACCTTCACGAATTGTCGCTGCGGTTCCATCTCGAGCGGCGCACCGGTGCCGTCACCAAGGTGGTCGAGCGCGGCACCAAGAGCATCGATACGATGCTGTATTTCATGCTGTTCAACATCGCGCCGACGGTGCTCGAACTTCTGCTGGTGCTCAACATCTTCCGCGGCAGCTTCGGCTGGCCGCTGGTCGGCGCGACGATCGTGATGGTAGCGGCGTATATCTGGTTCACGCGGTGGGTCACCGACTGGCGCAACGCGCTGCGCGCGCGGATGAACGACCTCGACACCGGCGCGGTGGCGCATGCGGTCGACTCGCTGCTGAATTTCGAGACGGTGAAGTATTTCAACGCCGAGGACCGCGAGGCGCGCCGCTACGAGCGCGCGGTGTCGCTCTATGCCGCGGCGGCGGTCAAGAACGAGACGTCGCTCGCGTGGCTCAACATCGGGCAGGCGTTCATCACCAACGCGATGATGGCGGGCGGGATGGTGTTCGTCGCGCGCGGCTGGGGGCAGGGCCGCTTCACCCCGGGCGACGTGGTGTTCATCTCCACGCTGCTCAGCCAGTTGTTCCGCCCGCTCGACCTGCTGGGCATGGTCTATCGCACCATCCGGCAAGGCGTGATCGACATGGCGGCGATGTTCGATCTCGTCGACGCGCCGGCCGAGATCGTCGATGCGCCGGGTGCGCCTGCGCTGGTCGTCGGTGCGGGGCATGTCCGGTTCGAGGATGTCCGCTTCGCCTACGACCCCGGCCGGTTGATCCTGAAGGGGATCGATCTCGACATCCCCGCCGGCACCACGCTCGCGGTCGTCGGTACCTCGGGCGCGGGCAAGTCGACGCTCGCGCGGTTGATGTACCGTTTCTACGACCTGACGAGCGGGCGGATCACGATCGACGGACAGGACATCGCGCAGGTCACCCAGAATTCGCTGCGCGCCGCGATCGGCATCGTGCCGCAGGACACCGTGCTGTTCAACGACACGATCGGCTACAACATCGCCTATGGGCGGGACGGTGCCAGCGACGCGCAGATCGCGGGCGCGGCGCAGGGCGCGGCGATCGCGGGGTTCATCGAACGCCAGGCGGACGGCTATGCGACGCGCGTCGGCGAACGCGGGCTGAAGCTGTCGGGCGGCGAGAAGCAGCGCGTGGCGATCGCGCGCACGCTGCTCAAGAACCCGCCGATCCTGATCCTCGACGAGGCCACCAGCGCGCTCGACAGCCGTACCGAGGCCGACATCATGGAGACGCTGGAACAGGTCGAGCGCGGGCGCACCACGATCGTCATCGCGCACCGGCTGTCGACGATCGTCCATGCCGACCAGATCGTCGTGCTGGAGGGGGGCCGGATCGCCGAATCGGGAACGCATGCCGGCTTGCTGCGCCGCGGCGGGCTCTATGCCGAGATGTGGACGCGTCAGGCGCAGGAGCGCGAACAGGCGCTGGCGGCGGAATAGCGCCCTCTTCGTCACCCCGGGCGTCCCGGGGTCCAGGGCCGTGGGCGATGTCCTATGGGGCACTGGATGCCGGGACGAGCCCGGCATGGCGATAAGCGCATGCCCGGCACAATCCTGCGACAATTGATCTATAGGCGCGGGGCCGATCGAGGGACGGGGACGAGCATGCGCGTACGGATTTGCGGGTTGATGGCGGCGGCGAGCGTGCTGCCCGCGATGGCCGCGGCGCAGACCGCGCCCGCGCCCGCGCAGACCCCCGCCCCGTCGTCGCGCGCAGCCGCGGCCGGCGACGACGAGGCCGACGGCCCCGATATCGTCGTCAACGGCAGCCGCGCGCAGCCCGGCGCGGTGATCGGCGACATCAAGCCCGACCAGCAGCTAAGCCCCGCCGACATCCGCTCCTACGGCGTCAGCACGGTCGCGGACCTGCTGAACGAACTGGCACCGCAGACGACCAGTGGGCGCGGCCAGGGCGGCGCGCCGGTCGTACTGCTGAACGGGCGGCGCATCTCCAGTTTCTCCGAGATTCGCGACCTGCCGACCGAGGCGATCCAGCGCGTCGACATCCTGCCCGAAGAGGTCGCGCTGAAATATGGCTACCGCGCGGATCAGAAGGTCGTGAACATCGTTCTGCGCCGCCGCTTCCGCGCGACCACGCTGGAGGCTAACGACAAACAGGCGACCGAGGGCGGCGGCAACAGCCCGCAGGGGCAGGTCGATCTGCTCAACATCCAGCGCGACCGCCGCTTCGACCTGCATCTGAACTATCAGCAGACCGCCGCGCTGACCGAGGCGCAGCGCGACATCGCCCCCGCGACGACCGGCGGCGCGAACGGCAGCGGCGCGGTCGCCACGGTCGACGGTACCGACCAGCGCCCATACCGCACGCTGATCCCCTCCAGCACCGACTTCACCGCCAACGCGGTCTATGCGCGCAACCTGTTCGGCAATGCGGTCGGCGCAAGCTTCAACGGGCGGATCGAATCGACCGACAGCGTCGGCACCTTCGGGCTGCCGACGGTGGCGCTGACGGTGCCGGCGAACAGCCCGTTCTCGACCGACGGCGCGGTCGACACCGTCACGCGCACCGCAACCGGCTATCTGCCGCTGGCGCAGCGATCCTCGGCGATCACGTCGCATCTGGGCAGCACGTTCAACGGCGATATCGGGCATTGGCGCTGGTCGCTGACGGGGACGTATGATCGGATCGATTCGAAGACCTTCACCGACACCGGGCTCGACCCGACCGCCTACCAGACGCGGCTGAACGCGCTCGACCCGACCGCCAACCCGCGCACCGGCGCGTTGACGGGCCTGGGCGCGCTACCCGGCAACCGCGCCTTCTCGACGTCGAACAGCGGCGGCGCGGATGTGCTGGTCAACGGCAGCCTGTTCGCACTGCCCGCCGGGTCGGTCTCGACGAGCATCCGCGTCGGCGCGTCGGCCAGCGATTTCAGCAGCAATTCCTACCGCAGCCAGACCGGGCTGGCGCAGACCAGCGACATCAGGCGCGACATCGTCAACGGCCAGGTGAATATCGACGTACCGCTGACGAGCCGGTCGAAAGACGTGCTGCCGTGGATCGGCACCTTGTCGGCGAACCTGAACGTCGCGGTCGATCATCTGTCGGATTTCGGTACGCTGACCACGGTGGGATACGGCGCGAACTGGTCGCCGATCGATGCGATCCGGGTCCTCGTGTCCATCACCGATCAAGGCGACGCACCGACCGCGCAGCAGCTCGGGAATCCGCTCGTCATCACCCCCAATCAGCGCGTGTTCGATTATGTGAACGGCACGACCGCGACCGTCACGACGACGAGCGGCGGCAACCCGGCGCTGATCGCGGACGATCGCCACGTCATGAAGCTGAGCCTGACGGTCAAGCCGTGGAAGGCGAAGGACGTGACGCTGACCGCGGATTACAACGTCATGCATACCGACAATGCGATCGCGTCCTTCCCCGCCGCCACCGCCGCGATCGAGGGAGCGTTTCCCGACCGGTTCACGCGCGGGACGGACGGCACGCTGCTGCGGATCGACACGCGCCCGGTCAATTTCGCGCGCACCGAAAGCTCGCAGCTTCGCACCGGGATCAACTGGTCGATCGCGCTGAAGTCCAAGATCCAGAAGGAGTTCGAGGCGTTTCGCAACGGCACCGGGCCCAACCCCTTTGCCGGTTTGAATTTCCCCGGACGACCGGGCGGCGGCGCACCGGGCGGCGGCAGACCCGGCGGTGACGGTGCATCGCCGGGGGGCGGCCAAGGCGCGCCGGGTGCCGGCGGACCGGGCGGCGGCGCGGCCG
>NZ_CAHJWJ010000020.1 GCF_903642285.1 Sphingomonas bacterium
CCGTCGCCGCGCCCGCCCGCCCGGCACCGCCCCGCGCCGAACCGCCGCATGGCGGCTGGCGGGTCCAGCTCGGCGCGTTCCGCGACCGGGGCAATGCGGAGGCTTTATGGGCGAAGATGCGCGGGCATATGGCCGGTGCGGAGCCCGCCTACGTCAAGGCGGGTGCGGTCACCCGGCTGCTCGCAGGCGGTTTCGCGAGCAAGGCGGACGCGCAGCGCGCCTGCGCTGCGGCGGGGACGGCGTGCGTGGTGGTCGCGCCTTAACGCTAAAATATACACCATCCTAAGGCTTACCCCGTTCTCCTGCGGAAGCAGGATCCCAGGGTCACAAGCGGCGAAAATCGTTACCCTGGGTTCCTGCGTTCGCAGGAAAACGGTCCCGCCGGACGTCAGCCCACCCCCGCCCAATCCGCCCGACAAATCCCCTGCGCGTAAAGCAGTGTCGACAGGTCGCCATGATCGATCCGCGCGCCCGCCGCCGCGGCGACGATCGGCTTGGCCCGATACGCCACCCCGAGCCCCGCCAAGGCGATCATCGCGAGGTCGTTGGCACCATCGCCGACCACCATCGTAGCCGCCGCATCGATCCCGAGCGACGCGCGCTCTTCCACCACCGTGCGCGCCTTGGTTCCCGAATCGACGATCGGCCTGGCGACCGCGCCCGTCAGCCGCCCGTCCGCGATCAGCAGTTCGTTCGCGATCACCCGGTCGAACCCGATCCGTTCGCCCACCGGTCCGGCGAAGCGCGTGAAGCCGCCGGAGACCAGCACCGTGCGGCACCCCCGCGCCTTCATCGTCCGCACCAGTGCGACCGCACCCGGCATGATCCGCACCCGCTCCACCAGGCAGCGATCGATAACGTCGTCCGCCAATCCCGCCAATAGCGCAACCCGCGCGTCCAGCGCGGCAGCGAAGTCCAGCTCGCCGCGCATCGCCGCTTCGGTCACAGCCGCGACTTGCGGCTTGATCCCGGCATAATCCGCCAGTTCGTCGATGCATTCGACGGTGATCATCGTCGAATCCATGTCGGCGATCAGCAACGCCTTTTCCCGGCCGACGACGGGTTGAACGATGATATCGACGCCGGCGAACGCATGCTCCAGCGCGGACCGCGCCGCGGCCGGATCGCCCGCGAAGCCGATATCCGCTGCGCGATCTGCGTCCAGCCACGACGTTCCGCTGGGCGCGCAACCCGCCGCCGCCAGCCGATCCGCCGCCGCCGACGAATCGCCCGCCGTCAGCGAATCCGATGCTATCAGCGTCGCAATGAACAAGGCCCATCTCCCCAAGGTCGCGCTCATCGCAGGGCCGACCGCGAGCGGCAAGTCCGCACTGGCGATGGATATCGCCGAGCGCATGGGCGGCATTGTCATCAACGCGGACGCCAGCCAGGTCTACCGCGACCTGCGCATCCTGACCGCCCGCCCCTCGCCCGCCGACGAGCGCCGCGTCCCGCACCGGCTGTTCGGCCATGTCGACGGCGCGGATACGGCCTATTCCGCTGCACGCTGGGCGGCGGAAGCGCGAGCCGTCATCGACGAGACGGTCGCGGCCGGGCGGCTGCCCGTGGTCGTCGGCGGCACCGGGATGTATCTGCGTACCTTGCTCGACGGCATCGCGCCGGTGCCCGCGATCGATCCCGCGATCCGCGACGCCGTGCGCGCGTTGCCCGTCGCCGAAGCATATGCGCTGCTGACGGTCGAGGACCCGCCCGCCGCGGCCCGCCTCGCTCCCGCCGACACGGCGCGGGTCGCCCGCGCGCTGGAGGTCGTACGATCGACCGGCCGGCCGCTGGCGACGTGGCAGGCGGAGCGGGTCGGCGGGATCGGCGACTCGATCGACCTGCGCGCGGTTGTGCTGCTGCCCGACCCAAGGGTTTTGGCCGACCGGATCGACGCGCGCGCTGCGGCGATGTTTGCGGAGGGCGCGGTGGCGGAGGTCGTGGCGCTGCTGGCACGGCCGAATATCGATCCCGTCGCGCCCGTCCGCCGCGCGATCGGCGTGGCGGCAATCGGCGCGTTGCTCGCCGGAGCCCTGTCCGAGCGCGAGACCCTGTCGTCGCTTCAGCACGATACGCGTCGATATGCGAAGCGACAGGCGACGTGGTTCCGCAATCAAACACCGGCAGGATGGCTTCGTTCGATAGAAAACAATGATATAAACCGTGTTATTGGTGTTTTATTACGAGATTGATGGTTGACCTGACATTTTTTGACGGCTAGCGCGCTCGCTCTGGACAACGTTAGCCACTTTTGGAGCATCATCGTGACCGAACGCAGTGGAGCCGATATCCTCGTCGAGGCGCTTGTCGATCTCGGCGTCGAGGTCGTCTTCGGCTATCCCGGCGGCGCGGTGCTGCCGATCTACGACGCGCTGTTCCGCCACAATGTCGCGGGCGGCCGCCTGCGCCACATCCTCGTCCGCCACGAACAGGCCGCGACCCACGCTGCGGAGGGCTATGCGCGATCGACCGGCAAGCCCGGCGTCGTGCTGGTTACGAGCGGTCCCGGTGCGACCAATGCGGTGACGGGGATCACCGATGCGCTGATGGACTCGATCCCGATGGTCGTCATCACCGGCCAGGTGCCGACCGCGCTGATCGGCACCGATGCGTTCCAGGAGGCGGACACCGTCGGCATCACGCGCCACTGCAGCAAGCATAATTACCTCGTGAAGGACCCGGCGCGCCTCGGTTCGGTGATCCACGAGGCGTTTCACATCGCGACCTCGGGCCGTCCCGGTCCGGTTGTGGTCGATGTGCCCAAGGACGTGCAGGTCGCGACGGCACGCTACACGAAGCCCGGCCCGATCCAGCACAAGACGTATCGCCCCCAGGTCAAGGCCGATCGCGGTGCGGTCGAGCAGCTGGTCGACATGCTCGCCGCCGCCGAGCGGCCGGTCCTCTACACCGGCGGCGGCGTCATAAATTCGGGGCCGGGCGCGAGCCAGCTGCTGTGCGAACTCGCCCGGCTCACCGGCGCGCCCGTCACCTCGACGCTGATGGGCCTGGGCGCGTTCCCCGCCTCCAGCCCGCAATGGCTCGGCATGCTCGGCATGCACGGGACGTACGAGGCGAACATGGCGATGAACCAGGCCGATCTGGTGGTCGCGCTGGGCAGCCGGTTCGACGACCGCGTGACCGGGCGGCTCGACGCGTTCAGCCCGCACAGCCGCAAGGTGCACGTCGATATCGACCGTTCGTCGATCAACAAGACGGTGCGGATCGACCTGCCGATCGTCGCGGATGTCGGCCACGCGCTGGAGGATGCGGTCCGCATCTGGAAGTCGCGCCAGCACCCGAAGCCCGACACGACCGACTGGTGGAACCGCATCGCCGGCTGGCGCGCACGCGGCTGCCTCGATTTCCCCGAGGACGGCGTCGCGATCATGCCGCAGCGCGCGGTGCGCGCCTTGTGGGCGGCGGCGCATACCCGCAATCCGATCATCACGACCGAGGTCGGTCAGCACCAGATGTGGGCCGCGCAGCATTTCGGGTTCGAGTTGCCGAACAAATGGCTGACGAGCGGTGGTCTCGGCACGATGGGCTACGGCCTGCCGGCGGCGATCGGCGCGCAGCTCGGCAATCCGAACGCGCTCGTGATCGACATCGCCGGCGAGGCATCGATCCAGATGAATATCCAGGAACTGGCGACCGCGAAGCAGTACCGGCTGCCGGTCAAGATCTTCATCCTGAACAACGAATATATGGGCATGGTCCGCCAGTGGCAGGAACTGACGTACGAAAGCCGCTATGCGGAGAGCTATTCGGACAGCCTGCCCGATTTCGTGAAGCTGGGCGAGGCCTATGGCTGGAAGGGCATCCGCATCTCCGCGCCGGGCGAACTGGACGACGGCATCGCGGACATGCTCGCGCATGACGGCCCGGCGATCGTCGATTGCCGCGTCGCGCAGCTCGCCAACTGCTTCCCGATGATCCCATCGGGTGCCGCGCATACCGACATGATCCTCCAGGCGAACGAAGTGTCGGGCACGATGGACGACGAAGCGAAGGCGCTGGTGTGATGGCAACGCTACAAGCTCAAGCGTGGCTCATGATCCTAGTGGCTGTGTTTTGCGGCATCAGGACATATCGTGATTTGGCCAGCGGTGACGTGAAGTGGGGAATAATTTCTCTTCTGGCTACAATTGCGGCCCTAATTGTAGTTTGCTTGCCGGTCCCGACCCACGCGGTCAAAATCGATCTTCCCAGGTAAACCATGCACATCACGCAGGAAAAGGCCGAGCGGCATACGCTCGCGGTCGTCGTCGACAACGAGCCGGGGATCCTCGCGCGGATCGCCGGGCTGTTCACCGCGCGCGGCTATAATATCGAAAGCCTGACGGTCAGCGAGGTTACCGCGGACAAGGCGGTCAGCCGGATCACGATTGTCACCAGCGCCTCGCCTTCGGTGCTGGAACAGGTCGTCGCGCAGCTCGACCGGCTGATCCCCGTGCACACCGTCACCGACCTGACCACCGCCGGCCCGCATGTCGAACGCGAGCTGGCGCTGGTGAAGGTGGCGGGCACGGGCGACCACCGGATCGAAGCGCTTCGCCTCGCCGAGGTGTATCGTGCGCGGGTGCTGGATGCGACCACATCGAGTTTCGTGTTCGAGGTGACGGGCGGTCGCGGCAAGATCGATACGTTCGTCGCGCTGATGGCGGAGGTCGGCCTGGTCGAGGTCGCCCGCACCGGCATCGTCGCGATCGCGCGGGGACGCGGGGCGGCCTGAAATTCCCTCTCCCTTTGGGAGAGGGAGGGAGCCGCGTAGCGGCGGAAGGGTGAGGACAGCGACCGTCCCTGCCCTCACCAACTTCGGCTAGGCAGCGAGCTGCCTAGCCTCCGTATCCTCTCCCCAAAGGGGGAGGGCAAGAAAGGGAAACGAATATGCGTGTCTATTACGATCGCGACGCCGATCTGAACCTCATCACCGACAAGAAGATCGCCATCGTCGGCTACGGCTCGCAGGGGCACGCGCATGCGCAGAACCTGCGCGACAGCGGCGTCAGGGATGTCGCCATCGCGCTGCGCGAAGGCTCGGCCACGGCGAAGAAGGCGATCGATGCGGGCTTCGCGGTCAAGTCGAACGAGGAGGCCGCCAAATGGGCGGATATCGTCATGTTCCTCGCGCCCGACGAGCACCAGGCCGCGATCTACGCCGATGCGTATCACGAACACATGAAGCAGGGTGCCGCCCTCGCCTTCGCGCATGGCCTGAACGTGCATTTCGGGCTGATCGAGCCCCGCGCCGATCTCGACGTCATCATGATCGCGCCCAAGGGTCCCGGCCATACCGTACGCAGCGAATATGTCCGCGGCGGCGGCGTCCCCTGCCTGATCGCGGTCGAGAAGGATGCGAGCGGCAACGCCCACGACATCGCGCTCGCCTACGCGTCGGGTGTCGGCGGTGGCCGTTCGGGCGTGATCGAAACCAATTTTCGCGAAGAGTGCGAGACCGACCTGTTCGGCGAGCAGGCGGTGCTGTGCGGTGGCCTGACCCATCTGATCCAGGCCGGGTTCGAGACGCTGACCGAGGCCGGCTATGCGCCGGAGATGGCGTATTTCGAATGCCTCCATGAGGTGAAGCTGATCGTCGACCTGATGTACGAGGGCGGCATCGCCAACATGCGCTATTCGATCAGCAACACCGCCGAATATGGCGACATCACCACCGGCCCGCGGATCATCACGGCGGAGACCAAGGCGGAGATGAAGCGCGTCCTCGCCGATATCCAGGGCGGCCGGTTCGTGAAGAACTTCGTCCTCGACAATCGCGCCGGCCAGCCCGAACTGAAGGCCGCGCGCAAGGCCGCCGCCGCGCACCCGATCGAGCAGGTCGGTGCCGAGTTGCGCGCGATGATGCCGTGGATCGGGAAGAACGCGCTGGTCGATAAGGCGAAGAACTGAGCGTGCCGACAAAGAACGGCCCAGCGGCCGTCCGCCCGACCGAGGATGTCAGGGAGCTTCACTTCGCTCCACCGACGCATGGTCGAGCGGCACACCGTCCGAATTGAGTATGCCATCGCCCACGCTATCGGCATCCGCGAGGAATGGCGAATGCCAATCTGCGCGAGCGTGCCTGGGCCGGCCGCCGAGCTTGTCGCGCCCTGCGATCGGCCAAAGTGCCGCCGGAAACGCAGCATTGCCGATTTCCGCGGTTACCGCCGCGATCGAAGGCGGCTAGTCCGCACGTCGTCAACAGGGAGATATCTTCATGCGCACTGTCCTCACCACCGCTTTCGCCGCCACGCTGGCATTGTCCTGCGCCGGTGCCGCCCCGCTCGCCGCGCAGATGGCGATGCCCGATCAGCTCCATGGCAACGGTTCGCCGACGGACGTCGCCGCCGGCACCTATGCCGTCGAGCCCAACCACACCCAGGTGACGTTCAGCGTCAGCCACATGGGCATCTCGCCGTTCGCGGGTACCTTTTCGGGCGGCAGCGGCATTCTGACGGTCGATCCCGCCAAGCCGGACAGCGCAACGGTCACGGTCACGATTCCGACCAGGAGCGTCCAGACCACCAGCAGCAAGCTGACCGAGGAATTGAACAGCGCCGACTGGCTAGACACCGCGAAATATCCCGATGCGGTCTTCAAATCGACCGCGGTTCATACCCGGGGGCCCGGTGCCATGATCGAGGGTATGTTGACGCTCCACGGCGTGACCAAGCCCGTCGCCTTATATGCTCGCTTCTTCGGTGCCGGCACCAACCCGATGAGCAAGAAGGCGTCGGTCGGCTTTCTCGGTCGGATCACGATCAAGCGGTCGGACTTCGGCGTCACCAAATATGTCCCGATGGTGTCGGACGATACCGTGCTGATCGTCAATGCGGCGTTCGAGAAGCAGTGAACGACGACACGCCGCCGGAAGGCATGCCCGTCCGGCGGTATGACCGCACTGGACAAGCTGCGTCGCGACCGGGTAATATTATCCATATGACGCGTCGCCGCCTCTCGTTCCTTCGACTTACGCGCCCTTAGGCGCGCCGTTCGACCGTGCGGGTGACCCCGCACACCGCGCCTGAGGGTTTTTGCCGCTCCCGAATTTGCCGAGAGACCAAAACCATGCTGCGCGATCCTTCGTCCAAATACCGTCCTTTCCCCCCGATCGACCTGCCCGACCGCCAATGGCCTTCGCGGACCATCGTCAAGGCACCGCATTGGCTCTCCACCGATCTGCGCGACGGCAACCAGGCGCTGATCGATCCGATGGATGCGGAAAAGAAGACTCGGCTGTTCGATCTGCTGGTCAAGATCGGATTGAAGGAGATCGAGGTCGGCTTCCCGAGCGCCGGCGCGACCGATTTCGACTTCATCGCCAGCCTCGTCGCCTCCGATCGCGTTCCCGACGACGTCACGATCCAGATCCTGACCCAATCGCGCCGCGACCTGATCGAAACCAGTTTCGCCAGCCTGGACGGCGCGAAGACCGCGATCGTGCATCTGTACAACGCGGTCAGCCCCGCCTGGCGCAACATCGTGTTCGGCATGAGCCGCACGGAGGTGAAGCAGATCGCGATCGACGGTGCCAAGGTGCTGCGCGACGAGGCGGCGAAGCGGCCGGGTACCGACTGGCGGTTCGAATACAGCCCGGAGACCTTCTCCACCGCCGAACTCGATTTCTCGGTCGAGGTCTGCGAGGCGGTCATGGACGTCCTCCGGCCGACCCCCGAACGCCCGCTGATCCTGAACCTTCCCGCCACCGTCGAATGCGCGACGCCGAACGTGTATGCCGATCAGATCGAATGGTTCGGGCGGCATATCCGCAACCGCGACGCCGTCCTGCTGTCGCTTCATACGCACAACGACCGCGGGACCGGCGTCGCCGCGGCCGAGCTTGGCCTGATGGCGGGCGCGGACCGGATCGAAGGATGCCTACTCGGCAATGGCGAGCGCACGGGCAATTGCGATCTGGTGACGCTGGCGCTGAACATGTACACGCAAGGCGTCGATCCGGCGCTCGATCTGTCCGACATCGATGCGGTCGTCAACACCGTCACCTATTGCACCAACCTGCCCGTCCACCCGCGCACGCCCTATGCGGGGGAACTGGTCTTCACCGCGTTTTCGGGCAGCCATCAGGACGCGATCAAGAAGGGTTTCACCGCGCAAGGAGCGCGCAACGATACGCTGTGGGAGGTTCCCTACCTCCCGATCGACCCCGCCGATCTCGGCCGCAGCTACGAAGCCGTGATCCGGGTCAATTCGCAATCCGGCAAGGGCGGGGTCGCCTGGGTGATCGAACAGGACAAGGGGCTGAAACTGCCCAAGCGGCTGCAGGCCGATTTCAGCCGCCACGTCCAGGCGATGGCCGACGAGACCAGCCGCGAACTGAACGCCGTGGACATCTGGAGCCGGTTCGAAGCCACCTATCTGCCGCGCGCCGCCGACCGTTTCGTGCTGCGCGACTACGAGGAAAGCGGCACCGCCGGCCAGCGCCTGTTCGTCGGCCGCGTTGCGGTGGACGGCGAGGAACGATCGATCGCCGGGCGCGGCAACGGCCTGATTTCGGGCGTAATCGCCGCGCTCGGCGATAGCACCGGGCCGGTGCTCGACGTCGTCGATTACAGCGAACACGCGATCGGCCACGGCGCGGACGCACAGGCCGCGGCCTATGTCGAATGCCGGACGGCGGAGGGGCGGACGGTGTTCGGTGTGGGGCTGGACACCGACATCGCGACCGCCAGCGTGCGCGCGGTGCTGAGCGCGGCGAACCGGGTGTAACGTCAGCGACTTATACCGCGGAAGTGGAGGAAGTGGAGGCGTGCCATGCCCCATCCTCCACTTCGCGCGAAAGACGCGCGCAAAGGCCATTGAGGATGTCGACGATTGGAAAGAGCGCGGCGGTTACGACGCAAGCTGTGGCATGGAACGGGCGTTGTAGGACAGGGTTGGCGCTCGCTTTTGCACCAATTGAGTTAGGATTTGCTGATCAGCTAACGGCAATTTTCGCCCACATCCGGTAGTCGCTGTGCGAAAGGCGTTGCCCGACAGCGGTCAGTGGTTCAGCTTGCCCATATGAGTGAAGGCTATCGGGGCGGCGGCACGACAGGCGGCAAATGGGGTTGTGCCCTTGCCGCTGTGTTCGGCGTGCCCGTTTTCGGCCTGTCGGTTCTTGTAGCCAGTCTGGGCGACTGCATGCCCGACGTGCAGTGTCACCGGGGCTTCTGGCTTGGAGTCATCCTCCCGACTGCTGGGGTTACAGTTCCGATAGGCTTCGGTGTCCGTTGGTTAGTAAACCGATGGCGAGGTGATGACCGCTAACGCCCAGTTGCAGACATCGCCCGTACTATCGTAAGATGACAATTAGCGGGAGATTGGGATGTGAGGCACCGATTGATAGGCATCAGCGCTGTAGGTGCTGCCGTCTTCACGATTATTTTCTTCGTACTTTTTTATACGCCGGAGGCGGCTTGGGTCCGAACACACCCAATCGGTGAGAGGGTATCTTACGAGCCATTCCAAGCTGCGCTTTCAGAATGCTTGAAGAATAACGATCCCAGCGCGTATCCGGAATTTGCGAAAACCGGTCAATACTAGATTAGCGGATGGTTTGTGCCCGAAAGTCCTGAGAGAGTCAAAGTCAGTTTCTGTATGGGTCCCAAGGATTGGATTATCATACCAGTCCACCTGAACACGCTCTAACAATGCATGCAAACGTCCGCTTTCCGCCAAACCACGCCTACCGCCCTCGCACCACCTCGCAACCGATCCGCGCGTCGGGATAGACATCGGTCTTCACCGTCCGCACCGTAACGCTCCGCACCCGGGCGTCGTCGAGGCACAATGCCGCGATCGTCTCGCACATCGTCTCCTGCAGCGCGAAGCGGCGGTCTCGGGCCAAGGTCAGGACGCCGGCGCGGACGAAGTCGTAATCGAGCACCTGGTCGATCGAGTCTTCACCTAATGGCGCGGAATAATCGATCGTCATGCGAACCGATATGGTGACACGCTGCGGCTCGACCTCATGCGGGTGGATGCCGAGGCGGATCATGACGGTCAGGTCGTCGAGGATGGTGGTGAACTCAGCCACGGGCACGCTCGAACATCACGTCGCGGTCGCGCCGCAGGAAGCGCTGGCCGCAATCGACATACAGCGTCTGGCCATGCACTCCATGCGCCGTCATCAAAAACGACACCGCAGCGGCGATGTCGCCGGGGTCGACCGGGCGATGAAGCAAGTTCTCGCTCGCCACCGCCCGGAATTCGCCCTCGGTCTGGTCGCCGCTCGGCAAGGACAGCCCGGGGGCGACCGCGTTGACCGCGATGCGGGGGCCGATCGCCTGAGCCAGCATCGTCGTCGCGCCCGCCAGCGCGATCTTGCCCGCGGTGTAGGAAAAGAAATCGGGATTCAGGTTCGACACTTTCTGATCGAGAATGTTGACCACCGCGCCGTCGGCGATGTCGTCCTGTCGTGCCATTGCGGACGCCAGCAACACCGGGGACGAATGCCCGATCGCATATAAGCGCGCCAGCAAGCCGGGATCGAGCACCGGCGGCGTGTCGTATGCGAACGTGGAGGCACAATTGACCAGACCGTCGATCGCCCCGCCCGCCGCCGCACGCGATCGAGCGAACAGATCGTCGATCGCGCCGGTATCGGCCAGGTCGCCCTGCACGACCCCAACCGCGCCGATATCGTCGGCCAAGGTCCGCGCCGCTTTGCACGACGAACCATAATGAATCACGACATTGTGCCCGTCGCCAGCCAGCCGCCGCGTTAGGATCGCCCCCAGGCGCTTGGCTCCGCCGGTTACCAATATGGTTCGCGCCATGCTGGTTACGATCCCCGCATCAACGCCAGCACTTCCTTGCGGCTGCGTTCGTCCTCGCGAAAGACGCCCATCATCCGGCTCGTCACCATCGATACGCCAGGCGTTCGCACCCCGCGCGCGGCCATGCAGGCATGGCTCGCCTCAATGACGACGGCGACGCCATGGGGTTTGAGATTTTCCCAGATGCAATCGGCCACCTCCGCGGTCAGCCGCTCTTGGACCTGCAGCCGACGCGCGAACGCGTGGAGCACGCGTGCCAGTTTCGAGATCCCGACGACATGGTCGCGCGGCAGATAGGCGATATGCGCCTTCCCGATGATCGGTGCCATATGGTGTTCGCAGTGCGACTGGAACGGGATATCGCGCAGCAGCACCAGCTCATCATAGCCGCCGACCTCTTCGAACACACGCGCCAGATGGTGCTCGGGGTGATCGCCATAGCCCGAACAATATTCCCGCCAGGCCTTGGCCACGCGGCGCGGGGTGTCGATCAGCCCTTCGCGATCGGGATCGTCGCCTGCCCAGCGGATCAGCGTCTTTATCGCATCGGTTACCTCCGCCGGGACCGCGATGGCATTCGCCGGCCCGGGTGAGCCAGCTCCATCGGGCGAAACGTCGTTCGCGTTCATCGCGCGGACCTGCGCGCAAGACCGCCATGGTTACCGCCGTCCACCAATCCATAAGTTCTAATCTGCAACTGTCTCATTCCGGCAACTCCATGCCTGGCCCGCAGAACTCAGCCGAAAAAACGATTGACGATCCGGTCATCACGGCGCAGCTCTCCATACTCGAATGACGAAATCCGACGATCCGGCACAAAGCGGACGCGGAGCAGAGGGGATGCTAGCATTAAGACGTCCGAACTGCTCGCCGCAACTGCGTTCATGCTGCTCGGGGTTACACCCGCCATGGTACAGAATCTGGAAAAGCAGCAGATCGTCAATCCGCTGGCGCTGCAGCAATCGCTGCCCAACATCACCTTCACGAAAACGAATTTCACGACCTCCAGCTTCACGATCCGCGGCATCGGCGATCTGTGCACCGGTACGACCTGCGATACCGCGACCGGGATCGCGGTCAACGACATGCCGCTTTGACGCCAGCATCTTCAACCAGAATATCGACCGCATTCAAGGGTATGAGGTCATCAACGCGCAGGTTCATCTGAATGCGCGCGACGATTGCTTCTATGTCCGCGGCTTCGTCCAGAACCTTACGAACAACAACGCGGTCACCGGGCAATATGTGACCGACCAGTCTTCGGGACTGTTCACCAACATCTTCACGCTGGAACCGCGGCGCTACGGCGTAGCGGTAGGGTTCAAGTTCTGACCAGCACCTTGCCGCGTGCCGGGCGAGACCCCCGCACGGCACGCGGCAAGGCGATACAGAGAGTGACATCCGCGAAAAGGCGGCGCAAAAGACGGGCACGTCGGTAAGGCGTGAGTCCAGAGAGGCCGGGTCCGCCGGCGACAACAGGAAGGAATGCGATGGCTACCACTACGAAGACGGGTGGCATTCACGCCCCGGTCCAGCCCTCCCCCGAGCTTGGCGCGATCGTCGGCAACGAAAAGCTGCCGCGCAGCCAGGTGATCAGCAAGGTGTGGGACTATATTAAGGCGCACAAGCTGCAGAATCCCGAGAACAAGCGCGAAATTCTCGCCGACGAGAAGCTGAAGAAGGTTTTCGGTCGCGACAAATGCACGATGTTCGAGATGAACAAGTATATCTCGCAGCACGTAAAGGCCTGACCGGCCGGCGGGGGCAGCGCACGCCGCGCCCCCGCTCCATCTCGTCACCCATTGTTGCCAAGCGACGCCTGCGGCGAAACTGGTGTCCCCGAGTGGATTCGAACCACCGGCCTGCGGTTTAGGAAACCGTCGCTCTATCCGGCTGAGCTACGGGGACATCGGCAGAAACCCTAGGTTTCTGCGGGTTACAGGTCAACGCGAAACGCGCGAAACGCGCAGCGTGACACGGTTCGAGTTGGCACAACTGTTGGCACAGTCTGTTCGCCCCTCGTTCTCTCTATTTGCCGCCTCTCATCCCCCGAATCGGCCGATCCAAGTGTTCGGCGTTGAAGGCACGCGTGGGCCGCCGGGCACCGGGGCCTGATCGCGGCTCGATCCTGCGCGCCTGGCGCGCATCTCATTTGCACCTAGCGCACGGCTACCAACGTCGGTTCAGCCGGCGCTTTCGTGCGTCCCATCGACTTCCGCCATGGGGGCCGGAACGATGTCTGCAGACACCGTCACATCTCAACGCCGTGGCCGCAGCCGCGTGCGCGCCAATACGTATGACATAGACAGTCCGAAGGCACAGGGTGCCGGCTCACTGGGCGACGGCACGCTCGAATCTTCCCAGAGGGAGATAGCCGCGCTGCTAGAGCTTGCCGAGCAGGTGCAGAAGACCACCGCTAACGCAGTCCGCTACAGCCAAGGCCTCATCACCCGCGCCGGCCTCGCCTTTCTCCGAACGATCTTCGATTCCAAGAAAGGCTTCGATCACTACACGGGAACGAACGATCTGGCCGCCAGCCAGATCGCCGAGAGCAGCGGGGCGTGTGAACGCCAGTGGCATCGGCTCAAGGCGGGACTTGCGGAGCTCGGCCTGATCTCGTTCGTACATCGCTCGGTGCCCTCGGGCCTGCCCGGCCGACCGGGCGTCGATGCGCACATCCAGATATCCGATATCTACTGGTTCTCGCGAGAGGAGCTGGTCCCGTGGCTCCGCAAACAATTCGACGAAATCGTGGCACGCATGGAGAGCAAGGCGGCTGCCCGCGCCGCAAAGGAGCAGCTGCCTCTGAAGCGAACGCCGCTTGTGAAGCGCACTCGGCCGCCACGGCGGTCGCCCTCGATCCTTAATCCGGTCGGCTGGGCGATCGCACTTGCGCGCTTGGCCGCGCCGCCGCCCAGTTACGCCGACGAAGAGGCGCGATCGCTCGCGTTCGCCACCCAATTGGCGCTGAACGCAGCACCGGGGTGACATCTTGGCGGAGCCCGCTGGCTCTACAGGTTAAAGAATAAAAGGAGTCGCTTCGCGACGCGCAAATTTGATTATCCCCCGGCCGAAACCGCACGACACACCCACCCGATAGCCAAGACCCGGCTGTCGGAACGTGGCGGCTTGCGCCGCCCCGGGCCGCCGACGGGGGAGAGCACGAACCGTGCCACGCTTCTTCGGGCGGCACGCCAGCGGCGACCTTTCAGAGATCGATCGCGGCGGGGTCGATCGTATCCGCCCATTCCTGGAACAGCGTGCGGAGCTGCAGCAGCTGCTGGCTCCGATCGTAGGCTGCAGCGACCTTGTCCTTCGGTGCGTGCGCCAGCGCCCTCTCGATCAGCAGTCGATCGAACTTCCCCGCCTCGTTCATCAACGTCGAGAATGTTGCCCGCCAGCCGTGAGGGACGTGGCGCCCGGCGAAACTCGTCCGCTTGTAGAGCTCGCCGATCGCCGCCTCGCCGATCGCCGCGCCACCGGGCCCGGCGAAGATCAGCGCATCCGGAGATCGGGTATCATACCCATTCTCGCCCGCGGCCCGGAGAACCGCCACTGCCTGGCGCGCCAGCGGAACGACATGGTCGTTCTTGGGATCGCGCTTCTTCGCCGCCGCGAGTTTCATGCGCGCCGCTGGCACGCGCCAGATCGGCACGGCACCGTCGAGGTCTTCGATCTCCGCCCAGGTCGCGCCGCGCACGCCGGCGAGGCGGACCGACGTGAGCGCGAGATACCGAGACGCCAGCTTGATCATCGGCGCGGCGTCGAGCAGCTCGGCCGCCGCCAGGAGCCCGCGCGCATCGTCGACCTCGAGGAGCGCCGCGTGGTTGCGCTTGGGCGGCGGCGGCACCAGGGCGCGGCCGACGATCGCCGCGGGGTCGCTATCGACAAGTCCCTCGGACATCGCGAACGCGAAGATCCCCGAAATCCGCTGGCGGACCCGGCGAGCAGTCTCAAGCCGACCCCTCCCCTCGACTGAACGCAGGGCGGTCAGCACCACCGGCGCGGTGATCGCGCGGATCGGCATCGCGCCGATCGCTAAGAAGACATCGCGCTCGAGGCTCGCGAGGACGTCGCCGGCGTGCACCGGCGTCCAGCGCGGAAGCATGTGCGCATGCCAGCGTCGGCCGATCGCCTCAAGCGTCATGCATTCTGCGCCATGGCCATGCGTATTTGCATCGCCACGATGCATATTCGCACGCGGATCGCCGCCGCGCGCGTGAACCTCGCGCGCGGCGTCGCACTGGGCCCGGGCGTCGGCAAGCGAGATCTCGGGCCAGGTGCCGAACGTCAGCAGCTGCTCGCGCCCGTCGACGCGGAAGCGCCAGCGGAACGAGCGCCGCCCGTTCGGCGCAACAAACAGGTGCAGACCGCGCTCGTCGGCGATCTTGTAGGCGGCCGCGCGCGGCCGCGCGGCCTTAACGGCGGCGTTTGTGAGCATGTGGGGCTCCAGGATCAAAAGGCGATCAAGAAAGGGGAGCGCGGATTTCCGCGGATTTTCGGTCATCCGCGGCGTTCGCGCGAATTAGCGATCAAACAAGATTTTCGTCCGGTATCTCTATCTGCTCGCCGCCCGGGCCCGGCCGGCAGAGAATAGCTGGCCCCGCCATCTCGGCGGAGAAACCCTCCGCCCGGGCCACGGAAAACCGCCAATCTCCGCGGGTCGGTACCCGCAATGTCCGTGTCCGGTACCCATCTGACCGCTATCAGTCGAGATTGTGTAATCGATACACATAAACGCTTGCGCCCGGGTCTGCATTGTGTAGTGATTACACATCGGGAGACGGTGATGCGAAGCGGCGAAATCATCAAGATGCTGGTCAAGGACGGGTGGACCGAGGTCCGCCAGACCGGCAGCCATAAGCAGTTCCGCCACCCGACGAAGCCCGGCACCGTGACGGTTCCTCATCCCAAGGCGGAGATGGCGATCGGCACGATAAAGAGCATCGAGAGACAAAGCGGAGTGCGCCTCCGCTGATGCGATCCTTCGGACACGCGATGCGCGCCCGACAGGCGGAACGAAAGGAACGAAGATGGCCACCGTCCACTATCCCGCAATCATCGAGCGCGCCGGTCAAGGTTACAGCGTGTTCTTCCCTGACCTCCCCGGCTGCACGTCGGCAGGGGGAACCATCCAAGACGCTGCGCTGGGCGCGGAAGAGGCCTTGAGCGGGCACTTGGCTGTCTCCGCGGAAGAGGGAGATGCGATCCCCGCGCCGTCCGACCTGGACACGATCGAGCACGATCCGGAGGTTGATGAGGTGGCGCGTCTGCTGGTCCGTGGGGAGCGCCCCGGCCGGGCGGTTCGGGTGCAGGTCTCGATCGACGAGGGCTTGCTCGCTAGGATCGACAGGATTGCGAAGAACCGATCCGGCTTCCTAGCGGAAGCGGCGCGCGCCAAACTTGCGGCCATGGCCTGAAGTAAGGCGGAGGCGCCCTCCGCCCGGGCCGTCGGCGAGAACGGGTATGATACCCGTTCTCGCATATTCGGTACCTAAGTCGCGTCGACCCTCAGCTGGCGCCGAGCAGCTTCAGAAGCGCGGCACCGATCGCGACGAGCGGCGTCTTCTTGATCGAGGACAGAACCTCCTCGATGACCAGACCGGCGAAGTTCTCGGCGTCCGTCACAGCAGCGGAGAAGCCGCCGCGTGCAGCCTCGGAGACGACGACCTGGCCGACCGCGGTCGCTGCGTCGGCCTTCTTTTCGGGACCGGTCTTACCGGTCGATTCGGCGAGGTCGATCGCGACGCGAGCCGCGGCTCCGATCGGGTTGCCGGCCTGGGCGGCAAGGGTCACCGCCGTGGTGAGGCCCGACGCAGCAGCCGCGCCGACGTCGTGGCCAAGTTGGGAGAGCGCCGCGACGCGCGCGGTCGTGAGAAGATGCAGTCCGAACATGATGTTCTCCTTTGTGAACGAGGGATAGCTTTCGCGTTCAGCCGACCGCGGTCCGTGCGCTGCTACGAGCGTGCGGATGCGACGACTGATCGGATGGGTGATGCGCTGGTATGCGCGGTTCAGGCGGGCGGCAGCAGCGCAGGCGCGTACAGAGCGCGGACCCAGCGCCAGTGCGCGGCTCGGGCGCGAAACGCCGCCCAACCGGCAGCACCAACCGCGGCCCCGAAGCCGACGATCTGCTCGGCGATAGGAGCGACGGCGCTGGTCGCGACGTCCTGGTCGACCCAGCCGCGATGCGCGAGGTAGCTGCCGGCGATCGTGATGCCATGACGGACGATAGCACCGGCGATCGCGCGCCAAGCGGACGATGCGGGCGAAGGGCTATCGGTCATGCCGGCAACCCCGTCAGGCACTGCGCCCGCTCGCGCTGCCGGCGTGCCGCGAGGCCAGCGACCGCGACGACCTGGCCGCCGATCCGCGCCTTATCCCACGGCAGGAACAGGTCGCATCCGCCGCGCCAGTCGCCGCGGTTGAAGTGGATCGCCGCACCCGAGTGGCAGAAGCCTGAGATGCCGATGTTATGCGCGAGGCGGGTCGAGGCCGCCCACTGGTAAGGCCGGACGCGCAAACCGGGGACGCAGGCCGCGACGCCCAGCTGCTCGCGCCGGACGTCGGTCGCCAGCAGCGCGTCGCACTGGGCGTCCGTGCGCATCGTGCCGACCTTGGCCGACCGGTCCGCGTGGCCATAGCAATAGGTCGGTACCTTCGCGATATCGAGATAGGTCCGGTTCGCCTTGCCTTCGTCGGGCTTTATGCCGCTCGTCGCCAGCGAAAGCACGAGCGCGCCGATCGCCGCGAGCCTTATTGCCCCGCCAATAGCCGGCGCGCGCGACGATGCGGCCGCGCCCGGTCGGGGCGGCTGTTCGATTGCCATCGATGTTCTCCTTTTCAGGCGGGTGTGATCAGCGGCAGGACGGCTGTCACTGCGACCTGCGCGCCGGCCTGCGCACCCTTTTCCGCTGCGATCTCCCCGCGCTGGCGAGTCCGCATTTCTTCGATATGCTGGACGGCTTGGTTGACCTTCTCTGGCGCGGTCTTGAGCAGCAGCAACAGCGCATCCAGGCATTGGTCACTATTATTGACCCGGTGGCGCATGATCTTCATCTCGGCCTCGTGCCGAGCCCGCTCGGCCTCGCGTAGCGCGGCTTGCGCGGTCGCATCGGCTTCCAGCTTGCGGACGCGCTCCATGAGATCGTCCCGCAATTTGCCCTCCGCGTTCTGCTCGAGCTCGCGCATTTTCGGCCGCTGCTTGATCCACGCCACCAGCGCACCGCCGACGAGCAGGTTGAGCAGGCCGACCCCGACGGTGGTCCACGACCAGCCGCCCTGCGCGGCGATGTGAAGCGGGTTAGCCGTCATGGCGCTGGTACCAGATCGAGAACCCGGCCAGCACCAGAGCGAGGATCGCGGCGCTCGCATGGGACAGCGCCGGGTTCACGCGAAACAGGAAAGACTCGCGGTTGACCGCCAATAGCCCCGCCACCGCCCAGATCGCGTCCAGCGAACGGCCCTTTCCGCAAATCACACGCCAGGCCGCCGGGATCATGCATAGGATGCACAGCCCCCACATCCACGGATCGACGGTCCGCCACGTCGCATCATCGACCAGCATGGCGAGCGCGGTCACGATGCCATTCCCAGCACCCCCGCGAGAAGCAGCGCCAGTCGGCGCCACCCGAAACGATTGGGGTGCAGGCCGTCCATGTAGAAGTTCCCCTGGTTGATCGCCTTATTCGTCGCTCCGCCAACGCTCGCTGGGCCAGGGAACGCAACCTCCAGCGTCATGTCCCAGTCGAGCGCCATCGAGTCCGCGACCAGCACGCCATTGCGCGCAGCGGCTTCGCGGACCGCATTGGCCTTGCGCGCCAAGTCTGCCGGCGTGCCCCATGAGGCATCGGCAGAGCGCTGCTGCGGGGCATCCGTGAAGAACACCAGTAGCGGCAGCGTCACCGCGTCGATCTTGGCGTTCTTCTGATCCTCGGTCTCGCTACCCGTAAGGCCGGCGCGTGCGCGGACATTGCGATAGTGCGCCTGTATCTTGCGCATCTGGTGGTCGACAGCCTGGATGAAGCTGGTGCCGGCATAGTCGGCGGTGATATCGGTCGGCGTGACTACCGCCTCGCCGCCGATGCCATTTACGCTGGCCGCCGAGAAGGTGCCGACTGTCCCGGCGGCACCGCTGTCATTGCCGCCCGGCAGGACGGTGATGAGCTCAGGCGTCGGCGTGAACGCGAAGATCGCACCCAGTTCGGCGTCGCTGGCGTTCTGCGCCACCGTATGACCCGAGAAGCCGCCGGTGTGGACATTGCAGCCCAGCGCCGCCGCCATCTCGTCGGCGTTGAAGGTGTAATCGGTCGACGAGCGGCTATCGCCGTGCATGTAGACCCAGTCCGAGGGCACCAGGAACGGTGCTTTGGCGGCGGGCGCGGTGTAGCTGAAGAAGGATTGTCCCGCTTTCGGCTTGCAGAGCTGCATCGTCGTTGCGGCGTCCGGGACGGCGACCTGCCCGCTGAGTCTCGAGCCGGGAACACCCGACAGGTAGCTGCCGTCGGCAGCGTAGAAGCTGACCGGATTCATGTTCGCCGCGCCGCTCGGTAGGCTGAAGCGGACGATGCGTGGTGTCGTGACCGCCAGTTTGGGGCTGTTCAGCCAATTCACGTCGGCGTTGGCCGAAGTGCCGTCGTTGGCTATGTAGCCCTTGGTCGTGGCGAGCCCGGCTAAGTTTCCTGCGTAATCCTCGGGGGTCAGGGTCGTGGCCGGAGGATTTATGCGAATGATCGGCGCGGTGGCCGTTCCGTAGCAAATGTGCATCGAGGCGGAGTTGGGTGGCGGCGTCACTGTATCGGCGACGACACCATGAGTGGCCGACGATACGCCCGATATAAAAGTGCCGTCCTGTGCATAGAACGAAAGCACGTTCATTCCCGGATCGGCGAAGAGGTTGGAATAGCTGATCGTCACGCCCGCGCCGAGCGCAAGAGTCGCGGGGGAGTGCAGCCACACCGTGTCGATGTTACCCGTGGTGCCGTCGGTGGCGACATAGCCGGGGGCGGTCGCCGCGCCGGCGATGTTGCCGAGCGCCGCCCCGAGCGCTTGAGCTGCAGCCGTCGTGACGAGCGTGCGATCGTCGCCGGTGAGGCCAGGACCGCGCAGGCCAGGCACGCTCGCGCTGATTAGCTGATTGGCGAGGGTCATACGAGGGTCACTCCCGGCGAGAGATTGAAGGAGCCGCTCGACAGGATCTCGGAGATCCCGTCGGCGTAGGTGATGCGGATGTCGAAAACTAAGGTGAGTGGGTCGCCTGCCTCGGGCGGGGGCGGCATGTTCGCCCAGGTGCCAGCGGCCGGATCGGCAGGATCGCCGGGATCGACGCGCGGCGACAGCGTCAGCAATCGAACCTCGTCAGGGCCGCCAGGCGTGCCGCTGGCCAGCGTATCCGTGAAAGGAACGGGATTAAGCGTCAGCAGCGCATCGCCTGGCGCGCCGCCGTAGAGGCGCAGTTGCATCGCGATGTGGCCCCCGGTCAGCGGTAGTTGGGCTCCCGTGTAGATGAAGACGAGCGGGGGTGCCCATGTCGCGTTGCGCGACGCGGTGAGCGTCTGGAATACTGGCATGGCGTGCTCCGGTTAGGGGCGTGTCAGGAGGACGGCGCGCCGTCCTTCGTCTTTAGCTGATCGCGGATGTCGTCGATCTGCGACTGGAGGTCGGCAGCATCCACACTGGTGGCGACGCCTCCGATCGCGCCGGAGGTGACCGGCTGGAGGACCAGTCGGTTGCCGGTAACGCCGCGCACGCGGTAGCTCACCGCGGCCTCGTACTGAGCGCCGGGCGGCACGGTGATGACGGCGCTGGTCGTGCTGGGCTGCATCACGCCTGCCGCGATCCACGTCTCGGTGCCGACGACCCGATATTCGAAAATCACCGCCTCGGCCGAGCTGTTGCCTACCGCTCCCGTCAGGATCAGCGACGGGATCGCGTCGGTGCCGGCGGAGAGCGTCCAGTCGGCCGCGTCGGGCGCGGTGACGGCGGTGCTGTAGGCCAGCGCGACGATCGGCGGTGCCTGCCCCGTCTGGCCGAGCGCGTAGCCGTGCTTCGCGTCCGTCTCGCCGCGCGCGGTATAGGTGACGACGCCCGATTGCGCCTCGATCGCGCGGCCGGTGATCATAACCTTGATCGAAAAACCGTCTTCGGGGCTGAACGTGACGCAATCACCGACCTTGTAGTTCAGCCACCACGGCTTGAGCGGGATCGATCCCGGCCCGGCCTCGCGCGCATCGCAGATGTCGTAGGCGGCGAGCTGTGCGACCTGGTTGACGTCCTGGACGAGCGGATAGGCTATCTCTTTCGTTCGCTCGTCGCCATCGAGCGCGACATAGGCCGCAACCGAAACTTCGGACGCCGACACCATTTCCCAATCATGTTCTTCCGACCGGTACTGCGGGATGATCCCGTTGATCCGCGCGCGGCGCGGCTGGGTCGCGCTGAAGGTGCATTTGCCGACGATATCCGACCGCGTGATCGTCGCGAGGCTCACGCGTGGCGCGCGATTGATCGCGGTGATGACCCCGCCGATCAGCGCCGGCTGCGCGCCGCCCGCCTGCAGCATCGACTTCAGACTATTCCAGAGCGTGTCCGGGCGGGTGACGACTTGACCCCCGAGCGTCCATCCCCGCGCATCGTTGAGATTGGCACCCTCCACGAAGCTGGCGACGTCGACCGCGGTGACTGCTCCACCCGGGACGGGATTGCCCGCACCGATGCCGGCCACGCGAACCCCGTTCTGATAGCGACCCATCGCCCAGGTCAGCCCATGCAGGTGCGGGTTCTCCGACCAGACATAGGTTGCCTCGTCGAACGCCCGGCATGGCCCGTTCCCACCGGGATACGTGCTGTCCAGGCGGGGGTCGTATACCTTTACCCAATGGCCGATCCAGCCGGGGGCCGGCTCGGTCGTCAGGCCATTCGTCGTTCGGGTGTCGTATTTGAACGTCAGGAAGGTCGCAGCGAGGCCCGACAGCTTGTGCTGAGCGGTCCAGCCTGGCGCGGCCCCGACACGGGGCTGCATGGCTGCGACCTCGGGGCATTGGCCAGCCTGCCAGCTCTGCCATATCTGCCCCGAATAGGTCCCGTTCGCGTTGCCGTTGTTCGCGCCATCGGCGTCGAACGTCACCGTCGTCTTGTTCATGAACGTAGTGTCGAGTGACTGGATCGGGCCGAGCGACAGCACCGTCACGAAATTCTCATAGGTGTTTTCGCCGCCCGATCCACGACGATACACAATGTTCCCGCCTACCAGCGTCCGCCCCATCGCATAGGGGATGCCGGCATAGGGGTCGGGCTTCCATTTGATCTGGTTTCCGCCCTGACTGGGCTTCGGCAGAATCAAACTCGCGATACCCGCAATGTCGTACAGGGCCGCGCCAGCAATTAAACCCGTAAATGCCGTAGCCGCCACACCACTTAGGCCGATCGCGCCGGCCACGCCGCCAAGCGCGCCCAAGGTCGCGCCTAGGGAGAAGTCCAGCGCAAGGCCCAAACCGGTGAAGGCCAGCGCCGCAGCGCCCACGACGATCGCGGCAATCTTGAGCACCTTCACCGGGGATTCGCCCGCCAGGCCGCCACCATCTGGAGCGGCTGCATGACGACGACGCCGTCAGCATAGTCGTCATGCCATCCAGCCACACGTCCGTTGCCCATCGCGACGACCAGCGCGCCGAGATCGTGCTCGGCCGGCATCAGGATCACGTCGCCGACGATCGTCGCCGCGGGCGTGATGCGGGCGAGGCCCATCGCGTCGAGCGCATCGCCGATCGTCGCGTGCCCAGCCTCACGCAATGCCTTCAGCGCCGAGTTGACGCTGCGATACGATCCCTTGGGTGGCAGCTTCACCTTGTAGCCAAGCAACCGAAGATGGGCGGCGACCATCCGCACGCAATCGCTTTCGCCGAGACGCATGGGACGCTTTGACCAAAGGTCGAGCGTGCGCTGTGCGGCATCGCGCCTGACGACGAGCGCGTGCGGTTCGCCCTCAGGTTCGACCATTGGTGCTGTTCCCGTAGGTGGGGATGTTCGTGCGCGTCTCGATCGCCGTCGTGTCGAGCTTCTGGCCCCACGGGACCCACGTCTCGACATCGGTCACGAAGGCCATGCCCAGCTCGCCCGGCCAGACCTTCTGGTGGAACGCGTCCGATAGTCGGCGACCTTCCTCCGTCGTGAACAGTCGCTCCGCTACGCTGGTCACCTTGTAATCGATCCGGCGATCGTTCGCGTCCCAGTTGACGGTTGGCACGTCCAGTTCGCCGGTGAACAGCACGTAGGGCGCACTGACCGCAGTACCTGCCGCAATGTCGATGCAGCCCATTGCGATCGTGACCGCCGAGCCTTGCACCGACGGGTCGAGCAGCTGCGCGAGCGCAGTGTTGCCGGCCGGAATCAGGCCAAGCGTGACCGCCGGTGCCTGGTCGCCCATCGTATCGGCGAGACCCTTGATCGTGTCGAGCACGCCATAGGTGGGGTCCCGACCGACGAAGAGACGGTTGCCAACCATGAGTTGGCCTGCGCCGTCCAATAGCAATAAGTCGTAGCCGGGCAGAGCAATTTCGACCGATCCGAACAGCAGGGGACGATCGCCGCGAAGCGCAGCGGCGAGGGCTGGTGGCAGTTCGGACACTGGTTAGGCCGGAACGACGCCCGCGAATGCGAAGGCGCACCCGGTGATGAACGCGGCCAGCGCGGCGAACGCGGCGAAGATGCCGATGATCTCGCTACGATCGCCCGCCCGATGCGGTGATTTGAAGTCGTGCGTCTCGGGGACGTCATGCGCCCGCTGTTGGGCGTTCCATGCCTGAAATTGGCTCGACTGATAGTAGAGCCCCTGGGCGAAGAACGCTGCGAAATTCGCCAACAGTGTGCAGCACATGCCAGCGGCGAACAGGACGAAGGAATCCCATAGGGTCTGCGTGTGAACATGCAGGGATGCCTTGCTGCCAATCAGTGTGAACAGCGCGACGAGGGCGCCGCCGTTAATGAGCATCAGGCTCTGAAGTGCACGATCGACGAGCGCGAGCTGCCGCTGCTGAAACTGGGCAGCTTCGGCGGTGAGGGCTTCATAGTCGAGCCGGGCGATCGCGCGGGCAGCGTCATTTGCATCGGCCATCATTCATCCTCCGATATGGTGATCGTGCCGAAGTCGCTCCATGGCGCTGTCTGGCGCGACCATTTGGGCGGCTGACCCGACAGGCTACCTTGGATCATCGGCCGCGCGAACTCGCACACATCGCCATCGGCCGGGATGATACGGAGCATCGGGAAGATGGCCAGCGTGAGTGTTCCGTCGACCGACAGGCCCTGCGTCGCAACGAAGTGCAGATAGCGCCGGCCGCCATGGACGATGCTGAAGGCCTGCCCGATCTTCGCCGCGTAGCCGGTAGTGAAGCCTCGGATTGCCAGCAGCGAACCGGATTGCCCGGCCCCAGCCACCACCGGCGCGCCGGGCGCTCCTACCTTGAACCCATCCTGCCCGAACGGCAGCAGAGCGCCGTAGAGCTTCGCCAGCCGTAGCAGCGCCGCCCACTGTCGCCCGAGCGGCTCAGTCGGCATGGTCGGGATCGTGAACTCCAGCGCGTGGCGCGTGCCGAGCCGCATTAGGGTCTGCACCGCGCCGCCGTTAACCGGGGACAGCGGACCGCCCCAGTCGAGCATGGTAACACCGTCGGTCTGCAGGCCGGGGTTGCTCGGTAGCAAGATCGGTCCGGCGATGGGATCGGTCATGGGATCGCCGCCATCTGCCGATCGGCCAGATCCTGTTGCGCTTGCGCCGCGCCGCCGACCATCGCGGCCTGCGCGAGCGGTGCAGCAAGCCGCGTAACGTGGGTGTCGAACAATTCGGACTTATCGACCTGGACGTAGATCACCTGCGGCGCAGCCGACGCCCGGGCGAACGATCCCATCGACGGCATCCGGATGTTGGGGACAAGCCCCCCGTCCGCGAAATGCGGGAGGCTGTCCGAGTTGATCGCCTCGACCAAATGGCGGTGCCGCGATGCCGCGGCCGCGTTGATCACATATTCGCCTGCCGACAGCATCGCGGGCACCTTGTCATCGCGCGGACCGCCAGCGCCGAACACGTTGCCGCCGCCGGCCAGGTGGAGGACATTCGGCACCGATCCACCATCTGCGAACCCCAGCACGCTCAGGATCACCTTCTCCGCGCCGATCTTCAGGAGATCACCGATGATCGAGGCGGCCATGTCGTGGAAGGCGCTGGTGAGCGTCTTCGTGCCTTCGACGACCCCGACGAAGCCGTCCTGCAGCCCCTTCAGACCGTCGACCTGAACGCTCTGCAGGGAATCGTTCAGGGCATCGGTGCTGCCCACCGCGCTGACCAACTGCTGCCGGTACGAATCGAGCGGGCTCTGGTTCTGCTGCCGCACGATGTCCTGATTACGGCCCGATTGCGCCTTGATCTGGCCGATCGTGGTCTGCGCGTTCGTGGCCGCCTCGGAATTGGGCGTGCTCTTGTTGTCGTCGATGATCCGCTGCTGCTCGGCGATCGCCTGCTGTTCCTGGTAGGCGAGAAGCCGAAGCTCGATCGCGACCCGCTGCTGACGGGTCGTGGTGAGGCGATCGTCCAGTTGCAGCAGCGCGACCGCGCCCTGAACCTGTAGCGCTTCGCGCGCCGCTGCTTCGTCGATCAACCGGGCCTGGTACTTGCGTCGGGCCAGTTCCTCCTGGTCGGCCTCCGTCAGATCGATCAGATTCTTGAGGTGATCGCCCTTGGCCTTCGTAATCTTGCCTTCGGCGACCTGGTTATCGATTTCCTTGTCTTTCGCGTCGGCCGAGATCTGGAGCGCCTCAAGTTCGGCGTTCAACTGAGAGCGCGCGGTGTCGAGTAGCGCCGCTTCGGCCTTCTCATAATCGTTGTGCGTGCGCGCCAGCTCGGCGGTATACGCGGAATCCTCGCGCAACGCCTTCTGCCGAGCGGCTTCGGCCTCGCGGTCGAGCTGATCCTGCGACTTGCCCTTTTTCGGCTTCGTGGTGTCCGGATTGCTGACGCCGGCACGTTTACTGCCACGGCCGCCTTTGGCTTTTGGCTTTCCAGCCACCGCGATGGCGTGCGACATAAGAGACAACTGCTTTTGCAGTTCTGCGCGCGCGGGTTCGAGATTGACCGACGGCGTCGGGCTGCCCACGCCATCTCGCATAAATGTTTCGGTCGGGCGGTATGTACGAGCCGCGTGGTAAGCTTCGCGAGCCTCACTTAGCCGGGATCGCCGAACCCCAAGGTCGGTGCTTTCATCATCTTGTTCTGTTTTTAGATGTTCGCCGTAAAGGTACCCCGCCGCTGCGCCGACGGCTGCCCCGTAGGGGCCGCCGACCCGTGCACCGGCAAGACCGCCGAGAATTGCAAGCGCCCTTTCTGGGTGGCCCGCAAGAAACTGGGCAACGCCACCCGCGGCTTTGACGAGGGATTCCGCGACTTGGGCGATCGCACCTGCATTTTGAGCGACTGCCGATGCCATTTGCGCGTCTAGGATCAGCTTCAGAGCAGCCATCTTGTGATTTACGTCTTCGGCGTGCTCAATAAGTTCGGGGCCCAGGACAATGCCGAGCCGTTCGGCGGCCGCGCCCAGCGCGGCGAACCCCGCCCCCCCTCCGGAAAGGACTGGAATGAGAGCAGCTGCGCCACGTCCGAATAGGCTGAGCGTTGCAGCAGTCTTCTGAGCAGGGTTGTCAATCTTCGAAATGGCGTCCGCGGTGTCATTGAACACTGCCTCGACTGAGCGAACCTTCCCTTTAGCGTCGAGCACCCCTACGCCCAATTCATTGAACCGCTTTACGAGGCCAGCATTACCGTTCGCCGCCTCACCGACACTGCGGCTAAACTTGATCAATGAGGTATCCGTTACCTCAATTGAAGCACCCGACTGGCTCGCGGCAAATCGAAACTTCTGAAGGAAATCTGTTGAAACGCCGACCTGTGTGGCCATGAACTGGATGTTGCCAGCGAACTCCAGCGCCTGCTTGCCCTTTTCGATCAGGCTTTCACCGACCAGGAATGCGAAAGCCCCCTCTCCAATCAGCTTGAGACGCTCAAGAGGACCTTCCAGCTTCTCGATCGATTTACCGAACACCTCGAACCGCGCGTCGCTGTCTGCAAGGTGCTTCTGGGTCTGGTTCGTAAAATCCTCGACGGCCCGTTCAGCCGCTGATAGGTTAGACCGTAAGAGCTCGGTGTTAGCCTGGATCGTGAGGAGCAACGCCCGGGCGTCCTGATCGGCCATCCTCGATTCTCCGGAGATAGTTATGGAAAGCGTTTTGCTGCGAGCATTGGGCTTCATGCTCTTCATCGGCGGTGTTGCGACTACGCTGGCATTGTCGACCAGCGCTGAACGCCTTATGACAGCGCCCGCACCGGATTTTTCGACAGCAATCGCGAACGCGGTCTCCGCACTGGGTCAAAGCAGTCACGCGCAACTGGCGCTTGCTTTGACCCTTGCTGGAGCGATTTTCTATGGGGCTGGTGCCATCGTTTCCGCGGTCGACCGACTGAAAGGTGTCAGCTTGGACAGTTGATCGCCCGCCACTGCTCGAGCGCCGCGAAGAACTCCGCCGGCGTAGCGTCATAGAACTCGGTCGGCCGCCACCCGAGGCAAGCAGCGGCCAGCCCCATCAGCCGCCGGCGGCCGGCATCTTCCGCTTCCGGGCGGTTGCCGAGGGTTTGATTTCCGGCACCGGTGCCGCCTTTGCCACCGGTGCCCGGACTTCCCCCGACGATGTGATCCCGCCGGTCGCCGCCATATAGAGCATCAATCGCAGGCGCTCGCACAGCACGAGCGGCCCGCCGGGCGAGTCCATGATCATGCCCGCGGTGCGGTCGATATCGAACCCCTGCGCCGACATGATGCCCTTCGCACGCCCCCAGGCGGCAACGCACTCGACGACGATCGTCGCCATCGACCGGGTGTCCAGCGCCTTCGCCGCGGCCTGCCCAGCCAGCACGAGCAACGACCGACCCGTACCCTTCTCGAATGCCTGAATGGCGTCCCATGAAGGCCGCATCGAGAACGTGCCGCCGGCGAGTTCGATGTCGAACTCGCCACGCTCTTCGTTCGCGAGCATCACTTCAGCGCGTCGACGGTCGGAGCGGCAGCGAGGGCGAGCTGCGCCTTGCACTGCACCTTCTCGGCTTGCGTCAGTGCCGTGCTCGTAATGGAGCCGTACATGACAGCGGAGAAGATCGCATCTGCTTCAACGCCCGCCAAGCCATTCTTTCGGATTTCGATCGCGAAAGGCGTCCGCGGAACGGCGTTGCAGTTCGTTTCGAACTGCGTGTAGCCGGTCGGGTCGGGCAGCGTCGGCAGGATGTCGAGGTCGATGGTGAGATCGATCAGGCCATAGGCGTTGGTGCCGTAACCCTGCGTCGTCTTCGACGACGTCGCTATCTTGTTCTGCGACCGGTTGATCGTGGCGGTGCCCTGACCCTGGATGACGGCGTAGACGGGCGGAGCCGCACCGATCGCCGAGACCCACAGTAGGTAGTTGTCGCCGAGTAGAACCGTGCTGGTCATGGTCGTTCTCCGTTATGCGTCTTGAGCGATGATGGCGAAGATGCTCGACCCGACGTAAGTCGCGCCGTCGTCGAGCAACGGGGTGTTCTGGTTGAGAGCGACCGGGTTCGAGAGGCTGGCCCCGTCGGCCGCGATCGGCTGGTCGTGCAGCGCGGCGCGGACCTGTTCCTGATATCCGCGGACGATCAGCTTCGACGTCGACTGCATGCAGACGTGGATGCTGACCTCGTGGCGCTCGACCCGATGCGTCTTCGATCCGATCTGCGTGACGTTGTCGTCGCCGAGCAGGATGAACGGGAAGACCGCCTGATCCTGCTCGTTCATGGGCACTTCGGACACGACAGGCGGCAACCCGTCGATCGCGGTCAGCGCGGCGTAGATGGCGAGCTGGCATGCGCCGGCGAGATCAGTCATTGCCGGCTCCCTGCGACGCTTCGGTCAGGATGTTGTCGAGCAGCGCGCGGTATCCCGGCAGCGAGCCGTCCAGGAACTTCACCTTCACCCGGTTCAGCACGTAGAGGCCGGGCAACGCGCTGATTTTCATCGTCGCGCCGGCGCGCGGCCCGCGCCTGATAGGCACCGTCTTCGCTTTGCGGCCGACGTTCAGGATATGGCCGTAAAACAGGACATCCCGCTTCGCGATCTGGCCCACTTTCAGGTTCAGGGTGGTGGGCGTGACCTTGTATTTGATGCTGTCGCGCAGCGCCCCCGCGGTACGGTTCGGCCGCGGCGACGCCAGCACCGGGAGCTGCGACTGCATGACGCCGACCAGTACCGGGCCGGCATCGTTTAGGAACCCGATCAGCCGCTTGTTCGCGGTATCCGGCAGTGCTTTGATTAGGCGTTTGAAGCTGGCCGCGCCTTTGATGGTCGATCGGCTCATGCTGGCTCCGGAGAGCCACTTTCCGCCATCATCTGGAGCGCCTCACGCGTTCCGTCCGGATCTGAGCAGGTGCGGATGTTCAGCGGCTGGCCGTTCCACACCATACGATTACGCGGGGTCACTCCAGCCCGATATCGGATGAGCACCTTGTAGAATTGGGTGTTGCGAGCAACGCCTTGGGCGAAGGCTTCGCCGCCACTTGACGGGGTAACCTGTGCCCACACAGTCGCAACGTCGTTCCAGGCCTTGGTCTTTCCCCCGCCAGCGTTCAGGGTCTCGCTGACTTCCTGGATGGTGACGCGCTGGCGCAGATCGCCCGGACGAAGGGGCATCAGACGCGCACCAGACGCGAGCTTTGCAGCAACTCGCGAACCCCGAACGGTATCTCGATTGCTGCGGCGCGCAGCCCAACTTCGGAGGCGGCACGATTGCTGTAAAGGTGGCTGATCAGCAGCTGCATCGCCTGTTTCACGGTCTGTGGGACATCTGCCGGGGTCGCGTAGCCGGCCTGAACGTCGATTTCGACCGGCAACGTCGGCAGCGACCAAGCGGTCGAGCCGTAGCGTGCCGTGCCAAGTCCCCAGCCGACCGCCGTCGGGAGCAACCGCACCGGCCGGCGAACGAAGCTCGTTGCCCACGATCCGGTCGCCATCGGCGTCAGGACGCCGCTGAGCGGGTAGCGGATCGCGCTGACGCCGGTCACCGGCCACGAGTCCAGGTCGACCCACCGCCCCAGCTGCGGCACCGTCTCCGTCACCGTCCGCGGCGTCAGCACCAGGCCAGTGTAGCCCTCGACGTGTATCCGCGCAGCGGTGATCAGCCCTTCGATCAGCGTGTCTTCGTCGGTGTCGTCGACGCGAAGGTTGAGCTTCACCTCGTCAAGCGTCAGCGGCTCCAGGTCGGCGAGCGGCGTCGGTGGCAGAACCGTCCCGCTGTCCGTCGGGATGACGCCGAGCGCGATCAGGGTTGCGAGCATTACCGATGGCTCCCATAGCGATAGTCATCGGGCTGCGAGCGGGGGCCGATCAGCGCGGCGAGGATGCGGCGGATCATGCGGCCATCGCCTGAACGCAGGACCAGTTATAGGCTCCGATGTCGGCATATAGGCCCCTGTTCGGGTGAACCGTCTGATCGGCCGTTCTTGGTCCGATCACCGACCAGTCGCCGAATTTGGTAAGCTGATCCCAGAACGCGACATTGTTCGAAGCGGCCCAGCTAGCCAGCGCATCCCGGTAGTTACCCTGCGCGGCTGCGGTCGAGAACGTGGCAGGATTAGCCGCGGTGGTCCAGTAGACAGCAGCGTCGCCGCTTAGTCTCGCGGTATTTACGATCGTCTGTACGTTGGCAATGAACGTTGCAATCGGAACTCCCTGTGAACAGTCATTCGTGCCCACGGCGATTAGCGTCAGGTCCGGAGCATCGAAGGCCAGCGCGTCGTTGTTGTACCAGTGATTTCCAGAACTCTCCGCAGCCTGATCGCTGGACAGCGAGCCATTGGAAGCGTGGACCAGCATGTCGATGGCAGGGGTGGCGCTGTTGTATCCCGTGATCGAGCGGAGCAGCGCATTGGTTCCCGGCGTCACCGAAAGCCCGGTCGTGCCGAGGCCGCCCACCACGGTGATCCTGGTGAAGCCGCTGCTCGAACTCGGTGCCGTTACCGTGTTGCCCGATATGGTCGCACCGGGCGCGGTGATCGATGTCGGCGCTGCGCCGTTGACGCTGAACGTGAACGCTCCGCCGACATTGTAGACGTCCACAATGAAGGTGTTCGCGCCAACGTCTGGCGTAAATACCAAAGGGCCAAAGCCCGTACCGTTGAGGTAGTTTGCGCCAGCGAATGGGAAGCTGTTCGGGCTCGTGGTTGATCCGGCTGCCGTCCAGACCCCGCTCGGGAACGAGATTCGCGGGTCATAGATTGATAGAGTGGTGTAGGGCGTGACGTTGTTGTCACCGACCATGCTGTCATCGAAGCACGGATAACCCGCGGCAGTTGCGAGCCCGGCCAGCACAGCCGCCGGCCGGTAGGGTCGGGCATTTACGAGCTGGGACGCGACGCTGCTACTCGTCCCGTTGGCGGTTATCGCGCCACCGCATCCGACTTCTAGGCTCGTGCCCTTCACCAGGATCAACCCGCGGCCGGTGCCGGCCTTGACTCGGGCCAGCATCGCTTTGAGCTTGGGGTTGGTTGAGCCGTTGAGAGCGAAGGCAAGAGGAGGCGGCGCTAAGATGCGCGCAGCTCGCCGCACAGCGACCTGCGATGGTGACAGCCCCAGCCCGAGCATCAGGAGATCGCCACGATACCGGTTGCCGTCGTGCCGGTGGTCATGACGAACCGCGCGCGGATCGGGACGATCTGGCCGGCGACCACCGCGAACGTCGCCTGAACTCCATCGCCGCCCTTCACCACCAGGTTGCCGGCACCGCCGATGAACAGCGCCTTCGGAACCGTCGCCAGTGCGACCGTGTCGCTGGTCGCGATCCCTGCGAAGTTGTCGGCCGGCGCGCTGGCCTTGACGCTCGCGTCGGACGCCGCCCCTGTGGGGAGGGCGAGCGGCGCGGTCAGCAGCGCCTGGATCGCGGTCAGCAGCGCGTTACCCGCCGTCTGCGACGCGAGCGTGGCGGCGCCCGTCGGTAGCGGCGAGATCGGCGAGATGTTTCCGGATGCAGGCGCGGCCGCCAGTTTCAGCCCCGTGGAGCTGTTGACCCAGAAGTTGCCGATGACGACACCGCTGCCCGGGTCGGTCGTCACAATATGGTCGAGATAATCGCCGACCGAATAGCCGGCCGCGGCCGCCGTGGCGACGAACGCCGACTTGTCGAGGAGGACCGTCGCGCCGGCCGCGGGGCGTTGGCCGACCCCGGGGGCTGCGCTCGCATTACCCGACGTGTCGGTCCAGCTGATCGCGCCGGCGTTGTCAACGCGGACGAAGAACGTACCGGTATCGTCGGTGAACAGCGTCTCGACCCGCGCGGTGCCGAGCTTGGTCAGGATCGCCTGCAACGTGGCGTCAGTCGCGGCCCCGGCCGGCAGGCCGACCGTCAGCGCCGCGGCGAGCAGCGCGCGGATGGATTCGGCCTTCGCATCGGTCGCAGCGCCGGCCGGCAGCGGCAGGGCAAGTGCAGAGATCGGCTGCGTGGTCGACGCGACGAGGGCGCCGACGTCCGTACCCGCCGGAATGGGTGTCGTTACCATATCGGACGTCTCGCTTCAGGAGGATCGACGCCGGCCAAGGGGGCGGGCCGGCGTCGAAGGGGTCAGGCCTTGGTTTCTGCCGAGGTCGCGATGGTCTTCTGATCGGCCAGCATCTTCGCGGCGGCGTCCCGGCCGGTCAGCGTCGGATCGTTGAAGTCGATCCGGTTCTGCTGCACGGTCGTGTTCTTCCGAGGGTCGTTGTCGACTGCGGGATGATCCGGATCGACGTCGGGGACGATCTGGACGGGCGCGCCGCTCGTGCTGAACGTGGTGGCGGGCGCGATCTTCGCGGCACCGGAGGTGTCGAGGTCCGCGACGATCGAGGCGTTCGCGGCGATATCGCTGGTGGTATCGGCCATGGTGATGATGCTCCTTGGTTGACCGAAGCCTCGCCGCGGCGGGACTTCGGACAACCGGGCCAGCGTGAGCCGGCCCGGCGATCGTTGGTTGTCGAGATCAGGCGCTGATCAGCATCGCCTTCATGGCGTCCGGGTTCTTCACGCCCCCGCCGACGCGCTTCGTGCAGTAGAAGCTGATGTAGGGCTTGTTCGTGTACGGATCGCGCAGCACGCGGAAGCCGATCCGGTCGATGACCAGATACGTCTCCTTCATGTCGCCGAACAGGATCGGGATCGCACCTGCGGCGACGTTCGGCATGTCGGGGACGTCGACGATCGGCGCGCCGAGCAGGGTCGACGGCTGCCCGACCTGGTAGGACGGCTGCCAAAGGTAACGCTTCTGCGTATCCTGGAGCAGTCGGACCTGACCCATCGACAGTCGGTTCATGAACCACTTGGCGTTGGGAGTGTACATCGCCGGCAGATCATAGACGATGTTCGACACCTGATCGGCCGTCAGGGCCGCTGCGGCCGCGCTGTTGCGAACCTGGATCGCACCCCAAGGATGCCGCGCTGCCGCCGAACCGCCAGTGACATAGCTGAGGACGCCGAAGGGCTTGTTCGAGCCGTCCCCGGCCACGAAGGCGATTCCTTCCTGGCGCGAGAACTCGATCTCGATCTCGTTCGTCAGCCACTCTTCCATGTTCACTTCGCTGTCGTCGAGCAGATCCTGCGACGCCGCGGCGTTCGCGTAGATTTCGCCCGGGACGAAGGGGAGTGCGGTGAACTGCGGCGTGGTCGTGGCCGGCCGCGACGCGGTTTCGCCAACCCAACCGGAGCCGATCGTGCGATCGGTGAACAGCTTGATGAAGCCGGCCTTGCTGATCGACTGAACGGTCGCCTCGGCGCGGAGCGGCGAGATTAGCTTCAGCCGCTCGGTGATGGTGCGATCCCACTCGATCGGCGCCGTCAGACCACCATCGGCGGGCGAGCCTTCCGACATCGCCATCCGAATGCCGACCTTCTGCTCCTGCTTGAGCTTCTCCTCGTCCTCACGCTTGCCGTCACGCATGTAGGAGCCGAAAAGCCCGGTATAGGCCGCATCGACGGGCTGACGGCCGCCGCTCAGCGTTGCCGCCGCCGCAGCCTTTGCCTGGTCGTCGATCGCCTTCTCGAGGTCGGCAAGCGTGGCATTGATCGCGCTCAGCTTCAGATCGACCAAGACGTCGACGTGGCCCTTCACCTTCTCGTCGTTGGTGTCCTTGAACTCCTTGAACGCAAGGTTCAGCGCCTCGAACATTACCTTCGGATCACCCGAGACGTCGGCTCGGACCGAGACGCCGGTGAGCGCACGCGGGGTAGCGCGGACTGCCAGGACCGGATCGATCTCATAGTCGGCTAGGGTGAGGGTCGGCACGTCGAGCGCGCGATTCGGCGACAGCGCCGCTGCCGCTGCGCGGAACGGATAGGCGAGCACCGTCGCCACCGCCGCGAGGGCGGTCATGTTCATCTTCTTCATGATGTTACCTCAGCTTTGTAGGGTGGTGAGCAGGCTGGCCATCGCGGCCGCCAACTCGGTGTCGCCGCCAGCGCCTGGCGTGTCGGCTACAGGGCCAGCGCCGGGCGTGGCCTTGATCTTCTGGATATGCTCGCGCGCCTGGGCGCGGGTGTCGCCGCCGGCCACGAGCTTCAGCTCGAGGGCGGTGATCGCGGCGCGCGCCCGGTCCGACGCCTTCGTGGCGGGGTCGCGCTTCGTCTGATCGGCCGCGAGCAGGCTGTCGGCGAACCCGGCGCTGATCGCGGTCGCGCCCGACATGAACGTCTCGGCGTCCATCAGCTTCTGGCACTCGGCGACGGTCTGCCCGGACTTCTGTGCGTAGACCTGCGCGGCGGCGAGATCGAACGGCGCGAGGAAGTCGGCGACCTCCTGGAAGTCGTGCCGGTTGCCGACCGCGCCGCACCAGCAGTTATGCACCATGACAAACGCAGCGGCCCCGATCTCGATCGTATCGCCCGCCATCGCGATCACGGATGCGGCCGACGCCGCCATGCCCATGATCTTCACGTTGACCGGCTGCGGATGTTCGCGCAGCACGTTGTAGATCGCGAAGCCCTCGAACACGTCGCCGCCGGGCGAGTTGATCTGAAGCTCGATCGGGCGATCGCCGATGGCGCGCAGCTGCGCCGAGACGCTCTTCGCTGTCACCCCGCCGCCGGTCCAGAAATCCTCGCCGATATCGTCGAAGATCGTGATGACATTGTCGCCGACGGCCACGGCGCGAACGCCCGCCGAGTCCTCGGCCCAGCGTTCCAGAACCGAGGGGTTCGTGAACGCCGACACGCGGCGATCGGCGGGCACGGGCAGCGCCGGGCCGCGCTCGCGACCGTTGATACGCCCCACCACGCCGCGCGGTGCGCCGGCTGCGCTCGGCACGGCTCCCGGCTTGCCCGGGATCGAGCGGCCGTCGATGCACTTGGCGGCAGCCGGCTTCCCCGGTGCCTGTGGCGTGTCAGCCATTCTTCGTTTCCTTCGGATCGGGGGGTGCTGGCGGGTCGTCGGGTGCATCCGATGGGTCCGTCGGTGCTTTTGCGGCGGCGCGTGCCGGCAACTGGTCACCACCGGCGATCTTGTTCTGGTCGAAGTTCGCGCGGACCTCGTCGGGCGTCATCCATGCCTGCGATCCGCCCGAGCCGAGCGCGCTGGCGAAGAACGAGGCCTGATCCTTGAGCGACCCGCGCAGAAGCGCGCCGTCGTTGAACTTGGCGTAGAGCGTTCCCTGCTCGGCGTCGGTGAGGCAGCGCTCGATCGCCTGTTCCCATGCGACGAACCAGCCGAGCAGGCAGTATGTGACGAAGAACTGCCCTAGAACCTCCGTGCCGGTGCCCCAGGTCGTGCCATCCAGCATCGCGAGCGGTCGCGGGACGCCGGTAAAGCGAAGAATTTCCTCCGATTGGCGCTGGCGGGTCTCGAGGTGCTGGGTCTTGTCCGGATCGCCGGTCAGCGTGCTGGCCTTCAGCCCTTCTTCCAGGATCATCCACTTCTGCGCGTTCTCCGCGGATGAATAGCGCTCCTCCAGATCCTCGCGCAGCCGTGCATAGGCCTTGTCGGACAGGGTGCTTGCCGATTCCAGCGCACCGCCGACGAGCACGCCCTGCCGGAACAGCCTGCCCGCGGCATGCTCGGCCTGGGAAGCAATCCCGATCGCCTGGGCCGCGACATCCAGCAGCGAGACGCCGCGCAGCCCGTCGAGCGTAATCGGAGACCGGAAGTGAAACACATCCCCCGCCGCAAGGATTTTTGATCCGCCACCCGCCGGGTTGTACCGGAACGTCAGCTTGTAATCCTCCGAGAGCAGCGGCGTCATCGTGCCGCGCTTCATAGGAATTAGTGCGACAATCTTACCCCGGAAACCTCGCACGACCAGCGCATAGGCGTTGCCATCAAGCAGCGCTGCCATTTGCAGCTGCGACTTGAACTCCATCGCCGTCTGAAAATCGTTCGGGCGGCTCTTCAGCACGCGGTAGAACGGGTGATCCTGCGCTTCCTCCGTGTCTCCGTTGGGTAGGTTGCGCATCAGGTGGATGGGAAGCATGCCCATCGACGTCGCAATCAGATTGCATGACCGATTGAATGTCGAATTGCGCAGCGCGAGGTGTTCGCCGACCCGGACGCCTGCCGAAGTATGGCGGCCGGCACCCACGAACGCCGCGAGGCGCGGATCGGCTAGATCCTCGAACACGTAATTCTCACTCAGCGGGTTGTCGCCGTACGCCCAGCTGGCGTGAGGTATCGTCAGACCGGAGGCGGAGCTGCGGCGGAAGCCCGCGCTGCGCCGATAATCGTCGGGAGATGGCATCTACGTCCCCTCAGATCATCCGGATGCCACGCCCCTCGTAGACCGATGGACCCTCAGGCGTTTCTGCCGCGGCAATCCCGCGGGCCATCACCAGCGACACCATGCCGTCGATGCGGCCTGTGGATTTCGACTTGTCGAGCTTCCGGTTGCCGGCCGGGTCCTTGATGACGACAGCATTGGCCGCGCACATGGTCATGACCGGGTTGCCGCCGTGGCGAATATTGCCGTTCAGGAAGTCGATTTCGACCACGTCCATGGCGGGCGCCATTGATACATAGCCCTGGCCCATCGGTTCGAACGGCAAGGTCACGCCGATCTTCTGCATCTGCGCTTCCAGCGTCTTGAACCGGAACCTGTCGTAGGCGATCTTCGCGATCTGATACGGCGCGCAGATATCGCCGATCTGCCGCGCGACATATTCGTAATCGACCGCGACGCCGGGTGTCGTTTCGATCAGGCCCTGCTGCACCCATAGGTCGTACGGTACGCGATCGCGCTTCGTATGATCGCCGACGGTCGCCGCCGGCTTCCAGAACCATGCCTTGACGTGCCAGCAGCCATGCTCGTCCTGCGCGATCAGCACGAACGCCACCAGATCGGTCGTCTCGGCCAGATCGAGACCGCCGTATACCACGCCGCGGGTGAACGCCGCCTCGTCGATCTCGCCGTTCGTTGCGCCCCACACGCTCGGCGATATGAACGGCGAGAACCGGTTGACCCGCTGGTTGAGGTACAGGTTGCGGAACCCGTTCTCGGCCGACGGCATCCGGGATGCCTTCTCCGCCGCGGCTAGCAACTCGGGCAGCGACCGAAATAGGCCCAGCGCCGGGTTCGCCGCGGCGTGCGCCTTGGTGTCGAGTACGTCGGCGTCCTTCTCGGCCGCGTATACGTGGGCGACGATCTTCAGGTCTTTCGACCGTAGCGCGTCGTCGATCTTGATCGACAGCATATCGGCGTCGGTCGGTGCTTGCGTCGAAATGATCAGCCGCAGCGCGTCGTCATATGCGCCCGACGCCGTCTCGATCGCTTCGACGAAATCATCCTGCGGGCCGCGGACCTGACCAAGCTCGTCGAGGATCGCGAGGACGGGCGACAGGCCATGCGCCGTATGGCCATCGGCTGCCAGCGCGCGATATTCGACGTTCAGCGCCAGCCCGATCAGCCGTTTACCGCTAGGCACGATCCGGATCAGCTTGGATAGGTCGGCCGAAAGCGAGATCATCTTCGACGCGAGATTGAACACTAGGGCCGCCTGGTCGCGCGACCGCGCGCCGCTGACGATCTGGCTGTTGAGGCGCGCTTCCGGCCCGGCGAGATGCGCCAGCAATATGCACGCAATCAGCGCAGACTTGCCGTTCTTACGCGCGATGGAGAGGATACCCTCCGTTGTGCCAGCCGGGTTGTCGTATACCTCCAAGATGAATTTGCGCTGGAATGGTACGAGCCTGACTGGCTTCCCGACCAGTTTCCCTTCGGGGACGAGGCAGTAGCGCTCGATGAACGCGATGACGCGCTCGCCGCGGGTCACTGCAGCGTCGACGGCCTTGCCAGGAGGCCGTCCTCGTCGTCAGCCATCGGGTTGTGGCCGCCCTCGATGCCCATCGCATGCTCGCGCCGACGATTCACGTCCCGCTGTTCGCCGTTCTTCGCTCGATTATCCATGCCGAGCGCGCGCCTCAGCGTGACTATGCGCCGCGCAAGCTTGTCCGACAGCTCGATCGTTTGGATCAGGACGGAGAGTTTGACGTTGCCCGCCCGATCGACCGGCGCGCCCGCTATGCGCTCGGCATCGGCCATCGCACGCGCGAGGTTGGCAGCGACCGCGATGTCAGCATCGGTCCACTCGCTCTTCGCGCGTTCCTTGATGACCGCATCCCAGAACGGACCGTCACCGCGGCGCAGCTTCAGATGCTTTGGCGGCTCAAGATCACGCGCAGCAGCGGCCATCGTCTGAACCGCGCCTGTCGCGCTGTCGATGCGCTGACGACGCGCCATGGGGACCATCCTGTCCGCGCCGACAACGCCGGGGCAAATACTGTATTAGCGATGAAATTGAGGGTCGATGCGGTGTCCAGGCATCAGCGCCGAAAGTTTTGACGGCCCCCCCCGGTCAATCGATCCATGCCAAGGGTGGCGCGGGTCGGTTGGCAGGCCGCTGGCGTCGCAGCCGATCGGCCGCGCCTGGCGCTGTCCGAACTGCTCCGCGGTTACCTCGTCGTGGCACGACTTGCACAGGCACCGAATGTTGCTGTCGTCGTCGCTGCCGCCCAACGCCAGCGGCTTGATATGGTCGGGGACCGTTGAAGCGCTCACCATCCCGCGCTCAGAGCAACGCCGGCACAGCGGCTCGGCGCGAAGCCGTCGCGCCCGTTGCGCTTGGCCAGCGCGACCGCGAAGACGTTCAGCCATTGCGACGACGCCTGAACAATCCATCAAGCGTCGTGCTGATGCGCCGCGCTTCGTCTGCCCCTCGTTCCCATGTCTTGACGTCGCCGCGAATGTTAATCGCGATCATCGGCTGAGGGCATCTAGCCATGTCGGGTGCGGCCGGGCGACAATGGAAGCGCCCGGCCGCGACAGCGAGGCTTGCACCTGCGCTGTCGTACTGAGTGCCTGGCGGATCGCCACTCCTTCGAGCAGCGGTGCCAGGCTCCGCGAGTATTGGATGCTGATGGGTCTGGGAAACCAGCCCGGGGTGTAGACGATCAACCGAAGCCGCGGCCACGGACGACGGCACGGACGGTGTTCGCGAGCTGCTCGACTTCGTGGTGCAACTGCTGGCGAAGCGACAAGTGACGCTCTGAGGCATCCCAGCGATCCGCGAGGTCGTAGAGCTTGTCGCCCTCCGCGCGGAGGCGCTCGCCGGTGGTGGGAGTTGGTCTGCGCGCCATTCTGGCTCCGAACGCAAGGATGCGCGCGGTTGGCCGCGGCGCACGGGTATGGATGCTGTAAGGCGATCGTCAGGTCGGATCACCGGCAAGCTTACGACTTCCTCCGCGACGCATCGCGTGGAAGTTGTGGCGGGCGCGCAAGGGTCGATGCCCCAGTTCGTCTTTCCCGAATGCCGCTTAGGCGGCGGTGCTCCGGAGAGCGGAGTTGTCGTTTATCGCGGCTGGGCATATGCGCCAACCCTCAATTTTCCATGAACGATTGCCGAACCGCACGTGGGCATAAGGTCCGTCCGCCCGTTCGAACACACCGCGGACACCGACGAGTGCGGGCATGTCGATGACCTCGACCTCGGCCCCATCCGACAATGCAATGGGCGCTCGCCGAAGTTCGTTCCGACGATCGCGCTCAAGCTCGCGCTCCGCGCGCCGGCGTGACGCGGCCGATTTGATGGCTGCGATCCGTATGCGGTCAGCTTCGGCTCTGCTCTCGGCCATGTGCATCGCGGCGATAAGCGCCGCCTGCTCCGCTTCCTCAGCGCGGAGGCCATCGATGCTGCGATCAGAGATCAACGGAACGCGGCCCCCATGGTGGAATACGGAGAACGATGGATGCGGACCCACGCGCTGCGCGGCCAAACCGAGCAGCGGGTCAAGGTGCGCTGCCGGCGCGAACACGAAAGTCGGAAGGATCGCAACATCGGTTTCGATCAAGCGCGTACCGGTCGGTGTCTTCGCCGGCATGTAGCGGCGCAGCGTTCTACCCGGTGACCAAGCCTCGTAGCCTGCATCGTGAAGCGAGCTGGACAACGGTCGCGTGTGGCTTCCGCTCGTGCGAAGGATGATCCAGCGGCTCACGCCGATGCGATGTCTAGCGTGACGCCACGCCAGGCTGCATCGCCATTGTCGCGCTGCTGAAACCGCACGTAGGTTCGAGAGCCGATCACCCGCATGCTTTCGCGGATCGCGTCCATAGCGCGCTGCCACCGTGCGTCCTCGATCTGCACCCGCAGAAGCCTAAAAACCTCCGCGCGATTGATCGTGCCTTGTTGATCGACCTGAAACACGCGATTGACCAAAGCCCGCAGCTCTATGCCACCCGTCGCCGCCCATTCGGTGAGACACTCGTCGATCAGAGACTTGGCCGCCTGGATCTCCGGCCCGAACTCGATCTGATCGGAGACCTGGACGAGAACGCGCTGACGACCGTCGAACGTCGTGAGCGTGATGTTGCCCTTCGCGCCGCCAATCTTCGCGCCGAACTCCTGCGCGATCAGCGCCTGATGCGCGCCGACCTGCTCGAAAACGTTACCCTTGAACGCGCCGATCTCTGCCGAGAGCGCCGCTGCGCCGCTGAGCAAGTTGCGGACGAGCTCATCCATGAGGAGATCGATTGACTTGATGGCTCCGACCGGCACCAGCGCACCTTTCGCGTCGCGTAAATACTGCTGGCCTTCGACATCGATGGTTGCAGGATGCGCGCTCGCGCTGGCGCTCATGCCGAAATGCTCGCGAATTCGCCCGCGGCATTCAGCTGCGAGCGCACATTGATGAGCAGCCGTTCGGCCTGCTGGCCGCGTTCGATCTCGCCGAGCATCGCCTCATATTGAGGCTTCGAGAGTTTGACGTCGGCAGTCTCGATCTTGGCGAGTTCAGCACGTGCTCGAGCAACGTTCATCTGCAATCCCCGGTATCTAGGCGGCGGGGGCTATATGCTCAAATGGTTCAACACGAGGTAGGTGCACATTGGTGCACGGGGCGACGAGCGTGAAACTGTTCGGTTCGGCGCGCCACCAACCTGCATCGCTAAGGCCATCATCGATCATCCGACGGCATAAATCTTCGTCGCGGATACCGATCCCTCGGTTCGATCCAGGGAGCCGCTCGATCGGACCTAGGGCAACGAGCTCGTCGACCAGTCGACGCGCTCGCGTTTTACTGACGCGAGGACGCATCGCCAGCCCGATTTCGTCATAGGTCGGGCTGCTACCGGATCGCCTGATCCGACCGTAGATGTAGGCCAGCGCCTCTACCCGTCGGGGTAGCGCTGGAATGGCCCCCTGCATTGGGCGAACATATAGTGAAACTGGTTCGCAAGAAAGAGCGACGAAGATCGGCATATAGGCGGAGGAACCCTCCGCCGCGGTTGCCGGAAACGGCGGAATTGCTAGGGTCCGGGCGGCGCGTCTGGCACCCGATACCCGCGCGATACCCGCATCACGCGATGACCATCGGGGTCGGCGCTCGCGCGCGCTCGCTTCAGGCCGCCTCGGCCACCCGTACCTTCGCCTCGAGCTGCAGGCCGAGCGCGTCGAGCACCTTCATCACCGTGTCGAGCGTCGGGTTGCCGTCCGCGCTCAGCGCCTTGTGCAGCGACTGGCGGCTGAGGCCGGTGTCGCCGGCGACGGCGGTCATCCCGCGCGCCTTCGCGATCGTGCCGAGCGCGGCGGCGATATAGCCGACATGGCCCGTCGCGAGCGCATCGCTGATGAGATCGATCTGCGCCTCGTCATCGGCGAAATGTTTTGCCGCATCGTACGGCCTGGTCTTGATGGGCATGGTGACGGAATGTCCGTCTACTGATTCGGAAGAGCGGTTTTGGAAGCAGTCCGAGGAGTGTTCCGCTGGCCAATCAATATATCGAGCTTCCCCTCGACGCGGGCCTGAGACGCTTGGACCTCCCCGATCCGCTGATTGACGGCTTCAAACTTGCCGTCGATCCGATCGAACTTGCTGCCGTTATAAACGTACAAGCCAACGATCGCGAGCAGCGGGACGGCGATCGCGCCAACGAGCCAATTGCGAATTTGGACGACATCGTCCCGAAGGTTCTTGAGCTGAGTATCAACGCTCGATTTCCAATCGTCCGACATCCGTCAGATGTGCCCCCGCCGCCGCCGCCAGGCAAGGGCGCGGTGTAACCTCTTTGCTCGTTTCGCTGACGTTGCAACTCAGCGAACTGGGCTTGGAAGCGATCGTCAACGCTGCTCAACCGACACATCCTCTCCCATCTTTTGGCCCAGGAGAGCAATAAATCCGTCCATTTGTTCTCCTGCCTTGGTGAGTGCTTTATGCGTGGCTTGGGTATCGCCTGCTGCCAACGCACCGATCGCGTTGCTCTGCTGCACCGTTGCATTGGCGAGATATGCAATCATCACCATCATGTCCGCAGATCGGATCGTGACCGTGTCATCAGCATCGACGGGCACTTCGCTCATGTCGAATTCCTCGATTCAAGGTCAGCCACCATCAGCGCGCGACCGCGGACGTTCAATGCAGCGCGCCTCGGTCGACAACCCCCTTCAACGTCGCACTCAACTCCACCGCCCAGCGCACCTCGTCCGGCGTCTGCCGCCCGTCAGCATCGATAACCGCCGCTCCACTGTCGAGCACGAACCGGCAGAAGCGCGCACCGTCGCGCATTCGGCTGAACTTCTTGACCGCACGCACCAGGTCCGTGCCATCAGGGGCGATGTCGTCCAGTCCGGCGACCACCCGCTCCAGCGCTTTCTCGCAGCCGTCGAACCGCAGCGCATAGCGCTCCAGCTGCGTGACGATCGCTTCGCGCTCGAGCGGATGATATTCGCCATCGCAGCCTGCCATAAACTGCAGAACGCGCGCCAGATCGGTCAGGACCATGTCGTCACAGCCCAGCGCGCCGCTGTCGCGCAGCTGCTCGAACCGCAGCAGCGGGTCGAAACACTCGCCTGTATAGGCGTCCGCTAGCTCGATGATGTTGTCGACGCAGAACTGGCGGACGGCCTCGCGCTCGTAACACCAGGCCATCACGTTCATCTTGCCGAACGACTGTGTCAGCCGGAGGCATCGGAACAGACGCTCGGTTTCCCGCCCCTTCGCATCGCGGTACCGCATCTGGGCTACCCAAGCCGAGCTGTTATCGCGCCGCACCGCCGATCCGCCTGGCTCGTCCTCGAACGTCACGGCGATGCGCACGTCCGATCGCGGCGGCTCGACGCGCTTGTCCTTTACCTCCGCCCACAGGCGACGAAAGGGCGTGTTCGGCTCACCAGGCCAAATATCGTTTTCGGTCGGTGCCATCGCGAGCCTGCTCCTTTTTCGGTGGCGTTCGCGCATTCTTGCAAAGCGCCATAGATGATCGATCGAAATCCGATCCAATTCCCCCCGCGGTCGACAGTCCGCAACCGTGCTAGGAACATAGCAGGAACGGAGGCCCGAGTCGGGGTGGTGGAAAGCGTGTTCCGTCGCGGGCCGGGTTGCGCGCATGGGTGTGAGCGGTGCGGGGTCATCTGCGCTGAGCTCGCCGCGATTCGGGACGAGCTTGCTCTGGTGGTTGCTGATCTTCGTCGTCAGCAGGACCGGCGACCGTCTCCTCGTACAGCGCGGCGGCTTGCAGCCGCCCGAGCGCGCTGGGCAATCGCCTGGCGAGCGCACGAGCAAGCTCGGCCCCCTGCAGATCCCCGAATACACGAAGCTGCGCCTCGAATGCCGCCGCCAGTGCCGCTTCGCTCGGCAGCGCGACCGGCATCATGAGATGCTGGACCGTCGGCGGTGGCAGTGGAGGCGGCGCGTTCTCGTCCGGATCGTCGGTTTCGCCTTCGAGATACGCTGCAGACGTACTCAAAGCTCGGGCTATCCGATGAAGGTGCGTGGATGAACGTGTAGCGCCACGGATCAGGCCGTTAATCGCGGGCTGACTTAGCTTCACGCGCCGCGCGAGCTCAGCTTGGCTGATCTCAAGCGTCACGAGCCGGTCCTTTATGCGCTCACCCACCATCATCGGGGCAAACTATAATTTCCCTGATAGCTAGCCAGACAAGATTGTCGATTGACAGGCCTATCAGGAACCCGATAGCTAATAGCCATGGGAATCGAAGCGACCCTCGAATCACCGTTTGCCTCCGCCGTCCGCCGCGTGGGATCGCAATCGGCGTATGCGCGGTTGGTCGGTCGCAGTCAGGCGTGGGTCTATGCGGCGTTGCGAGACGGCAAGCCTCTCCCCGCCGAGCACGTCCTCACAGTCGAACGAGAGACCGGCATCTCCCGTCACGACCTCCGCCCCGACCTGTACCCGCGCGAATCGGTCGATGCCGCCGGAATGGAGCCGGCGCGATGAGCGATCCTCGTTTCATTCGAGACGATCTGGACAGCTGCGTATCGCACGTGATCGAGGAATGTGGCGAACTGCTTGCCGCTCTGGGCAAGTCGCAGCGCTTCGGTTTTCTCAGCGTCAATCCGCTGTTGGTGCCCGACGAGCAGGAGGTGAACGCCAACTGGGTGCTGCGCGAGATTGCCGATGTACGATCGGCCGTTGATCGGCTCGAGTATGCGATGGGCTGGATGTGCGCTTTCGAACGGGCCGCCCTCGAGGCCGCCGTGCACAATAGTGGACGTCGCACGGATCGCAGCAAGCCGAGGAGGCTGGCTGCGATCAGAGCATTTCTTCAGCGTTCGAAGAGCCGTTTCATATGAACGGGCTCGTTTTTCACTTGCGCGGACGCACCACGCAAAATGACGTCGGGGGCGTCGAGATGCAGCCTGTCGAGCGTGGCACGGAGCTTCTCGAGCAAATCGATGACAGGAACCTGCGTTTTGGCCTGATCGAACGCACCGGTTCTCGCAACGCCTTCGATCGCGAAGGCGAGCAGGCCAGAAATATGGCCGATCGCTTCTTCCATTGCCGTGAGACGATTCTCCGCAGGGCTTCCCATCCTTCGTTTCCTCTTCGTGTTGGTTTCGACATCCACACGATAGCCGGAAGGGGTCGGGCGTCCAGCCCGGCCCCGGAAGGCGCAACCAATCCTCTCGCGCGCCGGCCGGGCGGCGAGCGCCGGCGGCGGGTCCACTCCTGCCTGTCGTCGGCGTCCCTCCATTCGTCGGCATCGAATTTCTCCTGCGCCGGGGCCCTTGCACAGCGCGGTCTTGAGAAATCCCTATCGCCGATCACCGCGACCCCACCTCCTGCGATCGCCGCCCCGCCCTGATCCGCGCGGCCGCTCGCCGCTACCACCCGCTCCGTCGAACCCCGCCGCCCGTCGATCATCGCGATCGCCGGGGCGGTAAACTGCTGCCTGGAGAATTGGCCGTGTCCGCCAAGATCGATCTCGACAATCTGAGGATGCTCACCAGCAATATCGTCGCCGATCTCGACATCGTCGTCGCCGATGACGCGGTCGATGCCGCAGCGGCGGCACATATCCGCATCGCGCAGGCGTATCTGGATCCGGCGGCGGAAGAACTGCAGCTGGCGCTGGCGACGATCGTCGACCGCGCGACGGCGGGATCGGTCCAGTGACACCTGGCACCTACCTTCGCCTCCGACGCGAAGCGGCGGGCTTATCGATCGACGACGTCGCGTTGATGACGGAGACGATCCCGCCGGTCTGCGCGCGATCGCGCTCGGAATGGCTCGCGGCGATCGAAAACGGCGCGGCGCCCGTGCCGATCGGGGCCGCGCTGCGTCTCCAGCAGCTGCTAGGGTTCGACTGGAAGGTCTTCGTCGCGGTGTGCGCGCATGCTGAGGGGCTCGGCAACGAGCCAGTCGTCTGCCGCGTCTGCGCTTGCAGCGAATGGGACCCGTGCTTGCGAGGCACAACGATCGCCGACGGCACCACCTGCGCTTGGGCGGAGCCCGATCTATGCACCTCGTGCGTCGACGGCGGCACGATGCAGGCAGCGGCATGAGCGACACGGAGATCGTCATCACGCGCGCCATCGCCGCGGCCGCGCTGCTCTACGCAGCCTTCGTGCACTGGCGGCTCGGCGGTCGTCTCGCGCGCATCGAGCGATCGCGTGCGGTTGGCTCGGAGGATTGCCTGCGCATCTGGCGATCGGTCAATTTCACCGAGGACCGGCAACGCGCGGAAATGGCCTTGATGGCCGCGGTCGGCTCGGCCGAGCCTGTGCAGCTCTACCGACGCGAAGGTCGCCGCTTCGTCCCGCACGGCGATCCGTCGTGAGGGGCCTTCGATCCGCCCACGTCATCGCGGCGATCGCCGCCGGCCTCGCGCTCGCGGCATCGCTGTTCGGCCACCCGCGGATCGCCGTCGCCATCCTGGTGCTGATCGTCCTGATCCTCGCCGCCAGCGTCGAGGCGCTCCGCTACCGCGCCGATCATCCGGAGAAACGACCATGACCGTGAATGCCGAGCTGCACCGCGTCTACGAGTTCCAGCGGCCCGAGCCGCTGCGCGTCGAGATCCACGATATCGACTGCCCATGCTGCGCGCCGCCCGATGATCGGCAGCTGACGTTCGCTGATCTCGGCCGTTTGGCCTGGTGGGGTATGGCCGCCGGCACCGCGATCGCGATCGCGATCGATCCGCATGGCGCATGGCAAGCGCTGGCCTCGTGCTTCGGTCGTCTGTCGTGAGCAGGGAGATCGACAAGAAAGCCGGCCGCGAGGCGGTTGCAGCGTACATCGACGAACATGGCCCCGACGTGCCGATGAGCGATCTGCGGTCGTACGTGCGCGCGAGAAGTGGGATTGATTTCGGGGGACCGACCCTCGCCACCTTTCTGCGCTCTGTCGGCTACGTGCGGGATGGCGTGCGCAAGATTGATACCTCCCCGGGGCAGACGGTCTTCTACGTTCGGACCCCAGCCTTATGACCGAGGAACGCCAGCACGGCATGGGCGGCGGAAGCGTCGCGGCCGACGAGTTGCGCCTCCTGATCGAACGCGCTGAGCGGCTCGCCGAGGAGAAGAAGGGCATCGCCGACGACGAAAAGGACGTGTTCGCCGAGGCCAAGGGCCGCGGATACGATCCGAAGGCGATCCGCCGGATCATCGCGATCCGGAAGAAGAACAAGGAAGATTACCGGGAAGAGGAGGCCATCCTCGAGACCTACCTCGCCGCGCTGGGGATGATCTGATGGGCGCTGCTCGGCACAGGTTCGCGCGGCCCGGAAAGGTCGAAGTCCAGGACGGCCCGGTTCGCATGTCGGCCGAGCGCGGGATCGCCAACCGGCCGACCTTCACCAGTCGCGAGGTGCGTGCCGGGTGCTTCGTCTGTCATGGCAGCGATGCGAATTGGCACGGAGGCAATGCGCAAGGCGTCGCCGCCCGCCACCACGACGCGACGGGGCACTCGACCTGGTGCGACGTCCATATGTCGATCCGCTACGGCGAAGACGCGGCCGACCATCGCCAGGCCGACATCGAGGACGCGATCGCCGCGTCCAGTTCGGGGGATCGGCCGGTGTCGATCCCCCTCCCCGATTCCGACACACCGACGTGCTCAAGCGCCGGTGTGAGCGCACCCAAGGCCGCCCAGTCAGAACACGCGCTCGCGGCCGCAAAGCCGGAGCACGAGCATGCCTAACACCCCGACGATCACATCCGAAACCATGACGATCGACCAGATCGAAATTTCCCCGCTCAACGTCCGGCGACATCGCGCGGTCATCGAGCGGACCGAAGCGATGGAGCTTTCGATCCTTGGTCGCGGGCTCATCCAGCCGTTGAACGTCCATCCGATGCTCGCCGGAAAGAAATTCGGCGCATTCGCCGGCGGCCGACGAACGCGCGCGATCCGCGCGCTGGTGAAGCGCGGCGAGTTGCCGGTCGACTGGCCGGTCCGCGTCGAGGTGTACCGCGGCTATAGCGACATCGCGATCATTGAACTGTCGCTCAACGAGAACATGCAGCGCGCCGATCTCGAGCTGTACGAGATCTGTGCCGGCATCCGCGCGCTGGACGCCCGCGGCGAAACGGTCGACGCGATCGCCGCGGCGCTGGGCCAGGAACTGGCGCTCGTGCGCCGCTGGCACCGCGTCGGCTTGCTCGCCGAGCCGATCTTCGAGGCCTTCTCGCAAGGCCTGCTGGGCCTCGGTAAGACGAACTCGGACGTCGCACAGGCTTACGGTGCCACCTCCGACCAGGCGCTGCAGCTTGCCGTTTTCCAGCAGATGAAGGGTCTGCCCGAATGGCAACGCACGCCGGACAAGATCCGCGCCGCCATGAAGATCGGCGATCACCAGGCTTCGAAGTTGCTCCGCCTGGTCGGAGCGGATGGCTATCGCGCGGCGGGCGGAAGGTTCGAACTCGACCTGTTCGCCGGCGATGCCGAGGAGCGCGGTCGCGTCGTCGACGAAGGGCTGTTGAAGCAGCTTGCAGAAGACCGCCTCGCCGCGATCCGGGACGAGACCCGTGCCTCCACCTGGAACCGGGATCTCCGATTCGTCGTCGCGCCCCCCGCGGGCATGGGAGGCGCACCCGACTATACGCTCGAGTACCGACCCAAGCTGCTCGAGGGTCGCCCGGTCATTCCGGAAACGGGTGTCGTCGCGTCGATCGACGTGTCGACGCCTGGCGAGCCCAAGGTCACCTATTGGTGGGAGAGCCGCAAGGCGAAGTTCGGCGACAAGACCGAGCCCAAGCCGAAGGTGAACCTGAGCGGTGCCCAGGCGGCGCGCGATCCCTACACCTATGCGGCACCCGCCAAGGCGCAGGCGAAGGAAGAGCATGGCGTCACCAGCGATGCGCTGGAATGCATGATGTCGATTCGGCGCGAGCTGCTCCGCGCGCTCGTCGTCGAGGACGCGCACCGCGGCGGCGAGGTCGGTCGGCATTATGCCACCTGGGCGATGCTGCGCGTTGCGCTTGCGCAGGACAGCAGCGCCGAGGTCGGTGCGCGCGGGATCGCGCAGGGCGCCATGATCGGTGCATTCGATCTGGCGGAGAAGGCGAAGGACCAGGTCGGCCAGCACGTCGCACACGACGTCTGGTTGGGCGCGGTGCGCGACATCTCGGCCGAGAGCTTCATCACCGGGAAGGATCGTGCGGCTGCGTTCGTGGATTATCTGAACGCGAGCGAGTCGACCAAGCGCCTCGCGGGCGCAGTCGTCGCGGGGCTGGCGCTGGAGCGATCCGCGAACGTGCCCGGCTATCAGATGTCGCCGCACGACGCGCTGGCCCTGTTTGCTCGCGGTACGGACGAGCAGCTGCGCAAGCTCTGGTCACCAACAGGTGAGTTTCTGGGTATGCTTCCCAAGCCCCAGCAGCTGGCGATCGCCGAGACGATCGTCGACGCGGGCCATTTATCGAAGTGGGAGAAGGTGAAGGCTGCCGAGCTACCCGCGCTCCTCGCACAGGCACTCGCCGGCGGCGGCAATGCCGTCCCACCCCGCCACCGCGCGGCCGCCGCGGCATGGGTGCACCCGTTGCTCCATTTCGAGCAGCTGGACTTTTCGCGTATCGAGCCGTCGGCCGAACTAGCGGAGGCTGCGGAATGAGCGATCTCCGCCGGCCAGCGCTCATCTTGAAGCGAATCGATGCAGCGATCGCGTTGATGAAAGCCGAGGGCATGGCGATCCGCGCGATCTATCTCGCGCGCACCGACCTCGAGGATTTTCTCGCCGCCCAAGCGGTTATTCAGCGACCGGTTAGGCACCGGAGCTATGACGTTCGGCCGATAATCGGAAAAGGCTCGAGCAAGATCTATTCGAACCGTGGCGTTGCCCGCGCTGTGCCTAGGGCGGTATGAACACCGCCCTGCCGATCCCCGAAAAGGCGCTCGCCGACTGCGGTGCCATCCTCGGCCGCCGTGGGGCCGGGAAGTCGGCGACGGGCCGCGTGCTCCTGGAGCACGAGCTCGACGTCGGCCACCGGTGTTGCGTGATCGACCCGAAGGGCGACTGGTACGGGATCCGCGCCACGAAGGATGGCAAACCGAGCCGGTTCGAGATTCCGGTCTTCGGGGGCGCGCATGCGGATCAGCCGATCGATGACACCATGGGTGCGACGCTCGGCGAGATCGTCGCGACCCGAAAAACCAGCTGCGTGATCGACCTGAGCGGCTTCAGCGTCGCGGGGATGCGGCGGTTCATGACCGCGTTCGCCGAGGCGCTGTTCTTCCACAACCGCGCGCCGCTCACATTGTTCGTCGACGAAGCCGACCAGCTCGCGCCGCAGCGCGTCGCCGCCGAGCAGGCAAAGCTGCTCCACAATATGGAGATGCTGATCCGTCAGGGCCGTCAGCGCGGCATCTTCATGTGGATGCTCACGCAGCGCCCCGCGGTCATCAACAAGAACCTGCTCAGCCAGGCCGAGACGCTGATTGCGATGAAGATGACCGGGCCGCAGGATCGAAAGGCGATCCGCGACTGGATGGACGCGCACGATCCGGAGAAGGCACAGGAGGTCGAGGGCGACCTGGCGAAGCTCGAGGTCGGCCAGGCGTGGGCGTGGGTGCCAAGCGCCGACTTTCTGCAACGCGTGCAATTTCCGCTGTTCGAAACCTACGACAGCGGCCGCACCCCGCAGCACGGCGAGAAGGTCGGCGATGTCGAGCTTCAGCCCCTCGATCTGGGCGAGCTCGCCGCCGCGCTTCTGCCTGCCGAGGAGGAAGAAACCGAGCTCGAGCGGCTGCGTGCGGACAACGCGCGGATCCGCGAGCGCAACGCGCGCCTGACGCGAGAAACTGAGTCTGCGATTGCCGAGAGCGACCGCCTGCTTGCGGTACTTACCACGGTCCAGGACACGATCGGGATGGCGATCGGCTCGGCGCAGATCGTCGCGCTCACAGCGCATTTAGATCCAGCGGATTTCGTCATGCTGATCGATGCTGACGACGTGGTCCGCCCGTTTCCCCGCGCGCCTGGCGCAGGCCGCCGTGTCGCCGCCGCGCGCGGCCGCATGCGCGCCGCGCCCTGGCCGTCCGGACCCGAACCGGCGTTGCCCGCGGATCCTGCCGCGATTGCCGCGCTGATGGACGCCAAGCTGATCGCCGCGATCGCCGGCGACGTGCCCGCGGTGCGACGGATCGTCGCGGCTGTCGCTCTCACCGGGACCACAACCGTCCACCAGATCGCCGAGCTCGCCGGCCTCAGCCCGACATCGAGCCATCTGGGCAGCGGTATCAAGCGCCTCGTCGAGCGCGGCCTTCTCGAAATCTCCGCTGATGGCATCTCACTCGTAAGGACCTCATCATGAACGCGCCCGCTCCGCGTCGCAGCCCCGCGGCGAAACGTCCCCGGCTGTTGGAGCGCATCGGCATAGCCGAGGCATCCTTGATCACCGGGCTGTCCCGCCGCACCCTCCAGGACCTCGCGCCAGCGATTCCCGGCGCGTCCAAGCCTTCAGGCCGCTGGCTGTTCGTCGAGGCGGATCTTCGGGCGTGGGTCACCCGCACAACAACGAGGTCACCATGCCGAAAAACCTCTACCTCCGCGCCGGCATCTATTGGGCGCGTTTCAAAGTCCGCGGCGTCGAATACCGCGAAAGCCTACGAACTCGTTCTGAACGGGTCGCGGTGAAGCGTTTGGCCGCTCGTCGAGAGGAAGCCGAGGATCAGGCGATCTATGGGATCGCCGGTCCCGTAGGCTGGCCGGACGCGGTCGTCAGCTGGAATGCCGCGATCGGAGACAGCCTCGCCGATAAGACGTTGAAGCGGTACCTGGTCAGCCTGCGCCAGCTTCGGCCGTTCTTGGATCACCTGTCGATCCAGGACGCGGATGCCGAAGCGCTGAAGGAGATGATAAAGGCGCGGAAACGCACTGGCGTGAAGAACGCCACCATCCGCCGCGATCTCACCGCTCTGTCGAGCGTATTCAATAATGCCGTCGATGAGGGCTGGATCGCGGAAAACCCAACGCTGGCGCTCAACCGGCGGCGTATCGTGCCGGAAAAGGTCGTACGGATCGTTCTGCCGCGCGAGGACATGATTGCAGACGTATTCGCACGGATCCCCGAGCGGATGCGCGACATGTGCGAGCTCACCCGGGAGACGGGTCTGCGCCTCGATGAGGTGACGAACCTCAAGCACACCGCGCTTGATCGCCACGAGCGCACGTTGACGGTCGAAAACGGCAAAGGCGACAAGGTCCGAACCGTACCGCTCACTGCGGCCGCCGAGCGCATTATCGATCGCCAGCCGCGCTTCATCGGCAAGCCTTGGGCGTTCTGGCAGGGGGCCGGTGCCCGTATCACGGGGGTGTCATCACGGCTGGCCGGATATACGCGCCGGATGGCACAAAAAGCGGCACGCTCGGGTGCCGACTTCGAGCCGTTCAGCCACCATGATTTCCGTCACCTGTTCGCGGTCGAATACCTCCGCCGGCAGCGCGGGTCGATCTATGACTTGCAGGGCGAGATGGGTCACGACAGCATCTCGACGACCGAGCGCTATCTGGCGTTCCTGACACCCGACCAGGCGAAGGCTGCGAAATCGGGGGTGGCACAACGCGGGTCACACGAACTACGGTTCGGAGGCACGCCGGCTTGAGCAAAGCGCGCTTTTCTGCGGCCCGCAGGTCACTCCGGCTGATACCAGCCCGAGGCTTAGGAAACCGTCGCTCTATCCGGCTGAGCTACGGGGACGTGGGCGTGGCGTTACCGCGGACGATTGCGGGGAGCAATGGCCGGTGGCCGTTGGCTAGCCGATGTCGGCAGTAATCGACCACCCCCATCCGTCACACGGGCTTAACCCGGGACGACGGCCTGTGACGTTTGCTGAAGCAACCCTCTAATGCTTCGTCTGCGGCGGCGCGACCGGCAACAGCAGCGGCAGGACGGGTACGCCGTCGTCGACCAGCGCCTTCGCCTCGGCGGGGGTCGCCTGGCCATGGATCGTCGCCGGCGTCTCTTCCCCGTCGTGCATCGCACGCGCCCGGTCGGCAAAGGCGGGGCCGACCCATTCGGAGCTTTTCAAGGCATTCGCCTGCGCGGTGGCGAGCGCCTTCAGCAGCGTCTTCGCCTGATCGGGTCGCAGAGCCGGTGTTGTCCGGTTGGCCTTGGCGGGGATGTTGGGGGCCATCAGCGCCTTGGTGACGTCGGCATCGTCGCAGATCGGACAGCGTACCTGATACGCTGCCGATTGCGCCTCGAACGCCGCGCTGGAGGTGAACCAGGCCTCGAAGACATGCCCGCCCGAGCAGCGCAGGTCGAAGACGATCAATTGACGACAACCGGCGAAATGGAACGCCTGTGCGCGCGCACCGGAATGCGTCCCCGCACGTCCGCGACTCGCGCCAGGTCGATCTCCGCGAACCCGAGCCTCGGCGCGTCGCCCATGTCGAGCAACACCTCGCCCCAGGGATCGATCACCAGCGAATGACCGAAGGTCGCGCGACCGTCGGCGTGCAGTCCGGTCTGCGCCGCGGCGACGACGAACGCCCCCGCCTCGATTGCCCGTGCGCGCATCAGCACGTGCCAGTGCGCCGCGCCGGTCGGGCGCGTGAAGGCGGCGGGAATGGCGAGGATGTCCGCCCCCGCATCGCTGAGCGCGGCATATAGCGCAGCGAAACGCAGGTCGTAGCAGATGCTCAGCCCCAGCATCCCCGCGGGCGTATCGACCACCACGGCACACTCCCCGGCCGCATAAGCCGCAGATTCGCGCCACGACTCGCCGTTGGGCAAATCGACGTCGAACAAATGCAGCTTGTCGTACCGAGCGCGAACCTCGCCACGGTCGTCGATCACGAATGCGCGATTGGCGTAGCGTCCGTCGGCGCGCCGGATCGCGAGCGAGCCGACATGCACCCAGACACCCGCCTTCGCCGCCGCCGCGCGGACCGCGGCCAGCACCGGGTCAGCATTCTCGACAACGATCGACGTTGCGGCACGCGCGCGGTCGCGGTCGATCAGCCCCGACATCTCCGGCGTGAAGACGATGCCCGCGCCCCCTTCGGCAGCCGCTGCGACGGCATCGACCAGCGTCCGGGCATTGATGGCGGGATCGATCCCGCTGGTCATCTGGAGAATGCCGATCCGCATCAGCCGAGCAGCGGATCGAGCTTCCCTGCGCGGTCCAGCGCGGCGAGATCGTCCGACCCGCCCATATGCGCGCCGTCGATGAAGATCTGCGGCACGGTCGATCGCCCTTGCGCACGGTCGAGCATCTCGGCCCGCTTCGCGCGGTCCATCGTGATATCATACTCGTCCGGATCGACGCCCTTGCCGGCGAGCAACTGCATCGCCCGCGCGCAATAGGGGCAGAATGCCTTGGTGTAGATTTCGACTTTGGCCATGCATGCGAAATGTGGTGCGCCGCCGGCCTTGTCAATCGGTGCCGTCGACGACCCGGGTCCAGCACAGGACCGACACCGACGTCGCCCCGGCCTTCAGCAAGACGCGCGCGCAGGCACCGGCGGTCGCACCCGTGGTGTAGACATCGTCGACCAATACGACCGCCCGGCCCTTGACCCGCACCGGATCGACGACGGCGAACGCGCCCGCCACGATCTCGGCCCGCTTGCGCCGGCTCATCGCCCGCATCGATGGCGTGGCGCGGCGGCGGACGAGGACATGGCGATCGACCGGGACCCGCGTACGCTTCGCCAGCGCATCGGCGATCAGCGCCGCCTGATTGTAGCCGCGCGACCAGAGCCGCCAGCGGTGGAGCGGTACCGGCACCATCAGCGCCGCGTCCGGGGGCATCAGCCGCTGCATTTGTCGCGCCATGGTCTGCGCGATCGATATCCGTCGGCCGTATTTCAGCCGCAGCGCCAGGATGCGCGCGGTGTCGCCATAGGCCACCGCCGCGCGGACGCCCCCGTGGACCGGGGGGTGCGTCAGACATTGCGCGCAACGGGTGCCCGGGCCGCGATCATAGGCAAAGGGGCGGTGGCAGGTCGCGCACCAGGGCGGCGCGATGAAGCGCAGTCCGCTCCAGCAGGCGGCACAGAAATGATGGTCCTGCGCGACGGGAACCCCGCAACCGGCGCATCGCGGCGGCAGTGCGAGACGAGCAAGCGCATCGATCGGGGCAAGCCAGCGGGGCATTCCTTCGTGTCGCGGGCGGCGCTGGTGGCGGCAAGCCGGGTTAGGTCGACATTCGATGGATCGGCGGAAGCGGATAATTATGGTGATCGCGCTTGCCCCCCTTCCCCCACCTCTCCCCGGCGAAGGCCGGGGCCCGGTTGCCACGGTTTGGTAATGAAGCACCTCGCGCCGCTGCTTTCGTCGCGCCGCTGGGCTCCGGCCTTCGCCGGGGAGGGGTAAGCGTATGGAATGTCGCGTGGTCCGTACGCTTGGTGCCAAGACCCGGATGCGATCAACGCTGGTGGTGATCGCATCGCCCACGATATAGGCCGCGCCATGACCGTCGACATCTTCGACCGCGCCGCGCGTCGCCGCCGCCGCGACCGCGCCGCGGCTAAATACGCCGGGCATGATTTCCTGCGCGCGGCGATGCTGGAGGGGATCGCCGAGCGGATCGGTTCGGTGACGCGCGCCTTTGCGGACATCTTGGACCTGGGCAGTTTCGATGGCGCGTTCGTGCCGCCATCCGGTGCGCGGGTCGCGCGGGTCGATCCCGGTGCCGGGTTCTCGCGCGCGGGCCACGGCGTGCAGGGGGACGAGGACCGCCTCCCCTTCGCCGATGCCTCGTTCGATCTGGTGGTCAGCGCCGGGGTTCTCGATCAGGTCGGCGATCTGCCCGGCGCGCTGACGCTCGCGCGGCGTGTCCTCAGGCCCGACGGGCTGTTCGTCGGCGCGTTCGTTGGCGGCGGCAGCCTGCCGCGACTGCGCGCCGCGTTCCGAGCGGCCGAGGCGGAGCGGCCGGTGGCGCGATTGCATCCACTGGTCGACGTCCGGTCGGCGGGTGACCTGCTGGTCCGCGCCGGCTTCGCGCTGCCCGTCGCGGATGTCGAGACGCTCGACGTCGGCTATCCCGACCTGTTCCGGCTGATCGAGGATCTGCGCGGGATGGCGGCGACGAACATCCTGGTCGATCGCACGCCGATGACCCGTGGCGTGTTGGCCGGCGCGGCGGCGGCGTTCGCGGCAAGCGCGGGTCCGGTCGGGCGTGTGCGCGAACGGTTCGATATCGTCTACCTCACCGGCTGGGCACCCGATCCGTCGCAACCCGTGGCGGCGAAGCGCGGCAGCGCGACCACGTCGCTGGCAGGGGTGTTGGGGCGGCGGGCATAACCGCCCCCCTCCCGCCTGCGGGAGGGGGAAAGGTCACCCCATCTCCACCACCAGCTTCCCGATCGCGCCGCGCGCGGCCATTTTCGCGATCGCATCGCCGCCGCGGGCCAGTGGGAAGGTTTCGGTAACGCGGGGCGCGATCTTGCCCTCCTCCCACAGGCGGAACAGGTGATCCATATGCGCCGCGTTCGCCTTCGGATCGCGCGCCGCGAACGCGCCCCAGAACACGCCGCACACGTCGCAGCTCTTCAGCAGAGTCAGATTGAGCGGTAGTTTCGGGATGCCCGCGGGGAAGCCGACGACGAGATACCGCCCTTCCCAGGCGATCGAGCGCAAAGCCGGCTCGGCATAATCGCCGCCCACCGGATCGTAGATCACGTCGAAGCCGGTTTTGCCGCCTGCCGCCTTGAATTGATCCGCCAGCGCCTTGGATTGCGCCTTGTCGAACGGCGCGCGCGCATAGACGATCGTTTCGTCCGCGCCGGCCTGTTTCGCCGCCGCCGCCTTCTCGTCGGACGATACCGCCGCGAAGACACGCGCGCCGAACGCCTTGCCAAGCTCGATCGCCGCCAGTCCGACGCCGCCCGCCGCGCCCAGCACCAGCAAAGACTGCTCCGCCTTCAGATGGCCGCGGTCGAGCAGCGCGTGAATCGTCGTGCCATAGGTCAGGGTCAGCGACGCGCCCTCCGCGAAGCTGCGCCCCTCGGGCAGGCGATACATCCGCGCAGGGTCGACGACGACCTTCTCGACCAGCCCGCCATTCCCGATCATCCCGATGACGCGGTCGCCGACCGCCCATCCCTCGACGCCGTCACCCACCGAGTCTATGACGCCCGCGATCTCGCCGCCCGGCGCGAAGGGGCGTTCGGGCTTGAACTGGTATTTGTCCTCGATGATGAGGACGTCGGGATAATTGATCGCGCAGGCGCGCACCGCGACCAAAACCTGTCCCGGCCCAGCGACCGGATCGGGCGTGTCGCTCAGTTCCAGTGTTTCGGGTCCGCCGACCGCCCTAGACAGCAATGCCTTCATAACCGCGCCTCTCCGTGATCCAGGGGCGGCTTTCGTCGACCGCGCCCTCGTATTTCGAAATCGCGGTATCCCTTGCCAGCGTCAGGCCGATCTCGTCCAGCCCCTCCATCAGGCATTGCCGGCGGAACGGATCGAGCGTGAAGGCGAAGCGGTCCTGGTACGGCGTCGTGACGGTCATCGTCTCCAAGTCGATCGTGATCGGCTGATCCTGCGCCACCGCGATCAGCCGGTCGATCGCCTCCTGCGGCAGGACGACGGCAACGATCCCGTTCTTGAACGCATTGCCCGAAAAGATGTCTGAGAAACTCGGCGCGATCACCGCCTTGATGCCCATGTCGGCGAGCGCCCAGGCGGCATGTTCGCGGCTGGAGCCACAACCGAAATTGTCGCCCGCAATCAGGATCGGGCTGCCTGCATAGGTCGGATCGTCGAAGATATTGCCCGGCTGCGAACGCACCGTCTCGAACGCGCCGCGACCCAGACCGGTGCGAGTCACCGTCTTCAGCCAGTGCGCGGGAATGATGACGTCGGTATCGACGTTTTTCGCCCCCCACGGGTACGCTCCCCCGGAAACCGCGACGACCGGCTGCACGCGGATCAGTCCGCGCGCGTGGTCGCGGCGGCGGCGCGCGTCGTGGCGGCATAGGCGAACACGCCGCTCATCACCGCACCCATGACCAGCAAAGCAAAAACCTTCTTCATGACATTCTCTCTCTTTTCAAACCGTCATCAGATCGCGAACATCGGCCAGCCGCCCCGTCACCGCCGCCGCCGCCGCCATCGCCGGGCTGACCAGATGCGTCCGTGCGCCCGGCCCCTGGCGGCCGACGAAGTTACGGTTGCTGGTCGACGCGCAACGCTCGCCGGGGGGCACCTTGTCGGGGTTCATCGCCAGGCACATCGAACAGCCGGGCTCGCGCCATTCGAAGCCGGCACCCAGGAAGATGCGATCCAGCCCCTCGGCCTCGGCCTGACGCTTCACCAGCCCTGAACCGGGGACGACCAGCGCCCGCACGCCATCGGCGACGTGACGGCCGTTCGCAACCGAAGCGGCGGCGCGCAAATCCTCGATCCGGCTGTTCGTGCAGCTGCCGATAAAAACATGCTGAACGGCGACGTCCTGCATCGCGGTACCCGGCGTCAGTCCCATATAGTCCAGCGACTTGCGGGCGGCGGCCTGTTTCGACGGGTCGGTGAAGCTTTCCGGATCGGGTACGACGCCGGTGATCGCGACCACATCCTCGGGGCTGGTGCCCCATGTCAGTGCGGGGGCGATATCGCTCGCATCCAGCCGTACGACGCGGTCGTACACCGCGTCGGGGTCGCTCGGCAGCGTTCGCCAATACGCCACCGCGCGGTCCCAGGCCTCACCCGCCGGTGCCATCGGCCGACCCTTCAGATATGCGAACGTCCTGTCGTCCGGGGCGATCAGCCCAGCCCGTGCGCCGCCCTCGATCGACATGTTCGCGACCGTCAGCCGACCCTCGATCGACAGGCTGCGAATCGTATCGCCGGTATATTCGATGACATGGCCGGTCCCCCCCGCCGCACCGATCCGGCCGATGATCGACAGGATCACGTCCTTCGCGCTGACCCCGAAGCCGAGCGCGCCCTCAACGCGGATTTCCATGGTCTTGGAAGGCGTTAGGAGCAATGTCTGCGTGGCGAGGACATGCTCCACCTCGCTCGTTCCGATCCCGAACGCCAGCGCGCCAAGCGCACCATGCGCGGAGGTGTGACTGTCGCCGCAGACCAGGGTCGTACCGGGCAGCGTGAAGCCCAGTTCCGGGCCGATGACATGGACGATCCCCTGTTCGGCGGCGGTGGCGTCGATATAGTCGATGCCGAAATCGGCGGTGTTGCGCCGGAGCGCATCAAGCTGCTGCGCGCTTTCGGCATCCGCGATCGGCAAAATCCGTCCGGCGGCATCGACGCGCCGGGTGGTCGGCAGATTATGGTCCGGCACCGCCAGCGTCAGTTCCGGGCGGCGTACCCGCCGACCGTTCGCGCGCAGGCCGTCGAACGCCTGCGGGCTGGTTACCTCGTGGACCAGATGGCGGTCGATATAGATCAGGCACGTCCCGTCGTCGCGGCGTTCGACGACGTGCGCGTTCCAGATCTTCTCGTACAGGGTTTGCGGGCGGGGGGTCATGACGATATTCGCGTTAACCCAAACCACGCGCCGGTCAATCTTCCGGGTTGTTTCGCGGCATTTACAGCGGCGACAGGATCGCCCAGCTCGCAGGACCGACGATGCCGTCGGGAACGATATGATGCTGTGTCTGGAAAGCGCGGACGATCGCTTCGGTACCGGGGCCGAACGCACCATCGACAGGCACCCCGAGCAGACGCTGCAACGTCTCGACCGATTCCCCCGTCGCGCCTCGCCGCAAGGTCGGACGGCCGGCGGCGTCGACGAGCGCGATCGGCGAACGCGGCGCGAGCGTTCCCGCCATCGATTGTGCCACCTCCGCGCGAAACGAGTCCATGTCGAACAGCGGATCGGTCTTGCGTCCCTTCGGCAGCGCCCATTCCTTGTGCCCGCAGCACATGATCGCAGGCGCGCCGAGCCGCGTGAGGATCGCCGCGATCCCGCGCCGCAGCGCGTCCATCTGCACATCGGGCCAAGGCAGGTCGACCGGCAGCCCGGTATTCTCGGACTCGATCCCGACGAAGCTGGTATTGCCCGTCGTGATCCCGTGCCAAGCTCCGGGCCCCGCATGCTGCGCGAACCCGGCGGCGATGCAGTAGAAGGTGCCGTCGCGCCCAAGCCCCAGCTGCGACAGCGGCCCGGTCAGGTCGGGTCGGCCATTGGTGACGACGCCCAGACTCGGCATGTTGCCCGTCGCCGGACCACCGGTATGGTGGACGACGACACCCTTGGGAACGAAGCCATGGTTCAGCCCACGGGTCTGCCAGCCGGGGACCTCGGCGACCTTCAAGCCGGCGGACAGGAGGACGTCCTTCAGCCAGACGAGCGGGTAATCGGTCATTTCGTTCCTCCCGTCGCGGCGGGCAGCGCGGCATCGGCGGTGGTTTCGCTGTCGACAAGCGGAGTTTCGGAACCGCAGTCGCCATCGTCTGCGGTATCGAACGGCTTGGCCTCGGCCGCCGCCTTCGCCGCGACCAGATCACTGGGCGGCGGCGGCGGCGACGGCGCGGGCGGGATCTGGGGCGGTGGCGGTAGCGTGGCGGTCTGCACCGCCTGCCCGGCCTTTTCGAGCAGATCGGGCACCAGCCGCTCGGAAAATCCTGCGAGGAAGCCGAGCGTTACGAGTTGCATCCAGGGCACCGGGATCGAAGGATCGGTGGAGGGGTCCAGCTCGACAAATCTGAAATTCAGGAAAAGCCCGGCACGCAGCAAACAGACAAGGATCGCAGCCGAAATGAACCCAATCAGCATCCTCAGCACGGCATCGAATATATTGTCCGAGCCGACCGCGTTCGGGAGGATGGTACGCTTCGACAAACCGGTAGCGATAGAAAAGAAGGAACCGGCCAGTCCGCCCAGCATCGCGGTCGCCACCATGGTTCCGCCGGGCGACGTCCCCGCGATCGGAAGGGGTATCCAGGCCATCAGTGCAATGGTCAGGCTCGCGGCGATCCCGACCCCCAATGCGACGATCAGATAAACGAACCGCGCGAACGAAATACGGTCGTCGATGATCGCATTGCGCACCCGGTTCAATTGCAGGACCGCCCCCGCGCCGTCGCCTTCGAGCGCCAGGACCAGTGCGTCTGCCGTACTGCGGTCGAACCCCGCTACTTTATTGCAGGTATGGGCGTCGGTCTTTTTGCGCCATCCGTCGATCAGGGTGTTGATCTCGCTGCGAAGCGGCCCCAGCGGGGCCAAGGCAGCGCGTTGCGCCGTCTCCAGCGCGGGATCGTCGGCATATTGGACCAGCAATCGTCCGTCGGTCCGATAGACCGCATATTTTCCCGCCCTCATGGCATAGACCGCCGTGATCGGCCCGAAAATGGGATTTACCGCGTTCGGAACGATCGAATTTACCGTCGTATCTACCATCTCGGCCCCCGCCTTCGCGGATATGGACGCTAGTAAATACGCGGTTGGGCACCAGCGAAGACGCCGCCACTTCGGCGGCATCCGCATCGGTCAGACGGTATAACGCGCGGTCGTCTTCGCGGCGATCTCCTCGGCACTCACCCCCGGCGCGCATTCGATCAGGGCGAAAGGGGCCGTATGATCCGGCCGCCGGAATACCGCCAGATCGGTCACGATCATGTCGACCACATTCTTCCCCGTCAGCGGCAGCGTACAGGACGGGATGAATTTCGGGCTGCCGTCCTTCGACACATGCTCCATCACGACGATGATCTTCTTGACGCCGGCGACCAGGTCCATCGCGCCGCCCATGCCCTTGATCATCTTGCCGGGGATCATCCAGTTGGCGATGTCGCCGCGCTCGCCGACCTCCATCGCGCCGAGCACCGTCAGGTCGATATGGCCGCCGCGGATCATCGCGAAACTGTCCGCGCTGCTGAAATAGGCGGAGTTGGGCAGTTCGCTGATCGTCTGCTTGCCTGCGTTGATCAGATCGGGGTCGATCTCGTCCGGATAGGGAAACGGCCCAATCCCGAGCAATCCGTTCTCGCTTTGCAGCGTTACCGTCATGCCGTCCGGGATATTGTTCGCCACCAGCGTCGGAATGCCGATGCCCAGGTTCACGTAAAACCCGTCCTGCAGTTCCTTCGCGGCACGCGCCGCCATGTCGTTACGGGACCACGACATTATGCCGCCTCCCGTTCGCGCACGGTGCGAAATTCGATCTTCTTGTCATACGGCGCGCCGACGATCATCCGCTTCACATAGATGCCGGGCAAATGAATGCAATCGGGGTCGAGGCTGCCGACCGGCACCACCTCCTCGACTTCCGCGACACAGATCTTACCGGCCGTTGCCATCGGTTGATTGAAGTTCCTCGCGGTCTTTCGGAAGACCAGATTGCCGCTCTCGTCCGCTTTCCACCCCTTGATGATCGCCAGATCGGCGCGGATGCCGCGTTCCAGGATGAATTCCTCCGGTCCGTTCGGACCATCGAAGACCTTCACTTCCTTGCCCTCGGCAACCTGCGTGCCGACCCCGGTCTTTGTATAGAAGCCAGGGATACCCGCCCCGCCCGCGCGACACCGTTCCGCAAGCGTGCCCTGGGGGCAGAACTCGACGTCGAGTTCGCCGCTCAGATATTGCCGTTCGAACTCCTTGTTCTCGCCGACATAGCTGGAGATCATCTTCGCGACCTGACGCGTGCGCAGCAGCTTGCCCAGCCCCTCGCCATCGATACCGGCATTGTTGCTGGCGATCGTCAGCCCGGTCGTCCCGGCGTCGCGGATCGCGTCGATCAAACGTTCGGGTATACCGCAAAGCCCGAACCCGCCAGCGCAGATCGTCATGCCGTCGAACAGCAATCCGTCCAGCGCCGCCGCCGCATCGGGGTAGAGTTTCTGCGCCATGCCGCCTCCGTTGGTTGACCGGGATGTGGCATAGAAGCGCCGGCTTCGTACCGCAACCGGGCTACCACCGACGCACTATGCGATCGTTTGGTATCAAAACGCGAGTTTCAACCCGGGACGCCGCCAGCGCGTCTGACCAGCCAGCCAGTGCGGGAACACGTCACATACGCATCGCGCATATCTTCGCCGCCCCAGCAGATATTGGCGGTGAAGGGATCGTCGGGTCGCGACGAATTCGACCAG
>NZ_CAHJWJ010000021.1 GCF_903642285.1 Sphingomonas bacterium
CGCGCGATCAGGCGCGGCAGGGTTATCAGGGCGGCGTGCTGGCGCTTGTCGACGTGCTCGACGCCGATCGCGCTTTGCTCGATGCGTCGGACCGGCTCGCCGGTGCCCGCGCCGACACCGCGCGCGCGTCGGTCGCGGCGATCCGCGCGTTGGGTGGCGGTTGGGAGACGAGGAGCTGACACGGCGGAGCCGACTCAGAAGGAACGCACGCGCGCCCGCATCCTCGACGAAGCGGCAAAGGCGATGCGCGAGCACGGTTCGGAGGCATTGGCGTAGCGGCGCTGATGAAGCGTGCCGGGCTGACTCACGGCGGCTTCTATGCGCATTTCCAGGATCGCGACGACTCGGTCGCGCATGCTGTCGGCCGCATGTTCGACGATAGTGGCCGCATGCTCGACCACCATCTCGGGCGGCAAGATGCGGCAGCGGGTCTTCGCACGCTGATCGACTATTATCTGTCCGATGAGACGCGGCTGGCGGCGGATCGCGGATGCCCGCTGCCAGGCCTGAGCGGCGAGGCGGGGGTAGTGCTCCGTTTCAAAGCGCCGCTTCGAGCCAACTTTCAAGCCGCCGCTCAGTGCGACAGCGGCACTACCTCTTAATGATCGTCGTTCGCCGCCAGCGCTGGCGGCGCGGTGCTCAGGCCGGAGACGTTTGCGGTGCCGGCCCGTATCTGAGCGGTCGAAGCCTTCACGGCGTCGCCGATCGGTTCGGCGCGCCCGCCAAGGCATGGTGCCAGAAAGTTCTCGGCGACCGCGTTGAATGCGATCGTGTTGACGGGACGCGCGAAGCCGTGGCCTTCGTCGGGAAACACGACGTAGGTCACCGGGATGTGCTTGCCCGCCATCGCCGCCACGATCTGGTCGCTTTCACGAACGTTGACGCGCGGATCGTTCGCGCCCTGCCCGATCAGGAGTGGACGTTGAATTCGATCGGCATAGGTCAGGGGGGATCGTTCCTTCAGCATCGCCCTGCCGACTTCGGTAGTTGGATCACCCATCCGCTTGTACATCTGCGTGCGGCCTGCCTCCCAATAGGCGGGGATCGTCTGCAGGAGCGTGAACAGATTCGATGGTCCGACAATGTCGACCCCGCACGCGAACTCGGTCGGCGTGAACGTCATGCCCGCCAGCGTGGCGTATCCACCATACGAACCACCCATGATCGCAACCTTGTCCTTGGTGGTCACACCGTGGGCCACCGCCCAGGACACGGCGTCGAGCAGGTCGTCGTGCATCTTGCGGCCCCATTGCAGATCGCCCGCATTAGTGAAGCCTTTGCCGAAGCCGGTCGATCCGCGATAGTTGACGTTGAGCACGGCGTATCCGCGGTTGGCGAGCCACTGGTCATAGCCATTGTAGCCATAGCCGTCCCGCGCCCATGGACCGCCGTGCACGAACAGGACCATCGGTACGGGCCGGCTGGGCTTGCCGTCGCCCGCGGGGTCGGCGATCTTCGGCAGAGTGAGGTAGCTCACCATCGAAAGGCCGTCGCGCGCGTTGATCACGACGGCATGCTGCGGCACCAGCGGCGCGCCGATCAGCTCGGGCCGACCGACGTAGAGCTGCTTCATCGATTTGCTGCTGCGATCGTAGACCCAGGTCGAGGCGGGCGCGCTGACCGGGTCGAAGGCAACGATCCATTTGTCGTCCGCATCGGTGCGCGCGCCGATGTAGAATTCGCCCATGTTACGTCCCTTAAGATACGCGAGGTCCGCCGCGACGGCACTGCCGACCGGCACGTATTCGTTGCGGAGATAGTCTACAGAATATGCCTCGATCCGCCCGGTCGTCGGGTTGAAGAGGCCACCGCCAATGTCCGCCTTGGCGTCCTGGCCGATGAGCGACATGGTGCCCGACGCGACGTCCTGCGCCATCAGGGCCGACGTGTCGCGTCCGCGCGACTCGGTCCAATACAGGGTCCTGCCGTCGGTGGTGAACCCGAGCGGCGACGTCGTGCCGGCGTCCTCAAATGGAATGGAGACGGTCGGCGAGGCCTCGACCTTCCCATCCGCCATGCGGAAATAGTCGATGCCGCCATCGGCTGGCGCGATCGGCGGCCAGCAGCCGCTCGGCGATCGCCGCCGCGATCGCGGGGTTGGCGCGTTCCACGTCCGAATAGCGGCCCGCGAACCCATCGACATCGCCAAGCGCATCGGCGATCTCGGTCAGTGCCGAGCGGACGAGGCGCCCATGACGACCCCGCTCGTAATCGTCCTGGTAGATCGGCCCGCGCGTACTCAACCCGACTACCCGGCGTTCGCCGCTCACGGCACGCGTGGGGGCGTTGGCCGCCAACTCCTCAAACTGGGCCTTGAGCCGGATCAGCCCATCAGGCCCGAGCGCCTTGCCGTCAGGCTGATCAAGTGGTCGAACTGTCCATAGTCGTTCGCGCAGACCGCCGCGAACACTCGATCGGCCAACGTGCTCACCGGCTGGCCGGCTTCGGCGGCGATAGCGCCGAGATCGCCCCGTGCTGAAGCGATGACGCTGCCGATCGCGCCGTTGCTGTCGTCGCACCGCTCGTAGATCGAGGGTGCCATCTCCAGCATGCGCCAAAGAAGGTCGAAAGCCTCTTGGGGGCTCGTCGCTGCGACATGGGCGGCGATCGCCTCGCGTTGCGCCTCGAGGTCACGGGCGAGTTCCTTGACCTTGCGCCAGTCGATGAACGAGCGCGATTTGGCTATGGAGACGAGCCGCTTGCGGATCTCACTCGCGACGTCACCCCCGCCGCGGCTCGCCAGCTCCAGCCGCAACCGGCGCTTGGTCGCCGCGTCACCGACGGTCACGTCGAGCAACAGCTCCGCCAGGCGCTCGGCTCCAAGCGCAGCGAGGTTCTTCGCAATCAGCGTCGTCTCGGATGGCATGCCCTTTCGTCACTATCAGGGCTCTATCCGTCAAGTGGCGCGAACCGTCGGAGACCAGCTGACGCCGTGTGAGGCGGCTGGCTCGGAAGGACGGAGTTCGACCGGCGCCATGCCGTTCGGCGGGCTCGACGAAACGCGCCGCTCGGCAGACGTGAACGAAAGGCCGGAGTTCGGGAGCGGTAAACTGACCCTGAACGGCGGGACCTGGGTCAGAAGCTTCGTTCGCGTTTATCCGTCTACCCCGTGGTGGATGGCGAGCAGCCCGTCGGGTGGTGGTCGCATTCGGAAAGGTAGCTGCCCGCACCTGGCGCGACGCGGCGCAATTCCTGGACCGCGGCCGTCATACGGGCGGCGTCGTCACGGGCGTCGGTGAAATCGGGTGGCGTGAGGTAGGCCGAACGGCCGTCCATAGCGACGATGGCAAGCGCGAAGGCGTCCAGCACCTGCGGATTCATCGCGGGCGCGCGCGAAGCCGCGATCGCCTCCGCGGCGCGCCCGCAAGTCCCTTGTTGAAGTGAAGCGTCGTCGACCAGCGCCGGCTGGCGGCGAACCACGCGTCTGCAAACCGGGCGCGCTCGCCGGGCCGTAGCAGCGAGGGCAGCCAGAGCGAGTGGTAGCCATGCCAGAAAGCGCCTGCCTCGAAGGTGTTTCCGGTCCACCACCAATCCCCCGGCCGTGCGCCGGGCCGGCTGTCCACTGTCAGGACGGAGGTCAGGTGCTCGCACAGGAATGCCTCATCCCACAGCCGCTGCGCCGGGAGGGTCGCGACCAGCAGCGGTGCCTCGACTTGGTAGTCGTTCGAGTGCGCGGCGACGAACTCGGTCAGCGGCCGCCAGGCCTCGCGCGCCGTCGCCTCGTCGAGGTCCTGGAACAGCATCAGCGATCAGGATCGCGAGGCGGGGCGGCCTCCTACCCGAGCACGCCATTCATGCAACGTTGTTAGCGATTTTGATTGCCATTGAGGGCAAATGGGCTGGCCGATTGTCTCGTCCTACGGCACAACGTATTCGATGGACCGCCCCTACCCAAGCGCCTCGTCCCGCCTCGTCATCTGCATCCCGGCACGCAACGAGGCGCGGGAGCTGCCCGGCCTCTTTGCCGCTCTCGAAGGCTTGAAGCCGGCAACGATCGCACCAGCAAACGTTTGCCTGATGCTCGACGGCTGCACCGATGAAAGTGTAGCACTCACTGCGGCCTATCGGTCCCGCTCACGTCACCTGGTCCACCTGCATGAAAGTGCCGATGGCCACCCTTCCGCAGGCCGTGCACGGCGACGAGCCATGGAACTGGGCCTTGAGATCGCGGCACGTCCCGAGGATATTCTACTGACGACCGATGCCGACAGCCGCCCTTTGCCCGATTGGTTGGTAACCATGACTGCCGGATTAGCAAAGGCCGACGTCGTGGCGGGGAAGATCGTTCGCAGCAACGACCGTCCGAACCTGCTTCAGGATCGGCTTGAGCACTATTACGATGGGCTGTTCGCGCTCCGGCGGCACCTGGATCCGGTGCCTTGGGAAGCCGCAGCGACGCATCACCATGTCGGTGGCGCGAACCTGGGCGTCGGCGTGCAGGCCTATCGTGCGCTCGGCGGGTTTCTGCCGTTGGAGCATGGCGAGGATGCCCGGCTGGTCGACGATGCCGCGCGAGCCGGCTTGCGCGTCCGGCGCGATGCCGTTTGCGTGGTACGCACGTCGGATCGCCGCCACGGTCGCGCCCAGCAAGGGTTGGCACAGACGCTGCGGCAGCTGGACGGTGCCGACGCTTTGTCGATTCGCGTCGCTCATCCCGCTGACGTCGCTTGGCAGTACCGCATGCAGGCTGCCGCTCGCCGGGCTTTTCTTTCCGGTCGCCCGGAACAGGTCGCGGCCGACATCGGTCTGACCGAAGATCATGTCATCGGTGTCGCCCGCGACTGCCCGAATGCAGAAGCTTTTGCGATGCGGGTCGTGCCAGCTGCTCCCGGCGGGATGCGCGAGATCGGCTTACCCCAAGCCGAGGCCGCACTCGATCTGCTCGTCGCCCAGCGCCAGGCGGCGGCGTGACCGACCTGCGGCACGAGATCGCCCGCCGGAGCGCGGAGCTGGTATCGCTGGCCGATCCTGTCGACGCCGTGGCGCTGCTGGCGGTGTTGCGGCTACTCCACGGGACGGGCCGCCACGATTTGCCGCTTGGCCGCTTGTTTGAGGGGCATGTGGATGCGCTTCAGATCGTGTCGCGTTGCGGCAGTCCTGCCCAGATCGCCGTCCTGGCCGACATCGTCGCGGCCGGCGCGGCGCTGGGGGTGTGGAACGCGGACCTGCCCGGCGAGCCGTTGCAATTGGACGGGTTGCGGTTGACCGGCGGCAAGAGCTTCGCCTCCGGTGCCGGCATCCTGTCGCACGCCCTGGTCACGGTCGACGGCGATGGAGGACGTCAGCTGATCCTGATCGACCTCGCGCGAACGCCGCCGCGCGTGGATCGCGATTTCTGGCGCGTCGTCGGGATGCAGCGATCGGCGACGCACATCGTCCACTGGGACGCCAATATCGAGGCGGGGGACTTAATCGGCGCACCCGGCGACTATGTCCGCGAACCATGGTTCAGCGGCGGCGCGCTCCGGTTCGCCTCAGTGCAGGCGGGCGGTATTGCGGCGCTGGTCGACCGCACGCGCGACCACCTCGTCGCGACAGGCCGCGCAGCCGATCCTCACCAGTCGGGGCGCCTGGCGGCGCTCTACGGTGTCGCCGAGGGCGCTGCAGGCGCGATCAGGACGGCGGCAGCAGGATGGTTCGGACCCGATCAGGAGCGTCTCTCACTGGTCGCCGCCGCACGCGTGGCGGTTTACGAGGCTGGAGGCCGTGCGCTCGGGCTAGCACAGGAAGCGGTCGGCGTTCAGGCCTTGTTCGTCGACCACCCGCTGTCGGCGAAGATTACCGATCTCTCCATGTATTTGCGCCAGCCCGGTCCCGACGCGCAACGCATGCTCGTTGGCGCGGCGGTCGCCGCTTCGATCTTGAGCCCCGCGCTGTGAGACTGCGCGTCGGGCGACCACGATGCGTGCTAGTGATCGCTCCCCACCCGGACGATGAGTCCATCGGCGCCTGGGCCTTGATGGCGCACCTGCGAAGTCGCGGCACGATGATCAGAGTGCTGGTGGTAACCGACGGTGCGGCGTCGCATCCAGGCAGCCGCCTTTGGCCGCGCGCCCGATTAATTCGCGAGCGGCAGCGCGAGACCCGACGCGCCATGCGCATAATCGGAATAGGCGCGGGCGATGTGGCCTTCCTGGGCCTGCCGGACGGCGCACTCCCCAATGCCGCTGTCCTGGCGCGCCGACGCGTCGGCAGGGCGGTAACTTGCGCGCCAAGGCCCCTGCTCCTGATCGCCCCGGAAGTCGGCGACGATCATGCCGACCATCGCGCGACCGCACGTGCGGCCGCACAAACACGCGGTGCGGGCATTCGTCGTCTGGCCTATCCGGTCTGGCCTGCGGGGAGAAATTTGCGCGGCGCGCGGGCACTGATCCTGACCGGCCGGCAACGGCTCGCGAAGCGACAGGCCATTCGGAGCTACCGAACCCAGGCTGGTCGGATCACCGATGACCCGTCCGGCTTTGCGATGTCGCGCGCGCAAATTGCGGCCTTCAGCCGCGCGCGTGAGATGTTCGTGGAATGTCGCTGATGACTCCGATCACGCTCGACGGCTTCGACGCCAAGTTCACGGACAACGCCGATCCCTGGGCAACCTTCACCGATGCCGATGAGGCACTAAAGCGTAGCGCCATCCTTCATGCGATTGGCCCGGGTCCAATGGGGCGTGTGCTCGAGGTGGCGGCGGGCAATGGCTCGAACAGTGCTGCCATCGCGCCGCGTACGCTTAGGCTGGACGCGACGGAAGCGACCGCAAGCGGCACTGCGCTGGTAGCCCGCGCCATCCGTTTTCGCGGCGCGCGGGCCCGCGCGAGCCAACTGTCGGTGCCCGGCCGCTTGCCACGCGACCGGTACGACATCGTCGTCGTCGCCGAGCTTCTCTACTATCTCTCGCCGATCGCCATGGCGCAGACCGCACGCGACGTGGCAGCGGTGCTCAGACCCGGTGGCAAGCTGGTTTTGGCGCACCACCGCATCGACTTTCCCGACTTCGCGCAGCACGCCGCCTCCATTCAGCACCGGTTTCTAGCGGCATCAGGTTCCGCCTGGCGCGTGCGGCATGTGCGACAAACATGCCATTGGTCGGTGCTTGCCTGTAGACGGGTGAGCGCCGCCTGACCACGCATTTGCGCTTGAGCTGAGCGAGGCGGCCAACACCCCATTCGTTAACGGCACCAAGGCAAAATTAGGTTCAACTGATTTCACCGCGGTTAAAGGCGTTTTTAACCGCTATCCTCCTAGTTAACCCTGCATGTCCGGATTTACGCGATCGATTGGAACTCCATCTCGCGAACGGACGTCATTCCGCGTATTCCTTACTGACTGGAAACGTCTGTCCGATGCGACCGTGGCTGCGCAGATCCGCGCGGTCGGCACCAGCTACCCCTCGACGTTCGCGGTCACGCTGGTCGCGATCGGGCTATTGGTTTACAGCGCTCTGAACAGCCCGCACCTGCTCCTTGTCTCGCTTGGTTCGATGGGCCTGTTATCGATCAGTGTCGCCACGCTCATTAGCTGGCGACGGAACGACGCTGTGTCGTGGTGCATCGCTGACGCCAATGCCGCTCAGCACCGCCTCTGCATGCAGGCGGCGGCCACCGCGCTTGGCTGGTACATCCTGCTTGCCGCAGCCGACTATGGCGCTGATGGCGACAACCGCACGCTTATCGATTGTGTCATGGCGGGTGTCCTTGCGGCGGGAGCCTTGCGGTATGCAGCAGTACCGCTGGCCAGCTTATGGTTCGTCATGACCAGCCTATTGTTCATCACCGTCTACACGTTCACGGTGGGACTGCCGCTACAGCTCCTCGTGCTCCTTGCTCTCTTCACGCTTTTGCTGATGAAGTCCGTTCTGGGGCAGGCGCGACTCTTCCTCGACAACCACCGAGCGGCCGCGGAACTGGTCCGTAACGCCGTTGCCCGCGAGCAGCACCGCGCCGAAGAGGATCGCGAAGCACTCGATAGAACGCGTGTCGATCTTGAGTTGCGCCAGGAAACCGAACGGGTCCGCGATGTCGAACTCACCGCGATCGCGGAGGCCTTCGAGCGCTCGGTTGTGGAGCTGGTCGCTGACCTCGACGATCGGGCGCAGCGGGGCGGGAGCGACGCGGACGCACTTCCGACGCTAACCTCAGCGTCTGTTGAAGACTCGACGGTGTTGCTGACGCATGTCCGGGAGGCGACCGTCGACCAGGGCGAGCTGGCGCGCCACGCCGATGCGCTAGGCATTGCGCTTGTTCAGCTACACGAGCAGGTCGCCGAGCAGGCGCAAAGCGCCGAAAGCGTGCGCGACCGCTTCGTTGCCAATCAGGAAGCCGCAGGTCGGATGATCCGGCACGCTGGAGGGATCAGTCAGGTCGTCGACCTGATCACGGATATCGCTGTCCGCACGAACCTGCTCGCACTCAATGCGACCATTGAGGCGGCGCGCGCCGGCGAGGCTGGCCGCGGCTTCTCGGTCGTAGCGCAAGAGGTCAAATCATTGGCGACTCAGACCAGGAATGCAACGGCGGACGTGATGCGGCAGATCGAGGTGATGCGCGTGTCGATCGCGGAAGTGACCGATACGATGTCGGCGGTCGAGATAGGCTTCGGCTCGGTGCGTGCGATAACCGCTTCGCTCGAGGCAACCATGTCAGGCAAGCGCAGGCTGGTTGAGGCGTTGGCCAGCCGAACCAGCGAATCTACCGAGCTTCATGCGACGCTGGATCGGGCCGCGAGCAAGGCAGCCGCGGTATCGGACGAAGCCAGCAGCCTCTCCGGAAATCTGAGCCGAACATCGGCTGACATCGCTGAACGTTGCGTCACGCTACTCGCAGCCACGAACGCCTTCACTCGCGACCTGCGTACTCCATCACGACAGGCGCCTGGAAAACGGGCCGACGACGCCGCATACATCAAACTGTAACGGACCGTTGAATTGCTGCAACGACCCACAAGCCGCCTCCTGCAGCCCTAAACAGCTTCCCGCAAGCGGACATCCGTTCATCTGTTGCTGCAGGTGTCGCAAACGCTGGCGAGCGGCAATCGGTCGCTGGCGCTGACGACATCGCTCAATCGATCGGGGCTCGCCAGCCAGGTCGATGTCCAGAACGCGGAGACGGTCGTAGCGCAGGTGCAGTCCGACATCGAGAACTACACGACGGTCATCGCGCAGGATCGCAACGCGCTTGACCTGCTCGTCGGCGCGCCGGTGACCGATGCATCGTTGCCGTCGTCTCTGGCCGACCTTCGAGCAGGCATTGGCATCGTTCCTGCCGGACTTTCCTCGGCAGTGCTCTTGCAACGGCCCGACGTCGTCCAGGCCGAGCACCAACTCATTGCGGCGAACGCGAACATCGGCGCGGCCCGGGCGGCTTTCTTCCCGACGATCACGCTCACGTCCGCGCTGGGATTCGCGAGCACGGCGCTCAGTTCGCTGTTCACCGGCGGCGCGCTCAGCTGGTCGGTGGCACCGGCGGCTTCCGTGCCGATCTTCGGCGGCGCCACCAAGGGCAATCTGCAATATGCCAGGGCGCAGCGCGTCTATTACGTCGCCGAATATGAGAAGGCCATTCAATCCGCGTTCCGCGATGTCGCCGATGCGCTGGCACGGCGAGGTACGATCCCTTACATCTTCGGCCATGACAGTACGCCTACGGAATAGCTGGCCACGCTGGACAAGGTAGCCATGGTGCGCGTCGCACACGTGTTGCCGGATCATAGCGCTCCGGGCGATGGTTCCCTCGTCGCCTCGGAGCGGGACTGATCGGTGCGATCCGCACGCAAGCGCCGAGGTGTTGCGGTCGATGCTGCCGAAAGAGAAATCAACACGACGCTTAAGAAGAACCACCCCGATTGGTCCGACACCAATGCCTCCGAGTTCGTGAAAAGCGTTTACATCGACCCCGCCGGTCGCCGCTAGACTAGGCTGCCTGCAACGCCCTTGTGGCCCTGAGCTTCACGACCGAGGCCTTCTTCAATGTTCGTATGAAGCGTTTCGACTCGGAAATGATCTTGCTCTTGTCGAAACAAGCATGGGCTCCATGCTCGATTGCCTCGTTCGCCGCCTCGCTGCCATCCGTCGATGCGGATGAGACCACGACGATGGGCGCGTGTGGATAGCCCCGTAGTTCGTCGAGCAGCTTCAGCCCGTCGATACCCGGCATGTTCAGATCCAGCGTGATGATCGTTGGATAAAAGGACGCCATCAGCGCCCGCGCCGTGGGCACGTCGGGGGCCGTCGCAATCTCATGGCAACGCGCTTGCGTCGCCAGCAACTCCTCCACCATCGCTCTGATCGTACTTGAATCGTCGATAATCAACACACGACTGTTACGCATTGTCGCTCTCCTTGTCAGACGTGTAGCTGACCGCAGTTAAGATTGACGCAGCGACGGCTCGCAACGATCTGATCCGCGCAAATTCGCGACGAGCGGATCAGAACGCGGCGATGCGGGGTGCCAATCAGGTCACGATCTCGGGGAGCGATCGGCGATAGGGATAGTTCGGCGCGAGCGTCGCATGACCCGACCGCCGCATCGCCGCTGTCAGCCGTGCCATCGATGCGCCGAAGCGGCCATGGCCACGGAGCAGCAGCACGCCGCCTGGCGCGGTCACGCTTCGCCAGGGGTGACCCGCGTACCGGAGCCGAGCACCGCAGATTCCGCCATCGTCCCGTAATCGAGCTTGCCGGTGCCGAGCACGGGCAGCGCGTCGATGACGCGGACATCCTTGGGCAATGCGATGTCGGCGATCCCGTTGGCCTTGCTCCAACCCTGCAGCGCCGATGCCGTGACATCCTTGCGTGTCGTGAACAGCACCAGCTGCTCGCCCTTCCCTTGTGCGGGTCGGGACGGGTGACGACGGCATGGTCGCTGTCCGGCCACAGCTTGGTCGCATAGCCTTCGACCGCGGGGAGGGAGATCACTTGCCGCCGATCTTGGCGAACCGCTTGGCGCGGTCGCGGATCGTGACGAAGCCGGCATCGTCGATCGTCACGATGTCGCCGCTGTCGTGCCAGCCGCCCTCGGGCGGTTGCAGCACGCCCGGCCGATCCGCCTTCAGATACCCGGCCATGATGTTGGGCCCGCGGATCGACAGTCGTCCGCCGCGCTCGCCGTCCAGGTCGATGCCGGGCACCGGATCGAGCCTAGCCTCGACCCCGGGGGACAGGCGGCCGACGCTGCCGGCGCGGAAATGCATCGGCGTATTTACCGCGATCACGGGCCGCCTCGGTCGCGCCATAGCCTTCGAGGATGCGCAGGCCGAACTTCTCGGCATAGGTCCGCCGGGTCTCGTCGCGCACCCGTTCGGCCCCCGCGAAGATGTAGCGCAGCGAATAGAAGTCGTAGCCATGCGCCATCCGCGCATAGCCCGACAGGAAGGTGTCGGTACCGAACAGCAGATCCGCAGCGACGATCGCGGCCCAGGCGGCGAGCGCCCATGCCGGCAGCGCGAAGAACCCAGCCAGCACCGCGAGCGATGCGGCCGTCACGACCAGCAGCGGGAAGCGGATGTCGATGCGGCGCGCTGCGGGCCGCCATCCCATCGCGGCCGCGCCGCCGGAAATGGAGGCGCCGAGCAGGCTCAGGCCGGTCATCGCCGCATCGTCGGCGACGCCGTGGACATGGATCAGCGGCAGGACGACGACCGCGACCGCCAGCGCGGCGATCTGCCCCGCATCGCCGATCCGGCCGTCCGTCCGCCACAACCGCCACAGCGCCGGGCCGCCATAGATCGCCATCGTCGCGGCGATCACGATAGCGAGCATAGCCTGGTCCGCACCGCGCCATGCCGCGATCAGCAGCAATGCGGTCGCCAGCCCGATCGCGGCGATATCCGCAAGCGCCGCCTCCCGGCGTGACAGCCAGACAATCGCGACCGAGATCAGCCCGAACAACGCCCAGTGCAGCGGTTCGAACCCGCCGACCGCGACGAGCGCCGCCATCTGCGCGCAGCCGACCAGCGCGCCCACGATCTGGACGATGCGTCCGCGGTAGTCACCCGCCAACGGCAACGGCAGGCCGATCGCCAGCAGCATGACGTAGCCGCCCATCGACAGGGCCGCGGCGGTGTCCAGCGCACCCCCCGCGATCAGCATCAGCCCCCAGCCGAAACCGCCGAGCAGCGCCCCCGCACCGAGCCAAATCCAGCGCTGGTAGCGCGACAAGGCGCACAGGCCGCCGACCGCCAAGGCGAGATAGGCCGACAGCAGCGGAATGTCGGGCGCCCGAACCGACGAGCGCGGGCGCGGCAAGGCCGCCGACCAAGCCCAGCAGCGCGCTTGGCGCACCGAACCGGATCGCCAGCGCGCCCGCCAGCGCGGTGATGGCGGCCATCCCGGCAAACGCCGTCAGTGGGCCGACGAGGTAATAAAGGTTCGCCGCGACCAGCACGCTGGCATACAGCGTCGCGATGCCGGCACCCGATAGCGACTGACGGACGCGGACATCGCGGACCTTGGCCTCGCCGCGAAGCGCCGCCTCGGCACCCGCGATCAGCCCGCAACCGAACAACAGCCCGCACACGACGCGGATCACGGGTAAAGTAAGCCGGCATCGATCGAATATTTGACGATCAGGAACCCCGCGACCGCCAGCGTCACGCCGCCCGCCCAGATCGGCAAGCGACGACCGAATATGTCCTCGAACCCGAAGCCGCGCGCGACCGCCGGCTCGTCGGCCATGAATGGATCGGGAACGCTCGCAATGGCGAGGTCGGGTGCCGGTTCGTCGGGCGCGATGTCGTCGGGGAGCAGGACGGCGGGTGCCGGAGCGCGCTCGACGATCGGCGGTGGCATCGGCGACGGCACCGTGTCGACCATGGATCGTTCCTCGAAAACGGGATGCCCGTATTCGAGGATGAATACCCGCCGCCGCAGGTCCTCAACCCGTGTCCACAGCACGGCGCAGCCGATGATCCTGCGCGAAGGGCGGGCGCTGATGGCGGAGGTCGGCTTCGCGCGCTTCTCGGCGCGAGCGGATCGGCTATTCGATCGGGACAATCTACAACGTGTTCGGCAGCCATGACCGGCTCGTCCTCGCCATCAATACGCAGACGTTCGTCCTGTGGGCCGACCATCTCCGCGCCCGGCTCGCCAACGCTGGCGACGACCGGATCCGCGCTCTCGTTGAGGGGTATTTCGCCTTCGCGCGCGACAATACGAACCTGTGGATGGCGATCTACGACCATCGCCTGCCGCCGGAAATGCCGATGCCCGATCCGGATGCCGCGATCAGGGGCGTGCTGACGGAGATCGTTATCGATGAAATCGCCAAGGTGCGATCGACCGACACCGGGCATACGCCGCCGCGCTGGCCCGATCTCTGATCGCCACGGTGCATGGGCATTGCAGCTTCGCGGTCACCGGCGCATTCGCGTTGATGGGTGAGGACCGTCCGGAAGGCGCGGCGCTCGATCGCGTGCGCGAAAGCCTGGATCGTTGAGCTTAGCGCGTTCCCGTGATGAACGAGCGTCTGGTATTGGCAAGGAGTTGAGCGGATCCGACCGCCCCGGTTCTCGATCTTGCGGAGCGCGGAGAGCGGCGACGATCTTGCGGGTGGCCAGGTCGAGCACGGCGGCGAGATACAGCCATCCTTCGCCGTCGCGATATAGGTAATGTCGGCGAGCCAGACGCGGTTCGGTGCCGCGGCGGTGACTCCTGCTTCAGCAGGTTCGGCGCGACCGGAAGATGGTGGCGGCTGTCAGTGGTGGATGGGCGGAACCGGCGGCCCGCAAGAGCGCGGATGCCGTGGTGCCGCATCAGGCGCTCGACCCGGCCACGGCTCGCCGTCCTGCCTTCCGCGCGAAGCGCGGCAGGCATCCTGGGGCTGCCGTAACGCCCATGATGCTCGCTGTGGAGACGACGGACGTCGCCGAGCAGCTTGCGGTTCGCCGCGGATCGTGCGCTCTCCGGGCGACAGCGCCATGCGTAATAGCCGCTGGCCGACACCTCGAGGACGCGGCACACAGCCGGACAGGCCATCTGCTGGCATGATCGCGGATGAAGTTGAAGCTCATCTCGGCACCTTCGCGAAGATGCCGATCGCTTTTTTTTACGTCGCTCCATCCGCGTGTTTCAAAACAGTTCAAACTCGGCAGTCCTACGCCTTGGCAACTAGCAACTTGGCGCTTCTGCGAAAATTACCCAATGACTTACATTTAATATTTAGCCCGTTCGGGGACTCGGAACTTGAAGTTTACGTTTCGTGATGTGGGTTGTGGGGCCTGTCGCTCCGTCAGCCCGAACATAGTCGCGCTGCCATCCTTCACGCACGGCATCCGCATCGTTCTGCCGGAGGCGGCTATTAAAGTCGCTGCGACTGTCCTGCCAGCGACGGTAGTCGGCGGCGAGGCCTGAGTCGTCGGCAAGCTCGTGCGCAACCGGTTGGACGGCGTCGAGGACGCCGTGGGGTACGAGAGCGAGGAAACAGAACGCCTCGTCCTCGGCGAACCTGATCCGACCGGGCCGGGTGAACCGCCAGTTCATCGTGAAGGTGAACGGCAGCCAGTCGGTCTCAACCAGCCCCTCCAGCGCGGTGATCCCGTCCTTGATGACATTGGGCGGGCCGCGGGCGACCAACGCCCAGCCGGGCGGCGTGCGGAACAGCCAGCCGGGGTGGAACGTCAGCACGCCATGGCCAAAGTGCGAGACGATCAGTCGCTCGATCGCTTCGCGTCCGGCACGGCTGAAGACGGTGATCGCTTCCACGCCGGCACCGCCGTCCCATTCGGCATCGAACGCGAACGGGCAGCGCAGCTCCCAGCCGCTGGCGTTGGCGACCGTCATCGGCGTGCAGCGATAGGCGAACCGCTGGGTGGTCTGATCCATCCAGTCCCGCTTCGATCCGCCAGGCATCAACGGCGGCGCGTGCGGCTCGACGCGGTAACAATCGAGCCCGGGCGGCGGCAGGACGCTCGCGTGTTTCGGCCTAGAAGTCGGCATGGATCGCGATTCCGGCGTGCGTTTCGGTGCCGACCAGGCGCTGGCCACCTGTTATGCCGGTGGCGAACAGCGCTACGCTGGCATGAGGAAGGAAGCGGTATGACACCGAGCCACCATATTCCACCCAGTTCACATCGCGCGGCGAATTCGGCGAGATGGTACCGATCCCGGGTACCATGACCGCCAGCGACGAGCGGTAGTCGAATCCATGCGCGTAGCCGCCGTTCAGGGAAAAACCGAGCCGCTTGCCCAGATCATAAGTCCAGGCCGCCTGCCCCTTGACGATCATTAGCCGGTCGCTCGAGGTGGCCATGTGCGCTTCGAACGGGTCGGCGTTGGACAGGGTTTCGTCATAGCCGCCGGTGCCTAGCCGTTCGCGGCCCAACTCGCCCGAGGCGGTGAGCCGACCCAGACTGCCGAGATCGACCACGCCGCCTGCGCGACCATAATAATAGGACAGGTCGCCGCCGGGACGGCTTACGCCAATCGAAACACCGGATCCGTTTGCGTAGGCGCGACGGAACTCGAGATCGGCGGAAGGCACGATCCAGCCGCCGCCTTCGATGAACGGCCGGAACTCGCCCGACGGCAACAGCCAGCGCAGCGAGCCGCCATAGGTGATAGACGGGTGCAGGATCGCCTGACCATAGCCCTGACTGTCATAGCTCGCACGAGTCTCGAAGATCGTGGCGGAAACCGTGACGCCGTGGCCAAGCGCAACCCGTCCCGCGCCGCCAAGGCTCTGCGAGCCGACCGAGGCGAACAGCCCGACCTGGCTACCCTCGCCGGCGACGTCCGCCGGGCTGAGTCCCTGCGCTACCAGCCCGTGCTGTTGGGTCATGACTCGCGTCCGGCTCGAACCGAGCTGCTCGACAGAGCCCGCGACCGAAGCGAAGGTGGTCAGCCCGGCAATCGCGGGCGGCGAAGCGGGCGGGCTCGCGGGTGGCGATACAGGTGGGCTTACTGGCGGAGACACGGGCGGAGACACCGGAGGGCTCACGGGGGGCGATACGGGTGGGCTTACCGGTGGTGACACCGGCGGACTGATCGGAGGCGAAACCGGTGGACTCACCGGGGGCGACACGGGGGGGCTTACGGGGGGCGACACCGGTGGCGAGACCGGAGGGCTTACCGGAGGTGATACCGGCGGGCTTACGGGAGGCGATACGGGTGGGCTTACCGGTGGTGACACCGGCGGACTGATCGGAGGCGAAACCGGTGGACTCACCGGGGGCGACACGGGCGGACTTACCGGTGGCGACACGACCGGTGGCGGTGGCGGTGGCGGTGGGAGGCTCTGCGGATGCTGGACGGAATTGTCCAGGATTCGCGCGACATAGGCCTGGCTCACGCCGCTGAACGTGCCGGTGCCGACAATGAACTGGCCGTCCGCCGAAGTAGCATTGGCGACGTCGAGTGTGGTCGTGCCAAGAGAGACCCCAGCGGACGTCAGCAGCGAAGCTAGGCTGAACAGACCGGCGTTGGCACCGCCAGACGCCCAGCGAAACGCTTCCTCTCTGCCGTAGGCGTTGGTCGCAGCGCCGACCACGATAGAGCCATCAGCGTTGGCAGCGTTCGCAATACTGAACGGGTTCGCGCCGCCGTTGCCGATGAAGCCAAGGCCCATCATGTTGCCGGTCGCGGTGTAGCGGAATGCTTCGATGTTGCCCGCCGTATCCGTCGAATAGCCGACGATCACCTGCCCGTCTGCACTGATCCCCTGTGCCTGGCTGGTCTCGGCGTTGCCGTTAATCGTGGTGCCCAAAGCGTCCTGCGTGAGGTAACCCAGACCGACCATCCCCGTAGCCGCCGTCCAGCGTGACGCCTGGTATCCGGAATAGCCGACATAATATCCGCCTGGTGCCAAACGGGACCCACTAGCGGTCGAGCCGCCGACGACAATCAATCCGTCTGCGCTCACGCCGCGCGCTGTGCTGTTATCATAGCCCGCAGAATGCGGACCGCCTATGAAGCCAAGTGCCACGGCCCCGGTGTCTTGGGTCCACCGATAGGCTTGAGGCTTGGTATTATCGCCATAATAGCTTTGACCGACGATCGCCGATCCATCGGTATTAACGCCATAAGCAAGGGATTGATTGCTGCTCGCCCCGAGCCCACCAATAGATACCAGACCACTGCTTGCGGTCCATCGGAAGCTTTGCTGCTGATAGGTGCCGTTTGCCAGTAGCGCATAAGACGAGCCGACAATCACTTGGCCATCGCTGCTGATCGCCGTCGCGCTGCTCGAGAGAATGTTGGCGGCCGCAGTGCCTGTTCCGAGGAAGCCAATGCCCTGGATCCCGTCGGTGGCAGTCCAGCGGAAAGCTTGCGCGTTATATCCACTGGTCGATGCCGATGACGTGCTGACGCCGACCACGACCGACCCGTCGCCGCTGATCCCCAGCCCCTGGCTGCTCGGGGTGCCCGTACTCCGCAATGTTCCTATAGGTGTCGCAGATGCATAGAGCGGCGACACCAACGGCGACGGATCGGTCGCGGCGCGGCCGCCGTCGATATAGCGTATGATGTAAACTCCGCCCGAACTGGCACCGGTGATGAATTGGCCGTCGGTCGAGATCGCAGTGGCGCTGGTTAATGTGATACCGCTCGTGACCACGCCCGCTTCGGTCAGCAATTGGTTGAGGTCGAACATCCCGCTATGAGGGCCGCTACTGGCCCACCGAAAGGCAACGGATGCACCGTTGGTCGCACCTGATGGAGAGTAAATGTAACGACTGCTATACCCAACGATAGTGTTGCCATCCCCGCTGACGGCCAGTGCCGCGCTTGGTATCTGGAAAGCGGTGTCTGCCCCCGAAAGCGTTCCAAGATCCGCCATGCCGCCCGCTTCCGTCCATCGCCAGGCGTGATCAGGGTTTCTTCCGAGAACGCCCAATTCGTAACCGACAATCACCGATCCATCCGCGTCTACCGCGGTCGCGTAGGTGGTGCCGCCGTTCGAAAAATCATCGAGCGCGCCCAACCCCACCATACCGGTAGCCGTACTCCAGCGGAACGCTTCGCTCGCGGGCCCACCATTGGCGGCTAATGTAAAATAATGGCTATAGCTTTGTCCGACGACAACCGAGCCATCAGAGTTCGCAGCGGTGGCGATGCTGCTGACCTGATCACCGCCCGACGCCGACTGAGTTCCGTAAATGTTGATGCCCGGTGCTGCTAGGAAACCAAGCCCAATCATTCCGCCAGATACAGTCCACCGGAACGCTTCTTGACGGCCCAACACGTCGCTGCTCTGGCCGACGATAACTTGACCATCCCGGCTGATGCCGTACGCGGTGCTGCTGCCGCCGGACCCGACAATAAAGCCCAAGCCGGTGAGCCCTCCGGACTGCGTCCAACGAAATGCCTGCGTAGCGGTAAAGCCGGCGGCGTAAGTCGATCCTCCTACTACGATGGAACCATCGCCGCTGACACCGTTGGCGCTGCTGTGCGATGAACTACCAGACGCACCATTGTCGAGAGTACCGAGTGCTTGGAAACTGCCCGCCTGGGTCCATTTGTACGCCATCGCGGGCGTCGTGACCTGGGTCGAGGCGTTATAGGTCGACGCGGTCGTTCCAACGATGGCGGTACCATCGTCGCTGATGCCGGTGGAAGTCCGGGCGCGCGTGTCGCCCGAGATTTGTCCTGGCAGCATCAGGCTGGCGACAGGCTGCGCCGCGAAGATAGTGCTGACTGGCGGCGCAGGCGGGGCGTACGGGTAGGAAACCGGAGTCTGCTGTAACGACATGCCGCCATCGATGTAACGGGCAACATAATCGACGTAGTGGCCATCCGCACGCAGGAGCGTACCAGAATAGAATTGCCCGTCGTCGGAAACGACGCCGGTACTCAGCGTCGAATACCCCGCAAGGCTGACACCGGCTTGCGTCAACAGGTCTGCAAAGCTCCACATTCCGGTGTGCGCGCCATTTGCCGCCCACCGAAAACCCACGGTCTTACCATCGGGTTCGGAGCTGCTACCGACAACTACGTTGCCATCGCCGTCAACGTCGCTGGCGAAGCTGTAAGCATTGTAACCGCCGCCGGCGATATATCCGAGTCCCACCATACCGGTGCCGGCCGCCCATCGGAACGCCTGAACATGGCGGATGTCCGATTGACTGCTGCCGACGATAACGCTGCCATCCGCGCTGATCGCTGCGGCCCGGCTGGACGGATGAGCGACAGTGCTGCTCAGGAAACCAAGGCCGACCATGCCCGTTTGCGTTGTCCAACGAAACGCTTCATTGGCATTGCTAGCGTCGTAAAAGCTACTGCCGGTAACTACGCTACCGTCCCCGCTGACGGCAATGGCGGCAGAACTGCTTCCACCAAGCACCCCAAGCGACGCGAAGCCCGTGCTTGCTGTCCATCGAAACGCTTGCTCATTAAAAGTACCTGTCGCCATCTCCCCCACTACGATGGTGCCATCTGCATTAACGCCATACGCTGTCCCGATTTCTGCTGTCGTGGAGCCTGGATTACTGAGTATTTCTGCGGTGTATCCGTTTGCTGAACTGAACCGCGCGACGTCCGGCGAACCGGCAGCAGAATATGTTTGACCTACGGCAACACTGCCATCGTAATTTAGCGCGAAAGCTCTGCTGCCAGTGCCCGCTAACGCGGTAAATCCATCAGTTACCGACCAACGGAACGGCTGTACGTTTCTGGTCGTTCCTGCAGTTGCTACCGTAGCACCCTCGCCGACAATCACCTGCCCGTTTCCGCTGATAGCATTGATATCGGAATCGGTGTTGTTAGCGGGATAAGGTCCGACAACCGTTATCGCCCCCTGCGGGGGGGAGGTCTGTGCGACGACCGGCTTCGCAAGGGCGAGGCCCAGCGCCAATGCGATCGGCGCAACACCCGAAAGCCAGCGCTGTCTTCTACGCGCATTGGTGTAACCGATGTCACTAGGTCCAGCGCTCGTCGACCTAATTTGCGTCGATCCGCTGCCTTTGAAGACGGTTATCCGGATCCTATCGCCTGCTCTTTTCATCTACCGCCCCAAATGTTCCGATGACGACCGGGCGAGGTTATGACGGTACAGCGCCGCGGATGATGCCGCAGCAGCCGCTTCTAATCATGCAAACCCCCCGGGCGTTTCTTACAACGTCCACGGCCAAACCGTAGCGTCCTGAGAGCGACTGGAAACCCTCTGATCGGAGGGTGTATGGATTTCAGGCAGACACGATGCCAAGCTCGATTGCGATCGCAACTAACGTGACGCGCGAACGAGCCTTCAGTCGCGCTTTCGCCTTTTCGACGAACTCATGCGCGGTCGATGGCGCGATATGGAGTGCTCGAGCGATCGCCGTATCCGACAATCCGTGTGCGACCAGGCGCACGCAGGCGATTTCGCGGTCGGTAAGCCCGGCGGGTGCCCGAGCAAATCCGTGGCGCGGCATCATTGCCCGGACGTGCCCGTGCATCTGCGTCGCCAGCACACCAATGTAAGCGCGCGCATCAGGCGTAACGATCGGATCCGGTCCGCTGAGGCTAACGATTCCGATGCGGCGTTCGCTAAGCGGCACCGGCACGACCAACCCGTCCTTCCACCCCTCTGTGGCGACGCGCTCGAGCGCTTCCCGACCGGCTTCTGCGAACTTCCGATCTGCGCGTAGGTCGCTCCACGTGAAGACATCAGTCCGGTGCTGAAGCGCCCCCACGACCGGGTCATGCTCGAGCAATCCGGAACTCATGTAGAATCTGCGCCAATCATCGGGCCAATCGATCAGATAAAATACACAGCGGTCGCGCTCATCCAGGTCGACGACACCACAAGCGAAAGCATCGAATCCCAGCGGCTCCATCGTCGAGCGAAAAAGTTCGCCGCAATGCGTTGGATCATGGGCGAGCCTAAGCTTGCTGGTCCACTGTATTATATCGTTTCGAAACAAAGTTAGAGCGTCCCCAGCGCCCGGGCGGTCGTCAATAGGCGCGGGAGATCGCGAACTCGACCGCCTCGACCATCGCCTCTTTCGCATTCCCTGCAGGGAAGCCGGCGATCGAATCGATTGCGCGCCGACCGTAATGCCGGGCGCGCGCCAGCGTATCGTCGATCGCGCGCGCGTCGCGGATCAGCCCGACCGCCTGCGCCAGGTCCGTGTCGCTCGACCGGCGACCCTCGATCGCATCCTTCCAGAATGCGCGCTCGTCGGACGATCCGCGGGCATAGGCCAGGATGACGGGAAGCGTCATCTTGCCTTCGCGGAAATCGTCGCCCGTGTCCTTGCCCATCGTTCCGGCGTCGGAGACATAGTCGATGGCGTCGTCGACCAGCTGGAACGCGATGCCGAGATTGCGGCCATAGGCGTCGAGTGCGTTTTCCTCGCTCTCGGGCCGTTCGGCGACGACTGCGGCGATCCGGCAGGCGGCGGCGAACAACGCGGCGGTCTTTGCCCCGATGATATCGAGATAGCGGTCCTCCGCCAGATCGATCCGCCGCGCCGCGGTGAGCTGGTTCACTTCGCCTTCCGCGATGATCGCGGAGGTGTTCGACAGGATCTTCAAGACCTTCTGGCTGCCGTCGTCGACCATCAGTTCGAACGCGCGGCTGAACAGGAAATCGCCGACCAGGATGCTCGCGGGGTTGCCCCAGATGATGTTCGCGGTCCGCCTGCCCCGGCGCAGATCGGAACCGTCGACGACATCGTCGTGCAGCAACGTCGCGGTGTGGATGAATTCGACCGCCGCCGCCAGCCGGTGGTGACGATTGCCGGTATAGCCGATCAGCCGCGCGCTCGCGAGCGTCAGCATCGGCCGCATCCGCTTGCCGCCGCCCGCGATCAGGTGGCCGGCAAGTTCGGGGATCAGCGGGATATCCGACTGCATACGACCGAGGATGACCGCGTTTACGAGGTTCAGGTCGCCGGCGACCAGCGCGACCATCGGGTCGAGCGAGGGCTGCGGACCGGAGTCGAGGCGGTGGATCGTTGCACTCATGTCGGGGCGAAGCCTGTGGCGGGAACCCGGCATGAACGCAACCCTCCCGGGCGAAGGGGTACTTGCCGGGCGCGGCAAAACCCGGCAACGGCGGCGGTGCGGGCATCGAGCCCGGGGAAGGGGCGCGGATGTCCGACGATACGCTCGGCGGGTATCGCCAAAGCATCGACAACATCGATGCCGCGCTCGTCCACATTCTGGCTGAACGGTTCAAGGTCACCCAGGCGGTCGGCCGTTACAAGGCCCAGTCCGGACTACCCGCCGCCGACCCCGGTCGCGAAGAGGCGCAGATCGCACGGCTGCGCGCGCTGGCCGAAAGCGCACACCTCGATCCGGAATTCACCGAGAAATTCCTGCGCTTCATCATCGACGAAGTCATCCGCCATCACGAGCGGCTTCGTGGCTGATCGGGGCCGACGATGATCGACGTGATCCTGACGCTGCTGGCAGCGGCGCAGGCGGCCGCCCCGGTCGCTGCCCCCACAACGATCGAGGGACAGTGGCACAATCTGACGAACAGCGTCGAAGTACGGATCGGGCCGTGCGGCAAGGCGCTATGCGGCTGGGCGACGCGCGCCAGCCCGGAGGCCGAGGCGGCGGCGAAAAACGGGGGGACGTCCGAACTCGTCGGCACGATGCTGCTGCGTGACATGACGCCCGCGGGGAAGAACCGCTGGACCGGCACCTTGTTCGTGCCCGACCGCGATATCACCGTCTGGGCATCGGTGGCGCTGGCCGATCCCGGCACGATCACGATGCGTGGATGCCTGGTGCCCAATTTCATCTGCAAGTCGCAGACGTGGAAGCGCCGATGAGCGTGTTCCTCGCGATCGAGGGTGCGGACGGTGCCGGCAAGGCGACCGCATCGGCGGCGGTCGCCGACCTGCTCCGCGCCAACGGCAAGCGCGCCGCGGTGGTGTCGTTCCCGCGCTACGGGGATACCATCGGCGGGCATATGCTGGGGGAACTGCTATCCGGTCGGTTGCCGCGGGGTGCGACGCCCGAATCGGCGGCGGTGCTGTACGCGCTCGACCGGTTCGAATCGCGCGCCCACGTCGGCGACGTCGCGGCGGCGAACGACGTGGTGGTGTTCGACCGGTATGTGGCGTCGAACATGGCGTATCAGGCGGCAAAGGTCGGCAGCGACGAGGCCGATCGGCTGATGCGCTGGATCCTGGCGCTGGAGACCGGGGCGTTCGGCCTGCGACCGCCGGACCTGTCGGTCTATCTGGACACGCCGCCCGCGCGCGCGCTGGACCAGATCCTGCAGAAACGGCGGCGTTCCTATACCGACCGCGCGCTGGACGAGAACGAGGCGGATGCCCGCCTGCAACTGGCGGTCCGCACGGCCTATCGGTCGATGGTCGCGCGATCCATCGCTGGGCGCTGGATAACCGTCGCCACGATGGCGGGCGATGCGATGCGGACGCCCGCTGCGATCGCCGAGGAGATCGTGGCGGCGATCAGCTGACCGGTTCGACGCCGAGCCGCGGTATCTCGATTGCGGGACACCGATCCATGACCACCTGCAACCCTGCCGCCTCTGCCCGCGCCGCCGCGGCTTCGTCGACGACGCCGAGCTGCATCCAAACCGCCCTGGCACCGATCGCGATCGCTTCGTCGACCGCTGCACCCGCCGCGTCCGACCGGCGGAAGATGTCGACGATGTCGATCGGATCGCCAAGCTGCGCCAGATCGCGGAACACGAATTCGCCGTGGATATGTTCGCCGGTGATCTGCGGATTGACCGGGATCACGCGGTAGCCGTGCCGCTGCAACGTCGCCATGACGCGGTAGGATGGCCGATCAGGACGATCGGATGCGCCGACCAGCGCGATGGTTCGCGCACCGTCCAGCAGCGCCTTGATATCGGCATCGGTCGTCAAAGGCATCGGATCGCTCCTGCAGGTAACCGTACAACGTCGTCCGCAACCGCGCGGTTGCGTCAGTGCACCGACAGCCAGTCGGCAACGCGTTCCGCAATCGGCGCGAACACCGTGTCGTCCGCATTCGCGGCCGGCGGCTCGCCCGCATCGGACGCGGTGCGTATCGCGATCGTCAGCGGCACGCGGCCGATGAAGGGAATACCCAATCGCGCTGCCGCGGCTTCCGCGCCGCCATGGCCGAACGGGTCCGACGCCTCCCCGCAATGCGGGCAGATATAGCCCGCCATGTTCTCGACCAGGCCGATGATCGGGATACCCGCCTTGTCGAAGAAATCGATCGCGCGTGTCGCGTCGATCAGCGCCAGGTCCTGCGGCGTGGACACGATGACCGCGCCGACGGGCCGGTATTTCTGCACCATCGTCAGCTGCACGTCGCCGGTGCCCGGCGGCAGATCGAGCACCAGCGTATCGACCGCACCCCAGTCCGCCTCGACCAGCTGTCCAAGCGCACCCGCGGCCATCGGACCGCGCCAGGCGATCGCCTTGCCCGGATCGACGAGCTGCCCCATCGACAGCAACGGCACGCCGTAGCGGGTGGGGACGGGGTCCAGCACCTTGTCCTTCGCCGTCGGGCGCGTGTCTTCCGCCTGCATCAGCCGCGGCTGCGACGGGCCGTAGATATCCGCGTCGACCAGTCCGACGCGCGCCCCCCGGCGCAGCAGCGCGATCGCGAGATTTGCCGCGAGCGTGGACTTGCCGACCCCGCCCTTGCCACTGGCGACCGCGATCAGCCGGCGTACGCTCCGCTCCGCGGTGGCGACGATCCGGACCTCGGCGACCCCGGGCTGCGCCGATGCGACATCGCGGATCCGGGCCTCCAGCGCATCGCGGTCGGCGGCGGCGAGTCCGGTCGCATCGAGGACCACGCCGACGCGTGCGCCCTCGATGCGGACGGTCGCACGGCCCTGCGCGATGCCCTCTATGGCAACCTTGATCGTTTCATTGTCGGTCATGCGCGGGCAGATACGCCCGTCGCGGCCCCTTGCCACTGTTTTTCCGCCGCCGCCTTCTTATAAAGGCGCAATGACGATCCTGCCGCGCTGGCTCCAGCCCTTCCCGAAGACTCTCAACGCGGACGCGCCCAAGGGGCCGTGGGGTGGGCCGGGCGCTGGCGGCGGCAACGACAATGGGGGCGGCGGCGGTGGCGATGGCCCGCGCAATCCATGGTCGCTGCCCCCCGGCGGCCGCAAGGGGCCGGCCCGGCCGACCGCGCTCGACGAGTTCCTGAAAAAGGCGCGGGGCGGTGGCGGCGGCTTCGGCGGGGGTGGCTTCAGCGGTTTGCCGTCTTCACCGAATGCGCGGGTCTTGTGGGCGATCGGTGCCGCGATCCTGGTGGCCGCCTGGATCCTGTTGACCGCGATCCACGCGATCGCACCGCAGCAGCGGGGCGTCGTCACCTATTTCGGTCGCTATGCCGGTACGCTCGATCCCGGCATACAGCTGACGCTGCCCGCCCCGATCGCCCAGGTCCAGAAGGTCGATGTGCAAAACATCCGCACCGAGGACTTTCCGGAAACCGGTGGTGAGAATCTGATGCTCACGGGCGACCAGAACATCATCAACCTTGCTTATTCGGTGCGCTGGAACATCTCCAGTCCCGAGGATTACGTGTTCCAGATCGCCGAACAGCGATCGACGGTGCGCGCCACTGCGGAAAGTTCGATGCGTGAAGCGGTTGCGAACATGACGCTGAACCAGGCGCTCGGTAGCGGCCGTACGCGGATCGAAGCCGAAGTGCAGGACCGGATGCAGCGCGTGCTCGACAGCTACAAGGCGGGTATCCGGATCCAGGGCGTCGCGATCAAGCAGGCCGATCCGCCCGAACGCGTGAACGAAGCGTTCAAGGACGTGACCGCGGCGCAGCAGGACGCGATCACTGCGCGGAACCAGGCGCAGTCGTATCTTCAACAGCTCAGCGCACGCGCGCAGGGTGAGGCCGCGCAGTTCGACAAGGTGTACGGCCAGTACAAGCTCGCCCCGGAGGTGACCCGTCGCCGCATGTATTACGAGACGATGGAGGCGGTGCTGGCGAAGACGGACAAGACGATCGTCGAAGTGCCCGGCGTCACGCCGTATCTGCCGCTGGGCAACGCGCGCAAGCTGCCCGATGCGGTGCCGGCGGCCCCTGCCGCGCCCGCAGCGACCCCGGCACCGGCGGCGGGAGGCGGACAGTGAACGCCGCGATCTGGCGCAACCCGATCGCGCTCGGGTTCGCGGCGCTCATCCTCGTCATCATCGTCGCGGCGACCTTCACGATCGTGCCCGAGACCGAACAGGTCGTCGTGCTGCGCTTCGAAAAGCCGATACGGACCGTGAACGTCTGGCATGCCGGCGAAATCTTCGGCAGCACGGGTGCCGGCCTGATCGCGCGCGTGCCCTTCGTCGACAAGCTGGTGTGGGTCAACAAGCGCGTGCTGGACGTCGATTACGACAATCAGCAGGTACTGTCGTCGGATCAGCTTCGGCTCGAGGTCGACGCCTATGCGCGGTTCCGCATCGTCGATCCGCTAAAGGCGGTGAACGCGACGGGAAGCACCGCATCGACGGAGATCCGCGTCACGGAGGCGTTGCAGCCGCTGCTCGGCACGTCGATCCGCAACGAACTGGGGAAACAGTCCTTCGGAACGCTGTTGTCGCCCGAGCGAGACCAGGTGATGGACAATATCCAGGTCCGTTTGCAGAAACTCGCCTCCCAATATGGTGTCGAGATCGTCGACGTGCGGATCAAGCATGCCGACCTTCCCAGCGGCAGCCCGCTCGACAGCGCGCTGCAGCGGATGGCGACCGCGCGCAAGCAGCAGGCCGATACGATCCGCGCGCAGGGCCAGAAGGATGCGCAGATCATCCGTGCGCAAGCTGATGCGGACGCGGCACAGGTCTACGCGCAAAGTTTCAGCAAGGACCCGGAATTCTACGATTTCTACCGGGCCATGCAGTCCTATCGGCATACGTTCGGGGCGGATGGCGGGCCGGTGCCGGATGGCTCGACGTCGCTGATCCTGTCGCCGAACAACGCCTATCTGAAACAGTTCGAAGGCCGCGCCGCGGATCGGCCGCGCTGACCGATCGACCGAACGGGCGGTGACGCGCCCGTTCATATTCAACGATCGTTCAGCCGCTTAAGACGAAGAACGAGTGACTTCCGGACGACGATACGAGAGGATACCATCCTAGTGCGCTACGCCTACGCCATCACCACCGCGCTTCTCCTCGGCGGGGCGACCGCATCGCTCGCGCTTCAGCCGGGCGCTGGCCAGACCGCGCAGAACGACCCCGCGCAGATCGCGCAGGTCGCACCGCGCGCCGGCGCGCCGAACAGCTTCGCCGACCTGGTCGCGAAGCTGCAACCTGCGGTGGTCAACATCTCGACCAAGCAGACTATCGTCCAGCAGCCGCAGGCCAATCCGTTCGCCGGCACGCCGTTCGGCGACCTGTTCGGCGGCGGTGGCGCTACCGGTGGCCCGCCGGTGAAGCGCGAAGGGGCGGCGCTCGGTTCCGGGTTCCTGATCTCGCCGGACGGCTATGTCGTGACGAACAACCACGTCATCGCGCCGGGTGCGAAGGGTGCCTCGGTCGACTCGATCACCGTGACGTTGTTCGACGGCAAGGAATATGTCGCCAAGGTCATCGGTCGCGATCCGACATCGGACCTGGCGCTGCTCAAGATCCAGGCGTCGAGCCTGCCGTTCGTCCGCTTCGGCGATTCGACGCGGGCGCGGGTGGGTGATTGGGTGCTGGCGATCGGCAACCCGTTCGGACTCGGCTCGACGGTGACGGCGGGTATCGTTTCGGCGCTGCACCGTGTCGCCGGTGGCGGTCCCTATGACCGGTTCATTCAGACCGACGCCGCGATCAACCAGGGCAATTCGGGCGGCCCGATGTTCAACCTGTCGGGTGACGTGATCGGGATCAATTCGCAGATCCTCGGAAGCGCGGGCGGCGGCAATATCGGGATCGGCTTCGCCATCCCGGCCGAGGACGCGAAGCCGATCATCGACACGCTCATGAAGGGCAATTCGGTCAAGCGCGGCTATCTCGGTGTCGGTATCCAGCCGATCACAGACGACATCGCCGCTGCTGCGGGTCTGCCCAAGGATCGCGGCGAGATCATCAGCCGGGTCGAACCGGGCGAGGCGGCGGCTAAGGCGGGCGTCAGGGTGGGCGATGTGGTCGTGGCGGTGAACGGCAAGCAGGTGACGCCGGAGAACTCGCTCAGCCGCCTGGTCGCCGACGTGGCACCGGGACAAACCGCGCGGCTCGATATTTTGCGCAACAACGCGCCGTCGACGCTGAGCGTGACGGTGGGCACGCGGCCGACCGACGATCAACTGGCGGCACTGGCCGGCGGTGGCGACGATGCACTGCCGGACGAAGGCGACAACAGCACCCAGACCGCGCCGGCCAGCAATCCGCTCGGTCTGAATGTCGTGCCATTGACGCCGGCGATCGCGCGTCAGGTCGGCGTCGACGCGAACGTCACGGGAGTCGTGGTCGCCTCGGTCGATCCGTCGAGCGACGCGGCGCAGAAGCTGCAGCGTGGCGATGTGATCGTGTCGGTCAACGGCCGACCGGTACGCACGGCGGCCGATCTGGTCGTCGGTGCTGCTGCGGCGAAGGCGGCGGGCCGCGATCAGGTGCTGCTGTTGGCGCAGCGAGGGCGCAATGGCACGCAGTTCATCCCGGTGAAAATCCGCAAGTAACCACGCCGATCGAACCAAGAGGCCGTCGTTCGCAAAGAACGGCGGCCTTTTCGTTATTTCTTCACCAGCCCGATCTCGACCAGTCGTTCGTGCAGATAGTCATGCGCGGTGATCGGCGTCGGGTAACGATCCGGGTTCGTCGCGGTCACGCAGCCCGGCAGCGTCTCGATCAGGAAATCGGGCGCGGGATGAAGGAAGAACGGCATCGAATAGCGCGAATGGCCGCGGCGTTCGGGCGGCGGATTGACGACGCGGTGGGTGGTCGATGGCAACATGTCGTTGGTCAGCCGCTGCAGCATGTCGCCGACATTCACGACCATCGCGCCTTCCGGCGGCTTGATCGACAGCCAGCGCCCGGACTGGCGGTCGAGCAGTTCGAGCCCCGCCTCCTCGGCACCGAGCAACAACGTGATGAGGTTGATATCCTCATGCGCGCCGGCCCGTACCCCTTCGGCATCCGTCGCGATCGGCGGATAATGGAGCAGGCGCAGGACCGAATTGCCGTCCTTGACCGCCGGATCGAACCAGTCGGGTGTCAATACCAGATGCCGGGCGATCGCGGATAACAGCCGGTCGCCCGCCGCATCGAACGCGGCGAACAGTTCGACGAACGTATCGCGGAACCCTTGTGGCTGTATCGGCCAGATATTGGGCGCCATCTGCCCGGCAAAGCGATGATCGTCCGCAAGTTCGCGGCCGATATGCCAGAATTCCTTCAGATCGACCGCGCTCGCCCCCTTCGCGATTTCGGTCCTGAACGGGGTGTAGCCACGCGCGCCGCCGCCGCCCTCGACGAAATAGCCGCGTTTCTCGGCATCGGGCAGCGCGAACAAGGCCCTGGTCTGCGCCCATGCCCGTTCGATCAGGTCGGTCGGCACGCCGTGGTCGGCGACGATCGCAAAGCCGAAGCGTTCGAACGATTCGCCGAGTGCAGCCGCGAAGCCTTTTGGGTCGCGTGCCTGGTCGGCCAGACTGAGCGTCGGGACGTCGGCGGCGGCGTTGGGCGTGTCGAGCATGGTCGGTCCGATCATATGATCCTGACGCCGGTCTTAACCGCTTGCGGCGTGCGCGAACAGGTCGTGCAACGAGGTAGGTGTCCGAAGCATGTTCGCTGGTGACGCCCGGCGGACGATGCGGCTATGGGGGCACCATCATGACCGTCACGACGATACACCCACCCTCGGCACCGGTCGGGCCGGTCCAGCGTGGCGCGCCGATCGGTTTTGCCGAGTTCGTTGCGCTCGTCGCCTCGCTGATGGCGCTCGGCGCGATCGGCACCGACGCGATGCTGCCCGCCTTGCCGGCGATCGGCGATGCATTGCACGTCGCCGGTGCCAATGCGCGGCAGTTCGTCATCACCGCGTTCGTGATCGGCTTCGGCGTCGCGCAGCTGATCCATGGCCCGTTGGCGGATCGTTATGGCCGCAGGCGTGTGCTGATGACGTCGCTTGCCTGCTACGCGATCGCCAATATCGCTGCGGCATCGGCAGGCAGCTTCCCATTGCTGCTGGTCGCCCGGGCATTTGGCGGCGCGGCGATCGCGGCGACGCGGGTGGCGACCGTCGCGATGGTCCGCGATTGCTATGTCGGCCGGGCGATGGCTCGGGTCATGTCGATCGCGTTCATCGTGTTCATGATCGTGCCCGTCCTGGCCCCGACCTTCGGCGCGGCGATCCTGCTGTTCGGCAAATGGCGCGGCATCTTCTGGGCGATCGCGGCGCTGGCGATCGGCGTATTCTGCTGGTTCGCCAAGCGGATGCCGGAGACGCTGGCACCGTATGACCGGTCGCCGATCTCCGTGGAGCGGATCCTGCGCGGCTGGCGCACCGCGCTGACCGACCGGCTGTCGATCGGCTATACGCTGGCCACGGCCGCGCTGATGGGCGCGATGTATGGCTATCTCAATTCCATCCAGCAGATCGTCGCGGATGCGTTCGGTCGGCCCAGGCTGCTCGTCCTCATCTTCGCGACCACGGCGATGACGATGGCGGGGGCGAACCTCGTCAACGCCCGGCTGGTCATGCGGATCGGTACGCGCCGGATCAGCCACGGCGCGGTATGCATGCTGATCGCGACCGCGCTCGTCCACCTCGTCGTCGCGCTGTCGGGGCATGAGACGCTGGTCGGCTTTGCGGTCCTGCAAGCGATCACGCTCGGCTGTTTCGGGCTCTCCGCTGCCAATTTCTCGTCCATGGCGATGGAGCGGATGGGTGCGATCGCCGGCACCGCGTCCAGCGTGCAGGGGTTTCTGAGCGTCACGACCGGCGCGGTCGTCGGCGCGTCGATCGGGCAGGCGTTCGACGGCAGCGTCGTGCCGCTGACGGGCGGATTCCTCGCGGCCGGGCTCGTCGCGCTCATCATGGTCGCCGTCACCGAACGCGGCCGGTTGTTCCATCGGGCGTGATTCGCGTTCGGTCGCGGAACCACCCGCGCGCCGCGCCGTTCGTTTTGCACCAGCTCCGATCGGGGCGGGAGCAGGAGACGACGGATGGGCGGACATCAGGTGCCGGGCATGGGTTCGGGCGACGACGGTTACGACGAGGAAGGCTATGACGAGTCGCAGCGCGCCGAAATCCTCGAGGCGACCCGCGACGGCCCGAGCGACGGCATCGTCCTGACCGATCTGACGCCGGACATCGACTTGGACGATGAGGAGGACGAGGACATCGACGCCACGCCGATGGATTCGCTGGAGGTCGGCGCGACCGACACCGCGGGCCTTGCCGAAGAGGACAGCGACGAGGACGATGTGCAGGACGATCTCGACGATGACGGCATCGACGATGACGACCTGGACGACAAGGACGATGTCGCGCTGAAACCCTGAGCGACGCCATGCTCCGGCGAAAGCCGGAGCCCAGGGTTGCAAGCGCAGCGGTCGGGGCCCTGGGCTCCTGCGTTCGCAGGAGCACCAAGGAATGCTAGTTCGCCCCCATATTCGCCAGCACGGCCAAGTCCTTCGCGTCGACCGCCGCCCCGGTCGCATCGACGACATCGCCGCCCGTCGCATTACCCGCGGCCACGGTTCCACGGTCCGGTGTCGCGTCCGCGACATCATAGGCGGTCCACAGGATGCCGCCCGCCCACAGCAATGCGGACCAGCGGCTTCGGAAGAGGCGGGGACCGACCATCGCATATGGATATCCCAAACCAGCTTGCCGCTCGGCAAACGGATGCGGTTAATCCGGTCGCCATCCATTTCCCGAAGCACGATCCCGCCAATCTGCTGCGATTGCTGCGCCGCGTTAATGGTGCAGCAAGAAACCGTTGCCGGATAACCACATCCGCGGAATTGTCGGCTTTTTCCTGTGCTGCAATGCAACGATCGAACTGACCGCCGGTTCTGACCAGCCTCGGCATCGCGCGGCTAGGGATCGCCGGTGGACCGGGTTTGTAAAAGACAACACGAAGGTAACACCCATGCGTAACATCACCCTCGCGGTCGCCCTCGCGGCTGCGTTCGTCGCCGCACCCGCTTTCGCCCAGGACGCGACCCCCGCGCCGCAGCAGGACCAGGTCCAGACCAGCGATTCCGGCCCGCGTGCCCCCGACGGTTCCAAGGCGTTCGGCATCGAACCCTATTTCGGCGTCCTCGGCGGCTGGGAGCAGTTCCAGAACGAGCCCGATCACGGCATTCCCCAGGCGCTGAACGCCAACGGCACCGTCCGTCGCGGCTACAAGCCCGCCGGTGCGCTGGTGCAGGGCGTCGCCGGCATCAACCTGCCGCTCGGCCCGGTCTTCGTCGGCGTCGAAGGCAATGTCGCCAAGGGCGTCAGCGGCAACATCGACTGGGAATATGGCGGGGCCGGTCGCTTCGGCCTGCGCGCCGGCGACAGCGGCCTGTTCTACGGCAAGGTCGGCTACCAGTGGGTAAATTTCGACCATTTCTCGGGCATCGAGACCAATGGCGGCAATACCGGTCGTGACTACCGCGCGATGACGTACGGCATCGGCATGGAAGTCGGCCCGAAGGACATCGGCCTGCAGGGCATCACCGGCCGCGCCGGGCTCCGCCTGCGCGCAGAGGTCAACACCTTCGGCGATTTCGGCAGCTTCCGGCCGATGCTGGGTATCGTTACCCACTTCTGACCGGTTGGCGCGACGTGCATGGCGGGGGCGGGGGATGGCGACATTCTCCGCCCTCGTCGTGTCTGCGCGGGAGGCGGAGGCGGGTGCGAGTGGAGCGCGCGGAAGTGGAGGAAGTGGAGGTGTGCCATGCGTCCTCCACTTCGCGATCGCGGCCGCGGAAGTGGACGAACCACACGCCACGTCCGCGCCGGAATGCGGTGAGGCGAGGCGATATCGCGGACGGGCCGTGCAGCCGCCGCATGGCTTCGCGTCCGCCAAGTCCGGCGTGGCGGTGACGGCGATGGTCGACGCGGCGGCGATCATGGCAGGCTCCTGTGGGTTGGAGCCGATCCAGTTATACGAGCCCGATCATGTAGGACAGCGCCGCGGGCCGCCCCTTCATTTCTTGCGCGCTGCCTTGCCGCCCTTCTTGCCGAGCGGCGGCTATGTTAGCCCCGGCCAATGCGTAGACTAAGCGTTCATGTCGATGATCGACGACGGCAAGCCGATCAGCACCAATGGGCACGGGTTGCCGACCCCCACGCGCGACCCGATCCTGTAGTTTGGACCAATGCGTCGTCGCCTGACCGAACTTGTCGCTGGTAAACTTGCGCGACCATGCCTTGGCAAACGGCGTGCCGCGAGCGATGTCGGCGTCGATCTGTTTGCGTTGCGGTCCAGTCGGCGAGCCGGCACCGAAATCGTTCAGTCCTTCGAGGCTGTCGATCCCGCGATCGATCGCAAATCGCTCGACCCGTTCACGCATCGTCGCCTGCATCTCCGCGCCAAGCGTGACGATGCCACCGACACTGATCGCGCCCTCGGCATGGAGACGCTTGAAGTTCTCTAGATCGCGATCGAAGAATGGGTCCTTATTGTTCCATTCGATCTCGAGCGCGAAGGTACCCTTATCGCTTGGCCGGACGTGATCGATCTCATGGCTGATCGACTCCTTGGGAACGCCGTCGACCGCCTTGGTCAGCTGGAAATTGTGCTTCGTCCAGCCGAGCGCCGCAAGCCCGCGACGCAGGCGCTGCGTCATCTTGGCTTCGCCGCCGACGATCTCGGTCATCGGCAGCGATATTTTGAGCAACGCGCCTTCGAGTTCGTCGACGAGATCGGGAAAGTCATGCTGGATGATGGCTTCGGCATGGCTGGTGAACAGCACCTCGAAACCTGCGGCGCGTAGCCCGTCCAGCATTACTCGGCTGCGATCGCCGCGCTGTTGTGGGCATAGGTGTCCCAGGTCGGTGCGTAGCTGTCGTCCGCCTGATTGCCCCAGACGGTCCAACCCTTGCGCTTGCCACGACTGAACATTTCCAGGCGAGGGCCCCAACTGCAATCCTCGATGATCTCATATTGTTCGTCGGGCTTGCGGCTGTGTTCGCGCTTGCGGGTCTGCATCATGTTGACCTGACTGCGGCCGGGCGCAAGCGTGCGCGCATTCTTGCCGCGCACGCCGAACAGCAGGATTTCGGTAACGTTGCGGAAATAGAAGCCGACGCCGCGCCCGTCCGACCCGCCATCCTTGCGTACCTTGTGCCAGACGATGTTCGAGATGTACCGATATCCCCACGCTTCCATCACCCGCAGCCCATCGGGCAGCAACGCATTGGGCACCCACAGGTATAGGTGCGAAGGGTCGGCGGCGACATCGGCCACGGGCAAAGCGCAGATATCATCGAGCGTCATGGTGCAGTAGCGATTGAGCCTCTTATGCTCTGGCGCGACTTTGCCGGTGCGATTCTCAAACTGCCACGGCGGGTCTGCGAGTATCGTACCATACTTGCGCTCAGTCCAAGTCAATGGGTCAAAGTGAGGTTGCGGGCTATGCTCGATCCACATGAAGGACCTTGAATCAGCTTTGCAGTCCGGCGTGGATCCCCGTGAGTCGAACCGTGCAAAAACCGAGTCGAGTCGATCGACTAAAGATCTTCCTGGCCTTTTAGCACCCGATATAGGCGGGCTTCCCCACTAGTCCCAGCGCCGAAGTTCTCCACAGTCAGTTGGGCGTCCGTCAGACTAATGCCTGAGAACACCCTATCAAAGAACCGATCGGTCCGTACCGAGTCACCCGGCTCAGCTACCTTCAAGTACGCGGTCCTAAAGAACCGAAGGAGAGCCCGGACACCGTTGGTACGGTTAAGAACCTCTCCTTGGCCTCTAGCATTCCACGCTGTAGGCCACTTTCGCTCGACCGCACTAAAGTAGTTATAAAACAACTCTATTATTTCGACGTCCTTGCCATCGATGAATAAACCTCGCAGAACGTGCTTGTATCGATCGTCTCCTGTGGGCTTCTGCAACCGGACGCCTCGGAGCATCTCGTCTCGATCAGCTTTAGCATCTGATGTAATATGTGATAGAACACCTTCGACGAAGGTTGCTTGGCTAACTGGTTCGAAAACCCGGCCTTGTGTCGCAATGCCGAGTCTTTTTATACGCTTATATAGGGGGCTTTCTGAGTCTCGATCTAAAGTGACAGCTACGACGTGCGCTGACTTTTGTGGGCTTCTTGTCTGGGCGAGCTCATATAGATCATAAACAAGGCTACGGTTTACCTTTGTTTGTTCGAGATTCACCGTAGCAAATATATGACCCTGGTCGGCTATGTCTGCTCCAATGAATATTGTCGTCGAGACATCGAAATGCTGACCCGAGAATGCCTCTAATCCTGCAATTCTATGTTGGCCGTCTATAACTCGCCCAAGTTGCCGAATGGCAATACTCGGGCTTGTCTCATTCTTACGGTAATTGCGAAGTATTAATTTCCTAGTATCCGAGAAATACTCGACATATTCCTGATCGTTTATGGCTACAATAACCGATGTCGGGAATGTGGCGTCTTGAAAATTTACGTACTTCTCCAGGTCCGCTAGCCGACTGCGACTTACAGGCCGCTGAATTCCGAGATAGCGCTCCACATCTCTTTCTGCAGAGACTACCCGGCGCACATCGAAGTGGGTAAACATTATGAGTTTCTTATATGGAACCGTCGCAACATATAGATCGCCAATCGGCTGAGTCGCGCGTATACAGTCAAATTCAATTTGTATCATGCTGGGATCGGGCGGGATATCCATCAGGACGTCTTCCTTTCCATCCACTGATCGTAAGCGGTATCCTCATCGTTTTTCAATGCATCACTAATTTTGTCAGAATGTTCCCTCTCAAGCGAATCCAGCATATTGCGATAAGCGGTAACACAGAAAAGGAGCAAGGTCGCTAATGCTCCAACCAGAATAGACAGCCAAACTAATCCATCTTCGTTAATAAAATCTACGTTCTTGAATTGATCTAAAGAGCGGAGGCGCTGCAGCGTAAAAACCAGTCCGGAAAGAACACATATAATGGTGGCGGCATAAAAGCTCGGCCGGCCATACGGAAATGGATAAGATAGTAGCCCTTCCTCTTCCCCCTCTTCTAAGTCACGAGGAACCCTAAACCGACCATGGCGCTTCGTTATAATGTACGCGAGTGGTCCTACTAAAGTTGCGGCATATACAAAAAGCTCGCCGTTTACTAAACCGCTCCAAACTGACGGGCGTTGAAGAAAGACAAAAACCCCAATTAGTGGCAGGAACCAGAACGGCATAGTAGCATAGATCGTCGCTGATACGACTTCTCCTCTAGCCTCTTTCAGCGCGTCTGAAGGTACCTCCCAAAGGCGACCGACAAGTGGCCATCCCGAAATGAGGCGGAGAACGGCGTGTGCTTTCGACTTGTCTCGCCGCATCAGTAGGTTCAACCACGTCCTCTGGTTCTTTGCAAATGCGATTGATCTGTCTCACTCAGCGGCGACACCCGCCCGCGAGAACATATCCCCACTCTCCCCCAAATCCTGCTCCGCCGCCGGCGTGCCCGCCGCGGTCTTGGCCTTCAGGCGCTTGTCGAAGCCGTCCCACACCTCGTTCCAGTTCCCCCGCGTCGCCGCCTTCGAATATTCGGTCGCGCGCTGTTCGAAGAAATTGGCGTGCTCGACGCCGTTCAGCATCGGGGCGAGCCAGGGCAGGGGATGTTCGTCGATCATATAGATCGGCTTCAAACCAAGCTGGTTCAGCCGCCAGTCGGCGATGTAGCGGATGTATTTCTTGATCTCCTTGGGGGTCATGCCGTTGACCGGACCCATCTCGAACGCGAGATCGATGAAATTATCCTCCAGGTGGACGGTGTGCTGGCACATCTCGCGAATGTCCGACTTCACCGATTTGGTGAAGCAGTTCCGCTCCGCGCAGAAGGCGTGGAACAGCTTGATGATGCCTTCGCAGTGTAAGGACTCGTCGCGGATCGACCAGGTGACGATCTGCCCCATACCCTTCATCTTGTTGAAGCGCGGGAAGTTCATCAGCATCGCGAAGCTGGCGAAGAGCTGCAGCCCCTCGGTGAAGCCGCCGAACATCGCGAGCGTCTTGGCGATATCCTCGTCGGTGTCGACGCCGAAGCCCTGCAGGTAATCGTGCTTGTCCTTCATCTCGCTATATTCGAGGAAGGCGCCGTATTCGCTCTCGGGCATACCGATCGTGTCGAGCAGATGGCTGTAGGCGGCGATGTGCACCGTCTCCATGTTGCTGAACGCGGCCAGCATCATCTTGATCTCGGTCGGCTTGAAGATGCGGCCGTATTTCTCGTGGTAGCAATCCTGCACCTCGACATCGGCCTGCGTGAAGAAGCGGAAGATCTGCGTCAGCAGATTGCGTTCGTGATCGGTCAGCTTCTGCGCCCAGTCGCGGCAATCCTCGCCGAGCGGCACTTCCTCGGGCATCCAGTGGATCTGCTGCTGGCGCTTCCAGAAATCGAACGCCCAGGGGTATTCGAAGGGCTTGTACTGCTTGCGGGCTTCGGTGAGGGACATTGGGGGGTGCCTTTCTAACGGCGGGACTGATGCGCACCGAGGCCGAAGCCGCCGATGCCGAGGACGAAACCGAAATTGTAGAACGCCCCGTTATTGGGGACCGCATAGACCGCGATATCGTGGTCGAAGAGTGAGACGACGAACGCGACGGGCGCAATGAAGCCCTGCGCGAGGCCGAACAGGAAGCCGGGTGCGCCGGGGTGGACGGTGCCGCCGACCTGATGCGCGCACGACGCAAGTGCGAGAAGCGCGAGGATCGGTATCAGGCGTTTCATTGAGCGACTCCCCATGAGTCCATCGCGCTGGCCGAGAACGCTAGCACCACCGCGGCGGCGACCAGCATGATTCCCACCATCCGGAACACATATACGCGCGCCGGCGGCGTCGGTCGCGCGAGCGATGCCAGCAGGGCAATCCCGATCAATCCGAAGAGTATGGCGACCCCGAACATGATGATGACGCCCCACGTCATGCGACCAAATCCATGGCCGGGCGTTTGCCCCCCTGACCCATCAACGAAGGAGAATTCTCATGGTCGATACCACCAAGATCGCCGAGCATATGGAAGTCGTGGATTCGGACGGCGTGCATGTCGGCACCGTCGACCACCTGGACGGCGACCGCATCAAGCTGACCAAGCAGGACAGCCCGCAGACCGAGGACGGGCAGGGCGCGAAGCATCACTACATCTCGATCGGCCTGGTCGCGGGCGTCGACGACGGCAAGGTGTGGCTGAGCGCGAATGCGGACAATGTTACGAGTCTCGAAGAGACGGAGTGACGTCACTTCCCCTCTCCCCTTGTGGGAGAGGGAGGGAGCGGCGGAGCCGCGGAAGGGTGAGGGGGACGTCACTTCGAACGCCCCCTCATCCGGCGCTTCGCGCCACCTTCTCCCACGAGGGGAGAAGGAAGGTTCGCTGCGATCGTTGCGATCACGCCTTCGAGGTTTGTCGTCACGTCCGGATTGCCGAAGCGGATGACCCCATAGCCTTCACCGTTGATGAATGCCGTTCTTGCCGCATCGCGATCTTCCCGGCCGACATGCGTATCGCCATCCAGCTCGATGACCAGCTTCACGCCGTGCGAGCAGAAGTCGGCATAATAAGGCCCCATCGGCACTTGAAAACGAAACTTCGCCTGCGGGAATGCGTCCCGGAGCGCGCGCCACAAACGGGCTTCCGGCTCTGTCCGGTCGCGGCGCAGCTGTCGCGCGCGGGTCGCGGTGTTCGCTGGCAGCAACTGGCGTTTCGTCAGGCCGTCCGCATTCCCCCTCACCCTCCCACTCGGCTTCGCCGAGCGGGCCCCTCCCTCTCCCACAAGGGGAGAGGGGTTTTCTAGGCGACCGTCTTCACCCACCTCACTGACACGCCAGACATTCGTCATAATCCGTCGTCACGAACTCGTACTTCGGCGCATCGATCGTGTTGTCCGCCTCCACGCCCCCGGCAAAACCCGCGCGCTGGATGCTCTTCGATCGCAGGTAATAGAGCGACTTGATCCCCAGTTCCCACGCGCGGAAATGGAGCATCAGCAGGTCCCATTTCTCGACATCGGCCGGGATGAACAGGTTCAGCGACTGCGCCTGGTCGATATAGGGCGTGCGGTCGCCGGCCAGTTCCAGCAGCCAGCGCTGGTCGATCTCGAAGCTGGTCTTGAAGCAATCCTTCTCCTCGGTGTCGAGGAAATCGAGATGCTGGACGCTGCCGCCCTGTTCCAGGATGCTGTTCCACACCGCGTCCGAGTTCTTCGACTTCTCGTTCAGCAACCGCTCGAGATACGGGTTCTTCACCGACCAGCTGCCCGACAGCGTCTTGTGCGTGTAGATGTTCGCCGGGATCGGCTCGATGCACGCGCTGGCACCCCCGCAGATGATGCTGATCGACGCGGTCGGCGCGATCGCCATCTTGCAGCTGAACCGCTCCATCACGCCCATCTCGGCGGCGTCGGGGCAAGGGCCCCGCTCGACCGCCAGCTGCATCGATGCTTCGTCGACCTGGCCCTTGATGTGCTTGAAGATGCGCAGGTTCCACGACTTCGCCATCGCGCCTTCGAACGCCAGCCCGCGTGCCTGCAGGAACGAATGGAAGCCCATCACGCCCAGCCCCACCGACCGTTCGCGCGCGGCGGAATAGGCGGCGCGCTCCATGCCCGGCTCGGCGCGCGCGATGAAATCCGACAGCACGTTGTCGAGGAACCGCATCACGTCCTCGACGAAGCCGCGCTCGTCCTTCCACTGGTCCCATGTCTCCAGGTTGAGCGACGACAGGCAGCAGACCGCGGTGCGGTCGTTGCCCAGATGGTCGCGCCCGGTCGGCAACGTGATCTCGCTGCACAGGTTCGAGGTGGATACCTTGAGGCCCAGGTCGCGGTGATGCTTGGGCATCGTCCTGTTCACGTGATCGGCGAAGATAATGTACGGCTCGCCGGTCGCGAGGCGTGTCTCGACCAGCTTCTGGAACAGCGACCGCGCATCGACCGTCGCGCGGACCGACCGGTCCTTGGGCGACAACAGCTTCCATTCCGACCCGTCGCGCACCGCCTCCATGAAGGCGTCGGTCAGCAGCACGCCGTGGTGCAGGTTCAGCGCCTTGCGGTTGAAATCGCCCGAGGGTTTGCGGATCTCCAGAAACTCCTCGATCTCGGGATGCGAGATGTCGAGATAGCAGGCCGCCGACCCGCGGCGCAGCGAGCCCTGGCTGATCGCGAGCGTCAGCGAATCCATCACGCGCACGAACGGGATGATCCCGCTGGTCTTGCCGTTCAGCCCGACCGGCTCGCCGATGCCGCGGACATTGCCCCAATAGGTCCCGATCCCGCCGCCGCGCGACGCGAGCCAGACATTCTCGTTCCAGGTGTCGACGATGCCGGTCAGGCTGTCGGGCACCGAATTGAGGAAGCACGAGATCGGCAGCCCGCGCCCGGTGCCGCCGTTCGACAGCACCGGCGTCGCGGGCATGAACCACAGCTTCGAGATATAATCGTACAGCCGCTGCGCGTGCGCCGCATCGTCGGCATAGGCGGAGGCGACGCGGACGAACAGATCCTGATAGCTTTCACCCGGCAGCAGATAGCGGTCGGTCAGCGTTTCCTTGCCGAAATCGGTCAGCAGCGCGTCGCGGCCGTGATCCACCTCCAGCGGATAGGGCGCGTTGACGCGCTTGTTCGCCGCCACCGGCGTGGCATCGCGGTCATCCGTCGTCACGGGGTCCATCGTCTCGGTCGTCATCATCGCTTCCCGATCATCCTGCAGGTCCATCGAACCATCCTTCGTTCCCGTTCATTTCGAATCGGACGGCGTGCCCCGATCCTATCATCGGGAGCAGCCGATGCGAGAACAAACCGTGTCCATCGACACCGATGTCGGTGTCTCCGGCCACACCCCATATGGGCGACGGCGCGGTAGAAACCACCATCGATTGGGTCCGCCCCCGAACGCAACCGCAACAGATTGTGCCAAAGCGGGTAAGCGCGCAAGACGGTAAATCGCCCGGCCACCCAACGGCCGGTCGCGCGTGGGATTCGCTTCGTCGCAGGGGCCGGGCCGCGACGCGTGGACTTTGGCGGGGTACGCGAAACGCAAGGGAACGGGGCAGGAACGGAAATATTTCGGAAGATAGGCGGGCGACGATGATCGGCGAACACGGGCGATGGCTGACTTTCGGCAGTGTCCCAGCACTGGCATCGAGCAAGGGTCCAAAAACCGTCCCAGCCTCGCCACAATTACCGGCCAGTGGATCGGTATGGCGACGATACGACACGCGATATTCCCCGCAGACCGGCCGGCGGTTCTCGATATCTGGCGCGAGTTCGTAGCCAGTCCGAGCGTGAGCCTCGCCCATCAGAACAATCAGCTCGAATTCGACGACATACCGGGCAAATATGCGGCACCCGATGGTTGCATCCTGTTGGCCGACGGTGACGCCGGTGACGACGGGATCGAAGGTTGCGTTTCGCTGAAGAAGGTCGACGCTGGGATTTGCGAGATGAAGAGGCTCTATGTCAGGCCTCGTGCGAGAGGCACGAGGCTCGGTCATGATCTGATCGAGAGGTTGATCGGCGAGGCGCGTGATTTGGGTTATTCCGAGATGCGGCTGGACGTGCTGGAAGAGTTCGTCCAGGCAAAGAAGCTGTACGTCGCGTTCGGCTTCGTTCCAGCCGAGCCGATTTCCTTTAACCCTTTACCAGGCACCGAGTTTCTCGGCCTGCGCCTGAAATAGCAACGTGTCAGATCTATCGCGGAGCACGTCGGGCAAAGCAAAAATCATTGCGCCGATCGATACTCCTTCCGCTCCAGCGGAACGGTAGGCGCATCCCGCCCGTTACGGCGGAACTGCCATTACCCGAAAGGATTACGCATGAAGCTCGCATTCGCCACCCTGCCGTTCGCCGCCCTCGCCCTGATCGCGAGTGCCGGGGCCGACGCGCAGACGACCAACCACACCAAGGTCACGCATGATACCAGCGTGCATGACGGCGTCGCCACGCGGACGACGAAGGTCGTCTATACCCACAAGCACAAGACGCGCCGGGCGAGGCGTATCCTGGGCGTCAAGGTCGGCCACAAGACGGTGACCCGCAAGACGGTGCGCGAGACGACGCACAGCTCGAACGGCGATGTCAGCACGACGGTGAAGCACATGCATTGATGGCGGGGGGCGTCGAAGCGCCCCCCACCCCGCGTCACGCCGGGCTCGTCCCGACATCCAGTGCCGCGCGCTTCCGGCTCGCGTCTCTGGACCCCGGGACCAGCCCGGGGTGACGGAGGTTTTTGGATTGGCGATCAGCCATCGCCCTGCGTTCGCAGGAGCACGACCGTCAGGCCGCCAGCCGAACCTCCGCATCCGGCAGTTTCGCTTTCTGCGTGCTGAGATACGACGCCAGTTCCGCGCCCAGTTCGATCTGCGCGCGCTTGTAGATCACCGGCTCCGCGATGTTCAGCCGCGCGCGGACCGCCTCGATCGGTTCGTCGAGGAGCTTCAGGTAATCCTCGCCCGAAATCCATTTCGCGCGCCGGCCGTGGCGATAACCCTCCCAGACCGCACGCGCGAACAGCCGGCTGCCCGTGACGCGAATGCTCTTCAGCGCGGCGGCGGCACCGATGAAGGCCCAGCCGAGCCCGCCGACCTGCGCATAGCTGAACGCCACCAGCGCAGCCTCGCCCATGCTTTCGTCCGCCTTGTAGCCGGTCAGGACGTGCCAGATGTCGTGCGTGTCGCGGACCCGGCGGCCGAACCAGGCATAGGGGTGCGCCATCTCGTCCGCGGAGGGCTCGACCTTGCTGACCTCGACCAGACCGGCGGCGGTGTAGCCGGTGGATTCGAGAAAGCCGCGATACGCCGCCCCCACGGTGCCGGGCGCGAAGTCGGCGACGAAGGCGGGATCGGAGAAGCGCTCCGCCAGCTCGACGCGGTCATACGCGATCCGGCCGCCCTCCGACGTGCCCAGCAACCGCGCATAGTTCATCGGCGCGTTGCCGACGTTCAGCGCGCGCATGATCCGGAACACCTGCGTGGTGTCGTCACCGTTCGCCATCAGCTTGCGGATCGCGTCGAACGCGACGCGCCAGTCGCGACGACCGGTCGTGCCGGGGAAGGGCGGTAGCTTGGCCATCGAGTCGCGCTCCTTACTGACACTGGTGTAGGTAGCGGATCGGGGGAAGGTGTCAAGATGTGGATGGGTGCGATCACCCGATATACCCACCCCGGTGAAGGCCGGGGCCCAGCTGCGATGGTCTCTCGAGAGCGAACGGTGCCTCGTCGAACGTATTCCCGACTGGGCCCCGGCCTTCGCCGGGGTGGGGTAGCGCGTGGTTTTCGAGTCCTTACGGCTGCCCCGACCCCCCCGCCGATCCGTACACCTGCCCGGTGGCGTAGCTCGCATCCGCCGCGGCCAGCTGGACGTAGATCGACGCCAGTTCCGCCGGCTGTCCGGGCCGACCCATCGGCGTGCTCGCGCCGAACTGCTCCAGCTTTTCCATCGTCGCGCCGCCTGCGACCTGGAGCGGGGTCCAGATCGGGCCCGGCGCGACACCGTTGACGCGGATGCCCTTTGACGCGAGCTGCTTGGCGAGCGATTTGGTGAAGTTCATCATCGCCGCCTTCGTCATCGCGTAATCGACGAGGTCCTTGGACGGGTCGTACGCCTGTTCGGACGTCGTCTGGATGATCGCGCTGCCCGGCTGCAGATGCGGCAGCGCGGCCTTGGTGATCCAGAACGTGCCATAGATGTTGGTCCTGATCGTCGCGTCGAAATCCTCGTCGGTGATGTCGAGAAGCGACTGGCGCTGCTGCTGGCGGCTGGCGTTGTTGACGAGGATATCGAGCCCGCCGAGCTGGTCGACCGCGCTTTGCACCATCCGCCGGCAATGTGCGGCATCGCGGTTGTCGCCGGGTAACGTCACCGCCTCGCGACCGGCGGCGCGGATCAGTTCGACGACCTCTCGCGCATCGGGTTCTTCGGCGGGCAGATAGGCGATCGCCACGTCCGCGCCCTCGCGCGCGAAGGCGATCGCGGCGGCGCGACCCATGCCGGAATCTCCGCCGGTGATGAGCGCCTTGCGACCGAGCAGACGGCCCGATCCCTTGTAGCTTGTCTCGCCATGGTCGGGGCGTGGGTTCATCTTGCTCGCGAGGCCGGGGAAGGGCTGCGACTGGCGCTGGAAGGGTGGCTTGACGTATTTCGTCGTCGGGTCCTGTAGCGGGCCGGCGGCGGGGGGACCTTCCGCGCTCGTCGCCTGACCGGATGCCATTGCAGGGCCGGCGGCGGTCAGGCCGATCCCCGCGACCGCTGCGCCGCCGACGAGCGTGCGTCGGGAGATGCTGTCGTTTGCCATCAATCGTCCTTTTCAATCCTTGCCGCGACTACGCGTCAAGAAACGGAAAGGTCCGATCCAACCAGGTGATGGAGATCAGGTTCGGGCCGACGACTTCGTCATGCCGGGCCTGTCCCGGCATCCAGCGCCACGGGCGATACGCTGCTTGGCTCTGGACCCCGGCACAAGGCCGGGGTGACGGTAGGGCTCACACCCGCATCGGCATCAGCACGTACAGCGCCGCGGCCTTGTCGTTCTCGCGGATCAGCGTCGGTGCGGCGGCATCGGCCAGATGGACCTCGACCGTGTCGCCCTCGATCTGGCCGAGGATGTCCATCAGATAGCGGCTGTTGAAGCCGATCTCGAACGGCAGCGCGGTATAGTCGCCGGGGACTTCCTCGGCCGCGGTGCCGTTTTCGGGGCTGGTGACCGACAGCGTGATCTTGTCGCGATCGAGCGCCATCTTCACCGCACGAGTCTTCTCGGTCGCGATCGTGGAGACGCGGTCGACGCCTTCCATGAAGCTTTTCGGGTCGAGCTTCAGCATCTTGTCGTTGCCGGTCGGGATGACGCGCGAATAATCGGGGAAGGTGCCGTCGATCAGCTTCGAGGTCAGCAAAGCGGTGCCGAGATCGAAGCGGATCTTGGTCGGCGACAGCGAGACGCCGACCGATCCGTCGACCTCGTCGAGCAGCTTGCGCAGTTCGGCGACGCATTTGCGCGGCACGATCACGTCGGGCATTCCCTCCGCGCCGTCTGGCCGGGGCAGCGTGACGCGCGCCAGCCGGTGGCCGTCGGTCGCCGCGGCCTTGAGGACGGGCGACGATCCTTCGCCGTCCGCGACATGCAGGAAGATGCCGTTCAAATAGTAGCGCGTCTCCTCGGTCGAAATCGCGAACCGAGTCTTGTCGATGATCTGCTTCAGCGTCTCCGCGGGCAGTTCGAACTGCGTCGGCAGTTCGCCTTCCGCGATCACGGGGAAATCGTCGCGCGGCAGCGTGCCGAGCGAGAAACGCGCGCGGCCCGCCATGATCGTCATCCGGCCGTCGGCGGCGGCGAGCTGGACCTGGCTCCCCTCGGGCAGCTTGCGCGCGATGTCGAACAGCGTGTGCGCGCTGACCGTGGTCGCGCCCGCCTGATCGACCGCGGCGGCGACGCTTTCGTTGATCTGCAGGTCGAGGTCGGTCGCCATGAGGCGCAGCGACCCTTCCGCGGTCGCCTCGATCAGGACGTTGGACAGGATCGGGATGGTGTTGCGGCGCTCCACCACGGACTGGACATGGCTCAGCCCCTTCAGGAGCGTCGCGCGTTCGATCGTCGCCTTCATTCTCTCGTCCCCCGTGCCCGCCCGAGTCCCGGGGGCCGCGCCCACCGGTTCCTACCCAAATAGCGGGCCCCCGGGCAAGCGCCGCGGCTGTCGCGCGAAAACGGTAAAGCATCGGTTGACGATGGCGGCGGCGTGGCGGACAGGGCGGGGATGCGAAGGGGAAGGGATTTCATCGCGCGCCACGGGGAGACGGTGTTCAACGCCGCGCGGCGGCTGCAGGGCGACGCCCCGCACACCCCGCTGACCCGCGCGGGCTTCGCGCAGGCGGACGAGCTCGGGCGGGCGATGCTGGAGGAACTGGGGCCGGTGCCGAAGCTGACGCTTTGGGCCTCGCCGACGGGCCGTGCGCTGCAGACGCTCGCGGTGATCGCGGAACATCTGGCGCTCGATTGGCACACCGCGCGAACCGATGCGCGGCTGGTCGAGATCGGGATGGGGTCGTGGGGCGGACGCGCTTATGCCGATGTCGCCGACGAGGTCGGGGAGATGTTCGTCGGGGCGACCGGCGCGCTGCGCGTGGCACCGGACGGCGAGGATTATCCCGCGATCGAGGCGCGCGTTCGTGGCTGGCTGGCGGAGACCGACGACGATCCCGGCGACCGGCTGACAGTGATGCACGGCATCTCCAGCGGCGTGCTGCGCGGTGTGATGACCGGCCGTGCGCCCGATCCCGCGATCGACGCGCCCTTCGCGCCAGGGTTGCCGCAGGGATCGATCGTCTGCATCGAAGCCGGGGTCGAGCGCGTGGTGCACTGGGGCGCGGGGTATGCGCCGGCGTGAAGCGGCTGGCGCTGTTGGTCGTGTTGGCAGCGGCGCCGCCGGTCGCTGCGCGAGAGACGATCGGCATCTACAAGGGCTGGGGTGCGTTTCGTGACGCGCGGCCGCCCCGCTGCTTCGCGATCGCCGAGCCGGTGCGTGCGGGCGGGGCGGGGCGGCCCTTCGCCAGCGTCGCCGATTGGCCGGGGCGGGGCTTGCGCGGATCGTTCCACATCCGCCTCAGCCGCGAGCGCGACCGGTCGGCGGGGGTAACACTGTCGATCGGCGAACGGCGATTCGCGCTGATGGCGGACGGCGTGGACGCCTGGGCCGCCGATACCGCGAGCGACCGGGCGATCGTGGCGGCGATGCGCGACGGGCGCAGCATGAGCGTCGAGGCGGTGGGCGCGGGGGGGCATCCCTTCGCGGATGTCTACGCGCTCCCCGGCGCGGCGACCGCGATCGACGCGGCGGCGCTGGGGTGCGTGGGGCTTTAATGGGATACGGCGTCACCCCGGCCTCGTGCCGGGGTCCAGGGCCACGGGCGGAATCGTTCGCGGCTCTGGATGCCGGGACGAGCCCGGCATGACGGGAGAGGGCGCGGTGGCAATTCTTCCGGATTTCCCCTATACGCCATCCCATGCAGACCGCCGCGAACCTGATGCCCATTCCCGGGCATATCGACCCCGTGCCCGTCCCCCGTGCGCTCGCGCCGCGCAGCGACGGGCGGATCGACCTGCTCGGGTTGTCGAAGGACGATTTGCGGATGGCGCTGGAGACGTCGCAGCTCGACCCGAAACAGGCCAAGCTGCGCGCCAAGCAGCTGTTCCACTGGATCTACAACCGCGGCGCGACCGTGTTCTCGGTCATGACCGATATCTCCAAGACCATGCAGCCCTGGCTCGAACAGCGCTTCGTCATCAGCCGACCGCAGGTGGTCGAGGCGCAGGTATCGACCGACGGCACGCGCAAATGGCTGCTGCGGACCGACGACGGCAATGATTACGAGATGGTCTTCATCCCCGATGCGGACCGCGGCACCTTGTGCGTGTCGAGCCAGGTCGGCTGTACGCTCAATTGCCGCTTCTGCCATACCGGTACGATGCGGCTGGTGCGCAACCTGACGTCGGCGGAGATCGTCGGGCAGGTTATGCTGGCGCGCGACGTGCTGGGCGAATGGCCGAGCCAGCCCGAGGGGCGGATGCTGACTAACATCGTGATGATGGGCATGGGCGAGCCGCTGTATAATTTCGACGCGGTGAAGGGTGCGCTGAAGCTGGTCATGGATGGCGACGGCCTCGGCCTGTCGCGGCGGCGGATCACCCTCTCCACCTCCGGCGTGGTGCCGATGATGGCGCGCGCAGGCGAGGAGATCGGCGTTAACCTCGCGGTGTCGCTGCACGCGGTGACCAAGGAAGTGCGCGACGAGATCGTGCCGCTGAACCGCAAATACGGGATCGAGGAACTGCTGCAGGCCTGCGCTGACTATCCGGGTGCAAACAATGCGCGGCGGATCACGTTCGAATATGTCATGCTGCGCGGCAAGAACGACAGCGATTCGGACGCGCGCGAACTCGTCCGGCTGATCCGGCAGTACGATCTGCCGGCGAAGGTGAATCTGATCCCGTTCAACCCCTGGCCGGGCGCGCCGTACGACACCTCGACGCCCGAACGGGTGCGCGCATTCTCGGCGATCGTGTTCGACGCCGGCATCTCCGCACCGGTGCGCACCCCGCGCGGGCGCGATATCGACGCGGCGTGCGGGCAGCTGAAGACCGCGAGCGAGAAGAGGAGCCGCGCGGAACTGGATGCGCAGGCGGAGGCGAAGCTGCTGGCGCTGGGGTGAAGCCCTCGTCACCCCCGGGCCCCCCCTCGACGCCGCCTGCGGCGTCGCTCGGGACAGGCTTGCGCCGGGGTCCAGGGCGTCGCAGGACACGTCATGGTCTTTGCGGCCCTGGACGCCGGGACGGGCCCGCATGACGAAGGTATCACATGGACCTCACCACGCTCGCCCTCCCCGCCGCCGCCGGCCTCGTCGGCGGCGCGATGAATGCGCTCGCTGGGGGCGGGACCTTTGCCACGTTGCCGGCGCTGATCGCGGTCGGGCTGCCCGCGAACGTGGCCAACGCGACCTCCAACGTCGCGTTGCTGCCGGGCGCGGCGACGAGCGTCTATGCGTTTCGCGACGAGATCGGGCCGGTCGGCGGGGTGCCTATCCGATTGCTGGCGGCGATCACCTTTGTCGGCGGACTGATCGGCAGCGTCCTGCTGGTGCTGACGCCGTCGCACAGTTTCGACGTCATCATTCCCTGGCTGCTGTTGTTCGCGTTCGTCGTGCTGGCCGTCGGCAAGCCCGCGGCGGCGTGGCTGCATGGGCGGGTGACGATCGGGCCGCGGACGCTGATCGGGGCGCAGGCGGTGCTTGGCGTTTATGGCGGCTATTTCGGCGGCGGGGTCGGGCTGATGACGACCGCGGTCTACGGGTTGCTGGCGGGAATCACGCCGCGGGCGCTGTTCGCGCCGCGCACGCTGATGCTGGCGATCGCGAATGCCGCCGCGGCGATCGTGTTCGTTGCGACCGGGCTGGTGCGGTGGAGCGCGTGCCTGCCGATGCTGGTCGGGGGGATCCTCGGCGGTTGGGCCGGCGCGCATGTGGGCAAGCGATTGCCGGCGGGTGTCATCCGGGCGTGGACGTTGCTGGTGACGGCGGCGACGACGGCGGTGTTCTTCTGGCGGGCCTATGGGTGAGAGGGGCGGTGCCTCTTTTCGTCATGCCGTGCTCGTCCGCCGGGATGACGGTTCACCCCGGCCGCCGCATCTCGAACCGCTGCGCCTCCGTCACGGTGAAATAATCGGCCGGGCCGCCGCCGCGGCTGACCGGTTCGGCCAGCACCGTCCTGTACGATCCGTCGACCAGCATGCGACGATCGATATGGATCCCGACCGCTTCGCCGATGACCAGCCATTGGTCGAGCGCGCGGCCTTCCTTCGTCTCCAGCCGGATCAACTGCGTCAGCCGGCATTCGAACGCCACCGGGCTGTCCGCCACGCGCGGCGGGCGGACCAGGCGCGAAGGTTCGGCCTTCAGCCCGGCGAGCGCGAATTCGTCCACCTCCGGCGCGACCCCGGCGGAACTGGCGTTCATCGCCTCGGCGAGCGGTCGCGTGACGAGGTTCCACACGAATTCGCCCGTCGCGGCCACGTTCGCCACGCTGTCCTTCCACCCCACCGAGGAAAAACCGATCAGCGGCGGGCTGTAGTTCAGCAGGTTGAAGAAGCTGTACGGCGCGATGTTTCGCGTGCCATCCTCCGCGATCGTGCTGATCCAGCCGATCGGGCGCGGCGCGACGATGGCGTTCAGCGGATCGTGCGCCAGGCCGTGTCCGGTCGCGGGTTCGTAGAAATGCCAGTCGGTCATCGTCGCTCCGTTGCGTGGATGGCCGGACAATGCATCGATCTCCGGATCGGTCCCCACCTATCTCAGCGATCTTTTGCTTGGAACGCGGCCGCGATGGCGTTTAGACGACGCGGACAATGGCACTCATCGACCTGTTCTTCGCCCGCCGGGTCCTGCGCGGGCAACTGACCGTCACGCATGCGAACGGAATCGTTCGCACCTTCGGCTCGCCGGACCCCGATTTCCCTACGGTCGCGATCCGCTTCACCGATCGCGGAGCGGCGAATTTCATCGTCCGCAATCCCGGGCTGGGGGCGGCGGAGGCCTTTATGGACGGCCGGCTGATCGTCGAGGGCGACGATATCAAGGCGCTCGTCGACCTGCTGACCGGCAACGATCCGTGGGAGCAGGGCGGCGACCTGCTCGCGCCCGGCATCGCCCGGCGATCGGTGCAGGCGATCACGCACCGGATCGGCCGGATCAACATGGCGCGCGCGTCGAAGCGCAACGTCGCGCATCATTACGACCTGTCCGACCGGCTGTACGATCTCTTCCTCGACGCCGACCGGCAATATAGCTGCGCCTATTTCACCGATCCCGCGAACAGCCTGGAACAGGCGCAGGCGGACAAGAAGGCGCATATCGCCGCCAAGCTGGCGATCGAACCGGGGATGCGCGTCCTCGACATCGGCTGCGGCTGGGGTGGGATGGCGCTGTACCTGCACGCGAAGACGGGTGCCGAGGTGCTGGGCGTGACGCTGAGCGAGGAACAGCTCAAGGTCGCGCGCCGCCGCGCCGCGGATGCGGGCGTGTCGGACAAGGTGCGGTTCGAGCTGATCGACTACCGCGCGGTCACGGGCACGTTCGACCGGATCGTCTCGGTCGGCATGTTCGAACATGTCGGGCCGGCGCATTACAAGGCGTTCTTCCGCCAATGCTGCAATCTGCTGGCCGACAAGGGCGTCATGCTCCTTCACACGATCGGCCGGATGGGCACGCCGGGGGTGACCGACGACTTCACAGCCAAATACATCTTTCCCGGCGGCTACAACCCCGCGCTGTCGGAGATCGTGCGCGGCTATGAGGGTCTGCGGATGTTCCCGACCGATATCGAGGTGCTGCGGCTGCATTATTCCTGGACGATCGACGCCTGGTATGCGCGCACCGTCGCGGCCAGGGACGAGATCGTGGCGATGTACGACCTGCGCTTCTACCGGATGTGGATCTTCTACCTCGCCGGCGCGTCGGCGGCGTTCCGCAACGGAAGTCTCTGCAACTACCAGCTGCAATTCTCGCGCAGCCGGACGGCGCTGCCCGTGACGCGGGATTATATGCTGGAGGGCGAGCGGGGGTTGCGGGGATGACATCCTCCGTCATGCCGGGCTTGTCCCTGCATCCAGAGGCGCACGCGATGTCTGTGGGGCTCTGGACCCCGGCACGAGGCCGGGGTGACGAGCAAGGTCGTTACTACCGCCCCTTCGCCGCCCCCGCCGCCGCGCGTTCGTCCGCGTCGATCTTGCCGTCGTGGTTGCGGTCGTAGAGGTCGAACGTCTTCGCGAGCAGCGTCTGCCCCTCGGCGCGGGTGACCTTGCCGTCCTTGTTGGCGTCGGCATGGTCGAACCACAGATCGGCGAGCCGCTTGGCATGGACCGGATCGATCCGGTTGCCCGACGCCTGCATCCGCCCGATCCGCGCCTGCACCTCCGCTCGGGTGAGGACGCCGTCGTGATTGGTGTCGGTCGCGGCGAATTCCAGGTCGTATTTCGCGGCCGCCGAGGCGCGCGTGTCCTGCGCCGCGGCGGGGACGGCAATGCCCGCGAGGGCGGCGGCGAGAGTAAGGCGGATCATGGTGGGCTCCAACGAAGGTCGGCGCGCGCACTGACCGCACACGCTTGTATCGCCGATGAACGGCGGGCGGTTGCGCGCGGCTGCGCGAGGGCATATCGGCGCGCCCAACCCTGACGACAGCCGAGGACGATCCCGTTGAGCGATGACATCAAGCGCCCCGTCGGCGGTGCCGACATTAAAAAGGTGGTACTCGCCTATTCCGGCGGGCTGGACACCAGCGTCATCCTGAAATGGCTGCAGCAGGAATACAGTTGCGAGGTCGTGACCTTCACCGCGGACCTGGGCCAGGGCGAGGAACTGGAGCCCGCGCGGGCCAAGGCGGTGATGATGGGGGTGAAGCCCGAACACATCTTCATCGACGATCTGCGCGAGGAATTCGTGCGCGATTACGTGTTCCCGATGATGCGGTCGAACGCACTGTACGAGGGGCTGTACCTGCTCGGCACCTCGATCGCGCGGCCGCTGATCGCCAAGCGCCAGATCGAGATCGCGCGGATGGTCGGGGCGGATGCGGTCAGCCACGGCGCGACCGGCAAGGGCAACGACCAGGTCCGCTTCGAACTCGGCTATTACGCGCTCGCCCCCGACATCAAGGTCATCGCGCCGTGGCGCGAATGGGACCTCACCAGCCGCACCCGGCTGATCGAGTTCGCCGAGCAGCATCAGATCCCGGTCAGCAAGGACAAGCGCGGCGAGGCGCCGTTTTCGACCGACGCGAACATGCTGCACACCTCGTCCGAGGGGCAGGTGCTGGAGGACCCTTGGGCCGAAGTGCCCGACTATGTCTATTCGCGCACGGTGAATCCTGAGGACGCGCCGGACGTGCCCGAATATATCACGATCGACTTCGAGCGTGGCGACGGCGTTGCGATCAACGGCGAGGGGATGAGCCCCGCGACATTGCTGGAGACGCTCAACGACTATGGCCGCAGGCACGGCATCGGCCGGCTCGACCTCGTCGAGAACCGCTTCGTCGGCATGAAGTCGCGCGGCATGTACGAGACGCCGGGCGGGACGATCTATCACCTCGCGCACCGCGGCATCGAGCAGCTGACGCTCGACCGCGGCGCGGCGCATCTGAAGGACGAACTCGCGCCGCGTTATGCCGAGCTGATCTATAACGGCTTCTGGTTCAGCCCGGAGCGCGAGATGCTGCAGGCGGCGATCGACCATAGCCAGGAGAAGGTGTCGGGGACGGTTCGGCTGAAGCTCTACAAGGGCGGGGTGTATGTCGTCGGGCGGCAGTCGCCCAATTCGCTATATTCGGAGAAGGTCGTGACGTTCGAGGACGATCAGGGCGCATACGACCAGCGCGACGCGGCGGGGTTCATCAAGCTGAACGCGCTTCGGCTGCGGTTGTTGGGGCGGCGGGATCGGGAATGAGCGATCTTTCGTCATCCCGGGCTCGTCCCGGCATCCAGACCGCACGCGATTCGCTCGCGGCCCTGGATCCCGGGACGAGTCCGGGATGACGGAGTAGCACGCCAATGACCTGCCCCCGCCGCGCCGCGCTCTACCTCCCCGCTTCCAATCCGCGCGCGATCGCGAAGGCGCGGACTTTAATCGCGGATGTGATGATCCTCGACCTGGAGGATGCGGTCGCGCCCGAGGCGAAGGCGGACGCCCGCGCCGCAGCGGTCGCCGCGATCGACGAGGGCGGGTTCGGGATGCGCGAACTGGTGGTGCGGGCGAACGGCCTCGGCACCGGATGGGGTGCGGACGATCTGGCGGCGCTTGCGGCGGCGAAGCCCGATGCGATCCTGGTGCCCAAGGTCTCCGACGCCGCCGATGTCGCGATCTATGTCGAACGCGCGGGTGGCGTGCCGGTCTGGGCGATGGTCGAGACCGCGGGCGCGGTGTTGCGGCTCGACGCGATCGCGGCTGTGCCGGGGCTGGCGGCGCTGGTGATGGGGACGAACGACCTCGCCAAGGATCTCAGGATGCGGCCGGGGGCGGACCGGTTGCCGATGCACGGGTTTCTCGCCGCGACGGTCGCGGCGGCGCGGGCGCATGGGCGGATCGCGCTCGACGGCGTGTGGAATGCGATCGACGATGCCGCTGGGCTGGCAGCGGAATGCGCGCAGGCGGTAGCGTTCGGGTTCGACGGGAAGACGCTGATCCACCCCGGACAGATCGATGCGTGCCTCGCCGCCTTCCGCCCCTCCGCCGCCGAGATCGCCGCCGCGGAAGCGATCGTCGCCGCCTTCGCGCAGCCCGGGGCGGCGGGGAAGGGTGCGATCCGGCACGCAGGCGGCATGGTCGAGCGGTTGCACCTTGCCGAGGCGGAGGCGCTGCTCGCACGGGCGAAGGAGTGAGCGACCTGCCGATCCATGCGGTGCTGCCCGACCTGCTGGCGGCGCTGCGCGCGGGATCGAACGCGGTGCTGGTCGCGCCGCCGGGCGCGGGCAAGACGACCGCGGTCGCGCCCGCGCTGCTGGCCGAACCCTGGTGCTCGGCTGAGATCCTGCTCCTCTCCCCTCGCCGCCTTGCCGCGCGCGCCGCCGCGGAGCGGATGGCGGCGACGGCAGGCGAGCCGGTCGGGCGCACGATCGGCTATGCGACGCGACTGGACAGCAAGCGATCGGCGGCGACGCGGATCACCGTAGTGACGGAGGGAATCTTCGTTGCGCGCATCCAGGCCGATCCGGAACTCGCGGGCATCTCCGCGGTGCTGTTCGACGAGGTGCACGAACGCAGCCTCGACGGCGATTTCGGGCTGGCGATGGCGCTGGATGCGCAAGCCGCGCTTCGGCCCGACCTGCGGCTGGTCGCGATGTCGGCGACGCTCGACGGGTCGCGCTTCGCCGCCTTAATGGGGGACGCGCTGGTGATCGAGAGCGAGGGGCGCAGCCACCCGCTGACGCTCGTCCATATCGGTCGCGGGGCGGGGCGGATCGAGGACGATATGGCCGCCGCGATCCGCCGCGCGCTGGTGGAACGGGAGGGCGGGGTGCTCGCCTTCCTGCCCGGCGTGGCGGAGATCGAGCGGACCGCCGAGCGGTTGACCTTGCCCGAGGGTGTCGTGCTGCACCGGCTCCACGGCAGCCTCGATCCCGCCGCCCAGCGCGCCGCGATCGCGCCCGAGCCGGGGGCGCTGCGCAAGGTCGTGCTGGCGACGAGCATCGCGGAGACCAGCCTGACGCTGGCAGGCATCCGCATCGTCGTGGACTCCGGGCTCGCACGCCGCGCGCGCTATGACCGGGCGGCGGGGATGACCCGGCTGGTGACCGAGCGCGCGTCGCAGGCGGCGATCGTCCAGCGCGCCGGGCGCGCGGCGCGGCAGGGGCCGGGGGTGGCATATCGATTGTGGGAGGAAGCGGCGACCGCCGGCCTGCCGCGCTTCGATCCGCCCGAGATCTTGGAGGCGGACCTGTCGGGACTGGTGCTTGCCGCTGCCTTGTGGGGGGCCGGTGATCCGCGCGATCTCGCGTGGCTCGATCCGCCGCCCGCCGCCGCGGTGGCGGAGGCACGGGCGCGGCTCGCGGTGCTGGGCGCGATCGATGGCGATGGGCGACCGACGCCGCACGGCCGCGCCATCGCCAGGCTGCCGATGCCGCCACGGATCGCGCACATGCTGGTGCGGGCAGGGGAGATGGGACTGGCGCGCGTCGCGGCGGAGGTCGCGGTGCTGCTGGGCGAGCGCGGGCTTGGCGGGACGGATGTCGATCT
>NZ_CAHJWJ010000022.1 GCF_903642285.1 Sphingomonas bacterium
GGGGCTGGCGCGCGCGTTGGGGAGCGGGCTGAGCGACGATGGCGGCGCGGTGTCGCGCAGCCCGGCGGCGCTGCTCGATACGGTCGAGCTGCTCGCGATGCTGCGCGAGACCTATGCCGCGCGGCGGATCGACCTGCCCGTCGCGGTCGCGACCGCATTGGGCCAGGCGGTGCCGGCATTGCTGGGGGTGACGCTGGGCGACAAGGCGCTGTCGAGCTGGCAGGGCGGCGGCCCGGTCGGGGCGACCCGCGTCGCCGCGATCGTCGAGGCGACCGGCATCCGAACGCGGCCGCTGCGCCAGGCGCGCGACTGGGGGTATCAGCGGCTGGCGGCGGGCACGGCGGTACTGGTCGTCGATGCCGCGCCGCCGCCCGTCGCGCGACTGGTCGAGGGGGGATGCGCGTCGACGCTCGCCTTCGAGTTCTCCGACGGCGCGGCACGGCTGATCGTGAATTGCGGCGGCGCGCGGGCGGCGCAGGCGGGGATGCCGGCGGCGTTGCTCGAGGGGCTGCGGACCACCGCGGCGCATTCGACGCTGACGATCGCGGACAGCAATTCGACCGCGATCCATGCCGACGGCACGCTCGGCCGCGGCGTCGCAACGGTCGAGCTGAGCCGCCAGGAATCGGATGCCGCCAGCCGCATCGAGGCCAGCCACGACGGCTATGTCCGCCGCTACGGCTTCGCGCATCGCCGGCAACTGATGCTGACCGGCGACGGACGCGAGTTGCGCGGCGAGGACGCGTTGCTGCCCGAAGGACGGCGGCGGCGAGGCAACACCGCGTTCGCGATCCGCTTCCATCTCGGCCACGGGGTACAGGCATCGCCGACCGCCGACGGACTGGCGGCGATCCTGCGGCTGCCGGGCCAGGGATCAGGTAACGGGGCGTTGTGGCAGTTCCGCTGCCGCGGCGGAACGCTCGGGATCGAGGACAGCGTGTGGGTCGATGCGAGCGGCCGACCGCTGCACACGCAGCAGATCGTGGTATCCGGCGAGACCCCGGCCGGCGGTGCGAGCGTGAGCTGGGCCTTGAAGCGCGCGTCGTGATGCGCCACGGCGCAGCGCCATGACCGACATCCCGATCCGCCGCGCGCTGCTTTCCGTTTCCGACAAGTCGGGGCTGGTCGATCTCGCCCGGTCGCTGGCGGGCAACGGCGTCGAACTGGTCTCCACCGGCGGCAGCGCGAAGACGCTCCGCGACGCCGGGCTGACGGTGCGCGACGTGTCCGATCTCACCGGTTTCCCGGAGATGATGGACGGGCGGGTAAAGACGCTGCACCCGATGGTGCATGGCGGACTGCTCGCGGTGCGCGACGACGCCGCCCATGTCGCGGCGATGGACGAACACGGGATCGGCGCGATCGATCTGGTGGTCGTCAATCTCTACCCGTTCGAGGCGACGGTCGCGAAGGGTGCGGACCCGCCGACCGTCATAGAGAATATCGACATCGGCGGCCCGTCGATGGTCCGATCCGCGGCGAAGAACCACGCCTTCGTCGCGATCGTCACCGATCCGGCGGATTATCCGCTGGTCGCGGGCGGCACGACGACGCTGGACGATCGCAAGCGCCTGGCCGCCAAGGCGTTTGCCCGGACCGCCGAATATGACGCGATGATCGCCAGCTGGTTCGCGTTTGCAGACCAGCGCCAGATGTTCCCCGATACGCTGCCGCTGGTACTGAAGTCACCCGTCGTGCTGCGCTATGGCGAGAACCCGCACCAGCAGGCGGCCTTCTACCGCCCCGCCGGACCCGCGGCGCGCGGCATCGGTCAGGCGCGGCAGGTGCAGGGCAAGGAACTGAGCTACAACAACTATAACGACGCCGATGCCGCACTGGAACTGATCGCCGAATTCCGCGACGCCGCGCCGACCTGCGTCATCGTGAAGCATGCCAACCCCTGCGGCGTCGCGACCGCCGGCACGCTGGGCGCGGCGTACGAAGCGGCGTTCGCCTGCGATACGGTGTCCGCGTTCGGCGGGATCATCGCGGTCAACCGGCCGCTCGATGCCGCGACGACGCGCGCGATCACCGGCATCTTCACCGAAGTCGTCGTCGCCCCCGATGCCGACGAGGAAGCGATCGCGCTGTTTGCCGCGAAGAAGAATCTGCGCCTGCTGCTGACGGGCGACCTGCCGGACCCCGCACGATCCGGGCTGACCGCGAAGTCGATCGCGGGTGGCTGGCTGGTGCAAGGTCGCGATTCGGGGACTCCGGGGGAACCAACCGTCGTCACCAAACGGGCACCGAGCCCCCAAGAACTGGCCGATTGCCGTTTCGCCTGGACGGTCGCCAAGCACGTCAAGTCCAACGCGATCGTCTATGCCCGGGACGGTGCGACCGCCGGCATCGGCGCGGGGCAGATGAACCGGCTGGAATCGGCGCGGATCGCGGCGTGGAAGGCGAGGGACGCCGCGGACAAGTCCGGCTGGGCGACGCCGCGGACGACCGGTTCGGCGGTGGCATCGGACGCGTTCTTCCCGTTCGCCGACGGGTTGATGGCAGCGGTCGAGGCCGGCGCGACCGCGGTGATCCAGCCGGGCGGATCGATCCGCGATGCCGATGTCATCGCCGCGGCCGATGCGGCGGGTCTGGCTATGGTGTTCACAGGGATGCGTCACTTCAGGCATTGAGCCGCCATGTTCGTGCGGACGCAGGAACGGGACGGGCCTTAAACCGCCGACAGCGGCAGCGTCGCCTCCTCCGCGCGCGGCATCGTGCCGAACAGCGCGCGGTCGGCGGGGCCGAAGGCGTAGCGCCACAGCACGAACAGGTACGTCGCCGCGATCGCAGGCTCGCCGATCAGCAATTCGGCCCATTCATAGTCGTGCGGCAGCAGCGTGAAACCGGTGCCGATCGCGATCGCCGCCAGCGCGGCCCAGACCAGCGGCCAGCGCCACGGCGAGACCGGTGCTTTCAGGATCACCGACAACAGCCGCATCTTGGCGACGCTCATCGCCCCCAGTGAGATCATCAGCGCCACCGCAGGCCCCGCCGCCTGCCAATTCGTCGGCCAGCCGAGCCACCGCATGGCGAAGATCAGCGCGAAGCTGAGACCGATCTGGAACGCCAGCGTCAGGATCGAGATCGCCAGATTGCGGTGCCGCGCGACATAGACCAGCGCCGATTCGCTGACCGCGCCCGACGAGGCGAGCACTTCCGCGATCAGCAGGAAGGCGAGCGCCGCGGTGCCTGCGACGAATTGCGGGCCGACGACGCCCATCACCGCCTTGCCCGGGATCGATCCCATCAGCGCGAGGCCCCCTTGCGCCGCGATGATCCAGAACGCGACCTGGCGAACCTGCCGCGCGATCGCGGCCTTGTCGCCGATCGCCAGGCTCTGCGTGATGACGGGCCCCAGGATCGGGTCGAAGCTGGTCTTCAGCTTCTGCGGCAGGCTCGCGACCTGTTGCGCCATGTAATAGATGCCGACGATCTTCGGCGCGAACAGCACGCCGAGGATGAACCGGTCGACGTTGCGCGTCCCCCATTCGAGCGCGTCCGCCCCCGCCAGCGGCACGTTCTTGCGCGCCAGCGTCAGCAGCGGCGCGATCCGCGGCTGCCAGCCTCTGGGAAGCCCGTACGTGCGCAGGAACGGAACGAGGCTGGCGATCAGCGCCGCGGTCATCGACGTGCAATAGGACAGCACCAGCCCGTCGCGGTGCGCAACGAAGGAAAAGGCCCAGGCCGCGACCGAGATCGTCCACGGCTCGACGACCGCGCGTGCGGTCACCGTCGCCTTGACGTCGTGGCGAAACGCCAGCGCGGCCAGGCTGACATCGGACCAGGCGACCGCGACAATGACGCACGGCAGATACCGGTCAAGCCCGCAGATCGCCGAGTTCGGGTACATGATTTCCGGGAACAGCCATAGAAAGGCGCTGGCTGCGACCGCCGCAAGGAATGCGACGGCCATGGCGTTCCACACGACCTCGACCTGCGGCTGGTCGCTGTCGACGAGCGCCTGCGCCAGCCCGCGCTTCAGTCCGAGCGTCGCGACCAGAGCGGCGAGTTCCACCACCACCACGGCAATGGCGAAGCGCCCGACGAGATCGGGACCGTAGATCCGCCCGGCGATGAACAGGAAGGGGATACGCGCGGCGAGGCGCAGGACGAAGCCCGCGATGTTGGTGCGGCCCCCCTTGGTGAGCGCATCGATGTCTTCCTTTGGTTCGGTCACATAGCTTCCTCCGTCACCCCGGCCTTGAGCCGGGGTCCATCGTGAAGCGAGCCAACCAGCCTGACGATGCGCGGCACGATGGATGCCGGATCAAGTCCGGCATGAAGAAAGACAATGGCGTTGCTCAATGCGCCGCGCCCCAGCTGAGACCCGTCCCGATCTCGATCCCCAGCGGTACCGACAGCACCACCGCCGGCTCCGCCGCGGTTGCCATCACACGCTCGATCACCGTGCTCGCCGCCGCGACATCGCCCTCGGGCAGTTCGAACACCAGTTCGTCATGCACCTGCAGCAGCATCCGGACGTGCCCGAGCCCCGCGTTTTCGAGTGCTGGCCCCATCCGGGTCATCGCGCGCTTGATGATGTCCGCGCACGTCCCCTGGATCGGCGCGTTGATCGCGGCGCGTTCCGCGCCCTGGCGCTCGTGCTGCACCTTCGACTTGATCCGCGGGAAATGCGTCTTGCGTCCGAACAGCGTGGTGGTGAACCCCTTCTCGCGGACGGACTCGGTGGTCGCCGCGATGTAGTTGCGGATGCCGGGGAAACGATCGAAATAGCGGTCGATCATCGCCTGCGCCTCGTCCGCGGTCACGTCGAGCCGCCCGGCCAGCCCCCAGCGGCTGATGCCGTAGAGGATCGCGAAGTTGATCGTCTTCGCCCGGCCGCGGGTGTCGCGATTGACCTCGCCGAACAATTCCTGCGCGGTCAGCGAATGGATGTCGTCGCCGTTCGCGAACGCGGCCCTTAGCGCGGGCACGTCGGCCATGTGCGCCGCCAGCCGCAGCTCGATCTGCGAATAGTCCGCCGCCAGGATGACGTTGCCCGGATCCGCCACGAACGCGTCGCGAATCTGGCGGCCGATCTCGGTGCGGATCGGGATGTTCTGGAGGTTCGGGTCTGTCGAGGACAGCCGCCCCGTCTGCGCCCCGGTCAGGCTGTAGCTGGTATGGACGCGGCCCGTCGCCGGATCGATCTGCTCCTGCAGCGCATCGGTATAGGTGTTCTTCAGCTTCGCCAGCTGGCGCCAGTCGAGCACCCGCGCCGCGATTTCGGCTCCGGGCGAGTCCTTGTCGGCGGCGATCCGTTCCAGTTCGGTGAAGTCGGTCGAATAGACCCCCGACTTGCCCTTGCGCCCTCCCTTGATCCCCATCCGCTCGAACAGCACGTCGCCCAGCTGCTTGGGGCTGCCGATGGTGAAGGACCCGCCCGCCAGCGCGTGGATCACCGTCTCCAGTTCGGCCAGCTTCACGGTAAAATCCGCCGACAGCGCCGCCAGTTTCTCGCGGTCGACGCGGATACCGTGGCGTTCCATGCCCGCGACGACGGATACCAGCGGCCGGTCGACCATCTCGTAGACGCGGGTCGCGCTTTCGGCCGGCAACCGCGGCTTGAACCGCCGCCACAGCCTGAGCGTGACATCGGCGTCCTCCGCGGCGTAGCGGGTGGCGGATTTCAGATCGATCTCGTGGAAGCCGCGCTGGCTCTTGCCCACGCCGACCACGTCCTTGAACGCGATGCAGCTGTGCGAGAGATGCGTCGCCGCCAGTTCGTCCATGCCGTGGCCGTGCAGCCCGGCGTCGAGATCGAAGCTCATCACGATCGTATCGTCATAGGGCGCAACGCCGATCCCGAGTCGCGCCAGGATGATGAGGTCGTATTTCAGATTGTGGCCGATCTTCAGGACCGACGGATCCTCGAACAGGTCTTTCAGCACCCCGAGCGCCTCGGCGCGGTCGATCTGCACCGGCACTTCGGACAGCAGGTCATGCCCGCCATGGCCGAGCGGCAAGTAGCAGGCGAGGTTGGGGTGCAGCGCCATCGACACGCCGACCAGATCGGCGCGCATCGGGTCCTTCCCCGTCGTCTCGGTATCGACCGCGATCCAGCCCTGGTGCCGCGCCACGGCGCACCAGCGTTCGAGATCGGCGAGCGTGGTGACGGTCTCGTAGCCGTCATGGTCGCAGGGCGGGTCCTCCAGATGCGGCACGCTGACGGATTCGGGCACCGGCGCATCCGCCACGCCGCCCGCGGTGCCGAGCTTGGCGAGAAGCGACTTGAAGCCGTGATGTTCGAGGAACGCCCGGAGCGGCGCGTCGGGGATACCCTGCAGTACGAGATCGTCGAGCGGTTCGGGCAGCGCGACGTCGCATTTCAGGTCGACCAGCACCCGGCTGAGCCGCGCCATCTCGGCATGTTCGATCAGGTTGTCGCGCAGCTTGCCGGGCTTCATCGACGGCGCGGCGGCCAGCACGGCCTCCAGATCGCCATGTTCGAGGATCAGCTTCGCCGCAGTCTTGGGACCGACGCCGGGCACGCCGGGCACGTTGTCGACGCTGTCGCCCATCAGCGCCAGCACGTCGCCGAGCTGCGTCGGCACGATCCCGAAGAACTTCTCCGCGACATGCTCGGCGCCCAGCCGGCGGTTGTTCATCGTGTCGTACAGGTCGAGCCCCGGCTCGATCAGCTGCATCAGGTCCTTGTCGGAGCTGACGATGGTCACTTCCCACCCTTGTGCCAATGCCGCCTTGGCATAGCAGGCGATGATGTCGTCCGCCTCCAGCCCCTCGGTCTCGATACAAGGTAGCGAGAAGGCGCGGGTCGCGTCGCGGATCATCGGGAATTGCGGGACGAGATCTTCGGGCGGCGGCGGGCGGTGCGCCTTGTACTGGTCGTACAGATCGTTGCGGAAGGTCTTGGACGATTTGTCGAGGATGACCGCCATGTGGGTCGGGCCGTCGGCGGCGTGCACCTCGTCCGCCAGCTTCCACAGCATCGTGGTATAGCCATAGACCGCCCCGACCGGCTCGCCATGCTTGTTGGTCAGCGGCGGGAGGCGGTGATAGGCGCGGAAGATATAGCCGGAGCCGTCGACGAGATAGAGATGAGGCATCGCGGTCGAACCTAGCGGAGGATGGGGCGAGGGACCACTAAATCCTCCCCGGCACGGGGAGGATTTAGGCAGCCTCAGCCAGCCGTTCCCCCCGCCGCATAGCCCGCCACCGCCGCCGCGACGGACTGGATCAGCTGCTGGCGCGCCGACATCGATTCGCGGGTGTCGCCGATCATCACCGCGATCGTGAAGCGCCGCCCGTCGGGCGCGGTCAGCAGGCCGACATCGTTGAATCCGGCATTGCGCTGGCCCAGATCCTGGCCGGTGCCCGTCTTGTGCGCGATCTTCCATCCGGCTGGGAGAGCGGCGCGCAACCGGGCGCGACCGGTGATCGACTGGCCCATCGTGTCGAGCAGCACCCGCGTCGAGGTCTCGCTCAGCAGGTCGCCGCGCGCCAGCCGGGCCAGCGCATCGACGATCGCCACCGGCTCCGCACCGTCCGGCGGATCGGCGACATAGGCGTCGAGCGCGGCGGCGCGCGCCGCGGGCGACAGGCGGCCGCGTGCCTGCTCGAACGCACCGCTGACCGCATAGCCCGGCTGCCAGGTCAGCCCGGCGGTCCGAGCCTGCAGCAGCCGTTCGCCCGGGCCGAAACGGATGCCGCCCAGCCGCTTGCGCTCGATCATCGACCGCACCGCCGCGGGGCCGCCGACATAGCTGAGCAGCCGGTCGTTGGCGGTATTGTCGCTCATCGTCAGGGCGCGGCGGAGCAGTTCGCCGACCGTCGTATGATAGCCGTCGCCCTTCACCAGCATCGCGATCGGCTGGTGGAACAGCGTCAGGTCCTCGGGCCGCACGACGACCGGATCGTCGAGCCGCGCCTTGCCCTGGTCGCGCAGGTCGAGCAACGTGATCGCGACCCAGAGTTTCGATACCGATTGCTGTGGCAGGAACTGCCGACCGCCGGCCTGCACCGTCCATCCGGAGTCGACGCCGCGCACCGCGATGCCCATCTTGCCTTCGAACCCGGCGTGCAGCGCCTCGATCGAACGCGCCAGCTGTACGGGTGCCGGATGCGCGACGATCGGCACCGGCGGCGGGACCGGCAGCGACACCGCGACCGGATCGGCACGACCGGGCGCGGAGGCGCTGGCACCGGGACGCGACGGACTGCACGCCGCGAGCGTTGCGAGAACGGTCGCGGCGACGATGATCCGGCCCACCGGGCGCGTCGATCGCATGTTGATGGCCGTGCCCCTTGTTCGAGGGCGCAGCATTACCGGGTGGAATTTCATGGGAAACCGCCAGTTGGGCGCGCTGCGATGAACCGCGCCTGAAGCGGGGTGGGTCGAATCGGGTGAATGGAATGAGGCCGCCACCGCCCCCCTCCCCGGCGAAGGCCGGGGCCCAGTTGCGAGACATTGGTAACGGCGTTCCCGCGCTTCGTTACCTCGACCGCGGCACCTGGGCCCCGGCCTTCGCCGGGGGGGACGTGGCCGCGGCCCTTCCTTAAGGCACCAGCACCGTATCCTGCGCCATCGCCAGCGTCTCGGGCCAATCCAGCGTGTAATGCAGCCCCCGGCTCTCATGTCGGTGCAGCGCCGATCGAACGATCAGGTCGGCGGTCTGCAACAGGTTGCGCAGCTCGATCAGGTCCGGGGTCACGCGGAAAAGTGCGTAATATTCGGCGACCTCGTCGTTCAGCAATTTGATCCGGTGCGCCGCGCGTTCCAGGCGTTTGGTGGTGCGGACGATGCCGACATAATTCCACATGAAGCGGCGAATCTCGGTCCAGGTCTGCTTGATGACGACCTCCTCGTCCGAATCCTCGACCCGGCTCTCGTCCCAGGCACGGATCGCTGGGACCGGGGGCAGCGTGTCCCAATCGCCCGCGATGCTTCGCGCGACCGCCTCGCCGAAGACGAAGCATTCGAGCAGCGAATTGGACGCGAGCCGGTTCGCCCCGTGCAGCCCCGACTGGGTGCATTCCCCCGCCGCGTACAGCGCGGGCAGGTCGGTCCGGCCGTCGCGGTCGATCACGATGCCGCCGCAGGTGTAATGCTGCGCCGGCACCACCGGGATGGGTGCGCGGGTCATGTCGATCCCCAGTCCCATCAGCTTTTCATGGATGTTGGGGAAATGCCCGCGGATGAAATCGGCGGGCATGTGGCTGATATCGAGATGGACGTAGTCGAGCCCGTAGCGCTTGATCTCGGCATCGATCGCGCGCGCCACCACGTCGCGCGGCGCGAGTTCGAGGCGCAGCGGATCGTAATAGGTCATGAAGCGCTTGCCGGTCTTGGGGTTCACCAACCGCCCGCCCTCGCCACGCACCGCCTCGGTGATGAGGAAATTCTTGACCTCCAGATCGTAGAGGCAGGTCGGGTGGAACTGCATGAATTCCATGTTCGACACGCGGCAGCCCGCCCGCCACGCCATCGCGATGCCGTCCCCGGTCGCGCCGCGCGGGGCGGTGGAGAACAGATAGGTCCGTCCCGCGCCGCCCGTGGCCAGCACCGTCGCGCGCGCGGTGTATAGGTTCACCCGCCCGGTGCCGCGATCGACCGCATAGACCCCCCAGACATGGCCGGCGCCCGAATAGCGTTGCTCGTGACGGCCAGTCGCCAGATCGATCGCGACCTGATCGGGGACCAGCGTGATGTTGGGATGCGCGTCGCACGCGCGTTGCAGCGCCTCCTGCACCGCCCAGCCGGTCGCGTCGTCGACATGGACGATCCGGCGATGCGAATGCCCGCCCTCGCGCGTCAGGTGCAGCGCGTTGCCCTCGGTCGCGAAGGGCACGCCCAGCTGCGTCAACCGCTCGATCGCGGCGGGCGCGCCCTCGACCACCATCTCGACGATACCGCGGTCGTTGAGCCCCGCGCCCGCGACCATCGTATCCTCGACATGGTTCTCGAACGTGTCGCCGGGTTCCAGCACCGCGGCGATCCCGCCTTGCGCCCAGGCGGTGGAGCCTTCGTTCAGCGCCCCCTTGGCCAGCACGGTGACCGTGAACCGGTCGGCGAGATTGAGCGCGGCGGTCAGCCCGGCCGCACCCGAACCGACGATGAGAACGTCCGACTGATTCAAGCGCGATCCCCCGAAACGGCGCGGAAGTGGACGAACCACACGCTACGTCCGGGTCGGAATCGCCCCGCCCGAGGTGGCGTGCGGGTCGGCGGGGCGCGGCGGGCGGAAACGGCGGTCCGAAACATGACGCGCGCTGTCGCACGAAACGGGGGGTGTAGGACAGGGGGATGGGGATGGCAGCAAATCGGTGATGTCGCGCACGTCCAAGCTACTCCCCCCCGGCGAAGGAGGGAGGGAGGCGACAGGTTGCCGAGGCGTGGCGATCGGCACCGAACCTTACCCATCAGTTTCGCCCACGGAACGGTCCTGCGAAACCCGCGTTTTATCTGCGCGGTCCCGTTGGGTCGTCAGCGTAACGTCATCGGAGATATCCATGAAAACCATTCTCGCCATCGCGCTTGCCGCCACCCTCGGCACGGGCGTCGTCGCCGTCGCCCCCGCCGACGCGCGCGACGGCTGCGGCCCGGGCTTCCATGCCGGTCCGCGCGGTCGCTGCTTTCCCAATCGGGCCGGCTATTTCGATGGCCGTCGCGGCTATTGGGATGGCCATCGCTACTGGCAGCACCGCGAGCGCTTCCAGGGCGGCTGGCGCTATCGTTAAGATCAGACCGGCGTAGCGCGGATCCGCGCTACGCCGCGTTGGCGGCGCGGGTCAGGCTGAGGAACACGTCCTCCAGATCGGCTTCCTTGGTCGATACGTCGACGATCCCGAACCCGTCGCCCTGTACCGCGGCCAGCACCTCGCCCGCGTTAACCCGGCTCTTGTCGTAGGTGATCTCCAGTGTCCGCGCGTCCTTCAGCGCGATCTTCTGGAAACAAATCGCTTCCGGCACCGCCGCGACGTCGCGGTCGACGATCACTGCGACGATCTTTTCCTGCGCCTTGCCCACCAGCTCGCGGGTCGGCTCGTTGGCGATGACCCGGCCGTTGTTGATGATCGCGATCCGGTCGCAGAGCTGCTCCGCCTCTTCCAGATAATGCGTCGTCAGCACGACGGTGACCCCGTGTTCGTTGAGCCCGCGGACATAGGTCCATAATTGCTGGCGAAGCTCGATATCGACGCCCGCGGTCGGCTCGTCGAGGACCAGCACCGGCGGCGAATGCGTCATCGCCTTCGCCACCATCAGCCGCCGCTTCATGCCCCCCGACAAGGTGCGCGCATAGGCATTGGCCTTGTCCTCCAGATGCACCGCGCGCAGCAATTCCATCGTCCGCCGCTTCGCCTTGGGCACGCCGTAGAGCCCGGCCTGGATTTCCAGCGTCTCGAACGGCGTGAAGAACGGGTCGAACAGGATCTCCTGGTTGACGATTCCGATCGACGCCTTGGCGTTGCGCGGGTGCTGGTCGATGTCGAAGCCCCAGATCGCGGCGGTGCCGTCGGTCTTGTTGACGAGCCCGGCGAGAATGTTGATCAGCGTCGACTTGCCCGCGCCATTGGGGCCGAGCAGCCCGAAGATCTGCCCGCGGGGAATGGCCAGGCTGACATCGTCCAGCGCGCGCTTGCCGCCCGCATAGGTCTTGCAGAGGTTCTGAATGCTGATCGCGGCTTCGGTCATGCCGGGGCGATAGGCTTGGCGGGGGTATGCATCAACCTTTCCCTCTCCCCCTGTGGGAGAGGGAGGGAGCAGCGAAGCTGCGGAAGGGTGAGGGGGATAGCGTATGACCACGACCCCCTCACTCTCCCACTGCTTCGCAGCGGGCCCCTCCCTCTCCCACAAGGGGAGAGGGAATTGTGCATTCCGCCCTGCCTTGCTATCGCCCTCCCCGATGCAGCCGCCCCCCGAAACCATCCGAGTCACCCAGCCCCGCGTCGCGTGCGACGGGGCGAGCGATATCCCCGGCGGTGCCGCGCTCGGCCATCCGCGGGTGTGGTTGCAGATCAGCGAGTCCGGCTATGTCGATTGCGGCTATTGCGATCGGCGCTTCATCCTGACGGGTGGCCCGGCGGACGGCGCGGATCAATCGACGCTCAAGGATCACGGGGATGGCGCGGGACGCTGATCTGCCTATATTCGATGGCATGAGCATTCCCACAGACCCCCGCCGGTTCCTCTACCGCGACGCGCTCGATCCCGAACAGGCGCAGGCATTGACCGCGAAGGCGCTCGCGAATGCGGACGACGGCGAACTCTACCTCCAATATCGCCGCAGCGAGGCGTTCGGGTTCGACGACGGACGGCTGAAGACCGCAAGCTACGATACGCAAGGCGGCTTCGGCCTGCGTGCGGTTTCGGGCGAGACGACCGCGTTCGCGCACGCCAACGAACTCTCCCCCGCCGCGATCCGCCGCGCCGCGGAGACGATGGCGCTGATCGAGCCCGGTGCCGATCGGCATGGGGCCGCGAAGGCATCGCCGCCCGCACGCACGAACCGCCACCTCTACACCGACGCCGATCCGCTCGACCTCGTGCCCTTCGCGGACAAGGTGAACCTCTGTCAGACGATCGACGCCGCGGCGCGCGCGCGCGATCCCCGCGTCGCGCAGGTTTCGGTGTCGCTGTCCGGCAGCTGGGCGGTGGTCGAGATCGTCCGCGCCGACGGCTTCGTCGCGACCGACGTCCGCCCGCTGGTGCGTCTGAACGTCTCGATCGTCGCCGAGCGGAACGGCCGTCGCGAAACCGGCAGCTACGGCATCGGCGGCCGCTATCTCTATACCGACCTGTTCGCGCCCGACACATGGAACCGCGCGATCGACGAGGCGCTGGCGCAGGCGCTGACCAACCTCGACGCGGTCGCGGCACCGGCGGGCGAGATGACGGTGCTGCTCGGCAATGGCTGGCCGGGCATCCTCCTGCACGAGGCGATCGGTCACGGGCTGGAGGGCGATTTCAACCGCAAGGGGACCAGCGCGTTCTCGGGCCGGATCGGCGAACGCGTGGCCGCGCAGGGCGTTACCGTGGTCGACGACGGCAGCCTTGCCGACAAGCGCGGTTCGCTGACGATCGACGACGAGGGCACGCCGACGCAGGAGAATATCCTGATCGAGGACGGCATCCTGAAGGGCTATATCCATGACCGGCTGAATGCGCGGCTGATGGGCGTCGCCCCGACCGGTAACGGCCGGCGCGAGAGTTTCCAGCACGCGCCGATGCCGCGGATGACCAACACCTTCATGAAGGCCGGGCAGGACGATCCCGCCGAGCTGCTGTCGCGGGTCAGGAAGGGCATCTTCGCCAAGGCGTTCGGCGGCGGGCAGGTCGACATCGTGTCGGGCAAGTTCGTGTTCAGCTGCACCGAGGCGTATCTGATCGAGGACGGAAAGCTCGGCGCACCGATCAAGGGCGCGACCTTGATCGGCGACGGGCCCAGTTCGCTGACGAAGGTGCGCGGCATCGGCAACGACTTCGCGCTGGACGAGGGCATCGGCGTGTGCGGCAAGGGCGGGCAGAGCGTGCCCGCCGGCGTCGGGCAGCCGACGTTGCTGGTCGACGGGCTGACCGTGGGCGGGACGGCGACTGGGTAAGGGTTAAACGCCCGTCAGCATCATGTCGAACGCACCGATGATCTCAAATCGGTGAATTGCCAGATTGGTGATTTTCGTACCAAGGACGCGTGCGCTGACCGCCGCCGCGAACTGGGTCACCATGATGTAGGTTTCACCATCGATTGCGAATTCGGGATTGAGGCGCGCGCGTCGATCCGGCGACTGGCTCGCCGGTAGCAGCGGGGCCGTCAGTCGGGTGGTGAGATGAGACAGGGCATCGGACTGGCAGTCGAGCAGCAGATCGCCTTCGCGCGTGCGGTACACGTCGAACTGCGGCATCAGAACAAGCGGTACTTTTCCAGCGGTAGACCATGTTCCTCAACCCAGCGGTTGACCGACTCCGCCCATTCCCGATTTTCCTCGCGCCAGCGCCGATCACGTTCCACCTTCGCTGCCGCTCGCAGCGCCAATTCGCTGACCTGCGACAAATTGATGCCAGCCTCGCGTGCGGCAGCCACTACGCCGGTATCGATCGATAGATTGACGGATTTCCGCTTGCCGGATGCGATCGGATCATGTTTCATGTGGACAAGTTATGCGCCTACTTACTGCGCGTCAATCGGGAGCATGACCGATGGAATTCTTCTCCGCGCTGAACGACAATCATTGCGCATTTATTACGAAACAGCCGATATTCTTCGTCGCGACCGCCGCAGACGGCGCCCGTATCAATCTCAGTCCCAAGGGCCTCGACAGCTTCCGCGTACTGGACCCGGCCCGCGTCGCCTATGTCGATCTCGGCGGTTCGGGAAACGAGACGCAGGCACATCTGGCGGCGGACGGGCGGATCACGGTCATGTTCTGCGCCTTCGACAATCCTGCGTCGATCCTTCGCCTCTACGGCCACGGCACCGCAGTGCTGCCGCAGGACGAGGGGTTCGAAGCGCTCGCCGCGCATTTCCCGCGCCTGCCGGGGATCCGGCAGGTGTTCGCGATCACGATCGACAGCGTGCAGGTCAGCTGCGGCTGGGGCGTGCCGCGGATGACATTGAATCGCTCGCGCGACACGCTGACCAAATTCCATGCCCAACAGATACCCGAGGAACGGCTGGCGAAGATCGCCGGCAGGACCAAAAGTATCGACGGGCTGCCGGTACGCGTCCAGACGCGGATCCCCGCGGCGTGACCGCCCGCCGATGAGCATCGTCGAACTCGGCCGCTTCAGCCGCAACGAAGCGCATATCCTGATCGGTCGTCTGGACAGCGAAGGCATCACCGCGATCGCCTTCGACGGGGAGACGTCGATCGGCGACGGCAGTTATCTGCTGATCCCCGTGCGGGTGATGGTCAACGAGGACGACCTTGCCGCGGCGAAGGCGATCGTCGTCGCCGCTGCCTGATTTTTCGGCACTGCGGTCGCGCATGCCCGAAAAGCGATCGGCATCCGTCATGCAATCGTAACCTTCCTTTAGGGAATCGGTTGCGTCTCGCAGTGGCACGATGATTGCGATGGACCTTCCGGGCAAAAGGGAGGGCGTGCGTGAAGCTGGTCATCGCGATCATCAAACCGTTCAAGCTCGACGAGGTGCGCGAAGCGCTCACCGCGCTCGGCGTGGCGGGGATGACGGTCACCGAAGTCAAGGGATTCGGCCGACAGAAGGGTCAGACCGAGATCTACCGCGGCGCGGAATACAGCACCAACATGGTGCCGAAGATCAAGATCGAGGTAGTCTGCGCGACCGATCTGGCGTCGCGTGTCGTCGAGACGATGCAGGCCGCGGCGAACACCGGCGCGATCGGCGACGGCAAGATCTTCGTGCTCGATGTCGGCCAGGCGGTGCGGATCCGCACCGGGGAGACCGACGATGCCGCGCTTTGACGGGGGGAACATCATGAAATCGACGCGACTGACATCGGGCGTCGGTGCCGCCGCGATTGCCCTGCTGCTCGCGCATCCCGCGTTCGCGCAAGGCACCGCGGCCGCGGTCGCCGCAAGCCCGATCCCGAAGGCGACCGTCGACAAGGGCGACACCGCGTGGATGCTGGTCTCCTCGCTGCTGGTGCTGATGATGGCGGTACCCGGGCTGGCCTTGTTCTATGGCGGGCTCGTACGGACGAAGAACATGCTGTCGGTGCTGACGCAGGTGCTGATGATCGTGTGCATGGTCGCGGTGATGTGGGTCACCTTCGGCTATTCGCTCGCGTTCACCGGACACAATGCCTTCTGGGGCGGGTTGTCGAAGGCGTTGCTGATGGGCGTCGATGCGACGAACAGCCGGGCGGCGACCTTCTCGAACGGCGTCTACATCCCCGAATATGCGTATATCTGTTTCCAGATGACCTTCGCGTGCATCACGCCCGCCTTGTTCATCGGATCGATCGCGGAGCGCGTGCGGTTCTCGCCGCTGATGCTGTTCACCGCCTTGTGGGTGATATTGGTCTATTTCCCGATCGCGCACATGGTCTGGTATTGGGGCGGGCCCGATGCGGTCGCCGCCGCAGCGCTGAAGGGCGCGGCGGCGCTGGACTTGCAGAATGCGGATGCGGGCTGGCTGTTCCAAAAGGGCGCGCTCGATTTCGCGGGCGGCACCGTCGTCCATATCAATGCGGGCATCACCGGCCTCGTCATGTGCATCATGCTCGGCAAGCGATCGGGCTATCCCAGGGAGCCGATGCCGCCGCATTCGCTGACCATGACGATGATCGGCACATCGTTGCTGTGGGTCGGCTGGTTCGGCTTCAACGCCGGGTCCAACCTCGAATCGAACGGGGTGACCGCGGTCGCGTTCATCAACACCTTCGTCGCGACCGCCGCGGCGGGGCTGTCGTGGCTGCTGGTCGAACAGGTCGTTCGCGGCAAGCCGTCGCTGCTCGGCGCGGCATCCGGGGTCGTCGCCGGGCTGGTCGCGGTGACGCCGGCATCGGGCTATGCCGGGCCGATGGGGTCGGTCGTGCTGGGGCTGATGGTCTCGCCGATCTGCTTCTTCTTCGTCAGCAAGGTAAAGTCCTATTTCGGCTATGACGACAGCCTCGACGTGTTCGGGGTGCACTGCATCGGCGGCGTCACCGGCGCGATCATGACGGGTATCCTAGACGCGCCGTATCTGGGCGGCCAGGGTATCGCGGATTATGCGGCCAAGCCCGGTGCGATGATCGCCGGTGCCTATCATATGCCGGCGCAGCTGTGGATCCAGTGCCAGGCGGTCATCGTGACGCTGGCCTGGTCGTCGATCGGTGCGACATTGCTGTTCCTGCTGGTCGACAAGACCTGGGGCATGCGCGCCGCGATCGACGCCGAGCACGAAGGGCTCGACATCGCCGAACATGGCGAGCGCGCCTATCACCACTGAGTTCGGCACCACCACCGGGGGCGGATAACCCGCCCCCACCGACGTTCCTCCTGCGGACGACCTGAGCCCGGTGCAGCGATGCACCGGGTTTTTTTGGTATCGCAGGTCTGGGGCGACGAGGGCGCGTGACCCCCTAACGCCGCCGCCCCAACGGGCGCAGCCGAACGCCGATGCAGATCGCCGTCGGCCAGAACAATGTATTGACGATATCGCTGGTCGTATCGGGCCAGCGCCACGACCCGAAATGCATCCGGTCCAGCACCTCGTTCGCGCCTTCCGCCAGCGCGACGAAGGCGAGCGGCACGAAGCTGCCGAGCGAACGACGAGTCGCGATCCGTGCCAGCATCAGGATCGCCATGCCGGCGTGGACGTGCAGCAACGTGTCGGGCAGCCCGGTGCCGTCGCCGATCCAGTCGATGAAGCGGTGGTAATAGGCCGGGATCATAGGCTCCCGCTCGCCGGCGCTTCGGCCGCGGCCGGATCGTCGATCAGCGCACCGGTCGCGATCCCGCGCGACGCGAGCGCGGCGGCGGATGGTCCCGCCGACGCGGGGGCCAGGCGGCGGATATCCAGCACGTCGACCCCCGTCAGCGCGACGCCGCCGATCCCGCGATCGCCCGTCTCCACCACGATCCCGTCCGCGGTCGCGCGAACCGCGGTCCAGCCGATCTCACGCGCCACGACCCTGCGCCCGGCGGGAACGACCACCGCGACCCGGTTGTCGTGCGACACCGCCAGCGCCCCCGCCCCGTCCGCGCCGACGACCGCACCCGCTACCGCGAAGCCGGGGATGGCACCCTCCACCGCGGTCGCGGCCTGTTCCGGACTGTCGATCCGCGCCGGACGCGCGCGCCGCATCACGAGTCCCAGACCGGTCGCCACCAGCAACACGACCGCCCCGATCACGACGGCGGTCATCGCGCCGCCAGCGTGTCCAGCATCGCGCGCAGGCCCGACACGTCATAGCCCGCATTCGCCGCCTGCGCCGCGATCAGGGTCGGATCGCGCCCCGCCTTCGCCGCGGCCAGCGCCCAGAGGTTGCACGACCGCGTGCCCGACCGGCAATAGGCCAGCACCGGGCCGTCCGCCGCGGTGATCGCGGCCACCATCGCGTCGATCTGCGCATGGCCGAACCCCGCATGCGTGACCGGGATCGCGGTATAGCGAAGCCCCGCCGCCTCCGCCGCGGCACGGATATCCGCGCCCGATGGCTGACCCGCATCCTCGTCGTCCGGCCGATTGTTGACAATCGCGACATAGCCCGCGGCCTTGATCGCGGCGATGTCGGCGGGGTCGATCTGCGGGGCGACGGCGATGCGGTCGTTGAGCGGGCGAAGGTCGGTCATTCCATCGGCCTTAGGCGATCGGGATGCGATCGTCAGTGGGGAATGTGCGGTGAGGTGCGCGCCGACGACATGCGCCGCGTCGCTACCCATTTTCCCGTCTTGCCGGGCTTGTCCCGGCATCCAGGGCCGCGAGCGATACCGTTGTGGCTCTGGATCCCGGGACGAACCCGGGATGACGAATCGCTCACCCAGCCTCCCGGATAACCTTCAGAAATGCGTCGCCATAGGCGTCCAGCTTGCGCGCGCCGATCCCCGACAGCACCGCCAGCGCCGCACGGCTGCCCGGCCGCTGCGCCGCCATGTCGCGCAGGACCGAATCGTGGAAGATCACATAGGGCGGCACCCCCGCTTCCTTCGCCAGATCGCGCCGGCATGTGCGCAGCGCCTCGAACAGCGGCCCGTTGTGGGGATCGTCGACGGCATTGTCGGTGCCTGCCCCTCGCCGCCGCGCGGTCCGCTTGGGCGGCACGATCACGCGCACCTCGTCCTCACCCTTCAGGATACCGCGTGCGGCGGGGCCGAATTCGAGCCCGCCATGGTCGTTGGTGCGAAGCGCGTCGCGCAGCAGCAGCGCGCGCGATACCGGCTTGATGAGCGCCGCCTCCTCGGCCCCGGAAGCGATGCCGAACACGCCCAGCGCCTCGTGCCCGTTCATCAGGCTTCGCTCGGTCGACTGGCCGGTCAGGACCTGTTCGATATAGCCGACGCCAAAGCTCTGCCCCGTGCGAAACACCGCGGAGAGGAATTTCCTCGCCACCTCCGTGACGTCGATGGCCCCGGGGGGCGTCAGGCAATTGTCGCAATTGCCGCAATCCTGGCTCAGCGTCTCGCCGAAATGCCGGAGCAGGATTCGGCGGCGGCATCCCGGCGTCTCGACCAGCGATCCCAGGGCGGCGAGCCGCGTCCGCTCGCCCGCCTGGCGTTCGGGTTCGACCTCGCCGATCCGCTGGCGCGCGCGCGCGAAATCCTCCGCGCCCCAGAACAGATGCGCGACCGCAGGATCGCCGTCGCGCCCCGCGCGGCCGGTTTCCTGATAATAGGCCTCGATCGATTTGGGCAGCCCGGCATGGACGACGAAGCGGACGTCGGGCTTGTCGATCCCCATCCCGAACGCGACGGTGGCGCAGATCACCATGTCCTCGCTGGCTACGAACGCCGCCTGGTTGCGCGCGCGGATCGCGGGGTCGAGACCGGCATGATAGGCGCGCGTCGGCCGGCCGGTCTTCGCCAGCGCATCCGCCAGTTTCTCGGTCGCGGCGCGGGTCTGCGCATAGACGATGCCCGGGCCGGGGGTCGCGGCGATCACGTCGGTGATCTGCCGCGTCACCTGGTCGCGGGGGGCAATGGTGTAGCGGATATTGGGCCGGTCGAACCCGGATATGATCAGCCCGTCGGCGGGAATGCCGAGCTGTTGCAGGATATCGGCACGCGTATGCGCGTCCGCGGTCGCGGTCAGCGCGAGGCGGGGGACGTCGGGAAACGCGTCGAGCAGCGGACGGAGCAGCCGGTAGTCGGGGCGGAAGTCATGCCCCCATTCGCTGACGCAGTGCGCCTCGTCGATCGCGAAGAGGCAGAGCGGCGCTTCCGACAGCAACTCGCGGAACGACGCGTTCGAGGCGCGTTCGGGCGCGACATAGAGCAGGTCGAGCGCGCCATTGCGGAACCGCGCGATCGTTTCCGCGCGATTCTCGTCCACCGACGTCAGCGTCGCGGCGCGAATGCCGACCGCGGTCGCCGCACGCAGCTGGTCGTGCATCAGCGCGATCAGCGGGCTGACGACGACGCAGCAGCCCGGCATCATCGTCGCGGGCAGCTGGTAACATAACGACTTGCCTGCGCCCGTCGGCATCACCGCCAGGGTCCGCTTGCCCGCCAGCACACGGTGCACGACATCCGCCTGGACGCCGCGAAACGCCGGGAAGCCGAAGATGCGGTGAAGGTCGGGCAGCGGATCGGGGATCATCGCGTCCGACCTAGGGGCAGCGCTGGGGGAGGTCGAGCCTGGAATCGTCATATTGGCGACGAGCGTGAGGAGAACGGCGGATGTCGACGAAGTGGGCGATGCTGGCATGGGCCGGTCCGGGGTTGCTGCTCGTCGCCGCAGCACCCGCCGAGCGGACGGTCGAGGTGAATACCTTAGTGCCGATCACCGTTCAGGGCGTTCCGGGTCGAATGCGGATCGATCCCGGCGCGCCGGGACATCCGCTGCTGACTCCGGAATATGCGGCGAAGGCAGGATTGAAGGGCGGCGGGATGCTCGGCTTCGACGTCATATATCACGTCGGCAATCAGACCATCCACGGTCGGACACAGACCGCGAAATTCGGGCTGAACGGCGTTTTTCAGAACCAGCGTGTCATCTGGACGGCGCGGCCTTACGCGGCTGGCATCGATGCGGTGATCGGCCCGGCCGGAATACCCGCGTCCATCATAAGGTTCGCGTTGCATCCGGCCCTTCCTAGCGAGCGGACGATCGCGCTGCCGATGGCGGGCGGGACCGGCATGTTCGCCAGCTGGGAATCGTTATCCGGCCAGATCATGGTGGGCGGCGCGCCGATGCGTGTGCGTTTCGATCCGAACCATCCGCTGACGATCGCCAATGCCGGTGCCGCCGAACGTCTGGCGCGCGCGTTTGACGGGCGACTGACGGGCGCGACCGGTTCGGCCGAGATCGCGTTCGGCATCGCCCGACCGGTCCGCGGGATGACGTTGGCGCGGCCGGTAACGATCGGGCCGTTGTCCCTCCCGGCGCTCCACGTCCGCGTCGCGGACGGCAGCATCGCCGCGATCCCCGATGCGAACGCGCCGCCGCCGGACCCGGATGAGATCGTCGTGACGGCCAGACGAAAACATGACCCGAGCAACGACCGGATCACGCTGGGCGCGGACACGCTGGCGCGGTGTTCGGCGATCGTGTTCGACAAGGCGGCGCGGCAGGTCCGGCTGACCTGCGCCTGACGCCTATCGCCGCTTCACCGCCTGAATCGCGGTGTCGAGCGCTGAGAGGAAGCGCGAGCGGTCCTTCGGGCCGAACGGGGCGGGGCCGCCGATGATGTCGCCGCCGGCGCGCAGGTCCGCCATGATCGCGCGCGTCGCGATCGCGCCGCCGATCGACGCCGTGGTGAAGGGCTTGCCGGTCGACGACAGCACGGTCGCGCCCGCCTTCAGGCAGCGGTCCGCCAGCAGGATATCGGCGGTGACGACGATGCTGGCCGGGGTAGCCTGTCCGGCGATCCAGTCGTCCGCGGCGTCGAAGCCGTCGCCGACGACCACGCGTTCGATCAGCGGGTGGTCGGGGATCCGGATGCGCTGATTGGCGACGATCGCGACGGGGACCGCGTACCGCCAGGCGACCTTGTAGATCTCGTCCTTCACCGGGCAGGCGTCGGCGTCGACGAGGATTCGTAAGCGTGGCGTCATCATGCTCCGATCACCCCTGCTGCCACCCCCAAGCTCCACCCCGGCGAGGAAACGGTAATGGTGGCGTCAGCACGCCATTACCAGCTGCATTGCAACTCGGCCCCGGCCTTCGCCGGGGTGGGAGGACAGGCGAGCGGCGGATGGTCGGGGATCCGGATGCGCTGATTGGCGACGATCGCGACGGGGACCGCGTACCGCCAGGCGACCTTGTAGATCTCGTCCTTCACCGGGCAGGCGTCGGCGTCGACGAGGATTCGGGGGGCGGTCATAGATTTCCTGATCGCCCCTTTTACCCCTCCCCGGCGAAGGCCGGGGCCCAGTCGGGAATGCATCGGTACCGAAGGTCTGCGAGCGACAGCATTAACCGTGGCAACGGGCCCCGGCCTTCGCCGGGGGGGATGATTGCGCTACCGCGAAGATTTAGCGCGCGCCCGGGCGTCCGCGATGCGGTTTCGCCTGGTGGCGGGGGGTTTGCCCGCCCCCCCCGGTCGGGCGTACCGACATCACGCGGCGCGGTTCGCGCGGCGGCGCGGCGGCGGCACCCGGACCGCCCTCGGCGGGGACGATCGCGATGCCGCTCTCGTCGTCCGCATCGGGCTTGGCCGTACGCACGATCGACGCGGCGAAACGCGCGGCGGCGGTACGCGGCACCTCGATCATCGTCTCGTTCTGCGCGATGCGGATCGCGCCGATCTCCGCCTTGGTCACGTGACCGCGGCGGCAGATCAGCGGCAGCAGCCAGCGCGGATCGGCGTTCTGGCGGCGGCCGACATCCATCCGGAACCAGACCGTATCGTCGAACCCGGCGCGTGGGCCTGCATTGGTCTGCGAATCGCGTTCGCGGGGTGCCGCGGCACCGGCGTCGATCAGCTCCTCCGCCGACGGCAGCGCCGCACGGTGCAGGTGGACAAGCGCGGCGGCGATGTCCTCAGGGCTTTTCTCCGCCATCAGCCGTTCGGCAAGCGTCCGGTCCTCGTCGTCGATCTCGACCGGCGCGAGCAAGGCGGTGACGAGGCGTTCGCGGTCGTTCGCGCGGATGTCGTCCGCGGTCGGCGCGTTGATCCATTCCGCCGCGATCCGCGCGCCGCGCAGCATGCCCTCGACCCGGCGGCGGCGCGGATAGGGCACGACCAGCACCGCGGTGCCCTTGCGCCCCGCACGACCGGTGCGGCCCGAGCGATGCTGCAACGTCTCGGCATCGCGCGGCAGCTCGACATGGACGACGAGCGACAGCGTGGGCAGATCGATCCCGCGCGCGGCCACATCGGTCGCGACGCACACCCGCGCGCGGCGATCTCGCAGCGCCTGCAACGCCGCGTTGCGCTCGTTCTGGCTATGCTCGCCCGACAAGGCGACCGCGGCGAACCCGCGCTCGACGAGACTCGCGTGCAGATGACGGACATTGTCGCGCGTCGCGCAGAACAGCATCGCGGTCTCCGCCTCGTGGAAACGCAGCAGGTTGATGACCGAATGCTCGATGTCGGACGGCGAGACGGTGACGCATTGATACTGGATGTCGCCATGCCCGCGATCCTCGCCCACCGTCGAGATGCGTACCGCGTCGCGCTGGTAGCGCTTGGCGAGCGCGACGATCGGTCGCGGCATGGTGGCGGAGAAGAGCAAGGTGCGGCGACCGTCGGGGGTGCCGTCGAGGATCTGCTCCAGATCCTCGCGAAAGCCCATGTCGAGCATCTCGTCCGCCTCGTCGAGCACGACGGCGCGTAAGCCAGACAGGTCGAGCGCGCCGCGTTCGAGGTGATCGCGCAGGCGGCCGGGCGTGCCGACGACGATGTGCGCACCGTGCGCCAGGCTGCGGCGCTCCTTCGACGCGTCCATCCCGCCGACGCAGGTCGAGATGCGCGCACCCGCCTTCGCATAGAGCCAGGCCAATTCGCGGCTGACCTGCAACGCCAGTTCGCGCGTCGGTGCAACGACGAGCGCGAGTGGCAGGCGCGCGGGCGGCAACTGGCCGTCGGTCATGAGTTCGTTGGCGAAGGCGAGACCGAACGCGACGGTCTTGCCCGAGCCGGTCTGCGCGGAGACGATCAGGTCGCAGCCGACGGCTTCGGCCTCGATGACCTGCGCCTGGACGGGGGTAAGCGCGCCGTATCCACGCGCGGCGAGCGCTTCCGACAGAAGCGGGGGGATGGTTTCAAATGACATAGATCGTCCAAAGATGGGGCGCGCCGCCACCACGGCAAGGCGCAACCGAGGTCAGAGCGCCTGGCCTGCGGCCCATCCGCTCGCCCACGCCCATTGGAAGTTATAGCCGCCGAGCCACCCCGTGACATCGACCGCTTCGCCGACCGCATACAGGTTTTGCACGCGTTTGGCTTGCATTGTTTGCTGCGACAGTTCCGCGGTCGAGATTCCGCCCGCGGTGACCTCCGCTTTCGCATAGCCTTCGCTGCCATTGGGGGTGAAGGACCAGGCGGACAGCCGGCGTTCCGCCTCCGCCAGCGCGCGGTCGGTCGCGGTGCCGAGCTCGCCCGGGATGGCGAGCCGATCGGCGAGCGTCTCGGCGAGGCGGTCGGACAGGTGCGCGCCCAGGATGCGGCGCAAGGCCGTGCGGGGCCGCGCGCGCTTCTCCGCCGCGAGCCAGCCGGGGGCGGCACCGGGAAGGAAATCGATCGCGACCGATGCGCCGCGTCGCCAATAGGAAGACACTTGCAGGATCGCGGGCCCTGACAGCCCGCGGTGCGTGAACAGTGCCGCCTCGCGAAACGCCGCCTTGCCACAGCGCGCGACGACGTCGGCGGAGACGCCCGACAGCGACCGGAACAAGGTCTCCTCGCCGCCCAGCGTCAGGGGTACGAGTGCGGGGTGCGGCTCGACGACCTTGAGGCCGAACTGACGGGCGAGGTCGTAGGCGAACCCGGTGGCCCCCATCTTCGGGATCGACGGGCCACCGGTCGCGATCACCAGCGCGGGCGCGGTGACGGTGCGGTCGCCGATCTGCACGCCGAACCGCGCATCGGCGTGGGTCACGCCGCGCACCGGCTGACCGAGCGCGAGGTCGACCTTCCCCTTCGCGCATTCGTCGAGCAGCATCGCGATCACCTGCCGCGCGGAGCCGTTGCAGAAGAGCTGCCCGAGCGTCTTTTCGTGCCAGGCGATGCCGTACGCGTCGATGAGCGCGAGGAAATCGGCGGGCGTGTAGCGGCTGAGCGCGGAGCGCGCGAAATGCGGGTTGGCCGACAGATAGCGGTCGGGCGCGGTCGCGCTGTTGGTGAAATTGCACCGCCCGCCGCCGGAGATCAGAATCTTCTTCCCAACCTCGTCGGCGTGATCGACGAGCAGGACCTTGCGGCCACGCTGCCCCGCGACGCTCGCCGCCATCAGCCCGGCGGCCCCCGCCCCGAGGATGATCGCGTCATAGGTCATGGGGTGCCGATAGCAGGTGGCGCGGGGAAGGACAGTGCGCGCCATCGGCTGATCCCCCGTCACCCCGGCCTTGCGTCGGTCCATCGTGCCGCGTGTACGACTGCCGGTGGATTCCGGCACGATGGATGCCCGGACGAGCCCGGCATGACGAAGAGGGAAACGCTCGCCGTTTCACCCCACCCCGGCGAAGGCCGGGGCCCAGCTGCCAAGGTTCATGTGATAGAGCGTATCGCGCTGCCGCCCGCAGCTCGCAACCGGGCCCCGGCCTTCGTCGGCGTGGGGATGGTGGCGGGCGGCGCAGATGCGCGATAACCGGAAGCGCGATGCCCCTCAAACTCTTCTTCGACGGCGGGTGCCGGCCCAATCCGGGGCCGATGGAGACCGCTGTCGTCGCGCGCGGGGTTGGGTATGTCGCGACCGACCTCGGGATCGGCAGCAACGACGAGGCCGAATGGCTGGCCGCGCGACAGGCGCTGGGCGTGGCGCACGACCTCGGCGCGACCGATATCGTGCTGGTCGGCGACTCCGCACGGATCGTGGCGCAGGCGAACGGCGCACGGTGCGGGAGCGAAGTCCTGCGCGCGCACCGCGATTCGTTTCTCGCCGAGATGGCGACCTTCGCCCGCGTCCGCATCCGCCGGATCGCGCGCGCGCGGAACCTGGCGGGACAAGCGCTGGAAGCGCTGCACGGACGCCGCTGACCTCGACCCGTGCGGCGCTTTGCGGTAGCGGCGGTCGCTCGCCATGACCAAGCCAGCCCCCCTCCGCGTCGCCGCGCTGTACCGCTTCGCGCGCTTCCCCGATCCGCACGCGTTGCGCGGGCGGATGGAGGCGATCTGCCGCGCGAACGGCGTGAAGGGCACATTGCTGCTCGCGACCGAAGGGATCAACGGGACGATCGCGGGCGCGCCGCATTCGATCGATGCGGTGCTGGCGCATGTCCGCACGCTGCCCGGCTGCGACACGTTGGAGGTTAAATATGCCGAAGCCGCCGCGGTGCCGTTCCACCGGCTGAAGGTGCGGGTGAAGGCGGAGATCGTGACGATCGGACGAGCGGTCGATCCGCTGGCGGACGCGGGCACCTATGTCGCCCCCGCTGGCTGGAACGCGCTGATCGACGATCCGGACACGGTCGTGATCGATACGCGCAACGCCTATGAAGTGAAGGTCGGCAGCTTCGCCGGCGCGATCGATCCGGGCACGGCGAGTTTTCGCGACTTCCCGGCCTGGGTCGCCGCGCACCGCGAAGACCTGGCGGGGAAGCGGATCGCGATGTTCTGCACCGGCGGCATCCGCTGCGAGAAGGCGACCGCGTACCTGAAGCGCGAGGGTGTCGAGGACGTGTTCCACCTGAAGGGCGGCATCCTGCGCTATCTGGAAGAAATGCCCGAGGCGGAGAGCCGCTGGCAGGGCGAATGCTTCGTGTTCGACGAGCGCGTCGCGGTCGGGCATGCGCTCGCGCCCGGCAGCCACACGCTGTGCCGCGGATGCCGGATGCCGGTTTCGCCCGAAGATCGCGCCTCGCCGCTCTACGAGGAAGGCGTTGCCTGCCCGGCCTGCCATGGCACGCGCGATTCGGTCGCGCGGGCGGGCTATGCCGAACGTCACCGGCAGACGCTGTTGGCCGAAGCGCGCGGCGCGGCGCATGTCGGCGCGACCTATGCTCCACAATCGTGATCCTCGGCGTCGCCGATCCCGACGATCCGCGGATCGCCGCGTACCGCGACATCCGGGAGCGCGACCTCGTCGGGCGGCAGGGGCTGTTCGTGGCGGAGGGACGCGTGGTGCTGGCGATGCTGCTGGCCTCGACGCGGTTCGCCGCGCGGTCGGTGCTGATCGCCGCGCACCGGGTGGCGGCGCTTGCCGACCTGATCGCGCAGGTGCCGGACGACGTACCGGTCTATGCCGCCGACCAGCGCGTGCTCGACGCGATCGCCGGGTTTCCCCTCCACCGCGGCATCCTGGCGATCGGCGAGCGGCGCGAGCCCTTGTCCGCCGATGCGCTGCTGGCGTCGCTGCCCGAGCGGGCCACCGTCGTCGCGCTGAGCGGCATCGCCAACCACGATAATATGGGCGGCATCTTTCGCAACGCCGCCGCGTTCGGCGCGGACGCGGTGGTGATGGACGGCGATTGCTGCGATCCGCTGTACCGCAAGGCGATCCGCGTGTCGGTGGGCGCGGTGCTGAGCGTGCCGTTCGCGGTGGCGTCGGTCGGCGAGGATCTGGTCGGACTGCTCCAGGCGCAAGGCTTCGACGTGCTGGCGCTCGGCCTCACCGGCGAACGGACGCTCGCAGAGGTCGTGCCGGGTCCGCGTATCGCCGCGCTATTCGGGGCGGAGGGGCCGGGGCTACCGGCAGCGATGCTGGCGCGGGCAAATGGGGTGCGGATACCGATGGCGGGGGGGTTCGATTCGCTCAACGTCGCGACGACCAGCGGGATCGTGCTGCATCATTTGATGAACTCGGATCGCCGTTGAACGCCACCCCGGCGAAGGCCGGGGCCCAGTTGCCAGGCGATCGTGGCGGCGCGATGTGCTTCGTTACCAAAACCGGCGCAACTGGGCCCCGGCCTTCGCCGGGGTGGCGTAGTAGACCGGTCCTACTTGGCCTTCCCCGTCCAGCGATCCATCCACCCCAGCACTTCGCCATACCATTGGCGGCTGTTCAGCGGCTTCAGCACCCAGTGATTCTCGTTCGGATTCACCACCAGCCGCGACGGTATCCCCCGCCGCTGCAGCGCGGTGAAGGCGGCGATCCCTTGCGTGTAGGGGATGCGGAAATCTTTCTCGCCGGTGATGACCAGCATCGGCGTCTGCCACTGCGCGACGGTATTGACCGGGTTCCATTTCTCGAACGCCTGCGGGTCCTCGTAATAGGGATGTCCGCCATGTTCCCATTCGTCGAACCACAGCTCCTCGGTCTCGTACGCCATCGCGCGCGCGTCGAAGACGCCGTCATGCTGGACGATGCACTTGAACCGGTCGGCCCATTTGCCCTCGATCCAGTTCATCATATAGCCGCCATAGGACGCACCCAGCGCGCACGCATTGCCCGCGTCGAGCCAGCCGAACTTGTCGGTCGCCGCCTTCAGCCCCGCCTTCAGATCGTCGAGCGGCGCGCCGCCCCAGTCGTTGCTGATCGCGTCGGTGAAGGCCTGACCGTATCCCGTCGACCCGTGGAAATCGACCGCGACCAGCCCGTAGCCCGCGCCGGCGAACACCGCGGGGTTCCAGCGATAGGACCAGCTGTCGTTGCTCGATCCCTGCGGCCCGCCATGCACCATGAACGCGATCGGCACCTTGCCCGAGGCACCGTAGGGCCGGACCGCATAGCCCCAGACCTTGTCGCCCTTCGCGCCTATGAAGCTGAACCGGGTAACGGTCGGCAGATCGATGCCGGCGAGCTTGTCCGCATTGACCGACGTCAGCCTCGTCGATCGTTTGCCGACAGCCACATAGAAATCGTCGGGCGCGACGAGGCTGTTCATCGCATAGACGACACCCTTCGCGGTCGGCACGACGGCATCGACATTGCCTTGCTCCGTCAGCCGCGCGATCTTGCCGCTCGCGGGATCGACCGACCAGATAGGATTGTCCTGCGTGTCCTCGGCGGTGACGTAGACCATCCGCGAATCGAGCGACCATGCGATCGAACCGATCGACCGGTCCCATCCTTGCGTGACCGCACGCACCTGCCCGCTCGCCAAGTCGCGTACCGTCAGCACCTGCCGGTCGGCCTCGAACCCGGCGCGCTTCATCGCGACATAGGCGAGGCTGCGGCCATCGGGGGAGACGGTCGGCAGCGTATCGGTCGCCCTGTTGGCGGCGGTCAGGTCGACCGGCGCGGCGGAGCCGTCCGCGGGTGCCGAGAAGATGTCGAGATTGGTCGACAGCGCCTCGATCCGCCCCGCCTCGCGCAGCGCGAAATAGACCGTGCGGCCGTCCGCGCCCCAGGATATCTCCTCGGCCCCGCCATTGGGCTTCGACGGGGTGTCGCCGACGAGCCCGTGCTCGATCGCGACGCCATCGCCCGGCGCGCCGTCCTTCGTCAGCGGCAGGACGAAGAGCTGCGACCGGGTGCCGTCCGCCCAGGTGTCCCAGTGGCGAACGAACAGCTGGTCATAGGTGCGCGCCTGCCCCGCGTTCGGGTCCTTCTTCGCGAGCGCCGGGGCAAGCGTCGGCGCACCGGGCAGGCGGTCCGCCCAGACGAGCAACTTGTCGCCGGTCGGCGAGACCTTGAACCCGCCGAACCCGCCCTGGAAGCCGGTGAGCTTGCGTAGTGCAGTGCCGTCGATCGCGATCGACCAGACCGCGTCGTCTCCGCCCTTGTCCGACTGGAAATAGACGGTGCGACCGTCATTCGCGAATTGCGGGCTGGTCTCATTGACGTCCGGCTCGGCGGCGAGCTTTTCCGGCTTCGCACCGCGCCGCGTCAGGTCGAGCCGCCACAGGTCGTAGCGGCCCTTATTGGCGGCGAGATCGGTCTCGCGCTGCTGCCAGACGAGCCAATGCCCGTCCTTCGACACCGCGGGCGATCCGACACGCGAGAGCATCGTGACGTCGGCGATGGTGAGCTGGCGCGCCGTGACGGGCGTGGCGGCTGCGGCGAGGGCGAGCACGCTCGCGGTGACTATGTGCTTCATGCGAGCGGTTAAAGCGCAAGCGGTGCCAACTGGCAATCGCCCGCCGATGGGTGCAAATAGCGGGGCGAAGGAGCCCCCCATGGATAGCCTGGACACCGCCGACCGCTGGACCACCGACTGGGCCGCCGCGGGCACGGACGAACTGCCCGACCTGATCGAACTGCGCCGCGCGATCCATGCCGATCCTGAGGTAGGGCTCCACTGCCCGCGCACCACCGAGAAGGCGAAGGCCGCGCTCGCCGGGCTGCCGCTGGAGATCCGCGAGGGGCCGTCGACGACGGGCTTCGTCGCGATCCTGCGCGGCGGGCGGGGTGCGGCCGGGGACAACGGGCGCACCGTACTGCTGCGCGGCGACATGGACGCACTGCCGATGCAGGAGGAGACCGGCCTGCCCTTCGCGTCGCGCAACGCCGGCGCGATGCATGCGTGCGGTCACGATTCGCACACCGCGATGCTGGTCGGCGCGGCGCGGGCATTGTGCGCGCGGGCCGAGACCCTGCCCGGCACGGTCGTCTTCATGTTCCAGCCGGGCGAGGAGGGGCATCACGGCGCGCGTTTCATGATCGACGACGGGCTGCTCGGCGATCCCGCGCCCGACGCCGCGTTCGCGCTCCATATCTCGCCGAATATGCCCGCCGGGCTGGTCGTCGGGCGGCCGGGCGCGATGCTGGCGTCGGCGGATACGCTGCACGCGACGATTACCGGGCGCGGCGGGCATGCCGCGATGCCGCAGGACGGGATCGACCCGATCCCGATCGCGTGCGAGATCGTGACCGCGCTGCAGACGTTCATCGGTCGGCGGATTTCGGTGAGCGACCCCGCGGTGCTGTCGATCACGAAGATCAACGCCGGCTCCGCGCATAACGTCATTCCCGGCGAGGCGACGATGCTCGGCACGCTGCGCACCTTGTCGGAAGACACGCGCGCGACGATGCATGCGGCGTTCCACCGGATCGTCGAGCATGTCGCGCTGGCGCACGGCGCGGTGGGCGAAGCACGGATCGAGACGGGCTATCCGGTCACCGTGAACGACCCGCGCGGCGCGGCCTTGGTCGAACGCGCCGCGATCGCGCTCGGCGGCGAGGACGGCTATCACCGGATGCCCGCGCCGATGATGGGGGCGGAGGATTTCTCCTACGTCCTTCGCCGGATGCCGGGCGCGATCACGTTCATCGGCGTCGCGCCGGACGGCAGCGATCCAGCGACCAACCCGCCGCTGCACAATACGCGGATGACGATCGACGAAGCGGTGATGGCCAAGGGCGTCGCGCTGCATTGCTCGGTCGCGGAGCGGTTTTTGCATGCCGGCTTCGAGGGGTAGGTCCACCACCGTCACCCCGGCCTTGTTGCCGGGGTCCTGAGTCACAAGCGACATCGCCCGCGGCTCTGGATGCCGGGACCAGCCCGGCATGACGAACCGGTCAGGCGTGTTCGAACGCCACGTCCTCCGCCACGACGACGCGTGACAATTGCGGGAAGATATTTGTCACCGCGAACGCGTGCAGGTCGGCCGAGCGCCCCGAACACAGATCCTCGACGATCACGAGATCATAGCCCAGCTCCCAGGCAGAGCGCGCGGTCGATTCGACACCCATGTTCGTCGCGATTCCCGCCAGGACGATCGTCTTCACCCCGCGGCGGCGCAGTTGCAGGTCGATATCGGTGCCGGTGAACGCGCCCCAATGATGCTTCAGCACGACGACGTCGCCGTCCTGGTGCAGCCCCTCGACCAGCGCCATCCACTGCGGCGGTGTCCCGCCCGGCGGGATCGCCATCGGCTGATCGACGTTGCGCGGTGGCCGTTCGGCGTCGTTCCGGAAACCGACATGGACCAGCACCACGGGCGCGCCGGCTTCGCGAAAGCGCGCGGCCATGTCCTTCGCTCCGGCGACGATCTGGTGCGACGGCCTGGGCGCGACGTCCATCGCGACGATCCCCTGCTGGAGATCGATCAGGACGAGCGCGGTGGCGGCTGGATCGAAGACGGGCATGATCGGCACTCCAATGGCAAGTCCGGTCCGAACGATCGCCCGCCCCCCGCGTTCCTACACCCCCGCCGCCAGCGGCGCGAAGCGTGCGACCTGGCGACCGATCAGCCGCAATTGTTCGACGACCGCGGGATCGCTCGCGCCGCCTTCGTCGTCGAACTTCGTGATCGCGGAATTGATCGCCGCGGCGAACGGCGTCGGCCAGCCGCGCAGCGCATGGACGATCGACCGGAGCGCCGCGATCGTCGATCCCGTCGCCTGCCAGCCATATGCCGTGGCGATCAGCCCGACGGGCATATCCGCCAGATAGGGTCGCGTTTCGTCGCGTGCGGTCTCCTCAAGCAGGTCGAGCGCGTTCTTCACCACGCCCGAGATGCTGCCATGATAGCCCGGCGACGCGATGATCAGCGCGGAGGCCTGGCGCACCGTCTCGACGAATTCCTGCTCCTCCGGGGTACGGCTCGACGCCTTGGGGTCGTAGAGCGGCAGCTTGGCCATGTCCGCGCCGCCGAACATGCGCGTGCGGAATCCCTGTTGGCATGCCGCATCGAGCGCGATCCGCAGCGCACGCTCGGTCGAGGAGACGCCGCCGATCGTTCCGCCGATGCCGACGACGAGCGGTTGGGTCGGGTCAGTGATCATTTCGTGCTTCCTTTCCTCGCGGCATGCTCTTCCCACGGGCCGCGGCGATAGCGGTATCGCCGGACCGTCACGGTCCACCGTCGCACCCTTGGGGGGTTCAGCTATCGTCCTTAGGACGATAGGAGGGTCGATGGCCATCACCCACCGCCCGATCGCGCAGCGCGCGCTGCCGATGGCCGCCGACCTGTACGGCGATATCGAGCCTTCGCCGAAGACGACATGGCGCGGGTATCTGCCGGGGCTGTCGATCGTGCTGCTGGGAACGCTGGCGGCGGGGTTCATCTCGGATCATTACGGCGCGCCGCTGACGCTGATGGCATTGCTGATCGGGCTGTCGCTCAATTTCTTGTCGGCGGACGTGCGGCTGACCCCCGGGCTGGCGTTCGCGTCGCGCTCGCTGCTGCGCTGGGGGATCGTGCTCGTGGGGGTGCGGATCACCGTCTGGCAGATCTACGCGCTCGGGCCGGTCGCGCTGCTCGCGGTCGTCGGGATCGTCGTCTGCACGATGGGCGCGGGCGTGCTGATCGGGCGGCGCATGGGCTTCGATGCGGCGTTCGGGACGCTCGCGGGCGGCGCGGTCGCGATCTGCGGCGCGTCCGCGGCTATGGCGCTGGCGACGACGCTCGGCGAACGGCGCGCGAGCCAGGCGCAGCTGACATTGGTGCTGGTCGGCATATCGGCGATGAGCGCGACCGCGATGGTGCTCTACCCGCTCGTCGCGCACGCGTTCGGCCTGTCCGACCTGAAGGCGGGGTTCCTGCTCGGCGCATCGATCCACGACGTCGCGCAGGCGCTGGGTGCCGGCTATTCCTATTCGAAGAATGCCGGCGAGATCGCCGCGATCGTAAAGCTGACCCGCGTCGCCCTGCTGGCACCTGCGCTGGCGGTGGTCGCCGTGTTTCTGCCGCGTGGAAGCGGGGATGCGAAGAGGCCTGGCATCCCCTGGTTCGTCGTCGGCTTCTTCGTGCTGGCGGGGGTCAATTCGTTCGGGATCATTCCGGCGATCGTCGCGAGCGGGGCGGAGCGGGCGGCGACCGGGTTGCTCGCTGCCGCGGTGACGGCGACCGCGGTCCGCTCGCCCTTGTCGCAATTGCTGGAGGCGGGGCCGCGGCCGCTGCTGGTGATCCTCGCGGCGACGCTGGTCGCGTTCGCGCTGGCGCTGCTGGCGGCGGTGTATCTGGTGGGATGAGGTGGGGCCGGTCGAACGCGAAAAGCCCCTCCCCAACCCAAATTTCGCCTCCCCGGCGAAGGCCGGGGCCCAGTTGCCGAGGTTCACGTAAGGAAGGGCATCGCGCCGTCGCCATCGTCTCGCACCTGGGCCCCGGCCTTCGCCGGGGTGGCAATTACAGGAGTCCGGCCTATCCCTATGCTCCGCGCCCGCTTGCAGCGACTGTCGTAGCAGGATAATACAGCGCATGGCCGACCGCGACCACGACCTGCTGCGTCCTCGGCCGACCGGTGCTCAGCCCGGTTACACTCCGATACCGCCCCCCCGGGTCGCCCCCGACGGCGAACGTACTACGATCCCGCTGCACGACCGGTTCCAGGACTGGGACGCGCAACTGGCGGGGTTCGGCCCCGTTGAACCCCCGCCGCCGCCGCGTCGCCGCACCGGTCGCTGGCGCTGGTTCCTGCGCGGGCTGGCGGCGTTGCTGGTTCTGCTGATCGTCGCGATCGGCTGGCTGGCGATCACCGCGCCCCTGTCCAAATCGCTCGAGCCGCCGACCCCGCCCTCGATCACGCTGACCGCGGCCGACGGCACGCCGATCGCGCGGCGCGGCGCGCTGCTGGGGCCGGCGGTCGATGCGAAGGACCTGCCGCCGCACGTGGTGCAGGCGTTCCTCGCGATCGAGGACCGGCGTTTCTATTCGCATTGGGGTATCGATCCGCACGGCGTCGCGCGCGCGGCGTGGCACAATCTGCGCGGCGGCGGCGTGCGCGAGGGCGGCAGCACGATCACGCAGCAGCTGGCGAAGAACGCGTTCCTCGATTCGGATCGCACCGCGGGGCGAAAAATCCGCGAGGCGATGATCGCGCTGTGGCTCGAGGCGTGGCTGACCAAGGATCAGATCCTGTCGCGCTACCTCTCGAACGTGTATTTCGGCGACAATGTCTATGGCCTGTCCGCCGCCGCGAAGCATTATTTCGGGCGCAAGCCGGCCGATCTGAGCATCGGCCAGGCGGCGATGCTGGCCGGGCTGGTCAAGGCCCCGTCGAAGCTCGCGCCCACGGGCAATCTCGACGGGGCGCAGGCGCGCGAGATGGTAGTCGTGAACGCGATGGTCGCCGCGCATTTCCTGACCAGGGACGAGGCGGACGACGTCCGCCCGCAGAACGTGCTGGCGAACGAGCCGGAGCAGCTTCCCTCGGGCACCTATTTCGCCGACTGGGTCATGCCCGAGGCGCGCGACGAGGCGGGGGAGATCAAGACCAAGGCCACCGTCGCGACGACGCTCGACCCCAGGCTGCAACGGATGGCGGAGCATGCGGTCCGTAACGCCGGGCTGCGCCAGGCGCAGATCGCTTTGGTCGCGATGCGCCCCGACGGCCGCGTCGTCGCGATGGTCGGCGGCAAGGATTACGGCAAAAGCCCCTTCAACCGCGCGACCCAGGCCAGGCGGCAACCGGGATCGACCTTCAAGCTGTTCGTCTACCTCGCCGCGATGCGCGCCGGGATGACGCCCGATTCGACGGTTCTCGATAAGCCGGTCACGATGGGCGACTGGAAACCGCACAATGCGGACGGCCGCTACGCGGGCGAGATCACGCTGCGCCAGGCGTTCGCGCGCTCCTCCAACGTCGCCGCGGCGCGGCTGACGCAGAAGGTCGGGGTGAAGGCGGTCATCCAGGCGGCGCGCGATCTCGGCATCTCGACCCCAATCCCCAACGAAGCGACGATCGGGCTCGGCAGTTCGAGCGTCTCGCTACTGGAACTGACCGCCGCCTTCGCCGCGGTGGCGGACGATCGCTATCCGGTGCAGGCGCGCGGGCTTCAGGACGAACGCCAGAAGAGCTGGTATCAATCGCTGACCGGCGGCGCGACGACGATGCCGGCGAATATCCATAGCGAGATGCTCGATCTTCTCGGCGCGTCGATCCGCACCGGCACCGGGCGACAGGCGAACCTGCCGATCGACGCGTTCGGCAAGACGGGGACGACGTCGGACAGCAAGGACGCGCTGTTCGTCGGCTTCGCGAAGGACCTGGTCGTCGGCGTGTGGGTCGGCAACGACGACAATACGCCCAATCCCGGGCTGTCGGGGGGTGGTATCCCGGCGCGGGTGTGGCGCGCGTTCATGACCGATGCGCTGGGGCTGCGTCCGGTCGTCGCGCCGGTGGACGACGCGGTCGATCCCGACGCGATCCCGCCGGACGATGTCGGCAATCTGATCGAGGGGACAATCGGCGGCGCGGTCGACGATGTCGTCCAGCGCGCGACGGAAAAGGTGCGCGGGCTCGATCTGCGCATGGGCAATGACGGATCGATCACGCTGCGCGGGGGCCGCGATCGGCCTGCGCCGACGCCGGTGCCCGCGCCGACGGGGGACCAACGGGGGCGGACGGAGGAGTAGCGACACGCGGCTTGGATCATCCTCCGGCGAAGGCCGGGGCCCAGATGCAAAGGCCGCTGTAACGAAGGGCACCCCAGCCGTTACGAACGTCCGGCAACTGGGTCCGGGCCTTCGCCGGGGAGGGGCAATTCTTCCCCCAGGCCAACGCAATCGAGCTCAGCCGATTGACCTCCTGTCCCCATCCCATAAAGCGCGTGCCATGCGCTTCTTCTCCGACAACGCCGCCGCGGCGCACCCACAGGTCCTCGCCGCGCTGGCCAGCGCCAACACGCTCGATACCGCCTATGACGGCGATCGCTGGAGCAAGAGCCTGGATGCGCGGTTTGGGGATTTGTTCGAAACCGAGGTCCGCGTATTGTGGGTGCCGACGGGCACCGCGGCGAACTGCCTCGCGCTCGCCGCGCTTTGCCCGCCTTATGGCGGTGTCGTCTGCCACCGCGACGCGCATATCCAGAACGACGAGGGCGGCGCGCCCGAATTCTACACGCACGGCGCCAAGCTGCTGCTCGCTGACGGTCCCGCGGCAAAGCTCGACCCCGCCGCCATCGAGGCGGTGGTCGACGCCATCGCGAACGATGTCCACCGCGTCCAGCCGCATGCGATCTCGATCACCAATGCGACCGAATATGGTGCTGTCTACACCCCCGATCAGGTCGCGGCGATCGGTGCGCTGGCGAAGGCGCGCGGGCTCGGCTTCCATATGGACGGCGCGCGCTTCGCCAACGCCGTGGTCGCGACGGGCGCGTCGGTCGCCGACCTGACATGGCGTGCCGGGGTCGATGCGCTGTCGTTCGGCTTCGTGAAGAATGGCGGGATGGATGCGGAGGCGCTCGTGTTCTTCCGCCGCGACCTTGCCGACGCGACGCTTCGCCGGCGCAAGCGGGCGGGGCTGCTGCTGTCCAAGGGCCGGTATCTGGCGGCGCAACTGCTTGCGATGCTGGACGGCGATGTATGGCTGGATTGCGCGCGATCGGCGAATGAAGGCGCGGCGGTGCTGGCGGCGGCGGCGGGCGAACGGCTGGTCCACCCGGTCGAAGCGAACGAAGTGTTCCTGCGGGTCACTTCGGACGAAGCGGCGGCCTTGCGCGCGCAAGGCTTCGATTTCTACGACTGGGCACCGGGCGAGGCGCGGCTCGTCACCGCCTGGGATAGCGACCGCACCGCGATCGACACGCTGGCCGCGGCGATCCGCGCGCTGTGACCGGCGGGACCCTGGCCCCGCAATCGACGCGGGTCGCCATATTGGTCCCCTTCGCGATCGTGACGTTGATCTGGGGATCGACCTGGCTGGTGATCCGCGACCAGCTGGGCACGGTACCGCCGAGCTGGTCGGTCAGCTACCGCTTCCTCGTCGCGGGCATCGCGATGACGATCTATGCCGCGGCGCGAGGTGAATCCCTTCGGCTACCGCCGCGCGGCTGGCTGTTCGCCGCGGCGATCGGGCTCAGCCAATTCTGTCTGAACTTCAATTTCGTCTACCGGGCGGAGGCGCATATCACCTCCGGGCTGGTCGCGGTGGTCTTCGCGCTGCTGCTCGTGCCGAATGCGGTGCTGGCATGGCTGTTCCTAGGCCAGCGGATGGGGCGGCAACTGGTCGTCGGATCGCTGATCGCGATGGCGGGGGTCGCGTTGCTGTTCCTGCACGAGGCGCGAAGCGGCGCACGCGGGCCGCACGAGACGCTTGTCGGGATCGGCATCACCCTGCTCGCCACGCTGTCCGCCTCCGCCGCGAACGTGCTGCAGGCGACGGGTACGGCCAAACGCTATCCGATGATGCCGACGCTCGCGCTGGCGATGCTGATGGGCGCGGCGATGGATGCGGTCGTCGCTCTGCTGTTGACCGGCACCCCCGTGATGGAATGGCGGATCGGCTATGTCGCGGGGATCGTGTATCTCGGGCTGTTCGGTTCGGCGATCGCGTTCCCGTTGTATTTCGGGGTGTTGCGCGTGATCGGGCCGGCCAAGGCGGCCTATGCCAGCGTCATCGTCCCCGTGATCGCGATGCTGTTGTCGACCTTGTTCGAGGGCTATCGCTGGTCGCTGCTGGCCGCCGCCGGTGGCGTGTTGACCGCAATCGGGCTGGTGATCGCGCTGAGGGCGCGAAGGCCCCCGCGGTAATCGGGATATCGGGGAGTCCAGTCGAGGACGCGCTTCGCCCGCCCGTTCGCGACGCGCCGGTTCTCCGCATAGAAACCGCGCGCCATCGGCGACAGCGTGGCGAGATCGACGAACGGCACCGGCGGTAGGCCGAGCAGCGAAGCGGCGAAGTCGATCACGTCGTTCTGGCTGGCAGGTCGATCGTCGGAAAGGTTGTACGCCCCCGCCGGCGCATCGAACCCCGCGACTACCCCCGCGACGATGTCGTCGACATGCACCCGGCTGAAGATCTGATGCGCAAGATCGACCCGGTGCGCCCGCCCGCTCGCGACCCGATCGAGTGCGGAGCGGCCGGGGCCGTAGATTCCCGGCAACCGGAACACCCGCGCCCCGCCCGCCAGCCATGCCGCATCCGCCGCCGCCCGCGCGCTTCGCCGCCCGCCGCCGATCGGTGCGGTCTCGTCCACCCACGCGCCACCGGTATCGCCATAGACGCCGGTTGAGGACAGATAGCCGAGCCAGCGTCCGCCGAGCGCGTTGCCGTAGTGCGCGAGAACGGGGTCGACCTCGCCCTTCGGCGGCACAGACGACAGGACGTGCGTCGTCGCCGCCAGCGCACGGCCAACCGCGGCGGTATCGGCGAAGGCGATCGTCCCGTCCCGCCCGTCGCGCGTCGTCCCGACGATCCGCCAGTCGGATAGCACCGCGGCGATGGCGCGCGCGGTATAGCCCATGCCGAAGATCAGGAGACTGCGCATGCGGCGTCCCTATCGCATGATCGCGCCGATGCCCAAGTCTGCCCCACCCGGCGAAGGCCGGGGCCCGGTAGCGACGGTTCCCATGGCGGCGTGCGTCGTGCCGCCACGATCGTCTGGCAACTGGGCCCCGGCCTTCGCCGGGATGGGTCTTGGATGGGTAGGGTTAGAATCAAGCCGAGCGGAATACGCCCTTAGCCGGGGGTAGCGATACCCTGTCTACCGGCTATATCGGGGCCATGCTCGACATCCAGCACAGCGTCGCCCAATCCCCCGCTCACGGGCCCGCCGTCACCCGGCGATCCGACTACCGCCCGCCCGCCTGGCTCGTGCCGCAGATCGCGCTCGATTTCGCTCTCGCCGCTGCCGCCACGCGGGTAAAGGCAGCACTGAGCGTGACCCGCAACGGCAAGCACGCCGATCCGCTGCGGCTCGACGGCGCGGGACAGCAGCTGATCGCGGTGCGCGTCGATGGGGTGACGATCGACGACTGGCGGATCGAGGGCGAGCAGTTGGTGGTTCCGCTGCCCGGCGATGCGCATGTCGTCGAGACCGAGGTGGAGATCGCGCCCGATCGCAACACGCAGCTGATGGGCCTCTACGCCTCGGGCGGAAACCTGTGCACGCAGTGCGAGGCGGAGGGGTTCCGGCGGATCACCTTCTTTCCCGATCGCCCCGATGTGCTCTCCGAATACCGCGTGCGGATGACCGCGGATGCGGCGCGCTACCCGGTCCTGCTGGCGAACGGCGATCCGGTCGCGAGCGGCACGTCGGACGATGGGCGGCATTGGACCGAATGGCACGACCCCTTCCCCAAGCCCTCCTACCTGTTCGCGCTGGTGGCGGGCGACCTGGCCGAGAACCGCGGCAGCTTCACGACGCGGTCGGGGCGCACGGTGCGGCTCGGCATCTGGGTGCGCGCCGCCGACTTGCTCAAGACCGACCACGCGCTCGCCTCGCTCAAGACCGCGATGGCGTGGGACGAGCAGGTCTATGGCCGCGAATATGACCTCGACGTGTTCAACATCGTCGCGGTCGACGATTTCAACTTCGGCGCGATGGAAAACAAGGGGCTGAACATCTTCAACAGCCGCTACATCCTCGCGGACCCCGATACCGCGACCGACTATGATTACGACGCGATCGCCGCCGTCGTCGCGCATGAATATTTCCACAATTGGTCGGGCAACCGCGTCACCTGCCGCGACTGGTTCCAGCTATCGTTGAAGGAAGGCTTCACCGTCTTTCGCGACCAGGGTTTTTCCGCCGACCAGGGCTCGGCCGCGGTCAAGCGGATCGAGGATGTGCGGAGCCTGCGCGCCGCGCAATTCCCCGAGGATGCCGGCCCGCTCGCACACCCGGTGCGCCCCGACAGCTATCAGGAGATCAGCAACTTCTACACCGCCACCATCTACAACAAGGGTGCGGAGCTGATCCGGATGATGGCGACGATGCTCGGCCCGGTCGCGTTCCGAAAGGCGTGCGACCTGTATTTCGATCGCTTCGACGGGACGGCCGCGACATGCGAGGATTATGTCGCGTGCATGGAGCAATCGAGCGGCATCGACCTGTCGCAGTTCCGCCTTTGGTATTCGCAGGCAGGCACGCCGCGCGTCTCCGCGTCGCTGGCGGTCGAGGCCGGCCGGGCGACGCTGCATCTGGCGCAGCGCGTTCCGCCGACCCCGGGGCAGACGGACAAGGTGCCGATGCCGCTGCCCCTGCGGGTCAAGCTGTTCGGGGCGGGCAGCGGCGCGCCGTTGATCGACGAGCGGCTGGTGATTCTCGACACGGCCGAGGCGACGATGGCGTTCGATGGGCTGGCCGAGCGCCCCGTCCTGTCGATCAACCGCGGTTTTTCCGCACCCGTCATCGTCGAAAGCGACCGCAGCGCCGCCGACCTCGCCTTCCTCAGCGCGCATGACGACGATCCGTTCGCGCGGTACGAGGCGATGCAGCAGCTGATGCTCGACACGCTGGTCGCCGGCGCGTCGAACGGCACGGCGGATCATGGCCGCGTCATCGACGCGGTCCGCCATACGCTGGACGATGCCGATCTCGACCCGGCGTTCCTCGCCGAAGTCGTGCTGCTGCCGTCGGAGAATTTCATCGGCGACCAGCTGACGGTGGTCGATCCCGAGGCGATCCACGCCGCGCGCGAGGGGCTGCGTCGCGAGATCGGCCATGCGCTGGCGGCGCAGTGGCGACAATTGCACCATGTCACGCAACAGGCGGCGTATGCATATACGCCGGAGGCGAAGGGCAAGCGCCGGCTGCGATCGGTCGCGCTCGGCTATCTGGCGGCGAACGGCGCGCGAGCGATCGGCACGCTCGCCTTCCGTCAATTCGAAGCCGCCGACAACATGACCGATCGCCAGGGGGCGCTGACGATTCTCGCGGGGGGCGATTTCGCCGAGCGCGAGGCGGCGCTGGACATCTTCTATAACCGGCATTCGGACAACCCGCTGGTGCTCGACAAATGGTTCCAGACCCAGGCGCTGTCGTCACGCACCGACACGCCGCAGATGGTGGCGGACCTGGCGCGCCATCCCGATTTCTCGCTGGCCAATCCCAACCGCGTGCGGTCGCTGATCGGCGCATTCTCGGCCAACCAGCGTGCGTTTCATGCCGCGGGCGGTTGGGGCTACGTGTTCCTGGCGGATCAGCTGATCGCGCTCGACACGCTCAATCCGCAGACCGCGGCGAAACTCCTCCCGCCGCTTGCGCGCTGGCGTCGGTTCGACGGCACACGTGCGCAGGCGATGCGCGGCGCGCTGGAACGGATCGTGCGCGTGCCGGGGGTATCGAAGGATCTGTTCGAGCAGGCGTCGAAAAGCCTGGCCTAACCGGCCAGCCGGGCCATCAGCGTCAGCGCGTTCGCGGGCGCAGCCCCGGCGGCGGTGTTGTCGTAGATCGTCCAGCTTTCGCCGCACCGCGCGGCATCGGCGTGGCGGTCGATCACGGCATCGTCATAGGCCGACCGATAGACCTGCGGCGCACCGTGCCACCGCATATAGCGCAGGCCGGACCAGCCGCCCGGTCGGTCGGCCCCCGCCACACGCGCGGGATCGGCGGCGACGCGTGCGATATGGTGTGCCGTCAGCAGCGCGTCGGCCGCGGCCTCGAACCAGCTCGGATGGCGCGGCTCGCAGACGATCGGGCCGGCAAGCGACCCGGCGAGATCGTCGAAGAAGCGAGCGGCGACGGATGGGTCGAAAGCCAGACTCGGTGGCAACTGTACCAGGGTCGGTCCGCGCCGCTCGCCGAGCCCGCCTGCCTCGTCTGCGAAGCGCGCGAGCAGGTCGGGGCAATCGACCAACCGCCGCTCGTGCGTTATCGCCTTCGGGACCTTGACCGCGAAGCGAAATCCGGCGGGAACGCTCGCGGCCCAGCGTTCATACGTCGTTCGGCGATGCGGCCGGTGGAAGCTGCTGTTGATCTCGACGCAATCGAACACCCGGGCATAGCGTTCGAGATGCGTGCCATCGTCGGCGAAGCGATCCGCGAGCGCCGTCGGGATCGACCAGCCGGCGACGCCGACCCGCGCGCTCAGAACAGCCGCTTCCGGAAACGGTTCGGCCGCGACGATCGTGTCGACCGGATGTCGATGTTGAGGAAATCCTCGATCGACGCGCGATCGCCTGCGTCAGAAATCGACATTGTCGTAATGCGACGGCGGCCCGACCATCTCCATGCGTTCCGACAATAGCGGGCGGAAGCTCGGCCGGCTCTTCAGCCCGCGATACCAGCGCGCGGTCTGTTCGTGGCTCTTCCAATCGATCCCGCCCAGATAATCCGTCACCGAAATCTGCGCCGCCGCCGCGAGATCGGCGAGGCTGAGCGTCGCCCCGCCGAGCCAGTTGCGGTGATCGAGCAGATAATCGGTATAATCGAGATGCCGGATCGCCGCCTTCATCGCCTCGCGCAGCGCCTTGGCATCGGGGCTCGCCTGCTGCGACAGCCGCTTCTCCATGCGTTCGTGAAGCAACGGCCCGGTCACGTCGCGGTAGAATTGCGTGTCGAACCACGACACCAGCCGACGGATCTCCGCGCGGTTGATCGACGGGCCGTTGATCATCGCCGCCTTGTCGACCGTCTCCTCGAGATATTCGCAGATCGCCATCGAATCGATCAGCAGGATACCGCGAGACGCATCGGTCATCACCGGCGTCTGCCCGGTCGGGTTCATGTCGAGAAACTCGTCGCGCCGCAGCCACGGCGATTCGCGCACCAGTTCGTAGCCGACGCCCTTCTCCCCCAGCAGCAGGCGCACCTTGCGGCTGAACGGGCATAAGGGGAATTGGAAGAGTTGCCACATGCAAATCGTGGTAGGAGAGCACGCGACTGGAGGGAAGTGGCATGGACGACGATGAAGGCGTCAGGATCATCGACGGTGTGATTCACATCGACCACCCGGAAATCGAAGCTGACCTGCATTTGCTTGCGGAGCGGTGGCAAACGACGCCAGAAGACGCGCTCGGGATCACATTACGCCGCGCGCTGAAACGAGACGATTGGAAGCGACCCGAACCACCGCGGTGACGAGACCCTATCAGCATCGATCATGACACGCCGAATAAATCCCGATGACTTTTTGGAAACTGCGGGCGAGGGGCGGGTCTGGTCGCCGGAACGCGACGCGGCGGCGTGGGAATGTGCGTTCGCCGCTTTGGACTCGGCTCTGTCCGATGCGACCCTGCCCCTCAATCGGGTCGTTATTGTGTGTGGCCTCCAAGGTGCCGGAAAATCGACCTGGATCGATCGACAGCGTCCTGACCAAGGGGTCATCTATTTCGATGCTGCGCTACCAGGTATCCGACACCGCAAACCCATAATACAGATGGCGCAGCGCTACCACGTTCCCGTCGAAGCGATATGGATCCGCATCCCCTTGACGATCGCGCTGGAGCGAAATCGCCGCCGAGACCCGGATAAGATCGTACCCGAGGACAGCATATATTCGGTCGAGCGACAGTTTGAAGAACCTACGCTGGCGGAGGGATTGTCCCGTGTCTCAATGGTAGTGCCTTAACGCGCCTGCCAAGCCTACTCCGCCGCGACCAGTTCCACGGCATCGTCCAGCGGATTGGCCAGCCGCGTCAGCATCTCCTTCGGCACCACCTGCCAGAAATGAGCAGCGACGCGGTTCCAATCCTCCAGCAGGCCCTTCGACCATTTGCTGTCGGTCGCTGCGACATGGCGTTCGACGAGCGCGCGCAGCACGCCCTCCCAATGCGCTGATGCGAGCCGCTGCCAGACGATGCTGTCGCCGTTCGCGCGTCGGCCGAACGCATCGTCCGGATCGTAGACGAACGCCATCCCGCCGGTCATCCCCGCGCCGAAATTCGCACCCACCCCGCCGAGCACCACCGCGACGCCGCCGGTCATATATTCGCACCCGTTCGCGCCGCAGCCTTCGACGACGACCGTCGCACCCGAATTGCGCACCGCGAACCGCTCCCCCGCCTGCCCCGCCGCGAACAGGCTGCCCGAGGTCGCGCCGTACAGCACGGTGTTGCCGATGATCGTATTGTCCTGGCTGGCGAGCGGCGACGACACCGCCGGACGAACGACGATCCGTCCGCCGGACAGCCCCTTGCCGACATAGTCGTTGGCGTCGCCGAACACCTCGAGCGTGATCCCCTTGCACAGGAAGGCACCGAGCGATTGCCCGGCCGATCCGCGCAGGCGCACGGTCACGTGACCATCGGCCAGCGCCGACATGCCGAATTTGCGGGTGATCTCGCTCGACAATCGCGTGCCGACCGCGCGGTGGGTGTTGCGCACCGAATAGGTCAGCTGCATCTTCTCGCCGCGGCTGAACACCGCGGCGGCATCCTTGATGATCTGCGCGTCCAGGCTGTCGGGCACCGCGTTGCGGAAGGTCGACAGCGAGAAGCGCCGCTCGGCATCGGTCGCATCGACCTTGGCCAGGATCGGATTGAGGTCGAGATCGTCGAGATGTTCCGCACCGCGGCTGACCTGCCGGAGCAGTTCGGTGCGGCCGATGACCTCGTCCAGGCTTCGGAAACCGAGCCTTGCCAGGATATCGCGCACTTCCTCGGCGATGAAGGTCATCAGGTTGATGACCTTTTCCGGCGTGCCGACGAACTTGTCGCGCAACCGGGGGTCCTGCGTGCAGACGCCGACCGGGCAGGTGTTGCTGTGGCATTGCCGGACCATGATGCAGCCCATCGCGACGAGGCTGAGCGTGCCGATTCCGAACTCCTCGGCGCCGAGGATCGCCGCGATCACGATGTCGCGCCCGGTCTTCAGCCCCCCGTCCGCGCGCAACCGGATGCGCCCGCGGAGACCATTGAGCGTCAGCGTCTGGTTGACTTCGGACAGCCCCATTTCCCACGGCGTGCCGGCATATTTGATGCTGGTCTGCGGCGAGGCCCCCGTCCCGCCGACATGCCCCGCGACCAGGATCACATCGGCATGCGCCTTCGCGACGCCCGCCGCGACGGTGCCGATTCCCGCGGACGACACCAGCTTCACGCACACGCGCGCGACCGGATTGATCTGCTTCAGATCGTAGATCAGCTGCGCCAGATCCTCGATCGAATAAATGTCGTGGTGCGGCGGCGGGCTGATGAGCGTCACCCCCGGAGTCGCGTGGCGCAACTTCGCGATGAATTCGGTGACCTTGAAGCCGGGCAGCTGCCCGCCCTCGCCGGGTTTGGCACCCTGCGCGACCTTGATCTCGATCTCTTCGCAGGCGTTCAGATAGTCTGCGGTCACCCCGAAGCGCCCGCTGGCGATCTGCTTGACCCCCGAATTCGCGTTGTCGCCGTTCGCGTACGGCGTGTAGCGCTCGCGCGCCTCGCCGCCTTCGCCCGATACCGCCTTCGCGCCGATCCGGTTCATCGCGATCGCCAGCGTCTCGTGCGCCTCGGGCGACAACGCGCCAAGCGACATGCCCGGCGTCACGAAGCGCTTGCGGATTTCGGTGATCGCCTCGACCTGGTCGACCGCGACGCCTTCCGCCGGAAAGTTGAATTGCAGCAGATCGCGCAGATAGACCGGCGGCAGGTCGCTGACCCCGCGCGAGAATTGCAGATAGCTGGAATAGCTGTCGGTCGCGACCGCGGTCTGGAGCAGGTGCATCAGTTGTGCCGAATAGGCATGCGTCTCGCTGCCGCTACGCTGCCGGTAGAAGCCGCCGATCGGCAACGTGACGACACTTGCGTCGAACGCGAGATCGTGGCGCAGTATGGCGTTCAGATGGAGCGAGGCATAGCCCTCGCCGCTGATCTTCGCGGGCATCCCCGGGAACAGGTCGTTCACCAGCGCGCGACTTAGCCCCACCGCCTCGAAATTATACCCGCCGCGGTAGGACGAGATGACCGCGATACCCATTTTCGAGATGATCTTGAGCAGCCCCTCCTCGATCGCGGTGCGGTGGCGCGCCAGGCACTGGTCGAGCGACAGGTCGCCGAACAGCCCGCGCGCATGCCGATCGGCGATCGACGCTTCGGCGAGATACGCGTTCACCGTCGTCGCGCCGACGCCGATCAGCACCGCGTAATAATGCGTGTCGAGGCATTCCGCGCTGCGGATGTTGATCGATGCATAGGAGCGCAGCCCCTTGCGCACGAGATGCGTGTGCACCGCCGCCGCGGCGAGCACGCCGGCGATTGCGACCCGGTCCTCCGCTACGCGCTCGTCCGTCAGGAACAACTCGCTCTTGCCCTGGCGCACCGCCTGTTCGGCCTCGTTCCTGATCCGCTGGATCGCGGCGCGCAGCCGTTCGGGGCCGCCACCGGCATCGAAGGTACAATCGATTTCCGCCACCGCGGACCCGAAATGCACCTTCAACTGGTCCCACGCCGCGCAAGTCAGCACCGGGGAATCGAGCACCAGCACGCGCGTCCGCCGATCCTCGGTATCGAGAATGTTCGCCAAATTCCCGAACCGGGTCTTCAGCGACATAACGTGGCGCTCGCGCAGACTGTCGATCGGCGGGTTCGTCACCTGGCTGAAATTCTGGCGAAAGAACTGGCTTATGAGCCGAGGCTTGTCGCTGATGACCGCAAGCGGGGTGTCGTCGCCCATCGATCCGATCGCTTCCTTGCCGGCCTCGACCATCGGCGACAGGATCAGCTCCATATCCTCCAGCGTCTGCCCCGCCGCGACCTGACGCCGCGCCAGTTCGGCACGGTCGTAGCGCATGATCGCGTCGGACGCGGGCAAATCGTCGATCGTCACGAACGCGCCGGTGATCGCGACGTAATCCGCCTCACCCGCGATCCGGTCCTTCACCGCGCGGTCCTCCAGCACGACGCCCTCGTCGAGATCGACCGCGATCATCTGACCGGGCCCGAGCCGCCCCTTGGCGAGGATCGTGCTTTCGGGCACGACCACCATACCGCTTTCCGATCCGACGATCAGCAGTCCGTCGGACGTCCGCGTATACCGCAACGGCCGCAGCGCGTTGCGATCCATCCCGGCGACCGCCCAGCGGCCGTCGGTCATCGCCAGCGCGGCGGGGCCGTCCCATGGCTCCATGACGCTGGCGTAATAGCGATACATCGCCGCGTGCGCGTCGGGCGTGTCGCCGCGTTCGTCCAACGCCTCCGGGACCAGCATCAGCTTGGCGGTCGGCGCGTCGCGGCCCGACCGGCAGATCGCCTCGAACACCGCATCGAGCGCGGCGGTATCGGATGCGCCCGCGGGGATCACCGGCTTGATGTCTTCCGAATTCTCGCCGAACGCGAGCGACGCCATCCGGATCTCGTGGGACAGCATCCAGTTCTTGTTGCCGCGGATCGTGTTGATCTCGCCGTTGTGCGCCAGACAGCGGAACGGCTGCGCCAGCCACCATTGCGGAAAGGTGTTGGTCGAATAGCGCTGGTGGAAGATCGCGACCCGGCTCTCGAAGCGCTGGTCCTGCAGATCGGGATAGAACAGCGACAGCGATTCCGCGAGGAACAGCCCCTTGTAGACGATCGACCGCGTGCTGAGGCTGCAGATGTAGAAGCCCTGGATCTGCGCGGCGATCACGCGCTTCTCGATCCGGCGGCGGACGAGGTACAAATTCTTCTCGAACTCTTCCGCGGACGCCTCTTCGGGCAGCGGCCCGGCGATCATGATCTGCTCGATCTCCGGTCGCGTCGCCTGCGCCTTCAGCCCGATCACCGATACGTCGACCGGCACCTGCCGCCAGCCATAAATGGCATAGCCCGCCTCGATGATCGCCGATTCGACGATCGTACGGCAGCTTTCCTGCGCGCCCAGATCGGTGCGCGGCAGGAAGATCATCCCGACCGCCAGCCGGTTGGGCAGCACCTTGTGCCCCCCCGCCGCGATCGCGTCGTCGAAGAACCGGATCGGCAGGTCGACATGCAGCCCGGCGCCGTCCCCCGTCTTGCCGTCCGCATCGACCGCGCCGCGGTGCCACACCGCCTTCAGCGCATCGATCGCCGACTGTACGACGCGGCGCGACGCGGTGCCATCGGTCGCGGCGACGAGCCCGACCCCGCAAGCGTCGGACTCGAAATCGGGGCGGTACATGCCCTCCGCGGCCAGGCGGGCGCGTTGATCGATCATGTGCCGGGCTCCAACAGCCGTCGATCGGCGATGACCTGCGCGGCCCGTTCGGCGGCATCGAACAGAAAGGGAAACGCATCGTGCGCTGTCGCAAAACGGTCATAGCGATCCGACGAGCCGAGCGGATATTCATGCACCAGCTCGTTGCGCAGCTTCACGATGGCCACCCAACGCGTAGCATCGTCGAGAATCGCGAGCTCTGCCATCCGATTGCCGATATCCTGCGCGTACAACCCCTTCAGACGTACGCCGAGAAGGCGCAGCACAGCACGGAAAAGCCCTGACAACAGGCCTTCGAGTTGCTCGAACTGCTTCAGCATCGCGGTCGCCGCCATATTCTGGATCGGGGTCATCGCGGCGAAGGCCTCATCGTCGAGCGGCATTGCGCCGATCAGCGGCAGTGTCTGGCGGGCCGATGTGGTCACCGCGGCGATCGCCGCCAGTTGATCCGCCAACACGTCCTGCTCGGGCGTCACAGCACGATCCCGTCACGATAGGCGATGCGTTCGAAACCGCGCGGGGTCCCGCCACGCTTGCTGACGATCAGGTCCACCTTCTGCGGCTCGATGCGACGGAACAGCCGGTCCTCGAAGACGCCGCGCGCGTACCATTCATCGGCAGGCGAATCGATCTCGACGTGCAGGTCGATGTCCCCCCCGCGCTCCGCATCGTCGGTTCGGCTCCCGAACAGGCGTATGACCGCGCTGTCTCCGAAAGCCTCGCGCGCGGCGTACTTGATCGCCGCCACCTCTTCCGCCGTCAGCCTCACGCCGCCACCCGCTCGCTCGCCGCCTTCGTCTTCAGCCACGCGTGCATGCTCGCCGCGACGTCGCGGCCGTCGCGGATCGCCCATACCACCAGCGAGGCCCCGCGCACGATGTCGCCCGCCGCGAACACCCCGTCCAGGCTGGTCATCAGCGTCTTGCCGTCGACCAGCACGGTGCCCCAGCGGCTGACCCCCAACCCGCCAGCGCCGAACAGCGTCGGCAGGTCCTCGGCATCGAAGCCGAGCGCCTTGACGACCATGTCCGCCGGGATCGCGATATCGCCGCCCGGATCGACTTCGGGCGCGCGCCGTCCGCTCGCATCGAGTGCGCCGAGCCGCATCCGGCGGACCCGGACCTGCCGGCCTTCGATCGCCGCAGGCTGCGACAGCCAGACGAATTCGACGCCTTCCTCTTCCGCATTCGCGACTTCACGCTGCGATCCGGGCATGTTCGTACGATCGCGACGATACAGGCATTTGACCGATGCCGCGCCCTGCCGGATCGCGGTACGGACGCAGTCCATCGCGGTGTCGCCGCCACCGACGACGACGACATGCTTGCCCTCGGCGCTGAGCGTGCCGTCATCGAACAAAGGCACGTCGTCGCCGAACCCCTTGCGGTTGGATGCGGTCAGATAGTCGAGCGCGGCGACCACGCCGTCGGCGTCCGCGCCGGCCAGCTCGAGCGCGCGGGCGCGGTAGACCCCCGTCGCGATCAATACCGCGTCGTGGCGGCGGCGCAGATCGTCCAGGCTCGCATCCGCGCCTGCGGCAAAGCCCTGATGAAACACGATACCCGCCGCCGCCAACCGTTCGATCCGGCGCATCACGACTGGCTTTTCCAGCTTGAAGCCGGGGATGCCATAGGTCAGCAGCCCACCCGCCCGGTCGTGCCGGTCGTAGATATGCACGTCATACCCGTTGCCGCGCAGATATTCCGCCGCGGTCAGTCCGGCGGGTCCTGCACCGATCACCCCCACCGACTGGCCGCGCGCGCGCCCCGGGACAAGCGGTTCGACCCAGCCGTTTTCCCACGCGGTGTCGGTGATGAACTTTTCCACCGCGCCGATCGTCACCGCGCCGTGGCCCGAGAATTCGATGACGCAATTGCCCTCGCACAGCCGGTCCTGCGGACAGATGCGCCCGCAGATTTCGGGCATCGTCGAGGTCGCGTTGCTCAGCTCATACGCCTCGCGCAACCGACCCTCCGCGGTCAGGCGCAGCCAGTCGGGGATGTGATTGTGGAGCGGGCAATGCACCGAACAATACGGCACGCCGCATTGCGAACACCGCCCGGCCTGCTCCTCGGCGCCCGGCACCGGATAGCGATCGGCGATCTCGCGGAAATCCTCGGCGCGCAAGTCCGCCTCGCGCTTCACCGGATAGGTCTGCGCGCGGTCGACGAACTTCAGCATCGATTCGGTTGCCATCGGGCCCTCCGGGAATCGTCCTACCCTAGCGCGCCGAAAGAACAAGACAGGATTACTGACCCAATATATCCGTAGATCGGAAAACCCGCTACCGAGGTCCTGGTGCACCGTAATTATATGCCCGGTACGGCTCTATCGCAGCATCAGCCACGCAAACGCCGCGCCGCCCGCAACGATACGATACACTGCAAACGGTACGAACCCATGGTTCGTCACGACCCCGACGAACCACCGCACGACCAGCAACGCGACGACGAACGACACCAGCATTCCGATCGCGATCGCCGCCGGCCCGACCCCCGCGCCATTCGCCAGCTCATGCCGATTCTTGAACAATTCCAGCGCGCTCGCCCCGAGCATCGTCGGGATCGCGAGGAAGAAGCTGAACTCCGCCGCGGTTCGCCGCTCAACCCCGAGCGCCAGCGCGCCGAGGATCGTCGCGCCCGAACGGCTGACCCCGGGGATCATCGCTAGGCATTGCAGGAACCCGATACCGACCACGGTGCCGATCGGAATGGCGGCGACCCCCTCGATCCGCGCCCTGGGGGCCAGCCGCTCGACGAGGATGATCGCGAATCCGCCGACGATCAGCGCGATCGACACGACGAGCGCGTTGCCGAGCAGCGCCTCGACCTGCTTGTGCAGCGCCAGCCCGATCACCGCGGCGGGCAGGAACGCGACCAGGATGTTGCGCACGAAGCGGATCGATTGCGGCTCGCGCTTCGCCAGCCCCATCAGCACCGCCCAGAACGTCCGCCAGTACAGCACCACGATCGCGGCGATAGCGCCCAGCTGGATGACGACGTTGAATACCTTCCACTGCGCCTCGTCATAGCCGAGCAGCGCGCCCGCGAGGATCAGATGGCCGGTGGAAGATACGGGCAGGAATTCGGTGATCCCCTCGACGATGCCGAGGAGGAGGACGGTCGGCAGGTCGGTCACGGCATTCTCCAGGTGGAGCGGATCGGATCAGGCGATATCTTCGACGCGGCGTGCGAAGCGGCCCTGGCGGCGGTAGCGAACCAGCCAGTCCGGCGCGACCGCGGCGAGCGGGGTCGGAGTCAGACTCATCGCCGCCAGCCCGTCCTCCTGCCCCTGCCCGAGATCGCCGACGACATTGTCGTGCTGGAGCATCAGCCACTGGTCCCAGCTGATCGGTGCACCGGGCAGGAACCCGGCCCGTGCGATCATCGCGCCCGCCATGTCGGGGAGCGCCACGATCGCCGGGCTGCGGCCGATCGTGCGGGCGATATAGCGGATCAGCCCCTCCATCGTGATGATATCGGGGCCGCCAAGCGCCAGCGTCCGGCCGGCATAGATATCGGGCGTCGCGATCGCGGCAGCCACCGCGGCGGCGACGTCGGCGACATAGACCGGCTGGAATTTCGCCCCCGCACGCAGCACGGGCACCACCGGCGTCTTCGCGACCATGCCCGCGAAGCGGTTCACGAACTGGTCTTCGGGCCCGAACACCACCGATGGCCGCAGGATCGTCGCTGCAGGGAACGCCGCGCGGACCGCCGCCTCGCCCTCACCCTTCGACCGCCCATAAGCGGAGGTCGACGCCGGATCCGCCCCGATCGCGGAGACATGGACCAGCGTGGCGACACCGGCCTTTGCCGCCGCCTCGGCGACCGTCCGCGCGCCCGTGACATGCACACGCTGGAATGCGCCCTGCAGCACGCCGACCAGGTTCACCACCGCATCCGCCCCCTGGACGGCGCGCAGCACGGTGTCGGGGCGTCCGATGTCGGCGGCGACGAACTGCGTCTGCCCCAGCCCGCCTTGCGGCTTCAGGAACCAGGCCTGGCGCGGATCACGCTGCGCGATGCGGACGCGGTACCCCTTCGCCAACAGCGCCGGCACCGCATAGCGCCCGAGAAATCCGCCGCCGCCGAACAGCGTGACCAGCCGATCGTCCACGTAGCACCCTTTCGATCCGGGACCCCTGTCCCATTCGTCGCCCCCTTGCCCCAGCCGCCCCCCGGTTGACAAGGCTCCCACCCCTCCCCTAGACGCGCCGACCTACCCCGTGCCCAGATGGCGGAATTGGTAGACGCACCAGCTTCAGGTGCTGGCGATCGCAAGGTCGTGGAGGTTCGAGTCCTCTTCTGGGCACCA
>NZ_CAHJWJ010000023.1 GCF_903642285.1 Sphingomonas bacterium
TGAAACGACCCATCCGACGCCTCCCGCTAACACCTCACAGCATAGCATATTACGTCGTTTTCACACAGCCTCAGTGGAAAGCGGACGTTCGCGATTAAGGTTCAGCGGTCAGCCCATGAGCGGAACGTCGCGATGAGACGGCCTAGATCGCGCGGGCCGCACCAACCCTTGAAATGCGAGCCCTCAACTCGGCAGACTAACCAAGGTACATCGCCGTCCAGTCCTTGAACCGGCTGCTCCTTTTCTGACACTCCCTCGTAGATTGGCGTGAAAGGCAGGCCGTTTAACGAAGTGTCTTGGAGATCGACTTTCAGGCTCCACCCCGGATTGTCGAGCGTGTCGATGTTCACGCCATATTGATGCTCCCAGTCCTCGTCGCAATGCGCGAGATACCATTGCATCAGCCAAGTTAGATCATCAGGCGTGCTCATGCTCTAATCCTACGCACCCGGCGCGAAGGTCCGCAAGTGGGCGAAACGCGACATTCGCCGCTGTCCTACAGACCACCCGCCATGCCATCCCCGCATAATGCGAGCCCAGGTCAGTCATCCAACCGCCATCGCCACCCCGGCCGCCGCAAGTCCTTGTTTTCACAAGAACTGGAAAGACGAATGGCACACCTCCACTTCCTCCACTTCCGCGGCGATTTCGCCGCGCAGAATCGGGCGGACGCCGCCACTCTCCGATGCGCAACGCAGCACACCGGGCGATCGTCACGCGCACGGCACCAGCGCAGCCGGTAGCGCCGACCGTCCGGTCGTTGTAACCAACCCGCATGGTCGCCATCCCCATCACCCGGTCGATCTGGATCGACGACAGCGAGCTGGCCGAAACCGCCACGCGCTCGGGCGGGGCGGGGGGGCAGCATGTGAACACCACCGACAGCGCGGTCATCCTGCGCTTCGATGTCGCGGCGAATACGACGCTGCCCAATGCGGTGAAGAACCGGCTGGCGACGCTGGCGGGGTCGCGGATGACGATCGACGGCGTGCTGGTCCTGCGTGCCGAGGGATCGCGATCGCAGCATCTGAACCGCCAGGAGGCGCGCGAGCGGCTGGTGGCGCTGATTGCGGAGGCCACCATCGTCCCCAAGAAGCGCCGCCCGACCCGGCCAACCAAGGCCAGCCAGACGCGGCGCGTCGACGCGAAAAAGGGCCGCAGCGCGGTGAAGGCGGGGCGGGGGCGGGTTTCGCACGATTGAGCGACCGGGGTCGGCCACACCGGAAAACCGCTGTCCTACACGGCGCGCATTCGCTCTACCCTCATGGATGGCCGTCGCTCCCACCCGCTTCATCGCATCGCGACCGTGTCGCCTCATCGCAGCAGAACGTTTCGCGCGTGACGTGGCGTGTGGTTCGTCCACTTCCGACCCTTCGCGTTTCCGATTCGACCCAATTGCGGCGGACGAATCGTGCCCCATTCCCATGGCTTCTGTCGCATTCCGGAAGCACCGGTTTTGCTTGTGATCGCGGCGGTTGTAAGGTCGGCCGATGTACGCCTTCGCCATCGCCGCCGGCAGCAAGACCGAACTCTACCGCGACCTCCTCGCCGCAGTCGATGCGTTGACCGCCGACGAGCCCGATGCGGTCGCCAACATGGCCAATGCGGCGGCGGTCCTGTGGCAATATCTGCCCGACCTCAACTGGGCGGGATTCTACCGGATGATCGGCGGCGAACTGGTGCTGGGGCCGTTCCAGGGCAAGCCCGCGTGCATCCGCATCGCGGTCGGGGCGGGAGTGTGCGGTGCGGCGGTGGCGACGGGCGCGACGCAGCGGATCGCGGACGTCCACGCCTTTCCGGGCCATATCGCCTGCGACGCGGCCAGTCGGTCCGAACTCGTCGTACCGATCGTGCGGGACGGCGTGGTGATCGGGGTGCTCGACCTCGACAGCCCGGTGCCCGACCGGTTCGACGCGGCCGATGAGGCGGGGTGCGAGGCGATCGTCGCGCTGATCGCCACGCGAATCGCGCCCATGGGTTGATCCGAATCGGGACACGCAGCGCGCTGGCCACTCCGGTCCGAGATTGGTAAGTGACACCTTAACGTAGACATTTGTTCGGCGCAGGGTGGGGCGTCGGAGATTAGGGAGACACGAATGCGTAGCCTTTTGATCGCCACTGCCGCCATCGCCGCGATGACCGCGGGTCAGGCATCGGCACAGCGCATGATCGCGCATGGACCGGGTGCACCCTATGCGACGCCGAACCAGGACCAGACGATGGCCCCGCCGCCGCCGGCAATGACCCGCACGACGAACTCCGTCGGCCATCCGCACGGCGATCGCTGGGGCAGCAAGGTCGGTGGTCGCTGGTGGGCCGGGGCGAACGCGCCGGGCGGCTGGAACGCCTATCGCCAGCCGCGTCGCGGGTCGCATCTGCCCGGCTATTGGAACTCGTCGCGCTTCTACATCACCGATTGGGCTGATTACGGCCTGTCGCAGCCGCCCTACGGCTATAACTGGGCGCGGTATTACGACGATGCGGTGCTGATCGACGATCGCGGCAGCGTGTACGATACCGTGGGCGGGCTCGACTGGGACGGCTATGGCGACGGCTATGCGGGCAACGAGACGGTGTATTCGGGATCGCCGGACGCCGGCTACGCGCAGGGCGGCGCGGTCCAGCAGACCTATGGCCAGTCGACTTACGCTCCCGACTACGACCGGCATCGCAGCAGCGGCGTCGGCGGGGCGATCGCGGGGGCCGCGGTCGGCGGCATCGCCGGCAATCTGATAGCGGGTCGGGGCAATCGTCTCGGCGGCACGCTGATCGGGGCGGGCGTCGGCGGGATCGCCGGCTATGCGATCGATCGCGGGAGCAGCGGCCCGCATCGTCCCCGCTACGGTGCCGACTATGGCCAGCCGCCCGTCGCACCCGCCTATGCGCCGCCGCCGCCTTCCGGCTACGCGCCGCCCCCGCCGCCGCGCGCCGGCTGGGTCTCGCCCGACGGCACGACGACGGTCACGACCACGACGGGCGGCTATAATGGCGGCGGATCGACGACCACGGTCGTCGTCCAGTCCGCGCCGGTCGTCACCACGACGACGACCGAGATCTACGAGGATGCGGTGACCTATACGCCGCCGCACAAGGTCTGGCGCAAGCGCGTCTGGCACAAGCCGGTGTGGCACAAGCCCGCCTGCGGCTGCCGCTGAGCCACCGGGGGGACGGCCCGACCACGGGCCGCCGGGGATGCCGTCCCGCGCGCCGCACGCGGGACGGCATTTTGGTGTCTCGAACAAGCCTTACTCGACGTTGCGCAGGGACTGGGCACCTTTCTTGACCAGTGTGTTACAAACCTATATCACCGCATAGGTAAACCCGTTTACTGTCATGGAATGGAACGCGACATGACCGATTATATGAGCGCTCAAGAGCTTCCGACCAACGGCGTTTTCAACGGCATCATTGATGGCGATGCGCGCGTAAAGCGCGGCTCAGACCTGGACGTTAAAGGCATTATCAACGGCGACCTGTTCGTGGAAGCAGAATCCAGGGTGCGCGTAAGCGGCATCGTGAACGGCCGCGTCATAAGCGACGGTGCCGATGTGGAGCTGAAAGGCATCATCGGCGGGTAGGGCTATGGAGGCTGCGCACCGCGTCAGTTCCGCGGCGGTCGTCCGGCGAAGCTCACCAGGCTCTCCGACCCGTCCGCGGCCAGCGCGGATACGCCGACGAAATGGTCGTCGACCGGCACCTGCGGCAGGATGATCGTCGTAGCGGTCACGTCGCGCTTGTCGGTCCAGTCCTGCAGATCGTCGCGCCGCCACCGGACGCGGTAGCCGACCGCGCCGGGCACCGCGGCCCACTTCACCGTCGTGTCGCGGGACAGCGCGCCCGACATCGACACGCCACCCGGTGCGGCGGGTGCGCTCGCCAGCCGGACGATCGTCGCCATGTTGATCGCGGTCACCTTCGCCAGATACGCGAAGTCCATGCCGTCGATCGTGTCGCCGTAGACGGTGCCGTTCTCGGTGCGCAGGTCCTGATGCTGGCGGTCCCAGTTCTCCGCCGCGACCGAGAAGCGGACCGCTGGATAGCCGAGCTTCAGGAACGGCTCGTGGTCGCCGCCGCGGCCGAACCGGTCGGGGCGGCGATCGACGAACACGTCGAGACCGCCGGGGATGGTGCCGGCGATGCCGTCGATCGCCTTGGCCAGCGCCCGGCTTGGGCCGTCGTCTTCCCCGCCGTCGGCCCGGCGCGCCTGTTGCTGCGGCAGGTCCTCGGCCGCGCGGATCCCTTCGGAGAACACGCGCACCGTCTTCGCTTCGCGGACGCCGCCCTGGCCGATGCTGTTGCCGATGATGTCGTTGTTGAGCATCGCGGATATCTGCCAGCCGCGCGTCTTCGCGGTTTCGGCGAGCAGCGTGGAGCCCCACAGGCCCTGCTCCTCGCCGGAGAAGATCGCATAGACGATCGTCGCGTCGAAATGCCGCTTCGACAGGATGCGTGCCGCCTCCAGCACCAGCGCGACGCCCGACGCATCGTCGTTCGCGCCCGGTGCGTCGGAGGTGGCGTTCATCTCGTTCGTCACGCGGCTGTCGATATGGCCGCCGACGATGACGACGCGGTTCGGATCGCGGCCCCGCTGGATACCGAGCACATCCTCGACCACCACGCCGTTCGGCGCGCGTGGTCCGGTGAAGCTGCGCGATATGCGATCGACCGTAATGCATCCGCCGCAATCCGCCGCGATCGCCCGGAACCGCGCCGCCGCCCAGTCGCGCGCCGCACCGATCCCGCGCTTCGGATCGGTCGTGGTCGATAGCGTGTGGCGCGTGCCGAAGCCGACGAGCGTCGTGACGGTCGCCTTCATCTGTTGTTGCGACGGGGCGGGAAGGGCGGCGGCGAGGAGAAGGGGGATGAGCATGGACGGATGGTGGCCGGAAACGCATCGCTACTCAAGGGCTCGTTCGGTGGCCCTAAAACGCCGTCAGCGCATCGATCGCGCCCTGCAGGATATACGCCGCCGCCATCTTGTCGACCAGTTCCGCCCGCTTCGCACGGCTTGCATCCTGTTCGATGAGCGTCCGCGTCACCGCGACGGTCGACCAGCGTTCGTCCCATAGCAGCACCGGTGCCAAGTCCTCGATGTTGCGCGCGAAGGCGCGGGTGGACTGGCTGCGCGGGCTTTCGCTGCCGTCGAGGTTGATCGGCAACCCGACGACGATCCCGCGCACCGCCTGAGCGGCAATCAACTGCGCGAGGATCGTCTTGTCCTTCTGGAACCTGGTCCGCCGCACGAGCGTCGCCGGGCTGGCGAAGCTCCAGCCCGCATCGCACAACGCCGTGCCTATCGTTTTGGTACCCACGTCCAGTCCCAATAGCCGTCCACCTTCGGGCAGGATGGCCCTGAACGCGCTGCGATCCCCGGTGATCACCGGTCGTCGAATGCGGCCAGCCGGCGCACGGCGTCCATCCGGACATTGGCCCAGAACAGGCTGTAATCGTACACATGGTAGTTGTTCCCCGGCAGAACGTAGCTGCCGAGGTTGGGCGGTTCCCCGATCAGCAGGAAACCGCGCCCGGCGCAGCGCGCGGGGACCCGGCCGGCAAGGATCGTCGCACTCGACAGGTCGGCGGAGGGATAGAGCGTGCCGAGGTTCGCCGCGGCTGGTGCGGCGGCATCCGGCGTGCCGGTCAGCGGATTGATGCACAGGATGGGCGTATTGATCCGCGGGTGACCGTCGAACCCCGTCGTCGCATCATAGGTGTCGAGGATCAGCGACGGATCGGCGGGCTCGGCAAAGCTTTCCCACGACAGGATGCATCCGGGCTGGTCGGCGGCGGCGCAGGCCGGCAGGCCGAGCGCGCCAAGATCGGCGGTCTTCGAGATCGGCCAGCCGATGACGTAGGCGGCGACGATCCGTTTCGCGAGCGCGGGGTCCTTCGCGACGCGGTCGCGCAGCAGTCGCTCGAGATGGAGCGCGCCCTGACTGTGCCCCGCCAGGATGATCGGCCGGTCGGGATCGACCTGTGTCAGGAACGCGTCGAACGCGGCCGATACGTCGCGGTAGGCAAGGTCGAGTGCTTTCCGTGCATCGGCGACGTCGGTCAGGAATGCGCCGAACGTCGCTTGGCGATAACGGGGGGCCCAGACCTGACCCGCCTCGTTGAACGCACTCGCCTGCCCGCGCAGGAATAGCGCGGCGCGGTCGTTCGCCTCCTTGTCGTCGAGCGGCGCATTCCAGTGATCGCGGGCGAGATAGGAGGTGGGATGAATGAAGAACACCGCGGCTTCGGGCGTTTTGCCGGGCGTGTATCCCGCGGGCACCCATAGCGTCGGATTGTCGGTGATATCCGGCCGCGCGATCCACATCGCCTTGTCGGCATAGGCGGCAGCGTCGATCGGCCGCTCGGCCCTGAAAGTCTCGCGGGGGACCAGCGCCAGCCGCAGCAATTGCGTCCCGTAGAGCCGGTACGCGAACGCCCCCGCGATTACGACGACGATCAGGACGGCGACGGCATAGAGGAACTTGCGGGCCAAAACGCTCTCCGGGGCGGACGGCGCTCCGTGCCCCAGCGCATCACCGCTGGCAATCCGGGTTGCGCGTGGGCGAGCCGCGGTGCTAGCCGCGCATCATGTCCGTAGAACCCGCCACCGTGAAGCGGATCGCGAGCCTTGCCCGCATCGCGATCACCGACGAGGACGCACAGCGCCTCGCCCCCGAACTCGACAACATCATGGGCTGGATCGAACAATTGAGCGAGGTCGACACGACCGGCGTCGAGCCGATGACCGCGGTCATCCCCAATACGCTGCGCCTGCGCGACGATGTCGTGACGGAGGGCGGCATCCGCGATCTGCTTATGAAGAATGCGCCCGAGGCGGAACATGGCTTCTTTACCGTGCCGAAGGTGATCGAATAATGGTCGATCTCACCGACCTGGGCGTCGCCGCGATCCGCGACGGGGTACGCGAGGGCGATTTCACCGCGCGCAGCGTCGCCGAGGCGTTCGTCGCCAAGGTGGCGAAGGCGAAACTGCTCAACGCCTTCATCGTCGAAACGCCCGACCATGCGCTCGCCGCGGCCGATGCGGCCGATGCGGCGCGTGCGGCGGGCGAGGTGCCGAAGCCGCTGGCCGGCGTGCCGATCGGCATGAAGGATCTGTTCTGCACGAAGGGCACCGCGACGACCGCGGCGAGCCGCATCCTCGAAGGCTTCGTGCCGCCGTACGAGAGCGCGGTTTCCGAACGGCTGTTCAATGCAGGCGCGGGGATGCTCGGCAAGCTGAACATGGACCAGTTCGCGATGGGATCGTCGAACGAAACGAGCGCATTCGGCAACGTGATCTCGCCGTGGCGGCGCAAGGGAGCCGACGGGATTGGGAGCAACGCCGCGCTCGCACCGGGCGGATCGTCGGGCGGGTCGTCCGCCGCCGTATCGGCGCGGTTGTGCCCCGGCGCGACCGGCACCGATACCGGCGGCTCGATCCGCCAACCGGCGGCGTTCACGGGCATATCGGGTATCAAGCCGACCTATGGCCGCTGTTCTCGCTGGGGGACGATAGCATTCGCCTCCTCGCTCGACCAGGCGGGGCCGATGGCACGCGACGTGCGCGACCTCGCGATCATGCTGGAAGCGATGGCCGGGTTCGATGCGCGGGACGCCACTTCGCTGCAGCTGGACGTGCCCGGCTGGGAAGCCGGATTATCGGGCGATCTCAAGGGTAAACGCGTCGGTATTCCCAAAGAATATCGGGTCGACGACATGCCTGAGGAGATCGACGCGCTGTGGCAACAGGGCATCGCCTGGCTGCGTGACGCGGGGGCGGAGATCGTCGAGGTCTCGCTGCCACACACCAGATACGCATTGCCGGCCTATTACATCATCGCCCCCGCCGAAGCCTCATCGAACCTGGCGCGCTATGACGGCGTCCGCTACGGCCTGCGCGATCTGCCCGCGGGGGCGGGGTTGCAGGACATGTATGCCGCGACCCGTGCGGATGGGTTCGGGGCGGAAGTGAAGCGGCGCATCCTGATCGGAACATATGTCTTATCTGCAGGCTTTTACGATGCTTACTTCACACAGGCAGCGAAGATACGTACACTGATCGCTCGCGATTTTGAACAGGCATGGGCAAGGTGCGACGTCCTGCTCGCGCCGACTGCGCCGAGCGCCGCCTTTGCTCTAGGTAAGAAGTCCGCCGATCCGCTCGCAATGTACCTCAACGACGTGTTTACCGTGCCTTCGTCGCTTGCCGGTCTGCCGGCGATGAGCGTGCCCGGCGGCGTCGACAAGGACGGCCTGCCGCTCGGGCTGCAGATCATCGGCAAGCCATTGGACGAGCAGGGCGTATTGAACGCGGGGCTGGCGATCGAGCAGCGGGCAGGGTTCGTGGCGCAGCCGGAGGCGTGGTGGTGAGCGAGGGAACGATGACGGACAGCTACCGCATCCACGGCGAAACCGGCGAATGGGAGGTTGTGGTCGGCCTTGAGGTGCACGCGCAGGTGACGTCCAACGCCAAGCTGTTTTCCGGCGCATCGGCGACGTTCGGGGCGGAACCCAATACGCAGGTGTCGCTGGTCGATGCCGCGATGCCGGGAATGCTGCCGGTGCCCAATGGCGAATGCATCCGCCAGGCGGTGCGAACGGGCATGGCGATCGATGCGGAGATCAACCGGTGGTCGCGGTTCGACCGGAAGAATTATTTCTACGCCGACCTGCCGCAGGGTTACCAGATCAGCCAGCTCTATCACCCGCTGGTCGGCGAAGGCGCGATCGAGATCGAGGATGGCAATGTCACCAAGGTCATCGGCGTCGAGCGGATCCATGTCGAGCAGGATGCCGGCAAGCTGATGCACGACCAGCATCCGACGCGATCCTATGTCGATCTCAACCGGTCGGGCGTCGCGCTGATGGAGATCGTCAGCCGGCCGGACATGGCGTCACCGGCGCAGGCAGGCGCGTATCTGCGCAAACTGCGCGCGATCCTGCGTTATGTCGGGTCGTGCGACGGCAACATGGAAGAGGGGTCGATGCGCGCGGACGTAAACGTCAGCGTGCGCAAGCCGGGCGCAGAGCTGGGCACGCGGACGGAGACGAAGAACGTCAATTCGGTCCGCTTCGTCATGGCGACGGTCGAGCACGAGGCCCGACGGCAGGTCGGCGTGATCGAGGGCGGGGGGACGATCGTGCAGGAGACGCGGTTGTTCGATCCCGACAAGGGCGTGACGCGGTCGATGCGATCCAAGGAGGACGCGCATGATTATCGTTATTTTCCCGATCCCGATCTGTTGCCGCTCGAACTTGACGACGCGTTCCTGGAGGCCTGTCGCGCATCGCTGCCGGAACTACCCGATGCGAAGCGGAAACGGTATGAGAAAGCGGGCGTAACCCGTTATAATGCCGACGTCCTCACCGCCGAGGTCGAAACCGCACGCTGGTTCGACGCCTTGGTGGAAACCGGCGCGCCTGCGGGGCCGGCGTCCAATTGGGTCACGTCAGAACTGTTCGGCGCGCTCAATCGGGTCGGCAAGACGATCGCCGATAGCCCGGTGGCGCCGGCGCAGGCGGCGGAACTGCTTGCGCTCGTCGCCGACGGCACGCTGTCGGGCAGCCTAGCGAAGCAAGTGTTCGAGGTGATGCTGGAAACGGGAGACGCACCAGCGAAGATCGTCGAGGATCGCGGGCTGAAACAGACCAGCGATACCGGCGCGATCGAGGCGGTCATCGCCGAGGTCATCGCGAAGAACTCCGGCCAGCTGGCGCAATATCGCGGTGGCAAGGAGGCGCTGTTCGGTTTCTTCGTCGGGCAGACAATGAAGGCGACGGGCGGCAAGGCCAACCCCGCGGTGGTCAACCAATTGTTGAAAGCCGCGCTGCAGGGATAGGTTCATTTCTGGTCGCGGTTGTGCGTTGACCGAAGCCGCGTCGGCGCGCTCAATAGTCTCTCGCACGCATCGTGAGGGCTATGGTTACCCATCGCCTTGCTTGTCGCGCGAGCGAAGGGGGCATTCATGGTACGGCGTCGGTTGTTTTCCTTGGCGGTCGCGCTGGGATTATCGTCGGCGGCGTCGTCGCAAAGCTTCGACAACAAGAGCGTCGTGGCGCTCCATAACGCGGGATTGGGCGACAACACGATCATTGCCAAGGTGAACGGGCTACCGTGCGATTACGACGTGTCGACCGACGGTCTGATCGCGTTGAAGCGAGCCGATGTCTCGGACGACGTGATCGCGGCGATGGTCGCGCGCTGCTCGGCATCTCCGCATCTACAGAGCGTCGGTGCAGGCTCTGCCGACCCGGTGGCCGCGCATCCACCGGGAATTTATGTCATGCAGGACTGGCTCGGCACCCCACAGATGCAGCTGATGCGGCCATCCAAGGCGAGCGGCATCAAGGTCACCGGCAACGGCAGCATCCTGCTGCCCTATGTCGGCAAGCTGGTGCTGCCGGACGAACACAGCCGTGTCGGGGTCAAGACCCATCGTCCGGTCTTCTATTTCTATTTCCTCGCCGGCGACCGGAAGGTCAGCGATTTCGGCACCCCGGACTCGGTCGCAGCCCAGTCCCCCGACGAATTCACCCTGGTCCGTTTCAAGGTTAAGAAGAACGAACGGGAAGTCGGTACCGGAAAGGTCTCCGCCTATAGCAGCCGCAGGGGCATCGATACCAGGGACGCGATCCGGTTCGAAACGAGCGAGGTCGGCGAGTCCGCATTCAAGGTGAGCGCATCGCAGGACCTGGAGCCGGGCGAATATGCGTTTGTCCTGACGGGGGCGAACGGGACGGCGCGGGTGTATGATTTTACGATCGCGTAGCCTTGCGTCGCCGTCACCCCGGCCGTGAGCTGTGCCCCGCTTCTTCTTGTCCGCCGAAAAAGCGGGACCCCGGGTCTAGCCCGGAGTGACGGAGGCTGGCCTGCGGACGGGTGCTACGGCCCATCCGATGTCGCTTCACCAGGTAGTTCGAGCGCGCTAGATATTGGCGATGACGAAATGGTTCGCTGCGCTCTTGCTCGCCCTGATAGCCGCGCCCGTGCAAGCGCAGCAACCGGCGATCGACCCGTCACTGCCGCGGGTCGCGATCGACACCACCGCGGGCCGGTTCATCGTGACCGTGGAGGTGATGAAAGCGCCGATTACCGCGGCCAATTTCCTGCACTATGTCGATCAGCATCGGCTCGACGGCGTCGTCTTCTATCGGACCGTCAAGGTCGCCGACCATTTCGGCTTCGTGCAGTTCGGGGTCGACAACGATCCCAAGCGGGTGCTGCCGCCCATTGCACATGAGCCGACGACACAGACGGGGCTACCGCATATCGACGGTACTCTGTCGCTCGCACGGCTGGCACCGGGGCCGGGGCGGGGCGACTTCACGATCGGCGTCGGCGATCAGCGCTATCTCGATGCCGATCCGACCAAGCCCGGCGACAATCTGGGATATGCCACTTTCGCGCGCGTGACCGAGGGGATGGATGTCGTCCTGAAGATCTTCGACGCGCCCGTTTCCCCGACAAAGACGCAGCGCGGCGCATTCAAGGGCGAAGTGCCCGAGACGCCCGTCACCGTCATCACGGCCCGCCGACTGCCATGACGACGCGGCGCGCCAGCTGCCGCTGCGGTCAGCTGACCGCCGTCATCGAGGGCGATCCGGTACGGCTATCGGTCTGCCATTGCGGCGCTTGCAAATTGCGGACCGGCGGCGCTTTCGCCGCCCAAGCCCGCTTCCCGAAGGACGCAGTCACGATCGCGGGCAAATGGAATGTCTGGGAACGCATGGGCGGTAGTGGCGCGAAGGCTTCGTATCGCTGGTGTCCTGATTGCGGCGCGACCTTGGCGTACGTCAACGAGGGGATGGACGATGTGATTGCGATCTCGCTCGGCGCGATCGTCGACGGGCCTCGGCTTCTCGATGTACGAGAACCGAGCACTGCCCTGGGTGGAGATCGTCGGCGAGGATGTCGTCCGCGACTGACGAATTGCTACTGCGCGTCGTCGTCCTGGTTCTTCGTCACGCCGCCGGTTCCGCCAATGCCGTCGGGCAGGCCGGGCTCGGTAATCGTCTCCGGTTCGGGCCCGCCTTCGCCGCGTTCGATCGCATCGGATCGTGCCTCGACCTCTTGTTCCAGGTCGCTTCGAGGGTCCTTTTCCTCGCGAATGCGGCGGGCGTCTTCCATGTCGGTATCGGTCATATGTCGGTCCTTCAGATTTCCGCAGGCTGCGCAGTGCCGGGGTCGGTAGGTATGGTGCCTGGGGAGGGCTGGTCGAAATCGGGGCCGATCGGTGCGATTTCGGGGGGCGGGGCGTCGGGCTGGACCGGCTGGCTATCGGGCACGGGGCTTTCTAGGGGCGGCTGGGTGGCCATCTTCTGCTCTCCTTCGTTCGTTCAACGATCGCATCGTCGCGCGGTTGCGTCGCCGTGCTTGCCCCGGACAGCTTCGCTGGTATAGACGCGCGCGTTCGACGGTGCCTCTCGCGGGCGTGGCGGAACTGGTAGACGCAGCAGGTTTAGGTCCTGCCATCGCAAGATGTGGGGGTTCGAGTCCCTTCGCCCGCACCAGTCCCGCGCGAAAGCGCGGGGTCCACGGCACCCGACATATTCTCCTGATTGAAGGTTTCCCATGCAGACTGTCGAGACGTTGAACGAGGGCCTGAAGCGGGGCTATACGCTGACCATCACTGCGCGCGAGATCGACGCGAAGGTGGACGGGGAACTGAAGCGCTTGGCACCGCAGATCCGGATGCCCGGCTTCCGCCCCGGCAAGGTGCCGACCAACCTGGTGCGCAAGATGCACGGGCCCGCGCTGATGCAGGATGCGCTGAACACCGCGATCCAGGAAGGCGTCCAGGGCCTCGTCGCCGAGAAGCAGTTGCGTCCCGCGATGCAGCCTGCGGTCGAGCTGGCCGAGGGTTACGAACCCGGCAAGGACGCCGCGATTGCGGTGTCGATGGAAGTGCTGCCGCAGGTCCCGACGCCGTCGATCGACGCCCTGAAGCTCGAGCGGCTGACCGTGCCCGTCGGCGACGAAGCGGTGGACGAGCAGCTGAAGACCTTCGCCGACCAGCAGAAGAAATGGGACGAAGCGGCCGAGGATCACGCCGCGGCGATGGGCGATCTCGTCACGATGGACTTCGTCGGCAAGGTCGACGGCGTGCCGTTCGATGGCGGTACGGGTGAGGACATGGCGGTCGAGCTTGGCACCGGCCGGCTGATCCCCGGCTTCGAGAAGCAGGTGGTTGGCGTAAAGGTGGGCGAAGAGCGCCAGATCAAGGTCACCTTCCCCGGCGATTACGCGGCGGAAAACCTGAAGGGTGCGGCGGCGACATTCGATCTGGTCATCAAATCGGTGAAGACCGCCGGCGAGAGCGCGATCGACGACGGTCTCGCCAAGTCGCTTGGACTCGAAAGCCTGGAGAAGCTGCGCGAATTGCTGAAAGGCCAGATCGAGCAGCAGCATAACGGGCTGACCCGCACGCATATGAAGCGAAAGCTGCTCGACCAGCTGGCGGAGGGCCACGATTTCGAGGTTCCGCCGTCGATGGTGGAGGCCGAGTTCGACCAGATCTGGCAGCAGCTCGATCACGAGGCCGGGCATGAGGCCGACCCCGAGGCGGCGCGCGCGGAAATGGAGACCGACCGCGCCGATTACCGCAAGATTGCGGAGCGTCGCGTTCGCTTGGGGCTGTTACTGTCCGAGATAGGCCAGGCGAACGGCGTCGAGATCACCAACCAGGAAATGAACCGGCTGATCGCGCAGGCCGCGCAGCAATATGGGCCCGAAGATCGCAAGCGCTTCATCGAATATGTCCAGGCGGAACCGATGGCCGCGGCGCAGCTTCGTGCGCCGCTGTACGAAGACAAGGTCGTCGATTTCCTGTTCGGGAAAGCCGCGATCACCGACCGCGAGACGACTCGCGAGGAACTGGAAGCCGCGATCGAGAGCGAGGATGGTTTCGCGACGGGCACGCATTCGCATGACCATGACCATGACCATGACCATGACCACGAGCCGAAGAAACCCGCCGGGAAGACGATCGAGGCAACCGACGAGGTCGCGGCGCAGCCGGTGACCGAGAAAGCCGGCAAGCCCGTGAAAAAGGCCGCGACGAAGCCTGTCGCGAAGGGCGATGCCGCGGGTGCGGTCATGGAGCCCGCCCCGGTGAAGCCGGCTACGAAGAAGGCGGCACCGGTCGACGTCGAGACGGCGCTGCTGGAGTCCTCGCCGGTCGCGGCGGAAGCGGCCGAGGGGACCGAGGCTGCCGACGCGCCGGTCAAGAAGCCGCGGGCGAAGAAGGTGAAGGCGGAGGGGTAAGCCATCCGTCATGCCGGACTTGATCCGGCATCCATCGTGCCGCAAACCAAACGGCCGTCGAATGTGCGGCACGATGGACCCCGGCTCAAGGCCGGGGTGACGGAGAGAGAGGCCTTGACCGAACCGACCATCGCCGTCCTGCTACCTTGCTATAACGAGGAAACCGCGATCGCGCAGACGGTTACGGGGTTCCGTGCCGCGCTGCCGACCGCGACGATCTACGTCTACGACAACAACAGCAGCGACCGGACCTGCGAGATCGCCGCGGCGGCGGGTGCGGTCGTCCGGCGCGAGCGCATCCAGGGCAAGGGTGCCGTCGTCCGGCGGATGTTCGCCGACGTCGATGCCGATATCTATGTGATGGCGGACGGCGATGCGACCTATGACGCGGCGGCCGCGCCCGGGCTGGTCGACCGGTTGCTCGACGAACAGCTCGACATGGTCGTCGGCAGTCGCATCCACGAGGCGGCGGAGGCGTATCGTCGCGGGCACCAGTTCGGCAACGCGTTGCTGACCGGCATGCTCGCGCAACTGTTCGGCCGCAGCTTCACCGACATCCTGTCGGGCTACCGCGTCTTTTCGCGCCGTTACGTGAAGAGCTTTCCCTCGCTCAGCGCCGGGTTCGAGATCGAGACCGAGATCAGCGTCCATGCGCTCGAACTGAAGATGCCGATCGCCGAGGTCGAGGCCCGGTATTTCGCGCGGCCCGAGGGGTCGATGTCCAAGCTGAGCACGTACGGCGATGGCTGGCGTATCCTGCAGACCATTGTCACGCTCTACCGGATCGAGCGGCCGTTGTGGTTCTTCGGGGCAATCGGCGGCATCTTCGCGCTGTTCGCGCTCATCCTCGGCGTGCCGCTGGTGCTGACCTATCTCGAGACGCATCTGGTGCCGCGATTTCCGACTGCGATCCTCATCACCGGGCTGGGATTGTTCGCCGCGCTGAACGTTTTCGCCGGCTTGATCCTCGACACCGTCGTACGCGGGCGGCGCGAGGTGCGGCGGCTGGCCTATCTGGCCTATCCGGCACCCCGTCGCAGCACTTGAACAACCAGCGCCAAACGCCGATGTTGGCGGTTCCGAGGGCATAAGAGAGAATTCCATGCACAACCCGTTCGACACCGGCGATTTCGCGCGGCCGCTGGCCAATGCCGGCATCGCCCTGCAGCAGACGCAGGCGGGGCTCGTTCCCATCGTCATCGAACAGTCGAATCGCGGGGAGCGCAGCTTCGACATCTTCAGCCGGCTGCTGCGCGAACGCATCGTCTTCGTGACGGGCGGCGTCGAGGACGGGATGGCGTCGCTCATCACGGCGCAATTGCTGTTCCTTGAGTCGGAAAACCCGAAGAAGGACATCTTCATGTATATCAACTCGCCGGGCGGGGTGGTCACGGCGGGCATGGCGATCCATGACACGATGCAATATATCCGCCCGCGCGTCGGCACGGTCTGTATCGGGCAGGCGGCGTCGATGGGTAGTTTTCTGATGTCCGCGGGCGAAAAGGGGATGCGGATGGCGACCACCAATTCCCGAATCATGATCCATCAACCGTCGGGCGGCGCGCAGGGCATGGCGTCGGACATCGAGATCCAGGCGCGCGAGATTTTGCGGATGCGTCACGATCTTAACACGTTGTACGCCAAGTACACTGGCAAGCCGCTGGAGGAAATCGAGCGCGCGATGGACCGCGATAAGTTTATGTCCGCCAAGGAGGCGCAGGAATTCGGGCTGATCGACGAGGTGTTCGACAAGCGCCCGGCCCCGGCGGACGACCTGGCGAAGGCGGCTTGATAGGACGCAGCGAGCGATCTTACGCGACCAGACGTTCGCATTAGCCATCATTGGCCGTTGAAATGTGACGGAGCCGGGTTACGATGCCCGGCCAAAGCGGGCCGCGCGACCCGAAACTCGCGGCGAAAGGTGATTGAATGCCGAAGCTTGATGGTGGCGACTCGAAGAGCACTTTATATTGTTCGTTCTGCGGCAAGTCGCAGCACGAGGTTCGCAAGCTCATCGCCGGTCCCACCGTGTTCATTTGCGACGAATGCGTCGAACTGTGTAACGACATCATCCGCGAGGAGACGAAGTCCGCGCTGGTGTCGAAGAAGGACGGCGGCGTGCCGACCCCGCAAGAGATCTGCAACGTCCTCGACGATTACGTGATTGGCCAGAAGCGCGCCAAGCGGGTGCTATCGGTCGCGGTGCACAACCACTACAAGCGCCTGAACCACGGTCAGAAGGGCGCGGATGTCGAGCTGGCGAAGAGCAATATCCTGCTCGTCGGACCGACCGGTTGCGGCAAGACGCTGCTCGCTCAAACCCTTGCGAGAATCCTCGACGTGCCGTTCACGATGGCGGACGCAACGACGCTGACCGAGGCCGGTTACGTCGGTGAGGATGTCGAGAACATCATCCTGAAACTGCTCCAGGCGAGCGATTACAACGTCGAGCGCGCGCAGCGCGGTATCGTCTACATCGACGAGATCGACAAGATCAGCCGCAAGGCCGAAAACCCGTCGATCACCCGCGACGTGTCGGGCGAGGGCGTGCAGCAGGCCCTGCTGAAACTGATGGAGGGCACCACCGCGTCGGTGCCGCCGCAGGGCGGGCGCAAGCATCCGCAGCAGGAGTTCCTGCAGGTCGACACGACCAACATCTTGTTCATCTGCGGCGGTGCATTTAGTGGCCTCGAAAAGATCATAGGCGACCGGTTGCAGGGAAAGTCGATCGGCTTCGGCGCTTATGTTGCGGCCCCCGAAGAGCGCCGGACGGGTGAACTGCTTCGTTCGACCGAGCCCGAGGATTTGCTGAAGTTCGGGCTGATCCCGGAATTCGTCGGGCGTCTGCCGGTTATCGCGACGCTCGAGGATCTCGATATCGATGCGCTAGTGAAGATTTTGTCCGAGCCGAAGAACGCGCTGGTGAAGCAGTATCAGAAGCTGTTCGACATGGAGCAGGTCGACCTGAACTTCACCGACGACGCGCTTGTGCAGGTCGCCCGCAAGGCGATAGAGCGCAAGACGGGTGCGCGCGGGCTTCGCTCTATCCTCGAATCGATCCTGCTGGACACGATGTTCGAACTGCCGGGGATGGACGGTGTGGACGAGGTGATGATCGACAAGGACGTGATCGACGGCCGCAAGGAACCGATTCGCGTCTATGCCGAAAAAAAGAAGACCGGCGACGCGGCATAGCGTCGCGCCGATCTGGTGGCGCATATTGCCGGTCCCCCGCGAACGCGGGGGTCCAGGGACACACAAGCGATGACCTGCGTTACCCTTGGCTCCCGCATTCGCGGGAGGCCCTGCCGGAATGACTCTGGAACTGCTTATCGCCGTTCGGCTCTTCACGATGACCTTCGCGTGACCTAGCATACTGCCCGGACGCGGCGGGAGATGGTGGGGTGATGCGTGCATTGATGACTGTCTCGGCGATCGGTGTCCTGGCCATGTCGGCCCCCGCGCTTGCCGAAACCAAGTGCACGGTCGGCCAGCTCATGGAATTCCCGGTGACCATGGTCGGGCTGAAACCGATGGTGACCGCGACGGTCGACGGTCATGAGGCGCGCTTCACGATCGACAGCGGTGCCTTTTACAGCACGATCTCGCCGGGCACCGCAGCCGAGCTTGGCCTGCATCTGTCCAGCGCCCCGGCCGGTTTTCACTTGCGCGGGATCGGCGGCGAGGCGACGAACACGCACGTCGGCACGGTCAAGACGCTGTCGGTGGCCGGTCATGATTTCCACAACGTGCAATTCCTAGTGGCCGGCAGCGAAGTCGGCGGTGCCGGCTTGCTCGGACAGAATTTCCTCGGTCTGGCAGATGTCGAATATGATCTGGCGGGGGGCGTCGTCCGGCTGATGCGGTCGCATGATTGCGACCGGGCGAATCTCGCCTACTGGGTGGCGGTGGGCAAGCCGGTGTCCGAACTGTCGATTGAGCCGCTGCTCGACGCGCGCAATCATACCAAGGGCACGGTGACCCTGGACGGGACGAAGATCGACGCGACATTCGACACTGGTGCGGGTCAGACCCTGCTGTCGACCACCGCGGCGGCGCGGGCAGGCGTTCGGCCGAATAGTCCTGGGGTTACCCCTGCGGGCTATAGCCGGGGACTGGGCCGCAAGTTCGTCCAGACCTGGATCGGCACCTTCAACGAACTGACCATCGGTGACGAGAAGATCCAGAAGATCCGCCTGCGCTTCGGGGATATGAGCGACGGCGGGTTCGACATGCTGATCGGCGCGGATTTCTTTCTGTCCCACCGCGTCTATGTCGACAATCATCGGCACCGGCTGTTCTTCACCTATAATGGTGGACCCGTGTTCGATCTGAAGACCAGGCTGCCCGCGGCGGAAAGCGGCACCGACGCGCCGCCCGCGGCCCAGCCGGTCGCGAGTGCGAGTGCGACACCCGCGGCGGTGCCGACCGGAGCACCGATGACGGCGGAGGCGTTCGCTCGTCGCGGCGCGGCCGAGACGTCGCGGCGCGACTTCGCCGCGGCACTGGCTGATCTCGATCGTGCGACCACGCTTGCGCCGGACGATGCGGACTATCGTTACCGGCGTGCGGTCATATTGACCGAAAGCGGCAAGTTGCCGGCGGCGCGGGCGGATGTCGATCGTGCGCTGACGCTGCGGCCGGGCCATGTCGATGCATTGATGCTGCGCGCCACGCTCCGCTTCATGGCGCGCGATCGCGACGGCGCACGGGCGGATCTGGACGCGATATCCGCGGCGGTGGCGAAGCCCGCGGATGTCCGGCTCGCGCTCGCGAACCGGTATTCGTCGCTCGGGGCGGAGGCCGCGGCGATCGAGCAGCTCGATCAGTGGATCGCCGCGCATCCCGACGACAGCCGCCTGCCCGGTGCGCTCAACTCGCGGTGCTGGGCGCGGACGATGGCGAATGTCGCGATCGACGACGCCATCGCGGACTGCAATAGATCGCTGCGGCTGCGCCCGCACATCGCCGCGACTTTCGACTCGCGCGGGCTTGCCTATCTGCGGCGCGGCGACCTCGATCACGCCGCGAAGGATTTCGAGGCTGCACTAGCGATCGACCCGAAAATGGCCTGGTCGCTGTACGGGCGCGGGATCGTCCGGTCGCGCGGCGGCGACAAGGTCGGCAGCGACTCGGACATCGCCGCAGCGGTCGCGATCCGGCCGGGGATTGCGAGCCAGGCCGAGCATTACGGGATCAGGCCGTAGCGTCTCAAAACACCCCCGGCACGAACCGCCGGACGCGGCGCGCATAGTCGTCATACGCGCCGCCGAACAACGCACCGAGCAGCCGTTCCTCTTCGCCGATCCGCAGCCAGGTTCCGATGGCGTATAAGGGTATGGCACCGATCAGATGGCTGACATGGCCATAGGCGATCGCCATCGCGAGCATGAGCAGGAACAGGGCGACGTAGATCGGGTGGCGGACGATCGCGAACGGGCCGGTTTCGACCAGCCGGTGGTCGTCGCGGGTCCGTGCGACGATGCTCCAGTTGCGCCCCATCGTCCGCGACGCCCATGCGAACAGCCCGACGGTACCCGCCATGAGCAGCGCGACCGCCGCCGCCTCGGCCATCGCCGTCGCGCCGAGCGGGTCGAGCGTCACGTCGATCGGGCCGAAGCCTGCGAGGACGATGCCGACCCCCTGCACCAAAATGCCCAGCATCGATCGCCGCGACCGGGTCGCGTTTCCCCGCGCCTCCGCCCCCGCACGCCGCCTGGCGGCGAGCAGCGCGACGAGAAAGAACAGCAACCCGATCGCGAACGACGCGACTCCAGGCAGCCCGACGGGGTGGTTCCGCCACATCACCGCCGCGGCCGCTGTGCCGCGGCCAGCGCGATGCCGCCTGCGATCTGGAGCAGCCCATACAGCCGCCGTCGCCCCGGACGATCGCCGAACGGGCGGACCAACGCGTCGACCGCGCCGATGTCGCTCCGCCACAGATCGACATGGCGTTCGGGCTGGAGCAGCCCGAGCAATCCGTCGCCGATCATGAAGACCGCCGCCATCTCCGCCGATCGCCGGAGCCCCGTTGCCACCAAGTCGTTCATTTGCGTGCCTTTCTCTGCGCCGATTGCCATGCCTGATAGGCCTCCACCGCCTCCGACCGCTTAAGGATGCGCGCGTTCGGATCGACGACGACCTGCGCGTTTCTGGGGACCGTCAGGGTTGCGCGGCCGCCGGTCATCGCCACACGCTGCAACCGTTCGCCGACCCGAACCTCGACCGGCATCGGGAAGGTCGTGCCGCCGGGCGCGACCCAATCGAGCGTCAGCCTGGTCCCGGTCCGGGTCTGCTCCAGTTCGGGCAATGCCGCCTGGCGCAGATACACGTCGAAGAACCAGCGATAATCCCTTCCCGTCACCTGCCGCACGAAGCGCTCATACTCCGCGGTCGATCCGTAGCGCGGGGTGAAGTTGCCCGGCTTCGGATCGACGCGGCCATAGACCGCCAGCCGGGTCACCGCGCCCCACGCCTTGTCGCCGATCAGCCAGCGAAGCGTATGGAGCATCCACGCGCCCTTGTAATAGATATCCTGTCCGGGCCCCCCGCGCGAGGGTTCGTACACATCCTCCTCGGTGATGACGCGGCCGCGGACGATCGGGACCTTGTTCTCGATCCGGTTACGCTGCCCGTCCATCATCGTCGCGTAGCGTGCATCGCCTTCGCGCCACAGCCCGTAGAGCGGCTGCATATATTCCTCGTAACCTTCGTGCAGCCAGTAATCGTCCCAGTTGGCCGCGGTCAGCTGGTTGCCGAACCATTCATGGCCGAATTCATGCTGGAACAGCCAGTCGAAGCCCTCGGGTGCCTTGGCATATTCATTGCCGTAGCCGTTGATCGTCTGGTGCTCCATACCCTTGTAGGGCGTCTCGACCACGCCGACCTTCTCGTCGCCGAACGGATAGGGGCCGACGACGTTTTCGTAGAAATCCAGCGTCGGTGCGAATTCGGCGAACAGCGCGGCCGCCTGCTTCTGCTCGCCGGGCAGATACCAGTAGAACATCGGGATGCTGTTGCCGAATTTGCTGCGGTAGGTGCCGCTGATGACCTCGTACGGTGCCACGTTGAGCGCGATGGCATAGGTGTTGGGGTGCTTGACCCGCCAGTTCCACGTCGTGCGACCGTCCGCCAGCGTATCGACGCCGAGCAGCACGCCGTTCGAAGGCGCCTTCAGCCCCTTGGGCACGGTGATGTGCAGCGTGACGATGCCCGGTTCGCCGGTCGGGAAATCGAGGCAGGGCCAGAACAGGTCGCACCCGATCCCTTCTGCGGTCGTTGCGAACCAGGGACGACCGTCGGGCGTCTTCGCCCAGACCATGCCCGAGTCCCATGGTGCCTTCACCGCGACGTGCGGCTGGCCACCATAGGCGATGCGCGCGGTGACGGCGCGGCCCGCAGCGACGGGGGTGGGGAGGGTGATCGACAGCCGGCCCTCCGGATTGGCCCACGCGGTTTGCGGTAACGGTGTGCCGTCGATCGCTATCGCGGTAACGGGCAGATTGCGGTCGAGATCGACCTTCAGGACGGTCAGCGGTGCCTTTGCGGTGAAGACCAACGTTGCGATGCCGTTCAGCGTCTGCATGTCGGGCACCACCTCGAACGACAGGTCCGCGCTGTCGAACGCGAGCTTCGCCTGATCGGCATCGATCGGGCCGCCGGACTTCTGCGTCTGCGCCGTGATCGGGGGCTCGCCCTTCTTGGGGAGCGAGGCGGCGGCGGCGAGTGCGAAGGCTAGGGCGATCATCGACACACGATAGGCGAGGACCGTGGCAGGACGAAATGATCTTCATCACCCCGGGCTCGTCCCGGGGTTCAGGGCCACAGGCCGTATCGTTCGTTACTCTGGATGCCGGGACAGGCCCGGCATGACGGAACTTCGGTAAAATGGCGGCTTGCGCCATGGCCCCTTTCCAGCCCCCGAGTCGCAGCCGACGATTGCAGCGGATGCAATCGGAAGTGGACGAACCACACGCTACGTCGGCACGAAAATCACCCTGCGCGAAGGTTTGACGGCGGTGCGTGGACCGGAAGCGGGTGTGGTTGGCTGCCATGATCGCGAGCGGATCAGAAAGCGGCCGTGTAGGACAGCGGTTCCATCAGCTTCGTCATGCCGGGACAAGCCAGCATGACGATCGAGGGTGCCAAAGCTGCGCGATTGATGGAACGTCGATCCACCCCATATAAAGCACCGAGGGCGGTGCCGCATTCGGGCCGCCGGGCGGAGCGTTCATGACCCAATATCCAGTCCTACCCCTTCGTGACATCGTCGTTTTCCCGCACATGATCGTGCCGCTGTTCGTCGGTCGCGACAAATCTGTCGCCGCGCTGGAGGCGGCGATGGCGGCGGACAAGGAGATATTCCTGGTCGCGCAGCTCGATCCCGCGAACGACGACCCGGCGCGCGACGACCTGTACTCGATGGGTGTGACCGCGACCGTGCTGCAATTGCTGAAGCTGCCCGACGGCACGGTGCGCGTGCTCGTCGAGGGCAAGGCGCGGGCGACGCTGGAGACGTTGAGCGATGCGGACGGGTTTCTGACCGCCGCAATCGAACCCGTGCTCGACCGCGAAGTCGAAGGCCCCGAGGTCGCCGCGCTGATGCGGTCGGTGGTCGACCAGTTCGAGAATTACGCGAAGCTCAATCGCAAGCTGTCGTCCGAGACATCGGTGCAGCTGTCCGAGATCGACGATGCGCTGAAGCTGGCCGACGCAGTCGCTGCCAATATCCAGGTCAAGGTCGCCGAGAAGCAGGCGCTGCTGATGGAGGGCGATCCGGTCAGGCGGCTGGAGATGGCGTTCGCGCTGATGGAAGGCGAACTGGGCGTCCTGCAGGTCGAGAAGAAGATCAAGAGCCGCGTCAAGCGCCAGATGGAGAAGACGCAGCGCGAATATTATCTTAACGAGCAGCTGAAGGCGATCCAGCGCGAACTCGGCAACGAGGGCGACGAGGGCGACGGCGACGAGATCGCCGAGCTGGCGCAGAAGATCGCGTCGCTCAAGCTCAGCAGGGAAGCGCGCACCAAGGCGACGGCGGAGCTGAAGAAGCTGAAGACGATGGCGCCGATGAGTGCCGAGGCGACCGTCGTGCGCAACTATCTCGACGTGCTGCTGGGGCTGCCCTGGGGCAAGAGGTCGAAGATCAAGAAAGACATCGCCGCCGCGCAGATCGTCCTCGACGAGGATCATTACGCGCTGGAGAAGGTCAAGGACCGGATCGTCGAATATCTGGCGGTGCAGGCGCGGACCAACAAGCTGAAGGGCCCCATCCTGTGCCTCGTCGGGCCACCGGGCGTCGGCAAGACGTCGCTGGGCAAGTCGATCGCCAAGGCGACGGGGCGGGAGTTCATCCGCCAGTCGCTGGGCGGGGTGCGCGACGAAGCGGAGATCCGCGGCCATCGCCGGACCTATATCGGCTCGCTGCCGGGCAAGATCGTCACCAACCTGAAAAAGGCCGGTGCGTCGAACCCGTTGTTCCTGCTCGACGAAATCGACAAGCTCGGCCAGGATTTCCGCGGCGATCCGGCGTCCGCGCTGCTGGAGGTGCTCGACCCGGAGCAGAACGGTAAGTTCCAGGATCATTATCTGGAGATCGACCTCGATCTGTCGGACGTCATGTTCGTGTGCACCGCGAACACGCTGAACCTGCCGCAGCCGCTGCTCGACCGGATGGAGATCATCCGGCTGGAGGGCTATACCGAGGACGAGAAGGTGGAGATCGCCGAGCGGCATCTGGTCGCCAAGCAGATCGAGGCGCACGGGCTGAAGGCGGGCGAGTTCGAACTGACGCATGACGGCCTGCGCGCGCTGATCCAGCGCTACACGCGCGAGGCCGGCGTGCGCACGCTGGAGCGCGAGATCGCGAAGCTGTGTCGCAAGGCGCTGCGCCGCATCCTGGAAGGCAAGGCGACGAGCGTGACGGTCACGCCCGACAACCTGTCCGAGTTCGCGGGCGTCCAGAAATATCGCCATGGCCTCAGCGAAACCGAGCATCAGATCGGCGCGGTCACGGGACTGGCCTGGACCGAAGTCGGCGGCGAGTTGCTGACGATCGAAAGCGTGACGGTGCCGGGCAAGGGCGCGGCGAAGATCACCGGCAAGCTGGGCGACGTCATGAAGGAGTCGATCGAAACCGGCTTCAGCTACGTCAAGGCGCGCGCGCCGTCCTACGGGATCAAGCCGAGCCTGTTCCAGCGCAAGGACGTCCATATCCATCTGCCCGAGGGCGCGGTGCCCAAGGACGGACCGTCGGCGGGGATCGGAATCGTGACGTCGATCGTCTCGACGCTGACCGGCGTACCGGTGCGGCGCGAGATCGCGATGACCGGCGAAGTGACGCTTCGCGGGCGCGTGCTACCGATCGGCGGCCTGAAGGAGAAGCTGCTCGCCGCGCTTCGCGGGGGCATCGAGACGGTGTTGATCCCGGCGGAGAACGAGAAGGATTTGGCGGAGATCCCGCAGAATGTGAAGGACGGGCTCCGGATCATTCCGGTCGCGCATGTCGACGAGGTGCTGCGATTGGCGCTGACCGAACCGCTTGCGGCGATCGACTGGACGGATGCGGACGAGCTGGCCGCTCTGCCGCCCGCGCCGATCCTGCCAGTCGGCGGCGAACTCCATCATTGATCGATTCCGGTGGTGACGATCGCGCGGGACTTTGCGTCCCGCGTGGTGGTTTCGTTTGACTCGGGCCGCGGGGACCGCCTTATTGGAAATTCGGCGTGCGCGATTCCCTGGCGGAACGGCGGCTCGCATCAATGTCGAACGGGGGGTATGGATGAACAAGCAGGAGCTGATCGGGACGGTTGCGGACACGTCGGGGTTGACGAAGAGCGATGCGTCGAAGGCGGTCGAAGCCGTGTTCGACGCGATCTCGTCGTCGCTCAAGAAGGGGGACGAGGTCCGTCTCGTCGGTTTCGGCACATTCTCGATCTCGAAGCGCAAGGCATCGACCGGCCGCAATCCGCGGACCGGAGAGCCGATGACGATCAAGGCATCGACCCAGCCCAAGTTCAAGGCGGGCAAGGGCCTGAAGGACTCGGTCAACTAGGCGTCCTCCGGGCGGGGCTGGACAGTCCGGCCCCCGCCGCCTAAAGGCCCGCTTCCGGCTCCGACACGGGCTCCGGGGCGCGTAGCTCAGCGGTAGAGCACACCCTTCACACGGGTGGGGTCACAGGTTCAATCCCTGTCGCGCCCACCATTTTCCCGAGGCGCACGTTTTTCGATCGGAGGGCGGCCGCTTTCGTTGCTCTGCGTTTCCCGTCTTTGCCGTTGCGCCGGAACATGGCAATGGAGGGCCGAGTGGCGGGGACCGGCCGATGCGATTGAAGATGAATGCGCGGACGCGTCGGCTGCTGGCGAGATTGCCCGCGGCCAATGTCTATTCGGTTATGGAATTGGCTTTGCTCGCCGCGCTGGCGGTGCAGGTCGCGCGGTTGCTGTGGGTGGTGGTCACGCCGGTCGGGCCGGTTGGCGACTGGCGTCCGGCGCAGCCGAGCGTGGCCGGGTCGGCGCGCGACATCCTGAGCGGCTTCGATCCGTTCTTCCGCTTGAGCGGCACAGGCCAGCCCGCCAGCGTCACCGCGCTGAACCTGACCTTGTTCGGCACCCGAATCGACGAGGCATCCGGCCGGGGCTCGGCGATCATCGCGGGCGCGGACAAGCTGCAGAAAAGCATCGCGGTCGGCGAGGAGATCACCGCCGGGGTCAAGTTGAAAGCGGTGGCGTTCGATCACGTCACGATCGACCGCGGCGGCGCGAGCGAGGATCTCTACATCGATCAATCAGGTGTCGCGCCGCCGATGGTGCCCACCCCCGGCCCCGCAGCGCCGCCACCGATCACGCCGTCACCGGTCGCGCAATTGCGCCAGGACATCGGTTTCAGCCCGCGGATCGACGACGGCCGGATCAGCGGACTGGTCGTTCGGTCGCAGGGCAGCGGCGTGCTGTTCCGCCAGGCGGGCCTGCGCGACGGCGATGTCGTCACCGCGATCGGCGGCCGTCCGGTGACCGGCCCGCAGGATGTCGACCGGGTCGCGCGCGATTTCGCCGGTGGCGGCGCGATCCCCCTCACCGTCGAGCGCGGCAGCACGACATTGCCCCTCTCCATCACGATCGCGCCGACCAAATGAGCATGAGATTTCGTCCGCTCCTCATGGTGCCCCTCGCGCTCGCGCTCGCTGCGCAGGCACCTGCGCAGACGACGCTGAACGTCCGCGACGCCGATATCCGCGCGTTCATCGCCGATGCGGCGAAGGTGACCGGCCGCACGTTCATCATCGACAACCGCGTGGCCGGGAAGGTGACGGTGGTGACGGACCGGCCGCTGTCGAGATCCGAATATTTCGAGGTGTTCCTGTCGACGCTGCGCGCGAACGGGCTGATCGCGGTGCCGACCGCGAACGGTGCGCTTCGTGTCCAGCCGCTCGACAATGCCGCGTCGCAGCCGAGCCATGTCGGGACCGCGGGCGTCGGCCGGAACAGCTTCGTGACCGAGATCGTGCGGTTGCATTCGATCGATGCGCAATCCGCGGTCGATACCATCCGACCGCTGGTCAGCACGCAAGGATCGGTCACCGCGAACCGCGCGGGCAACAGCCTGGTGATCGTCGATTTTGCGGACAATATCCGTCGTATCCGCGAAGTGATCGGCCGGATCGATACCGATCGTTCGGCGACGCGCGTCGTCGCGCTGCAGAATGCCGGCGCGCGCGAGATCGCGACCGCGCTGAACGCGCTGATCGGGCAGGGGGCGGGTGCCGCCGGTGCGGCAGGTGCCCCTGGCGGGGCTGCCGGACCGAGCGCGACCGTCGCCGCGGTCGAAAGCTCGAATTCGGTCCTGTTGCGCGGCGATCCGCAGACCGTGTCGCGGCTGGCGGGCGTGGCGCAGGAGCTGGACCAGAAGGCGCGCAACGGTACGCAGATCAAGGTCGTGTTCCTGGAGAATGCGGACGCGGAGCAGATGCTGCCCGTGCTCCAGCAACTGGTCGGGCAGCAGCCCGATTCGATCCAGGAAACGACGCTGTCGCACGGCAGTTTCAGCCAGGCGAGCGGCAGCAGCGGCGCCAGTACCAGTTCGGGGATCAACGGCGGCACGATCCAGGCTGCGCCGCAACAGATCGTGCAGCAGCCGCAGCCCGCCGCGCCCGGCGGCGGGGCTAACGCGCAGAGCGGACAGCAGGCCGCGATCAGCACGCAGGGCGGACGAAGCGCCGCGGTCGTGACCCGCTTCGCCGGGGCCAACGCGATCGTGATCGCCGGCCCGGCGGAGGTGCAGCGTCAATTGGCCGACGTGATCCACCAGCTCGATACGCGGCGCGAGCAGGTCGAGGTCGAGGCGGTCGTCGCCGAAGTCTCCGACGCGACGGCGAGCCAACTGGGCGCGCAGATCCTGGTCGGCAATCTGAGTGGCGGCGCGTTCGCCGCGACGAGCTTTGCCAACACCGCGCCCAGCCTGCTGACGATCGCCGGTGCGATCGGCGCGCGCGCGCTCAACACCTCGACGACGACGATCAACGGCAGTGTCGTCACGACCAGCACCAACAGCACGATCAGCGATACGCTCGCGCAATCCGCGTTGACCTCGATCCTCGGGACCAGCGGCGGGTTCGTCGGCGGCGCGGGCAAGATCGGCAGCACCGTCCTGGGCGCGATCGTCAACGCGGTGAAGAGCGATACCGCGTCGAACCTGCTCCAGACGCCGCACCTCATCACGCTGGACAATCAGCAGGCGCATCTGCTGGTCGGGCAGGAAATCCCGGTCACGACCGGGCAGGCGCTGTCGCTGGCATCGGCCAACCTCAGCAACGCGTTCCAGACGATCCAGCGCGAGAATGTCGGCATCACGCTGGACGTGAAGCCGCAGATCAACTCGTCCGGATCGATCAAGATGTTCGTGCGGCAGGAGGTTTCGTCGATCGCCGGGCCGGTGTCCGCGACGAACCAGGAACTGATCCTCAACAAGCGAGGGATCGAGAACACGTTCGTGGTCGACGACGGCGCGATCGTCGTCATCGGCGGGTTGCTGAGCGACGACGAACGGCGCACGATCGAAAAGACGCCGTTCCTCGGCGACATCCCCGTCGTCGGCAACCTGTTCCGATCGAAGGCGACATCGCGGACGAAGACGAACCTGATGATCTTCATCCGCCCGACGATCCTGCGCACGCCCGACGACAGCCGCCGCCTGACCGAGCAGCGTTACGGCTATCTGCGTCAGTTGCAGGGCTATGCGCAGCCGGGCGTCGAGCCGTCGATCGACCAGCTGGTGCGCGATTACATGAACGCCGCGCCGCCGATCCCGTCCGCGCCGCTGCCGGGCAATATCGCCGATCCCAACATCGCGGTGCCGGTGCAGACGCGCTCGTCCAAGGTCATCCGGCGGGGCGACAAGTGATGGCGACCGCAGTGGCGATCGACGATATCGCGCCGTTGCCGCAGTTGACGTTGCCCTACGGCTTTGCGCGTAAATTCGGCGTAGTGGTGCAGCATAGCGACGTCGACAGCCACCTGACCGTGGCCCTCAGGGAAGGCGCGGACCCGAAGGCGTTGCTGGAGGTGCGGCGGCATCTGGGGAGACCGTTCGATATCGGCGTGGTCGATGCGGCAGCGTTCGACCGGCTGTTGTCCGACACCTATGCGATGGACGGCCAGGCGACCGCGATGGCGATGGGCGGGATGGGCGAACTCGACAGCCTGGCGGAAGGGATTCCCACCGCCGAGGATCTGCTCGATACCGCCGACGACGCACCCGCGATCCGCCTGATCAACGGCGTCATCGCGGATGCGGCGCGCAATGGCGTGTCGGATATTCATATCGAGCCGTACGAGACCGGGCTCGTCGTCCGGATGCGGATCGACGGGGTGCTTCGCGAAACGCTGAAGATGCCCGCGCATGTCGCGCCCGTCGTCGTCAGCCGGATCAAGGTCATGGCGCGGCTCGACATCGCCGAGCGGCGCGTGCCGCAGGATGGGCGGATGGGGCTGACCCTGGGGGGCAAGCTGCTCGACGTGCGTGTCTCCACGCTGCCCAGCCGGGCGGGGGAGCGCGTGGTGCTGCGTATCCTCGACAAGGACAATGCGGGCATCGACCTGGAGGCGCTGGGACTGACACCGGCGATGTACGCGCTGTTGCAGGGGGTGCTGGCCGAACCCAATGGCATCGTTCTGGTCACCGGGCCGACCGGATCGGGCAAGACCACCAGCCTCTACGCCGCGCTCCGGCTGCTGAACGACGGCAGCCGCAACATCCTGACCGTCGAGGACCCGGTCGAATATGCGGTCGACGGGGTCGGACAAACGCAGGTCAATCCCAAGGTCGGGCTGACCTTCGCCGCCGGGCTGCGCGCGATCCTGCGCCAGGACCCCGATGTCGTGATGATCGGCGAGATCCGCGACCGCGAGACCGCGGAGATCGCGGTGCAGGCGTCGCTGACCGGGCATCTGGTGCTGTCGACGGTCCACACCAACGACGCGGTCGGCGCGATCACGCGGATGCGCGACATGAAGGTGGAACCGTTCCTGCTCGCCTCCACGCTACGCGCGGTGATCGCGCAGCGGCTGGTGCGCCGACTGTGCCCGAATTGCCGGCAGCCGGTCGCGGCGCGCGAGACGGTGGCACCGCTGCTGGGGATCGATCCGGAGGCGATCGTGTTCGCCGCGAACGGGTGCGACCAGTGCGGGCATAGCGGGTTCAAGGGCCGGATCGGGGTGTTCGAGGCGGTGCGCGTCGACGAAACGATCCGGCGGCTGATCAACGACAGCGGCGACGAGGGGGCGATCGCGGCGCACGCGTTCCGCAATGCACCGACGCTGGCGAGTGCGGCGCGGGAGCTGGTGCTGGCGGGGGCGACGACCGCGGAGGAAGCGGTGCGCGTGTCGCGGCGGGATGCGGTGGAGGGGGAGGGTGAGACTCCCTCTCCCCCTGTGGGAGAGGGAAGGGCCCCGCTCGCTGCTAGCGAGTGGGAAGGGTGAGGGGGACGTTGCGGTCTTCACTCCCCCTCACCCTTCCGCGCCTTCGGCGCTCCCTCCCTCTCCCACGAGGGGAGAGCGAATAGGTGGACTTCGACTATATCGCCATCGATACCCGCGGTGCGGAGAAGCGCGGGCATGTCGCTGCGACCAGCATCGACGCGGCGCGCGACCGGCTCGACCGGCAGAAGCTGTACATCGTCCGGATCGACCCCGGCGCACCGCCGCAGGCGAAGAGTCGACCGTTGTTCGGCCTCCAGCTCGGCCGCCCGAAGATGTCGGGCAAGAACCTCACGCTCTTCACCCGCCAGCTCGCGACGCTCAACCGCGTGTCCCCGCTCGAGGAAAGCCTGCGGACGATTACGCGCCAGACCGAACAGGACAGCGTCCGCGAGATCGTCTCCGTCGTCCATGCGGGTGTCGTCGAGGGCCGCCGCCTCGCGGACGCGATGGCGCGCGAGCCGAAGAGCTTTCCGCCGCTGTACCGCGCGATGGTGTCGGCGGGCGAGAGTTCGGGATCGTTGCCGACGATCCTCGACCGCCTCGCCGTGCTGCTGGAGCGTCAGGCGGAGATCCGCGGCAAGCTCATCACCGCGCTCGCCTATCCGACGATACTCGCGATCGTCGCGATGGGCGTGGTGACCGCATTGATGATGTTCGTCGTGCCGCAGGTCGTCGAACAGTTCGATACGGTCGGCCAGACGCTGCCGTTCCTGACCCGGATGGTGATCGGGGTGTCGAACCTGCTGGTGCACTGGTGGTGGGTCATGCTCGTGGTCGTCGCGCTGATCGGGTTCGGCGGCTGGCGGCTGTTGAAGGATCCGGCGATCCGGTTGGCGTTCGACGGTCGGCTGCTGCGCATCCCGCTGCTCGGGCGGCTGCTGCGCGATCTCCATGCGGCGCGGATGGCGCGGACGCTGGGGACGATGGTCGCGAGCCGCCTGCCGCTGCTCGAAGGGCTGACGCTGACCGCCTCGACGATCCACAACCGGCGGCTGCGGCTGGCGTCGGACGAGATCGTCGAGGCGATCCGAGGCGGCGGCAGCCTGTCCGCCGCGATGCGCCGCGCGGGCGTCTTTCCCCCGCTGCTGACGTATCTCGCTGCGAGCGGCGAGGCGGCTGGACGGCTGGACGAGATGCTGGAACGGGCGGCGGATTATCTGGAGCGCGAATTCGATCGCTTCACCGCGACCGCCCTGTCGCTGCTGGAACCGGCGATCATCGTCATGATGGGCGGTATCGTGGCGACGATCGTGCTATCGATCCTGCTGCCGATCCTGCAGCTCAACACGCTGGCGGGACAGTGAATTTGTGAGGACGTTCATGCGGTTTCCTTCCCCCACCGTCACCCTGGCCTCGTGCCGGGGTTCAGAGCCACGCACGCATCGCTCGCGGCCCTGGATGCCGGGACGAGCCCGGCATGACGACAGAGGGGAAGAACACGGCTTCACGCCCCTGAGGCGTTCCGCCGAACACGGCTTCACGCTGGTCGAGCTGATGGTCGTAATCGTCATCATCGGCCTGCTCGCGACGATCGTGGCGATCAACGTCCTGCCCGCGGGCGACAAGGCGAAGGGCGTGAAGGCCAAAGCGGATATCGCCAACATCCAAGGCGCGCTCGATCTCTACAAATTGCAGGTCGGCGCTTACCCGACGACCGCGCAGGGGCTGGCCGCGCTCAGCACCCCGCCCGAGGGCGTATCGGCCGCGGCGTACCAGCGCGGTGGCTATCTGAAGGGCAAATTGCCCGAGGATCCGTGGCATCGCGCCTATCTCTACGCGTCGCCGGGCAAGCATGGCGACGCGGACGTCTGGACCTATGGTGCGGACGGCAAGGAAGGCGGCGAGGGGATCGATGCCGATATCGGCAGCTGGGAATAGGGCGGCCGCGTTTCCACAGCGCGGCTTTACCCTAGTGGAGTTGATGGTCGTCGTGACCATCATCGCGCTGGCGTCTGCGGCGGTCGTCTGGGCGATCCCCGACCCCCATGGGCGCGTGCTCGACGAGGCCACGCGGTTCGCGGCGCGCGCGCGGGCGGCGCATGACGAGGCGATCGTCGGCGGCAAGCCGGTCAGCCTGTGGGCGACGACCGCAGGCTATGGGTTCGAGCGGCGGGAGGGCAGACAATGGTCGGCGATCGCGGACAAGCCGTTGCGGGTCGAACGCTGGTCCGAAGGCACTCGCGCGGCGGTCGGCGAGACGAGCGGACGGGTGCGGGTGGTGTTCGATCCCACCGGGCTGGCGGATCGGCCGGCGGACATCCGCCTCGATCGCCGCGGCGCTGGTGCGGTGGTTCGGATCGGGGCCGACGGCAGCGTGCGCGCCGATGCGGTCTGATCGCGACACCGGCTTCGTTTTCCGACGGCGTTACGCCGAAGACGGCTTCACGCTGATCGAGGTGATGGTCGCGCTTGCCGTCTTCGGGCTGGCGGCGCTGGCGTTGATCCGGCTGGAGTCCGCGACGATCCGCGGCGCGGCGACGCTCGACGGAACGGTCCTGGCGCAGATGGTGGCGGAGAGCGTCGCGGTCGATGCGGTCACGAGCGCGCAGCCGCCGGTGCTGGGACCGGCACAGGGCGCGATGGTGGACGGTGGCCGCAACTGGACCTGGACGCGCGTCGTCTCGCCGTCGGGGGGCGGCGGGATATTGCGGGTCGATGTGTCGGTCGCGGATGCCCGGGGGCAGGTGCTGGGGCGGTTGACGATGGTTCGGCCGGGCACGGTTTCATGAGTCGGAAACTGCCCTCACCCTTCGCCGCCTTCGGCATCTTTTCCCTCTCCCAATGGGAGAGGGAGGGGGGCGCGCAGCGCCGGAGGGGTGAGGACACGCAAGGCCAAGAAGGCTTCACCCTCATCGAAGTCATGGTGTCGCTCCTGATCTTCGGCATGATCGCGCTCGCGGGTATCGCGATCCTGTCGTTCAGCATCCGCGCGCAGGCAGCGACCGGGGCGAAGCTCGACGATATCGGTGCGATCGATCGCACCATGTCGACGCTCGGTGCCGATCTCGCCCAGGCGCAGGCGCGACCGAGCCGGGACGAACGGGGCACGCCGCGACCGGCCTTCGCCGGCGAGGGCGGCTCCGCGGTCGCGCCGATGCTTTCGCTCGTGCGCGGCGGGTGGACGAACATCGATGCGGTCCCGCGCGCGACCGCGCAGAAGGTCGTGTGGCGGCTCGACGGGCATGTGCTGGTGCGACAGGCCTATCCGATGATCGACGGCGCGGCACCGCTTGCCCCTGCCGCGATGATGGCGCGGGTGAAGAGCGTCGCGCTTCGCTATCGTTACGCCGGGGCCTGGACCGGCCGCTGGACGGGTGCGGCGGGACCACCGCTGCCGCAGGCGATGGCGGTCGATATCGTGCGCGACGACGGCACGCTGTTCCGGCAGTTGTTTCTCGTGTCGACGGGTTACGACCCCGTGCCGACTCCTGCGGCGACGCCCCATGCGCCCTGATCCCGCCGAGCGCGGTGCCGCGCTGCTGACCGTCCTGCTGCTGGTCGCGGTCGTCGCGGTAATGGCGGGCACCGCGCTGGAGAAACTGCGGGTCGCGACCCGGCTGACCGGCAATACCGTCGCGACCGGGCAGGCGCGCGCGTTCGCGAACGCCGCGGAGACGATGGCGATGGCGCGCGTGACCAACCTGCTGGCGTTCGACCGCGACAAGGTGACGTTGCTGGGCGGCTGGAGCGATCGACCGTTCGGCCTGCCGCTGCCCGGCGGTGGCAGTGCGATGGCGCGGGTGACCGACGGCGGCAACTGCTTCAACCTCAACGGGCTGGTTCAACAGACGGGACCCGGCGTCTACGTCGATTATGCCCCCGCGCGGCTGGAATTCGTCCGGCTGATGGAGCTCGTCGGCGTCCCCGGCAATGCGGCGAACCAGATCGCGGCAGGCGCGCAGGATTGGATCGACAGCGATCAGGACGTCCAGCCCGGCGGGGCCGAGGACCCGACCTACCTGGCGCAAGCGACGCCGTACCGCACTGCCGGTACGCTGATGACGGACCCCAGCGAATTGCGCGTAGTCGCCGGGGTGACGCCCGATATCTACCGCGCGATCGGCCCTTGGGTCTGTGCGCTGCCGCCCGCGCGGCCGGTCGCGATCAACATCGACACACTGGCCCCCGAACGCGCCCCGCTGCTGGCGATGCTGGCCCCCGATACGCTGTCCGTCGGCGCGGCGCAGCAGGCGCTGTCGCGGCGGCCCCCGACAGGCTTCCCGGACACCGGCGCGTTCTGGCAGCAGCCATCGCTCGCATCGATCGGCAACCTCGGCGGGGCGGCGGGGCGTACGGCGGTGACGACGACGTGGTTCGCACTGCGGATCGATGTCGCGCAAGCATCGACCACGCTGACCGAACGCGCGACGATCGACGCGAACAGGCTTCCCGTCCGGCTTGTATCGCGGCAATGGGGGGAGGATCCGTGACGACACTGCTCTTCCTTCCCGGCGACGATCGCGGCTGGTCCTGGATGCGGATCCACGCCGACGCGCGAGTCGAAAGCGGGGAGGGTATTCCCGTGGATCAAGGCGACACCGTCGCGGTCGCGCCGGCGGATGCGGTGACGCTGCACTGGGCGGAACTTCCGGTACGATCGGCTGCGCAGGCGACCGCCGCCGCGCGCATTCTCGCCGGTGAAGCGAGCGCCGGTCCGGTGGCCGAACTCCATGTCGCGGTCGGCGAGGAAGGGCGGGCAGACCGGCCGATCGGCGTCGTGGGCGCGGGCCGGATGCGTGCATGGCTGGAGGCGCTGGCGGAGCAGGGAATCGACCCGGTCGCGATCGTCCCCGCGCCGATGCTGCTGCCGCGCCCGGAGGCCGGTTATGTCAGCGGCGAGATCGGCGGGCGGGGGGTCGTGCGCGGCATCAGCAGCGGCTTCGCGGACGAGGCGCGGCTGACCGATCTGGTGACGGGCGGCGTCGCCCCCGATGTGCTGGACCGCGATGCGTTGGCGCAAGGGATCGCGGCCGGGTCAAGCAACCCCGCGCTCGACCTGCGGCAGGGGATGTTCGCGCGTCGGCGCAGAAGGGCACCCGACTGGGCGCTGATCCGGCGGCTGGCGGTGATGGCGCTCGTCGTGCTGGCGATCACATTGGCGATCGACGTGGTGAAGATCGCAAAATACGAATTCGCGGCGGGTGCGCTGGAAGAACGCGCGGATTCGCTCGCGCGCACCGGGCTGCCGCGCGGCGAAAGCGTGAACGATGCGGATCGTCAGCTCGACGAACGATTGGCGCGGTTGCGCGGGCCGGGTCAGGGCTTTTCCGCGACGACCGCCGCGGTCTATGCCGCGGTGCGGAGCGTGCCGGGCAGCGAGATAACCGCGATCGATTTCGGCGCAGGCGGCACGCTCCGCGTGGCGCTCGCCACCGACCGTCAGGCCGCCGTGCTCGACGTGAAGAACGCCATCGAGGCGCTTGGCTACAAGGTCGACGCCGGCGTGTTCCAGTCCGCGGCCGGACGCGTGTCGGGCGAGATGACGGTGAGCGCGCCATGAGACCCCTGTTCGCCTGGTTCGACGGCCGGTCACTGCGCGAGAAGCGGCTGCTGCTCGTCGCCGCCGCGCTCGCGGTGCTGGCGCTGCTTTGGGGCGGGGTCGTCCGCCCCGTCGGCGATGCCCTGTCGAGCGAACGGGAACGCTATGCGGATGCGGTGTCGCGGCTTGGGTCGACCGAGGCGCGGGTCGACGCGGTTGTGGACATCGCACGGAGCCGTGCAGTAGCGATTGGCCCGATCGCGGACACGGTCCGCGCCGCGGCCGGGCAGGCGGGTTTCACGCTCGCAAGCCTCGATCCTGCCGGGCCCGACGCGGTGAAGGTCAATATCCAGTCGGCGCGCCCGGCGGCGCTCGCCGCGTGGTTGGCACGGCTCGAGGCGTCGGGCGTGCTCGTGGGATCGGCATCGCTGACGAACAATGGCGACCGGACGCTCGGCGTGACGATCACGCTGAGGGCACGGGGCAGTTGATGCAAATCCGGCTCGCCACTCGCCCGGCGGCACTGTTCGGCGCGATGCTCGTCGTCATGCTGCTCGCACTGCTGCCGATGCGCGCCGCGCTCGGCTGGATCGGTGCGGGCGATGATGGGCTGGTCGTGCGAACGGCGAGCGGCAGCGTGTGGGACGGGCGACTGACCGATGTCCGCTTCGGCGGCCTGGCGCTCGGCGACATGGACGCTGCCGTCTCGCCCTTCGCGCTTCTGCTTGGCCGGGCGCGGATCGCGGTCGACGGGCGCGATCCCGCACAGCCGGTCCATGGCGCGGCGAGCCTCAGCCGCCACGGTGTCGCGGTCGACTCGATGACCGCGCATATCCCGACCGGATCGCTGTTCGCGCCGGTGCCGGTCAGCGCGATCGATCTCGATACGGTCAGCGTCCGCTTCCGCGACGGCCAATGCGAAAGTGCGGACGGCCGGGTCACCGCGACGCTGGCAAGCGGGGGGATCGCCGGTATCACGCTGCCGGCGACCTTGTCCGGGCCCGCGCGCTGCGACGGCGGATCGCTGCTCGTGCCGCTCGTCAGCCAGGCGGGGACGGAGGGGATCACGATCCGGATTACGGGTGCCGGCAGCTATCATGCCGACCTGTCGCTCCGCCCTGGCGATCCGGCCGCGGTGGCGCGGCTGACGGGGGCCGGGTTCGCCGAACAGGGCGGCACGTACCGGTTGTCGATCGACGGCCGCTTCCGCCAATCCTGACGCTACGTCCTTGACGCCGCGGGCAAGCGACCGCTAGGGGCGCAGGCTTCGCGGCGACCGTAGTTCAATTGGTTAGAGCGTCGGCTTGTGATGCCGGAAGTTGCGGGTTCAAGTCCCGTCGGTCGCCCCATTCCCTTGCGCCAATTCCCGAGATTTCGAACGATGACCAGCGGCTGGGGTTTTCCCGATTTCGACGATCATGAGGGCGTGCACCTCTTCACCGATCCCGCTTCTGGGCTGCGTGCGGTGATCGCGATCCATTCGACCGCGATGGGGCCGGCCGCGGGCGGCGCGCGCTTCTGGCATTATGCGGACAGCGACGGGGCGATCACCGACGCGCTGCGCCTGTCGCGCGGCATGAGTTTCAAGAACGCGATGGCGGGCCTGCCGCTCGGCGGCGGGAAGGGTGTCGTGCTGGCGGATGCGCCGGGTGCGACGATCGGCGACGCGCAGCTCCGGGCGTTCGGCCGCGCCGTCGATTCGCTCGGCGGGCGCTACGTGACGGCCGAGGATGTCGGCATGTCCGAAGCGCGGATGAAGGTGATCGCCAGCCAGACGCGTTACGTCTCCGGCCTGCCGGTCGCAAGCGGGGCGGCGGGCGGCGATCCCGGCCCTTACACCGCGCAGGGGGTGTATCTGGGCGTGAAGGCCGCAGCGGCGCGCGGGCTGGGTGCGACGGACGTGAAGGGCGTCCGGGTCGCGATCCAGGGCGTCGGCTCGGTCGGGGGCGGGCTCGCGCGGTTGCTGGCGAAGGACGGCGCGGAGCTGACGCTGGCGGATGTCGACGAGGCGCGCGCGCAGGCGCTGGCGGAGGAACTGGGCGCGGTCGCGGTGTCGGCGGAGGCGATCCTGTCGGCAGACGTCGATCTGGTCAGCCCCAACGCGCTCGGCGCGATCCTGCACGAGGGCAGCATCGCCGCACTGAAGGCGAAGGTCGTGGCGGGTGGCGCGAACAACCAGCTGGCAACGCCCGCGGACGGCGACCGCATCCACGATCGCGGCATCGTCTATGCGCCCGATTACGTCATCAACGCGGGCGGCATCATCAATGTCGGGCTGGAATATCTGGGGCAGGGCAACGAGGCGGAGGTGATGGCGCGGATCGCGCGGATTCCCGCCCGGCTGGGCGAGATCTGGGACGAAAGCGAACGGACCGGCACGCCCGCGGCGCATGTCGCCGATGCGATCGCGCGGCGGCTGATCGGACGCTGAGCCGCGCTGCGGTTGCGTGCCCTCGATACCCGTCCTATCTCATGAAGCGATGACCGGTACGGGGGACGCGCGACGCCATGACCATTTTCGACGACCGCGAGCGCGGCTTCGAAGCCAAGTTCGTCCATGATGAGGAAATGGCGTTTCGCATCGTCGCCCGCCGCAACCGTCTGCTCGGGCAATGGGCGGCGGACCACATGAAATTGACCCCCGAAGAAGCCGATGCCTATTCGCGATCGGTCGTGCATGCCGAGTTCGAGGAAGCGGGTGACGAGGACGTCGTGCGCAAGCTCGTCGGGGACCTGTCCGCGGCGGGGGTCGAGATCGACGACGCGCAGGTGCGCCAGGCGCTGGCCGACAAGACCGTCGACGCGCGCCGACAGCTGATGGAATTGAAATAACATGCCGATGGCCGCCGACGACATCGCCGCGATGATCCGCGCCGGTATCCCCGATGCCGAGGTGGAGATCACCGATCTGGCGGGCGACGGCGACCATTATGCCGCCCGTGTGGTCGCGCCCGGCTTTGCCGGCATGAGCCGGGTGAAGCAGCATCAGCAGGTTTATGCCGCGCTCGGCGGCCGCATGGGTGGCGTCCTCCACGCGCTGCAACTGACCACCGCATCTTCCTGAGGAATTCCGTGATGTCCGACCCGACGACCGAAGACACGCTCGCCCGTATCGATACGCTCGTGAAGGCCAGTCCTGTGGTGCTGTTCATGAAAGGCAGTCCGCTGTTCCCGCAATGCGGCTTCTCCAGCCGCGCGGTCGCGATCCTCAATCATCTGGACGTCGCGTTCGAAAGCGTCGACGTGCTGCAGGATCAGGCGATCCGTCAGGGGATCAAGGGCTATTCCGACTGGCCGACGATCCCGCAGCTTTATGCGAAAGGCGAATTCGTCGGCGGGTCGGATATCATGATGGAAATGTACGAAAGCGGCGAACTGGCCGATCTGCTCGTCAAGGGTTGAAGGCCGGGTGCGGGCGGGCGACGCGAGATCGGTAGCAGCGTCGGCCCGCCCTGCTGAAGCGCGCTGCGCTCGGCTGTCAGACGTCCCGCAGTGTTCGTGCCAGCCCAGGCGATCGGCGGTTTTGTGAGGGTTCGGGTGGTTAATGGACATGGCCGTTGACCTGCGCCTGTAAGAAATGCCGACATCATGCGCATTGTCGGCACGTTCGGCTTTCTCCGTCGGGAGGGCCAACCGGACACCGGGCGAGTGAGAAGCGTCTGCGCGCCCGATGACCCGGCAAGACTTGCCAACGGTGGCTCTCGCCGCCACTTCGTTCGCCATGGACGAGGCCACCGGAATACCGATCGCGCTCGAACCGCTGGTCACTCGCGTTCTCGCCCCCAATCCGTCGCCCTACACCTTCACCGGCACGCAGACGCACGTCGTCGGTACGACCGACCTCGCGGTCATCGATCCCGGACCCGATGATCCCGCGCACTTGGCGGCGCTGACCGCGGCCATCGCGGGGCGACCGGTGCGGGCGATCGTCATCACCCATCATCACCGCGACCATAGCCCAGCGAGCCGCCCCCTCGCGTTTGCGACGGGCGCGCCGATCGTCGGTGCGGCACCATTCGCCATCCATGACGAGGGCGCGCAGACCGACGCGGCGTTCGATGCCGACTATGCGCCGGACCGGGTGCTGGAGGACGGACAGGGGATCGCCGGAGACGGCTGGACGCTGACCGCGCTGGCGACCCCGGGGCATAGCTCGAACCATCTCGCCTTCGCGCTACCGGAAGCGCAGGGCGGCGCGGGCGCGCTGTTCAGCGGCGATCACGTCATGGGCTGGTCGACCACCGTCGTCTCGCCACCCGACGGCGACATGGCGGCGTATATGGCCAGTCTGGAGCGGCTGAAGGGGCGCGACGAGGCGATCTATTATCCCGGCCATGGCGACGCGGTAGAGAACCCGCGCCGGCTCGTCCGGCACATGATCGGTCATCGCCGCCAGCGCGAGGGGCAGGCGCTGCGGCTGCTCGGCGAGCGCGCGTCGGCGCTGCCCGAATTGACCCGGGCGATGTATGCCGGGCTCGACGAACGGCTGCTGCCCGCGGCCGAGCGCTCGGTGCTCGCACATCTGATCGACCTCGAGCGTCGGGGCCGCGTTCGCCGCGACGGGGAGCGGTGGGCCATTTGAGGCGATTGCTCGAGGCGCTGGCGATCGTCGTTCTGCTCGGCGTGGGCTATGCGGGGTGGCTCCGCTATCGGGAACGCTATGTCGTCGAGACTCGGGACGACGGCGTGGCGGTGGCGAAGGTCGTCGCTGAGCGCTTCGCCCGCTCCGCGTCGCTGCGGGTCGGCACGCTGTCGGGCGTGGTGCAAAGCACCGCAAGCGATGTGCGCGGGCTCGGCCTGCTCCGGTCCGATCGGGTCGTAAAGGCACCGTACGCCGTCGATTATTTCGTCGACGCGGGGCAGATCGGGCCGGGGGCCATGCGCTGGGATGCGAACGCGCGCACGCTGCTCGTCGATGCGCCGGACGTGACGGTCGGCCCGCCCAGCATCGACGAGGCGCATCGCACGCTCACGCGCGATCGCGGCCTGTTCGTCACCCGCGGCGCGTTCGAGGACATGAGCCGGGCCACCGCCGTCAAGGCGCAGGCGATGGTGGAGGCGCGGGCGCGCGACCCGAAGAACGTGGCGCTCGCGCGCAACAACGCCCGCGTCGTGATCGCCGATCTGCTCGGTGCCCCGCTCCGCGCGGCGGGCTTCCACGGCGTGACGGTCCGCGTGCGCCTTGCGGGCGACGCGAGGCCGTCCGAGGATCGACGTCGCTGGGACGTGTCGCGCTCGATCGAAGACGTGCTGAGGGAACCGTAAGACTTTGCTTTCATGGCAAAGTAGGCGTTAACTTGCATTATCTTCCTGATCTAAATAGACGGCGACCTTCGCAGGGAGGCCTTGATCGATGGCGACTATAGCGGCGCGGGTTTGGACCACCGACCGGAGAGACCGGTTCTTCGGCCATCTGGCGATCGCCATGGCGCTGACGGTCGTCATCGGCTTTTCGACGCAATTGATCGCCGGTCGTTCGAGCTTTCATGTCCGCCCTCTGATCCATCTTCACGCCGTGGCGTTCATGGGCTGGACGGCGTTGTTCACAATCCAGGCGCAACTCGGGGTGCGGGGTGGGACGCTGTCGCTCCATCGCCGCCTCGGCTGGATCGGCGCGGGCTGGGCGGTCGCGTTGGTCGTGCTGGGGTGCGCGCTGACGGTCGACGTGACGCGGCGCGGGAACGTGCCGTTCTTCTTCCCCCCGCAAATGTTCCTGATCGCCAACCCGGCGACCGTGTTCGCGTTCTTCGGCTTCACCGTCGCGGCGATCCGGATGCGGCGACGGACCGACTGGCACCGCCGGCTTCACCTCTGCGGCATGACCATGATCATGGGCCCCGCGCTCGGTCGCCTGCTGCCGCTGCCGTTCCTGACGCCCTGGGCGTTCGAGTGGGGAAGCGGGACGCCCGTGGTCTTCCTCCTCGCGGGGATGGCTCATGACCGGCGGCGGCTCGGGCGCATCCACCCGGCGTGGCCGTGGGGGACGGCGGTGCTGGTCGCGGTTCTGGTCGGCGCGCGGCTGATCGCCTTCTCGCCCGCGGGCGACGCGATCTACCGCGCGGTGACGGCGGACGCGCCCGGGGCGGCCGTTCCGGGCAGGCTGCTCGGCTCGCCGCCAAGCGGGTTGCGGAGGCCCGCCCAAGCCGCCATTTGAGGGACATGACTCACCAGCCCAACGTCCTGCGCGGCCTCGACCTGCGCGCCGAGATCGACCGACTGCGCAAGGATCGCAACGCCGTCATCCTCGCGCATTATTATCAGAAGCCCGAAATCCAGGACATTGCGGACTTCGTCGGCGACAGTCTGGATCTCAGCCGAAAGGCGCAGGCGACCGACGCCGACGTCATCGCATTCTGCGGCGTTCGTTTCATGGCGGAGACCGCGAAAATCCTCAGCCCGCAAAAGATCGTCGTTCTACCCGACATGGACGCGGGGTGCAGTCTGGAGGACAGCTGTCCGCCCGATCAGTTCGCCGCGTTTCGCAGCGCTCATCCCGATCACATCGCGCTCACATACATCAATTGCTCCGCTGCGGTGAAGGCGCTGAGCGACGTCATCGTCACATCCTCCTCGGCGGAGACGATCCTGGCCAAACTGCCGGCGGACCAGAAGATCATCTTCGGCCCCGACAAGAATCTCGGCGGCTATCTCGCGCGCAAGACCGGCCGTGATATGCTGCTATGGCCGGGGGTGTGCATCGTCCACGAGGCGTTCAGCGAGACCGAGTTGCTGAAGCTGCAATTGCTGCATCCCGGCGCGCCGATCGCGGCGCATCCGGAATGTCCCGCGGTGATCCTGGACCATGCCGACTATGTCGGATCGACCCGCGGCATCCTGGAATTCGCCCAAAGCTTTCCCGGCGACACGCTGATCGTCGCGACCGAGCCGCATATCATCCACCAGATGGAGCGGGTGCTGCCGAACAAGCATTTCATCGGTGCGCCGGGGGCGGATGGGAACTGCAACTGCAACATCTGCCCGTACATGGCGCTGAACACGATGGAGAAACTATACGCGGCGCTGCGCGATCTCGAACCGCGGATCGAGATCGAGGAAGGGTTGCGGCTGAAAGCGAAGAAGAGCCTCGACGCGATGCTGTCGATGGCGAGTGCCACGATCGGGCAGGGTGACCTCGGCCCGGCGCGCGTGACGGGCGACTGACATGGCGTTCGTGCTCGACGGGTTCGATCTCGACGCTTTCTTGGCCGCGACGCTGGCAGAGGATCTGGGTGACGGAGGCGATATCACGTCCGCGGCGGTCATCCCGGCGGAAGCGCGGTTCCGGGGGGTAATGGCGAGCCGCGACTCGATCACCGTCGCCGGGCTTGGCGTGGCCGCGGGGTTCTTTCGTGCGCTCGATCCGGAAGTGACGATCGTACCGCTGGTCGAGGACGGTGCCGCGATTGCGGCCGGCGGCGTGCTGATGCGGCTGGAGGGCAGTGCGCGCGCGATGCTGACGGCCGAGCGATCCGCGCTGAACACCGTGCAGCATCTGTCGGGCATCGCGACGCTGACGCGCGCCTATGCCGATCGCATCCTGGGGACGGGCGCGATCCTGCTCGACACGCGCAAGACCATCCCCGGTCTGCGCCGGCTGGAGAAATATGCGACCCGGATGGGTGGCGCGCAGAATCACCGGATGGGGCTGTGGGACGCGGCGATGATCAAGGACAATCACGTCGCGGTGGCGGGCGATGTCGGCGAAGCGGTGGCGCGCGCGAAGGCGGCCGGGATCGCGCGGATCATCGTCGAGGTCGACCGGATCGATCAGATCGAACCCGCGCTGGCGGCAGGCGCGACGCATCTGCTGCTCGACAACATGACGCCAGCGGTGTTGCGCGGGGCGGTGACGCTCGTCGGCGGGCGCGTACCCACCGAGGCGTCGGGGGGCGTCACGCTGGAGACGATCCGCGATATCGCCGCGACGGGGGTGACGTACGTTTCCGTCGGGCGATTGACGCAATCCGCGCCGGCGGCGGATATCGGGCTGGACTTCGCGCTGGTCTGATCGGGCTTGGCGATCCGCGCGGCAGGCGATACCCATCTTTTGTCATAGGGGGGTTTCGATGGTCCGTCCGCAGTCGATCGTTCGCTACGAACGTTTGTATCTTTCTTCGTTCGCGTTGGGATTGCTCGCGTCCGCACTGACCTGGTCGGCCCGCGCCGACGCGCTTTCGATGAACCCGCTGCTGGTGGGGAAGACCTGGCTGTTATGGGTGACGCTGGCGCTGGGTATCGTCATCTCGCTGCTGCTCTGGCGTTTTACCGCGCGTGCGCCGAGCATCGTGGCGAAATGGATCGTCGCGGTCTTCGCGATCTTCTCTGCAATGGGGATCGCGTTTGCGATATTTCAGCTTGCCACCGCGCGCATCCCATTCGGCAAGCCGGTGCTTCTCATGGCCGCAGTGAATATTCTCTACATTGCCGCCGCTACGTTGTTGTTCCACCGCGATGCGGTGCAATGGTTCGGTGAAATCCCGGTCGGTGAGGAGCCCTTCGCATGAAGATCGCAATTCGCGCGGCGGCGCTGCTGTCGCTTGCATGGCCAGCGGCCGGCTGGGCGCAGGTCAATGATTGCATGCCGCCGACCGCGCCGGTGCCCGTCCATCCGGAATTGCCGACCGCGGAACAGCCCGCGCGGCAGGAACCGATCGGCGGCTACACCCTCGCGCTTATCTGGACACCGCATTTCTGTCGCCAAGCAGGTAACAAACCCGGCGCGGACTTCGAATGCGGCAATCACGCCGGGGGGCGGTTCGGCTTCGTGCTGCATGGACTGTGGCCGGACGGGATGGGCGCGACCTGGCCGCAATATTGTACGACCACGCCACTGCTGCCTGCGCACGTGATCCGCGGCGCGATGTGCACGACTCCGTCCGCGCAATTGCTGCAACACGAATGGGCCAAGCACGGGACGTGCATGGCCGGCTATGATCCCGCGCGGTATTTCCGTCTGTCAACCGGGTTGTATGCGAAGCTTCGCTTCCCCGATATGGATGCGCTTGCCGCCGCGCCACTGAGCGCGGGCGATCTCGCGCTTGCGATGGCAAAGGCCAATCCCGGTCTGCGCGCGGACGGCATGCGGATCACGACCGACCGTCAAGGCTGGCTCGACGAGATCTGGCTGTGCCTGGACAAGACCTTCGCCTTCGTCCGCTGCCCCGCCGGTCATGGCGGCGTGTCACCCGGCACGTCGCTCAGGATCGCGGGCAGGACACCCTAACCCTCGATCGTCATGCCGGCGGGAAAATGGCGATCGAGATGGCGGTGGATGATCTTCAGGTTGCGACTGTTCGACCGGAAAAAGAAATCCGGGACCGCGCCGATCAGCGGGATGATGCCGAGCGCCCAGTCGACACCGACATTGCCGAGCATCCGCGCCATCTGCAGCTTCGACATCCCGATATTGCGCGCCTCCCACACCATCCATGCGCCCAGAGCGGCGGCGATGCTGGTGCCCGCGAACGGCAGCGCGTCGAGGATGACGTCGAGCCCGATCCGGCGGTTTATGCCGGGGATCACGAACAGCCCCTCGAGCAGATGCTCCATCGCTTCGACTCTGCGACGCACCGAGACGGGATCGCGACCGACCGGCAGGCGGTCGAGAAGGGTCTGGCCCATACGGCTCCGGTCGATCGTCATTGCGGGTAACTGGTGTCGGCGCGAAGCCGGTTCAACGGGTGCCAGGCCCGAGGGTTGGGCTGGAACTGCCGTAACCGGGTCGCCACCAGCGACCACCGAAGCGGACGCGCGATCGGGATGAATGCCACGTCCTGCGCCAAGGCGAGGTCCGCGTCCGCAAGCCGATGGCTTCGTTCCTCAAGCGTCGGCGCATCGCGTGCCGCGAGCATCGCCGTCAGCGCCGCAGCCCCGCACGGCGCGCATGCGTTCGCGAAATACCAGCGCGCGCTGTCATAGGGGGCGACCCGGTCGATCAGGCGAAGGTCGGCGTCCGCAGTTGCAGCGACCCGGGTCGGGACGGCACCGATCGCGATCAGCGAGGCCGCGATCTGCCCGTAGAGCAACGTCGCGCCGGGGCCGGTCGGCAGTGCGATCCGCAATACCGGTTTGACCGGCCATAAGCGGACTTGCGCCCTGGCCGCCGCCACGCGGTCGGCGAGCGGCGCTTGTGACCAGACGGGAACGACCGGCGGCGCGGCGGAGTCGAGCGCCTCGGGCAGGATCTGTTCGGTCGATGCCCAGTTGGGACGAACCGCAGCGGTCGCGGCACCGCGGTCGATCGCTTGCGCCACCGCGGCGCGGTTGACGGGATCAGCGAGAAAGCCATCGCGATCGGCGAACGCAAGCCCGAACAGTCCGGCCGCGGGGTCGACCTGGATGTTGGCGGGGGCGATCGATGCCTGCGCCAGGATCGGCCAGTCGACGAACGTGCCGCCAGCGACGAGATCCGAATCGCGATGGGCGAAGCGCGCGATGGCTCGCGACGCCCGCTCGCCGATGAGCCGGACCTCCGTTTCCGGCGCAAGCGTGCGCTGGTCGTCCGGATCGGCACGATCGCGATCGAAGGCGGGGCGCAGGAGGGGGCTGTGCCCTCCTGCCACGATCCGGAAAGGGCCGCTGCCGCCCGGCGGATTCGTCCGTACCAGTGCGAGTTCGGGTTGGGCAAACAGCTTCAGCAGGTCGGGCCGCGGGCGTTTCAGCCGGACCTCGATCACCTGCGGCGTCATCACGACGATGTCGCCGATTGCGGTGAGAAAGGGGGCAAGCGGATTGCGCGAACCGGGGGCGATCTGTCGTTTCAGGATGGCGACCACCTGATCGGCGGTAACGTGGTTGCCGTCCTGCCACTCGGCATCGCGCAACCGGAAGATGTAGGTCAGGCCGCCGTCGATCACGATCCAGCGTTCGGCCAGCCCCTGTTCGATCTGTCCGGCGGCATCGAACCGGACAAGCCCCTGTGCGAGCGCATCGACCATCAGTTTTTGCGCGCTATCGGGTCGACCGCGCGCGGCATCGACCAGCGCCGGCGTCCCCCCGATCGCGCTGACGATCACCGGACCCTTGTCCGGACGGCGGTCGCAGCCGGTCAGGGCGATCGCCAACAGGATGGTGCGGACGGCGGGACTCGAACCCGCACTCCGATGGAAACCGATTTTAAGTCGGCAGCGTCTACCGATTTCGCCACGTCCGCGCACCGGGATACGAGAAGCGCAGCGAAGCACGACCGTCAAGGCGCGCCACGCACCCTATACGTTCAAACGGACGCGCATGTCCTTGCCCGGCTTGAAATACGGCACGCGCTTCGCATCGACCGGTACGGTTTCGCCGGTACGCGGGTTGCGACCGCTCCGCGCGTCCCGCGCTCGCGTCGAAAAGGAACCGAAGCCGCGAAGTTCGACTCGGCCGTTCGAGGCCAGCCGGTCGGAGATGGCGTCGAAGAAGGCACTGACGATCGCCTCGACGTCGCGCAGGGCGAGCGTCGGGTTGGCGTCGAGGATATTCTGGACAAGTTCGGAACGGATCATCGTCGCTATCCCCAGCTGCCGTCCCACTCTCGCCAATCGATTGATCCAGGTCAATCGAAAATCCTGCGCCAGAAACACGAGCGCTACAACCTGCCGTCGCGGAACCGAATAGCGAGCACCTTAAACGCAAAACGGCCGGGATGCGGTATCGCACATCCCGGCCATCTCGAATCGATCGAGGCGTCGATCAGTCCTTGTTCGTTTCGCCCCGCGCCTTCAGCGCCTCGCCGAGGATGTTGCCCAGCGTCGCGCCCGAATCGGACGAGCCATATTGCGCCACCGCCTGCTTCTCTTCGGAGATCTGCATCGCCTTGATCGAGAAAGTGGGCTTCTTCGACCGATCGAACCCTGTGACCATCGCGTCGAATTTCTGCCCGACCTGGAACCGCTCCGGCCGCTGCTCGTCGCGGTCGCGGCCGAGATCGGTGCGCTTGATGAAGCCGGTCGCGCCGTCGTCGCCGGCCTGGACCTCGAGACCCGCGTCGCGGACTTCCAGAACGGTGACGGTGATGACCGCGTTCTTGTTCAGGCGATCACCCGATGCCGCAACGCCGCCGGCCGCCGGCCCGCCGCGTTCGAGTTGTTTCATGCCGAGCGAGATACGCTCCTTCTCGGCATCGATGTCGAGCACGATCGCTTGGACCGTCTCGCCCTTGCGGTGCAGGTTCAGCGCGTCCTCGCCCGCCACGCCCCACGCGATGTCCGACATATGCACCATGCCGTCGACATCGTTGTCCAGACCGATGAACAGGCCGAACTCGGTCGCGTTCTTGACTTCGCCCTCGACGGTCGAGCCGACCGGATGCTCGGCCAGGAACGCTTCCCACGGATTGGCCTGTGCCTGTTTGAGGCCCAGCGAGATGCGGCGCTTCTCCTGATCGACCTCGAGCACGACGACATCGACCTCCTGGCTGGTCGAGACGATCTTGCCGGGGTGGACGTTCTTCTTCGTCCACGACATTTCGGAGACGTGGACGAGGCCCTCGATACCCGCTTCCAGTTCGACGAACGCGCCATATTCGGTGATGTTCGTGACGCGGCCCGACAGCTTCGCGCCGATCGGATACTTGGTCGACGCGGCATCCCAGGGATCGCTCTCGAGCTGCTTCATGCCGAGCGAGATTCGCTGCGTGTCCTTGTTGATGCGGATGATCTGCACCTTCACGGTATCGCCGATGTTCAGCACTTCGCTCGGATGGCCGACGCGCTTGTAGCTGAGATCGGTGACGTGGAGCAGACCGTCGATCCCGCCCAGGTCGACGAACGCACCGTAATCGGTGATGTTCTTGACGACGCCGTCGATGATCTGGCCCTCGGCCAGGCTGAGGATCAGGCCCGAACGCTGCTCGGCGCGAGTCTCTTCAAGAACCGCGCGGCGCGACACGACGATGTTGCCGCGCTTGCGGTCCATCTTCAGGATCTGGAACGGCTGCGGAATGTCCATCAGCGGGGTCACGTCGCGGACCGGACGGATATCGACCTGCGAGCCGGGCAGGAACGCCACGGCACCGTTCAGGTCGACGGTGAAGCCGCCCTTCACGCGGCCGAAGATCACGCCCTCGACGCGGGTGGTCTTCGAGAATTCCTGCTCTAGCTTGTCCCAGGCGGCTTCGCGGCGGGCGCGGTCGCGCGACAGCATCGCCTCGCCATGCATGTTCTCGACCCGGTCGACATAGACCTCGACCTCATCGCCGACCTTCAGCTCCGCCTTCTGGCCGGGGGCGGCGAATTCGCGCAAGGGAACGCGGCCTTCTGACTTCAGCCCGACGTCGATGACGGCCATGTCGTTTTCGATCGCGGTGACGGTGCCGTGCACCACGCGACCTTCGAAGCTGTCGGCACCGCCGAACATCTCGTCCAGCATCGCGGCAAAGTCATCGCGGCTCGGCATTACCTGGGTAGCCATAAAGTCCTGTATTCCTAAATCGTTCGTTGCCGGCCGGCCGGTTGTATCCGACGGTCTTGGCTTTCACACCGCCGCGCAGACCCCGTGCCGGCGCGGCATCCGACATCGGACGTGCACGGAGGGCTAGACGCGAGATGCGAAAAGGGCGCGTGAAGACCATGCTTCCGCGCCTACCTCCGCGACCGTCTGTCCGCCGGATGGTTCGTCCTTAGCGTTCGGGGCTCCGGCGCGCAAGATCGGAACGCCTATTGCAGCAGCCGAGCCGCCTCCACGATCGCGATCGCCTTCTGCACGCTCGAATCGATCGACAGGAAACTGGTATCGAGCAGCGCCGCGTCGGCCGCCATGACGAGCGGCGCGGCGGACCGGCTACTGTCGCGTTCGTCGCGCTGTCGAATATCGGCCAGCACGCGGTCGAAGCTGGTAAGGTCGCCGCGTCCCTGGAGTTCCGCATGTCGACGCTTCGCCCTTATGCGCGGCGTCGCCTTCACGAACAGCTTGGCATCGGCATCAGGCGCGATGACGGTGCCGATGTCGCGGCCATCCAGGATCGCGCCGCCCGGCTGATGCGCGAACCGCTTCTGGCGCTGCAGCAGCGCGGCGCGGACGAGCGGGTGCGCCGATACGATCGATGCGAGCCGCCCGATCCGGTCGTCCCGCAAGCGTGGGTCCTCCAGCATCCGCTCTTCGAAATCGCATGCTGCGACCGCATCGGCTTCCTTTTCGGGGTCGAGGTCGAGCTGTCCCACCGCAAAGGCCACCGCGCGGTACAGCAGCCCGGTATCGAGATGCGGCAGCCGGTAATGCCGCGCCAGCGCCTTCGCGATCGTGCCCTTGCCGCTGGCCGCCGGCCCATCCACCGCGATGATCATGCCCGCCCCGTCAGTCCATCGAGCGTGGCGAGGAAATCGGGGTAGCTGGTGCGGATCGGTGCGATATCGTCGATGGTGACGGGGTTCGTCGCGTGGAGCCCCGCAACCGCCGTGCTCATCGCGATCCGGTGATCCAGCTTCGACGCGACCGTCGCGCCGCCGGGGATGGCCTCGCCGCCGCTGCCGGTAATGGCCAGACCGTCGTCATATTCCTCGACCGCGACGCCGCAGGCACCGAGCGCCGCGTTCATCGCCGCGATCCGGTCGGATTCCTTGACGCGCAGTTCGTGCGCGCCGCGCGCGACCGTCCGGCCGCTTGCAAAGGCGGCGGCGACGAACAGCACCGGATATTCGTCGATCATGCCCGGTGCGAGATCGGCGGGGACGTCGATGGCCGACAAGGCCGCGTGGCGGACGCGCAGATCGGCGACCGGCTCGCCACCGACGGTGCGCGGATCGATCGCCTCGATATCGGCCCCCATCAGACGCAACGCGCTCAGCAACCCGGTACGCGTGGGGTTCAATCCGACATTCGCGATCGTCACGTCCGATCCAGGGACGATCGACGCCGCGACCATCCAGAACGCCGCCGAGGACGGGTCGCCGGGAATGGTGATCGATTGCGGGCGGAGTTCGGCCTCGCCGGTCAGCGAGATGATGCGGCCCGCCAGCGTCCGTTCGACGCTCAACGCCGCCCCGAACCCTGCCAGCATCCGCTCGCTATGGTCGCGCGTCGCGACCGGTTCGATCACGCGGGTCGTGCCGGGCGTATTGAGCGCGGCGAGGAGGATCGCGGATTTAACCTGAGCGGAGGCGACGGGCAGTGTGTATTCGATCGGCACCGCGGGGCACAGCCCGCGCAGCATCAGCGGCAGCCGTCCGCCGGGGCTTGCGGTGATGTCTGCCCCCATGCGCGACAAGGGTTCGATCACCCGGGCCATCGGACGACCCGACAGCGACGCGTCGCCGACGAAGGTCGCGGTGATCGGGTGGCTTGCGACCAGTCCCATCAGCAATCGCGTCGAAGTGCCCGAATTGCCCATGTCGAGCGCGGTCGTCGGCTGAAGCAGCCCGCCGACCCCGACGCCAAGGACGCGCCACACACCGTCCGGGTCGCGCTCGATCGTCGCGCCCATCGCCCGCATCGCCGCGGCGGTTGCAAGGACATCCTCGCCCTCCAGCAGCCCCTCGATCCGGCTTTCACCGACCGCGAGGCTCGCGAACATCAGCGCGCGGTGACTGATCGACTTGTCGCCGGGAATGGTCAGCGTCCCCCGCAACGCGCCGCGCGCGCCGATCGTCATTGGCGTGGGGGAGGGGGCTTTCATCGCGGCGGCGCTTTGACAGTCGTGCCCCGCTATGGCAAGGCGCGCCCCACTTCGCAGGGCACCCCTGACGACGACCCATCCGAAAGGTTTTGACGGCATGATACAGCCGGAATGGGGCACGAAGCGTACGTGCCCGAAATGCGCGACGCGTTTCTACGATCTCGCCAAGGACGATCCCGTGGTCTGCATCAACTGCAGCCATAGCTGGGAACCGGAGCCCATCCTGAAATCCAAGCAGCCCTTGCCGTTCGAGGTCGCGAAGCCCGATACCAAGAAGGCGGATGCCGATCTCGAGGGTGGCGACGAGGACGAGGATATCGCCGCGATCACCGGCGAGGACGAGGAACCGTCCGCGGACGACGAGGTCGATCTGGGCGGCGACGACGATCTGGGCGTCGAGACGACGAACGACGAAGACGAGCATTGATGTGGACGCAATGGCAAGCGGCCGGCCGGTCGCTTGCCATCGGTGCGCACCCCGGCTAGGGGACGCGCCTTCCCGGGAAGGTTGGGGGCCGTAGCTCAGCTGGGAGAGCGTTCGCATGGCATGCGAAAGGTCAGGGGTTCGATCCCCCTCGGCTCCACCATCCCCGACACGAACGCCTGAAGCATTCAGTCCGATGCTCGAGAGGCCCCGAACCCGGCGATCAGCCGCTTCAGGCCGGGCTCTTCGACGGCGGCGCTGGCATCCGTCGGCAAGAACCAGCGTGTTTTGCGTTGCAGACGTTCGGGCCAATCCTCGGCCTGGGCGGTGACCGCGAGCGGAAAGACCGTGACCGACAATTCGCGGTCGCGGCGTGCCCCGCGCCGCTTGACGTAGCGGAAATCGCCGATCGGCGACGGATCTGCGATCCCGCTGAGGCCGGCTTCCTCGAAGGCTTCCTGTGCGGCAGCCTCGTGCGGCGCGAACCCCTTCATCGGATTGCCCTTCGGCACCACCCAGCGGCCCGTCTCACGCGACGTTATCAGCAGGACGCGGGTCAAGCCGTCGGCGTCCAGTCGGTAGGGGAGGGCTGCGATCTGGTCGATTATCGGGGTCCGTCATTCTCGTGCATTGCCAAGAGCAGGTATTTCACGGATTCCGCCGGTATATCAACCGGACGTTCCGCTTGACGCCTTTTTTTGGCGATTATATACCTTGCAAACACAGCACTGATCGGGCATAAGGATCTGGCAAGGAGCAAGTCCGATGTCCGCCCTG